>CAYIMB010000001.1:0-71887 GCA_964364425.1 uncultured Gammaproteobacteria bacterium
GGTTGATCATGCCGTCTCCTTGGTAAGTCTGTCTAGTATATGGGGTCCAGGCCAAATACTGTACCAACAAGGCTTCAAACATCCATCACACTACCAGGTTTGGACTCAACCCCAGTCACAACCCTTTGTTTCTTGCTCCCTTATGCACACAACACCATGAAATAGCACATGCTGTAGATGTGAGGGTACAGGAGAAGAGGGAGGAGATTGTGAGGCAGGTGAAAAGAATCTCCCACCCATGACAAGCTCAACGGGTGATGAAAAAAGCGGGCTGAGCCTACCTACCCACGGGACTGCCGTCAGACCCCAGCCAGTCGGGTGGTTACCTAGAGTGATCAGGGGATTTTGTATGCCCAGCCGCGGTCGCCATTGATACCACACATAAAACCCCATATACTAAGTCAATGAAATCTTTAGTCGCTACACAGCTGTTGGAATCTATACAACGCTTACATGCTCAAGGCATGTGGCCGGGTACGGATTGGACGGCCACAGAATTGTTGTTGGCTGGACTGGTTGAGCAGATTGAAACACCTGATGTAAAAACTCACGGCGACTATTCTTCGCCTGTGGCTTTACGGTTAGCCAAAGTCCTGCGCGCCTCCCCTCTGATTTTGGCAAAACAGATAGCAGAGGATGTGATGCGCCCGAGCAGATCGACCCAAGTTTTTGAAAAAGTAGAAGTGGCGGCACCGGGTTTTTTAAATTTCTTCCTGACCTCAGGCGCTTTGGTGACCACGGTGACTGAAATTTTGGAGCAAGATAAAAAATACGGATCAACTGATCTGTTCAAAGGGCAAAAAATTCTGGTGGAGTTTATTTCTGCCAACCCTACTGGGCCGCTTACATTTGCGAATGGCCGAGGAGGCTTTACCGGTGACGTGCTGGTGAACTTACTCAAGGTCTTGGGTGCAAAAGCGCAACGGGAATATTATGTGAATGACAGAGGTGTGCAGATAGAGACGTTAGCTGAATCTGTGATCAGGCGTTGGTTGATTGATCAAGGCATGAAGGTCGACTTTCCCGAAAATTTATACCAAGGCGAATATATTTCTGACCTGGTCAAAGCATTGAAACTAGATACGCACACCAAGACCTCCGTGCAGGAGTTGACCAAACTGAAAGCGGGTCTAAAGACCAAGGCCTTGAAACACATGCTGAAAGATATTCAGCGCGTGATCACAGACAAGATGGGTATTAAGTTTGACGAATATTTTTCTGAAGCGTCGCTCTATAAGACAGGGGAAATACAGGAAATGCTCAGCTTCCTGAAGGAAGCTGAGCTTGTGTATGAACAAGACGGCGCGACTTGGATGCGTACCACTAACTTTGGTGATGATAAAGATAGAGTGTTAGTTAAATCTGACGGAGAGACAACGTACTTTTTGTCTGATGTGGCGTATCATTGGAATAAATTTCATGTGCGTAAGTATACTTGGGCTATCAATTTACTTGGTGCAGACCATCATGGATACATTGGTCGTTTGAAAGCAGCGGTGGAAGCTTTGAGTCGGGCCGGACAGTTCAAGGAAAAACCGCGCATGGATATTTTGATTATGCAGATGGTCCGTTTGATGAAAAACGGTGAGGAGGTGCGCATGTCCAAACGGAAAGGACAGTTCATTACTATTGAAGAGGTGATTGATGAAGTTGGGATAGACGCGGTACGGTTTTTCTTTTTGATGTATGCGTCTAACACGCACATGGATTTTGATTTACAACTGGCCAAAGAAAAAAACGAAAAAAATCCCGTGTATTACGTCCAATATGCTCACGCTAGAATTTCTTCTATCTTGAAACAAATCAAAAAAGCACCCACCGTCACACAGATTGATCTGCATGCAGAAGCTGAGTTGGCCTTAGCTAAACACCTGCTGCAATATCCTGACTTGTTGAAACAAATGGGCCAAGATTTTGGTGTGCATGCTTTACCTCAGTATAGTATAGAAGTAGCACGCTTATTTCACGCTTTTTATGCTAAGTGTAGAGTGATAGAAGACGAAAAAGTAAATCCTTCACGTTACGCTTTAATTAGAGCCACGCAGATTGTCTTGCGCAACGCCTTAAGTATGATGGGCATCTCTGCGCCAAAATCAATGTAATGGAAAAAAGTTTGAGCTTGCCTGTAAAAGTTGTTCCTGGGTCTGAGCGGAATGAAATAATTGGGAAACTGGGCAACCGTCTAAAGGTAAAAGTCCAAGCTCCTCCAGAAGATGGGAAAGCTAACCGGGAGGTGGTGGAATTTTTGGCGCAGGAGCTGGGTGTGAACAAGCAGCAGATTCAACTGGTATTTGGAACCAGTTCACCAGAGAAGTTGTTACGAATTACCCCACGGAATCTGGAAGAATCCACCCGAGTACAACAGGTACTCAAGGCTTGGATGAGTTTGTGATATACTCCGGGGCATGAGAATTGGGATAGACTGCCGAACTATTCTCAACCCGGAGCGGGGGGAAAAAGCCGGCATAGGACATTACACTTATTATTTGGTCAAACACTTACTCAAAGTGGATAAGAAAAATGAGTACGTGTTGTATTTTGATCATACCTATCCTGAGCCAACCGAATTTTTAAATCTACCGAATGTCAGGATCAGGCATTTTCCGTTTGGTCGGTATAAGCAGTACTTACCGTTTGGCTACTCACATCTTTTGATTACGGCAGAGCTGAAGCGTGACCGTTTAGATGTATTTCATGCCACAGCAAATATTATTCCGTACGGATACAAACGACCATCAGTGGTTACAGTACATGATCTAGCTATCTACAAACATCCGGAATGGTTTCCTGAAGGCCAGGATTTTTCTAAAAAAATACTTGTACCATCTTCCATGCAACGAGCACGTAAAATAATTGCTGTGTCTCACAGCACTAAGCAGGATGTAAAGAAAATTTTTGGTGTGCCGGATGCTAAAGTTGCGGTGGTGTATGAAGGGTTTGCCAAAGAGAAGCGGCTGACCAAACAAGAAACGCAACAGGTGACAAATAGATACAAGTTAGCGCCAAATTATGTGTTTTCAATAGGCGTAATAGAGCCGCGCAAAAATCTTCCCGGGTTGATTAAGGCTTTTGATGCGATTGTGAATTCTAATTGGAAAAAATGGAAGGACTGGCAGTTGGTGATAGCCGGATCTAAGGGTTGGAAATATGATGCCACTATGTGCGCCATTAAGGATGCAAAATGCGGTTCCTGTATTCGTTACATTGGGTATGTGAGTCATGAAGAAAAAGTAGCCCTGATGAGCGGGGCAAAAGTGTTTGCTTTTCCGTCTTTGTGGGAGGGCTTTGGGTTGCCCGTGTTGGAGGCTATGGGAATGGGCGTGCCTGTGATATCCTCTGATGTGTCTGCTATTCCTGAAGTGTCTCAAGGCGCGGCACTCCTGGTGAACCCAAAGAAAACTTTTGAAATTCAGGCCGGACTCAAAGAGCTTATGACCAGCCCAGACAGACGAAAAGAATTATCTGAATTAGGCAAAGTCAGGGCCAAAAGTTTTTCTTGGACAGAAGCGGCGCGTGAAACACTACAGATATATGCACAAGTCTACAAGACCTGAAAAGGAACCAAAATCCGCGGATGAATATAAGAGGTGGCCGGACGTGTTTCATTTTGGACATTTGTCAGCTTCAAACCTAGGTATTGAGCATGGAGTTGGAACTCTTCAGTCGCTGCAGCCGCCGTTTCCTGAACTCAAAGATCACACAAATTGTGTAGTGCAAATGGATCAGGTGCATGGGACAACCGTCAACTGGTTAACTGCTTGTCCAAAGGATGCGGTGGCGCAAACAGACGGTTTAGCTACACAACAGGAAGCCATGGCTTTGTTGGTACAAACTGCAGACTGTGTGCCAGTCTTGTTATTTGATCCAAAACAGCGTGTGGTGGCAGCATTTCATGTAGGTTGGCGTGGTTTGGTGGGCGGAATAATCTCTGCAGGAGTAAAAATTGTGCAAGAGCATCAAGTCCAGCCGGTTGACCTGTTGGTAGGGATTGGCCCGGCTATTTGTCAGGCCTGTTATGAGATAGGGGATGATGTGAAAGAGGCGCTCGGTGGTTTACCCGGAGGCGCGTCCACCATTTTACGCAAAGAAGATAAATGGACAGTCGATTTACAAGCAGAGGTCCAACACCAGCTTGTGCAACAGGGTGTGGTCCCGCAGAAAATTGAAATATTGCGTTTATGTACTAAAGAACATACGGAAATTTTTGCTTCTTGGCGCAGAGACCACATGAAACAACGTATTTTTTCATACATCCGTTTACAGCCTCTTGCGTGAGTACGATTTGAAAATGGGACTGGAATGCGCTAGGGTGTGCCCATGAAAACAAGCGACAGTTTGGTCAAATCTTTAGAGCGCGAAGGTACGCTATGGGTGTTTGGAGTGCCGGGCGAAGAAAATTTAGATGTGTTGGATTCCATTCGGAAATCCACTATACAAATGATTGTCACCCGGCATGAACAAGCGGCCGGATTTATGGCCGCCACCGTGGGCCGTCTGACCGGAGAGCCGGGCGTCTGTTTATCCACGCTTGGTCCGGGAGCGACCAATTTAATGACCGCCGCAGCCTATGCGCAACTCGGCGCCATGCCCATGTTGATGCTGACTGGTCAGAAACCCATCAAACGGAGCAAACAGGGTCACTTCCAAATTTTGAATACGGTAGAAATGATGCGTCCAGTGACCAAGATGACCAAACAGGTGATCTCTGGTTCAGCTATCTCTGCTGTAGTGCGTGAATCAGTTCGATTTGCCAGTGAAGAAAGACCTGGCGCCGTACACATAGAACTGCCTGAGGACGTGGCGGCTGAAGAAGTGGAACATGTGGACTACCCGGTGCGCATAACCCGGCGCCCAGTGGCAGAACACAAGGCCGTAGCCCAAGCAGTGGACATGATTCAGACGGCACGCCATCCGTTGTTGTTGATTGGAGCCGGGGCCAACCGCAAACAGACGTCTAAGATGTTGCGCGAGTTTATAGATAAAACCGGCATTCCTTTTTTCAACACACAACTGGGCAAGGGCGTGGTGGATGAACGTCATACGCTGTACTTGGGTACGGCTGCGTTGTCTGCTAATGATTATTTGCATTGTGCTGTGGCCAAAGCTGACCTCATCATCAACGTGGGACATGATGTAATTGAAAAGCCGCCGTTTATCATGACCGCCGGTTCCGGGCAGCGCGTGATTCACGTGAACTTCTACGCTGCTAAGGTGGATGAAATTTATTTTCCGGATTTGGATGTGGTTGGAGACATTGCCAACGCTGTCTGGCAACTTAAAGAAGCAGTAGAGCCGCAGAAAACTTGGGACTTTTCTTACTTCATGAAAATCAAGCAACAGATGGAGGAACATGTGGCCCGTGATACAGATTCAAATCGATTTCCACTCATCCCACAACGCCTGGTAGCGGATGTGCGGTCCGTTATGCCAGAGGGCGGCATTGTCTGTTTAGACAACGGTATGTACAAAATTTGGTTCACCCGAAATTACAAAGCGTATCAACCAAATACCTTGTTAGTGGATAATGCGTTGGCCAGTATGGGCGCGGGTTTGCCGTCTGCTATGGCTGCGCGTTTAGTTTATCCTGAACGAAAAGTATTAGCCGTGTGTGGTGACGGCGGATTTATGATGAACTCACAAGAGTTAGAAACAGCTATTCGGTTAAAGATGAATTTAGTGGTGTTGATTTTGAATGATAATGGTTACGGGATGATCAAGTGGAAACAACAAGGCAGTGGCATGGAAAATTTTGGTTTAGATTTTGGCAATCCGGATTTTGTGAAGTATGCAGAGAGTTATGGAGCAACGGGTACTCGCGTAGCGAGTGCCTCTGAGCTTATTCCCACATTGCAACAGGCGCTTGATACTCCGGGTGTGCATGTAGTGGAAGTGCCAATCGACTATAGCGAAAATGTGAAGGTGTTAACGGAAGAGTTGAAACAAAAAACTTGTTTGCTTTAAGTGAAGTATTGATATGCCTATCCAAAGCATAAACCCAGCAACTGGAGAAGTAATCAAGCAGTTTACGGAACTGACGGCAGATGAACTGGAGCAGAAGGTTGAATTGGCGGCGCGGACATTTGAAACCTGGAGAAAAACCTCTTTTGCTGAGCGGGCTGAGCTGATGAAAAAAGTTGCAACTGATTTACGAGCCAGAAAGCAAGAGTTAGGCGCACTGGTGACCCAAGAGATGGGCCGACCCATCACCTACGCACTGGCCGAGGTTGAAAAGTGTGCTTGGGCGTGTGAATATTATGCCACAGACGCGGAGCGTCTGCTGCAGCCAGAGCTGATTCCGACAGATGCTTCTCAGAGTGGGGTGCGCTTTGATCCGCTGGGAGTAGTGCTGGCCGTGATGCCTTGGAATTTTCCTTTGTGGCAAGTCATTCGGTTTGCTGCGCCAGCTTTGATGGCCGGGAATGTGGGCGTGTTGAAACACGCGTCCAGTGTGCCGCAATGTGCTTTGGCTCTAGAGGACTTGTTTGTGCGGGCTGGGTTTCCTGCGGGAGTATTTCAGACGCTGCTGATCAGCGCTTCAAAAGTGGAGGGGTTGGTGCAAGATGACCGGATTGTGGCGGCAACGCTGACCGGAAGTGAATACGCCGGAACTCAACTAGCCGCGGCCTGCGGTAAAGCAGTGAAACCAGTGGTTTTGGAGCTTGGTGGAAGTGATCCGTATATTGTGCTGGCAGACGCAGACGTGCGTGCGGCCGCTGACCTGACCATGACCGCGCGTTTTCAGAATGCCGGGCAAAGTTGCATTGCGGCCAAACGGTTTATTGTAGTGCGTGAGGTGGCGGAAGAGTTTTTAGCGCGCGTGAAAGAGGTGACGGCGGCCTTAGTGGTGGGTGACCCCATGCTGCCGGAAACTCAAATGGGACCACTTTTTTCTGAACAAGGCGTGAAAGATATAGAGAAACAGCTCAACGCATCTATACTGCTAGGTGCGCAAGTGGTGTTGGGCGGCAAGCGCAAACCCGGGCAGGGATTTTTCTTTGAACCAACCGTGGTGGTTAAGGTTACGGCTGATATGCCCATTTGGAAAGAAGAAGTTTTTGGGCCGGTGCTGCCGGTGATGGTGGTGGAATCTGAAGATGAGGCATTGCGTGTGGCTAACGCCAGCCGGTTTGGGTTGGGTGCCAGTGTGTGGACGCATAGTCCTGAGACTGCAAATCGATTTACGCGTGAACTTCAAGCCGGTGCCGTGTTTGTCAACGGCATGGTGAAATCTGACCCGCGCCTACCATTTGGCGGAATCAAAAAATCTGGGTTGGGACGGGAGTTGGGCGAATATGGTATAAAGTCATTCGTGAACGCTAAAACGTTTTGGATTAAATAAACATGAGACTGAGCGAACAAGCAAAATCACACGGTCGCCTGCGTACTCGAAGTCAAGATATGTTGGGAGAACAGCAGAGTGAATCCAATCCCATTGCGGAGTTACAATTTTTGTTTACGCCAGAAGTGAAGGAGAGGATAGAAGATCCAAGTCAAATTCTCAGTGGAGAACATCGAACCCAATATGCCATAGCATATATTTTGCAACAAGCGATTCCGGATTTAGATTTTTCTCGTCTTGAAGAAACTACTCGAGCACAACTCTCAACCTCTTTAGTTTTTGGATCCATGATTGCTGCTGAACTACAGAAAGATACCTTTGATCCCGCTTTGATTCGCATACTTGCTCTTGATGTGTCCTGTGCGCCTGAGCGTCGGTCAACAGTGGTCATTCCAGACAATGTATTTAACCATTGGCTACAGTTGTTAGACCAACGAGACCGGTCTGGAGACCAAAGCGCATTTTTAGTTGCTCAAACGTTATTTGATTTGCTTGTGCTGAGACCAGATAAACAAGCAGACCTGCAAGACTATTTGCATAGTCATGGTTGGGATGAAGTATTATGGCGAGGAAAGCGGATTGAGGTCAGTGCTCATGCCTTAGCCACGGCTCAAGTTCGGGTAATTGAACCGCGGTATTCACTCACTCTTCAAGAAAGGAAAGCCTATCTACGTGAATATGCAGAAGCACAACAAACTCCAATATTAGCTCCCTCAATCACGGGTTGGGCTGCTCTTGCCATTTTACTCAGTCCTGAAGTGGAGATGAATAGTCAGGGTCGAGTCGTTTTGAAAAATCAGAAACAAGCAGTTGATCAGCTCAGGCCTCTTCCGCCAAGAATAGTTGTGTAGTTCACGGGTAAATCGATTTACTTGAGTTTTTCAAGGATAATTGGTAGAGTGGAGACCAATTTTTAGTTGATGTATGAAAGAAAAAGGACAGAAAATAGGGCCGGCGCAAGGACCATTAGCCAAGATGGAAGAGAAGATTATTGCCTTGTGGAAAGACAAGAATATTTTTGAGCAAGTCCTCAAGAAAAATGAGGGAAAGCCGTACTGGGTATTTTTTGAAGGGCCGCCTACAGCCAACGGACGTCCGGGAATTCATCATGTCTTGGGCCGTACATATAAAGACCTGTACTTGCGTTATAAAACCATGCAAGGGTTTATGATTAAGCGCAAGGCCGGATGGGACACGCATGGTTTGCCGGTGGAACTGCAGGTGGAAAAGGAATTGGAGATTTCTGGGAAACAGTTTATTGAAAATTTGGTACCAGGTGATAAGCGCGCGTCAATTGAACTGTTCAACAAAAAATGTAAAGAGAGCGTGTGGAAGTTTAAGGATGAGTGGGAGAAGCTCACGGTGCGTTCCGGTGTTTGGCTGGATGTGCAACATCCTTTCATCACCTATGAACGTTCATATATGGAATCTTTGTGGTGGATCTGCAAGCAACTTTGGGAAAAGGATTTGTTGTATCAAGGGCATAAGGTAGTACCGCATTGTCCGCGGTGTGAAACAACTTTGTCTACACATGAATTAGCGCAAGGGTATAAAGAGGTGACAGAAACCTCTGTGTACATGAAGTTTCAGTCGGCGGATGATCCTCAGACCTATTTTTTGAGTTGGACTACTACGCCCTGGACTTTACCGGGAAACGTTGGGTTGGCCGTGGGACCAGAATTTACCTATGTGAAAATAAAAACCCAAGGCAAACATGGTGAGGAATTTTGGTGGTTAACAAAAGAACGTTTGAGTATATTGGAAGGTGTGGCATATGCAGTAGTGGAAGAGAAATTGGGTAAGGATTTGGTTGGTATGAAGTATCAGCCATTATGGCCAGAAGCTATTCCGCAAGCAGCCACTCACGGAACGCGCGCCTTTGAAGTCTTGCCAGCTGCCTTTGTGACCACCACAGACGGTACCGGAATTGTGCACACGGCTGTGATGTACGGCGTAGATGACTATGAGTTAGGTGTTAAAGTTGGCTTGCCGCAAGTACATACGGTGAATATGAACGGAAAATTTGTTGACCATATTCCCGAGATCGGTGGAAAATTTGTTAAGGCTGAGGCAGTGGAGAAATCGATTTTAAATTATTTGGAGGAGCACAATAATTTATTCAAACAAGAAAAGTATACGCACGATTATCCTTTTTGTTGGCGCTGCTCCACGCCAGTCTTATACTACGCCAAGACCTCATGGTTTGTGCGCATGACTCAGGTGAAGAAAGAATTGTTAGAAAATAATGAAAGTGTGCACTGGGTTCCAGAGCATATCAAACATGGGCGCATGGGAGAGTGGTTGAATGAATTGAAGGATTGGGCATTCTCACGTGAACGGTATTGGGGAACGCCGTTGCCAATTTGGATTTGCGAAGGTTGTGGAGAAAAGCATGTGGTGGGGAGTATGGCAGAGGTAGAGAAGTTAGGCGGCAGACCGTTGCCGGACCCACACCGTCCGTTTGTGGATGATGTGGTTTGGTCATGTGACAAATGCGGAAAGACCATGCGCCGAATCCCGGAAGTGGCGGATGTCTGGTTTGATTCCGGAGCCATGCCCTATGCTCAATGGCATTATCCGTTTGAAGGTCAGGCAGAGGTTGGGAAGTTGGAAGAACTGAGTGGTGAACAATTCCCGGCCGACTTTATTGTGGAGGCCATAGATCAAGCTCGCGGTTGGTTTTATACCCTACTGGCCGTATCCACTGCCTTGGGCAGGCCAGCACCTTTCAAGAATTGCTTGGTCTATGGCCACATTATGGATAAGCAAGGGAAAAAAATGTCTAAGTCCAAGGGCAATGTGGTTGACCCGTGGAGTATGATTGATGCGTATGGAGCTGATGCTACACGTTTATACTTGATGGCTGCCAGTCAGCCCTGGGACTCCAAAAACTTTGACCCAGAGGGCGTGGCTGAAACCATGCGTTCAAACATGATGATTTTGTGGAATGTCTTGGCCTTTTGGAATACATTTGTGAAAGAGGCTGGATTGAACCGTGGGGTGACTGAGACGCCAAAAGCACAACATATTTTGGACAAATGGATGTTGTCTCGCGTGTTCCAAACTCAGCAGGTCATGACCGAACAGTTGGATCAATTCCAGGTTACGGAAGTGGCTCGTCAGATTCCTGCGTTGATCACAGATTTGTCCACTTGGTACATTCGTCGTTCCAGAGACAGATTTAAAACGGGCACACCAGCCGAGCGCCAAGCCGCAGCCGACACGCTTAGCTTTGTCTTACTGACACTGGCCAAGTTGCTAGCCCCTATCACCCCATTCATAGCTGAACAGGTGTACCAAACCGTGGGTGGCTCAACTGATTCGGTGCATTTAGAAGATTGGCCGCACATGGAAGTTCCTCAAGATGAAGCTAAAGTATTAATAGAAATGAAGGGGTTGCGTACTTGGGTGGAGCAAGCCTTAGCCTTGCGTCAGGAACAGGGGATCAAAATTCGCCAACCCTTACCCGCCCTTACTATACCGGCTAAAAATCTTGCCGCTGACTTAACTGCAGTCTTGCAGGATGAATTAAATGTGAAAGAAATACGTTTTGGTAAAATCCTAGAGCTAGATGTGAACATTACACCTGAATTAAAAGCTGAGGGCTTAGTGCGTGAGTTTACCCGGCAAGTGAATGCCTTACGCAAAAGCACCGGACTGACTGTGAAGGATATTCGTCCTCTGTACATTGAAACAACTCAAGAGCTAAAAGCGGCCATTCAGGCGCATGAAGCGTTTGTGGTGCAAACCACCAAAGCTTCTGCCCTTCATTTTGGGTCGCTTCCAGCAGATGTTACGCCCACTCCGGTCAAGGTGGATGCCGCAGTCGCCCAAGTTGGTTTTGGGCAGTAACTAGCGTATGAGCCGCATGGTCAAAACACAAGCGGTGGTCCTGCGCCGGCGTGATCTGAAAGAACGCGACAAATTGCTGACTTTGTACACCCAGGAACACGGGAAGCTGACCGTCAGAGCTATTGGAGCCAAAAAGATTGAGTCTAAACTGGGAGGTCATGTGGAACCGTTTATGCGCACAGAGGTGTGCTTGGTTACCTCAAAAACCATAGACATTCTGGCCGGAGCCCAAGTGGTGGAAGCGTATCCACAACTCAGGTCTTCCATTTCTGGAACTCACGCGGCCCAATATCTGATGGAAGTGGTGGATCAACTCACCCCGGACGGTCAGCAAGAGCCGAGTGTGTACGAGTTATTATGTAGCGGTCTGGATATTCTGAACCAACAATCTAGGGTCAATTTTTTGACCGTTCAAGCCACGGTCCTCAAGATTTTAGGTCGCCTTGGATTTGAACCGGAGTTAGACAAATGTGTGCATTGCGCTTTACCCACAGTATCAGGTGACTACCTGTTTAACGTCAGTGCCGGTGGTGTAACACATAGTCGGTGCGGGGGAGACATTACCTGGGCGGCACCGCAAGTTCAGTTTGAAACTATTAAATCCTTGCGTTTTTCCTTGCGTTCACCTTTAGATGCTATGGCCAGCCTTAGGCTCTCGCCAATTATCTGGGAACAACTGAACACCTGTATTGATCAGCTGGTTCTGACCCATAGTCGTAAACCCATCCGCAGTCGGCTGTTCCTAGCCCAAGCCAATTAGTGGTATACTATCCACATGAAAAAGAAAAAACAGCATAAGCCACAGATGCCGAACCCTGAGGAAGAACCGTCCCGGTTAGATGAGGCGGAAGAAGGAGAGCAGGCTGAGGGTGAAGAGCAAATCGAGATAGAAAAAAAGTCCGAACGGGCTGAGTTTTCCACTTTACCTGTAGATACCGAGGATATTTCTGACTGGTATCATGATGATGAGTATGAGGGTAAGGTGGACATGACTAAGATTGACCGCTCGGCCAAACGGAATTGGTGGCCGTGGGTGTTTGCTTTGGTTGGTGTGCTGGTGGTGGGTGCAGCGTTGGCTTTTAGCTACGTTACGTATTTGTCCGGGCGGCCCGCGGCTGAAGGGTCTGCCCGCTTGGAGCTGTCTGTTCCGGAAAAAACTGCTTCAGGTGAAGCTGTTGTAGTGGAGGTCACGTATGAAAACTCAGACAGCGTAGATTTTAAAACCGGCAAAATAGAAGTGGTGTACCCTGAAGGTTTTGTATTTGAATCCGCCAACCCGCTGCCTACCAGCGGCCAAACTAACTGGGAGCTGGGTGTTATTCCCAGCGGACGCGGCGGGAAAATATACATCACCGGACAATTGGTTGGAGAAGTGGGCAGCAGCAAAATATTTTCGTCTTTCTTTACCTACCGACCAGAAAACTTAAATTACGACTTTCAAGAAATTGCTCAAGCTGAGGTGGATATTTCCTCGTCTACCATTCAGATTGAAATTGACAGTCCGGAACAAGCCCATACAGGACAAGATATAGCATTAAAAGCCGAATTTAAGAACACTTCAAGCTCTCCCATTAAAGACGTGAAGGCCAAAGTGAAGCCTCCGTTAGGCTTCACTGTAACCTCAGTTGATCCGGAGGCCCCTGCGCCAGATGATCTGTCTTGGCGTTTTGATGAAATTCAGCCAGGTGAGTCACAAACAGTGACTTTGCGCGGAACCGTTCAAGGTGAATCAGGTCAACAGCAAGCCTTCTCTTTTGAAGCCGGTTTTATAGAGATTGATGGTCGGTATAACGTGCAAGTGGAAAAACAAGCCTTGGTCTTACTCATCAATCCGTCCATAGAGCTGAAGTTGGATGCACCGGAAAAGGCGGCACCGGGCGAAAAAATCACCTATACCGTTACCGCCACCAATACATCTGATGTTCTGTTGAAAAATGTTAAACTACGTTTGCTGTTGGAGGGAGATTATTTTACAGAAGAACAGTTGGATCTGGCGGTGATAGACGAGTTGGCGGCTCAGGAGTCCAAAACAGTCACTGCCACCACCACTTTGAAAGAATCAACTAAAGCCAGAGACTTAAGTCTGTCGGCGGTTGTATCCGTGCGTCAGGTGACGGTAGACGGAGAACAAACCACCATCACTTCCACTGCTTCAGTCAGCACGCAAGTAGAAGGTTCACTCTCTTTCTCGGCTCAAGCCAGATACTTTGATGACAATCTACAAAAGATTGGAGACGGTCCTATTCCGCCAAAAGTTGGTGACAAAACAACGTATGTGATCTGGTGGGATGTCACAAGTGGTCCATCTGACCTGAAACAGTTCACCGTGTCTGCACAACTGCCGGATGATGTGACTTTTGAAACCAGTGATCCAGATATTACCTACACCGCAAAAACGCGTACAGTCAGTTACTCTTCCTCCGTATTTAAAGCAGACACCAGTAAACACTTGGAGTTTTCCGTGTCCATTACGCCAACTCCAGATGACTTTAATGGTTTGATGGTACTGGTGGAAGCCGGTTCAGCCCAAGCCGTGGACACATCATCTAACGACACCTTGACCGCAGATACAGAACGGCTCACCACTAATTTGGATGGAGACCCGGCCGCAGAAGGAAAGGGAGTAGTGGAGTAAAACAGGACGACAGTCCTTAATCTATATTGTTTGGGCTGATTATGTGTCTGACCATACTGGCTAGGGCAAAGGCAATGGCTAGTCCAAAGGTGATTTCCGCAACACCCAGGACCCAGGGCCAGTTCATGAGGTAGACAATCAAGAGTAACAAACCTACCACTTCAAAAACAGTTTTGAGTTTTCCATATATGTTAGCCCCGAATTTTCGGTCAGGTAAATTTTTGCTTGGTACCAGAGAGAAAATTAAGCCAGTTAGAAGAAACACTAATTCAATTAACGCCAGCAAGGTAAAAATCCTGAGGTCTAAGACTTGCCAACCTAAAATCCAGAACAAGACAAGAAAGATCACTTTATCTGCAATGGGATCCAAGACAGCGCCGGCTTTGGTCACTTGGTTGCGTGAACGGGCTAATACCCCGTCCAGTACGTCTGTAAAGTAGGCAGCAACCAGTAAGAAAGCCGTTGGAACCGCTTGTCCGGCTAAAGCAAAGTAGCCAATGGGGACAACCATGATCAAACGGAAGACGGCCAAGCCGTTGGGCGTAATCCACAAGGGGAGGGCATCTGCCAGCGGTTTAAACAGTTGATCTTTTGATTTTAATATGTCCATACTGCACACTGTAGCATATGTTGAATCAAGCGTTTACTCTTGCCCATACGCATGAGTCCGGAATTCGTCGGGGCGTGTTGCAGTTGGGTCATGGTCCGGTGGAAACTCCGGCATTTATGCCTATAGCCACGGTTGGGGCAGTCAAGGCGTTAACCATGCAACAGGTGGCTGCCCTGAAACCCAGCATCATTTTAGCTAACACCTATCATTTATCACTTCGTCCTGGGCTAGAAGTGATTTCTGCAGCTGGCGGATTACACAGGTTTATGGGTTGGGATAAAAATTTACTCACGGACTCGGGTGGTTTTCAGATTTTTTCTTTGGCCAAATTAGTTGAGCGGGACTTAGATGGAGTGTCTTTCCGCTCCCATATTGACGGAAGTTTAGTCCGTATGACACCGGAGCGGTCCATGGAGGTTCAAACCGTTTTGAACCCGGATATTGCCATGTCGTTTGATTGGTTTCCCGGTTTCCCGGCCAAAGAATCTGAGGTAGAGGAGTCGGTCAAACACACCTCCGCATGGGCCTCCCGGTCTAAACAGGCTTTTCGGGGTGACGGGTTGTTGTTTGGGATAGTCCAGGGAGGGATGTTTCCGGAATGGCGAGAACGTTCTGCGGCAGAACTCTCAGCCATGGACTTTCCCGGATACGCAGTTGGCGGGTTGGCCGTAGGAGAATCATTTACTGAACGTGAACGGATTTTGCAAACGACTACGCCATTTTTACCTCAACACAAACCTCGTTATGCCATGGGTGTTGGTTTACCTGAGGATATACTATCAGCCGTTCGGGCAGGGATAGACTTATTTGATTGTGTGATCCCAACGCGTGAAGGCCGTCACGGGAAAATTTATACCGGAGGAATGTTGAATGACGACCTGACCCGCGTGGAGTACCATACCATCAATATTTCCTCGTCTGCTTATAGGCTTGATATGTCACCGCTTGACCCAAAATGCGAATGCTCAGTTTGTACCACAGGTGTTACCCGCGCTTATACCCGTCATTTGTTTACCATAGATGAACCGGCAGCTTTTACAATAACCTCTGTTCATAATCTGTATTTTTATTTGTCCTTGATGCAACGCATTCGCGACCGCACAGAACAGGCTCACTGACATTTTTTCCACACGCCAAGGTTGAGACTGCGCGCGGCTGTTTGAGCTGACGTGAAATCTGTGGCATGTGCCAGATCCGGGGGATAGACTACGGCGTAAGCTAAACCCTCCTCCACCAACAACTGGTTCACAAAGACGCCATCCACATACACATAACGTAAGAGTCGACCGAATCTATCCTGATCAGAAACGTCTCTCACCAGCTGAACGGTTTTCCCCTCCACTAATTCTTTATTCCGTTTGGTAGCCGCCTGGGCATAACACTCTACGTGAGGAAAAATTTCCGGCGTATCAATCCCAATGTAGCGAACGTATGCGCCGTTACTTAAAATAATGGTATCCCCGTCTACTACTTGGGTGACCGTTAACTCTTGATCAGCTCTGCCAGTTTCTGCTAATTGGGTCAATGCGGGGAGCTGTGGCCAACCGGTCTGATCAGCAGTCTGAGCCCCAACAATTTGGAATAACCCCAATAAAAATAGGAAGGCAAAGGCTATAGCGGCAAACGCCCCTTCTCTGCGGTGGAAGTCCCGCACGGCTTTAGCGGCCCGCCGGACATGGTGATGCCATTTAGGTTTGGAGTGACTGGTAGACATGGGAACAGTCTAGACAGATGCGTAAAGATACGCAACTTGGTATACTGTCCCCATGTTTGGATTGACTGGACAAGTGATAGGATTTATTGCCAAAGATATTGTTTGGAATACGGTGTATTTTCCCATTTGGTGGTACACCCGTGGGATTTTGCGTATCTTGGTGTTAATGAAGCACCAAGTGTCCAGCCTGGCCCGCACATTGCATTTACCCACGTTGTTCAAATATTTGTTGAAACCAATGTACGGCTACACAGACATCATTAGTCGGATCATCAGTTTTTACGTACGCATAGTTCAGTTTATTGTTCTCTTGCTGATCACGTTGGTTGTGGTTGTAGGCCTGGTAGTCCTCTTAGCGGTGTGGATTACCGCGCCGGTCTTGGTTCTGTATGGAGTTGCCTTCCACTTGGGTTGGATTGAGTTTAATCTTTATGCCTTGATTGCATGGAACGTTGGACTCCCAGTGTAGTTGGTATGCAACTCCTCACCTGCCCTACATGCAGAGGATTTGGGTTTGAATTAACTCCAGGTGGAAGGCACGTCAAATGTGAACAATGCCAACATGAAGATTCGGTGATTGGGGTCATGCCGGACATGGTGCTGTACTTTTCTCGGCGCGTGAACAAGGTTTCCGTTCACGGACGCCGGTTTTTGCAATGGTTCCACCGCTTGGTGGATGTCATCTGTTTAGTTGCCGCTTTAGGCAGCCTGGGCTACGGCATCTGGTTTGTTGTCCAACAGACTGCGCAGGGTCAAGACACTCTTACGCTACTCATCACACCACACTCCACAATCGCTTGGATTTGGGTTGGGGTGTTGCTGGTTTTATTTCTGATTTACCGGATAGCATCAGTCTCGGAACAGTTGAAAGTCTTACCTGAACTGTCTATTGTCCAGTTACAAGAACACCGACTCACCGGCCTTAACCAGTGGCAAGCTGCTCACCAAATTAAAGGGAAGTCAAAGTTAAATTTGGCGGAATATTTAGCTGAAGACGGTATTCGGGCCATTGAAGATGCGGTCATTCTGGCAACACAGCTGAAGCATACTTCTGTCACGCCGGTGCATGTATTTGCCTCTGCCTTAAAGTCACCCCAAGCTTCCGTGGTGATAGGTCGGCTGGGGTTGGATTCAACCACGCTGATCAAGAAAGTTGCTTCAGCTTTACACCGACTAGATACCAAAGAGGCATCCAAAGAAGTAGAGTTGTCCGCCAGTGCGCGTTCAGCCTTGGTTTTAGCCGGATACTTTGCCCGGCATGATAAGCGCCCCCGGGTAGAAGCCACTCAACTGCTTCAAGCCACACTCCTACAAGATAAGTTGTTACAGGAAGTGTTTGAAGACATGGATGTAGATTTGCGCAGTGTATTCAACACTGTGGAATGGCTGCACATCCAGAGCAATTTACGGGATAGGTTCAAACGCTGGCGGTCTACTCGGCGGGCCAAACCTAAGGGGATCATGAACCGGGCCATGACGGCTCGCCCCACGCCGACCTTGGATTCCATTGGTCAGGATTACACCCAAGCCGCCCGGGCTGGCCACTTTGCCCCGCGCATTGGCCGAGATAAAGAAGTGGAGGAAGCCTTCCGGATTTTGCGTGAAGGAACGGGGAATGTACTTTTAGTGGGTGAGCCTGGCGCGGGTAAGTCGACCTTATTGGAGGGGATTGCCGAGCTGATGACTATGGAAGATGTGCCTAAAGCCTTGCAAGATAAACGGTTGGTGGTCATGGACCCGGGAGCTCTGGTGGCTGGGGCGTCTGGTGTGGGAGGCTTAGAACAACGCATGCAAAATGTGATGCATGAAATTATCAAGGCGGGGAATGTGCTGCTTGGCATAGAAGATGTTCATCACTTGTTGGGAGCTTCCAGTGTTGGAGGGTCTGAAGATATTGGTCACCTTTTCATGAACTATTTGTCGCAAGGTTTTCTCCATGTTGTGGCCACTACCACAACGGAAGAGTTTCAAAAATATATCCAACCCCAGGAGACATTTTTACGTCGCTTTCAAATTGTGAAAGTGGGTGAACTGCCGCCGGAGGACGCCTTGCGGGTACTCATGGGCCGGTCTGGCATGGTGGAATACAAAGCAAAAGTATTTTTCTCGTATGCCGCACTGGCGGCATGTGTGGACCTCAGTGATAGGTATATCAAAGACCGCTATCTGCCGTCTAAAGCTTTGGACATTATGGAAGAGGCCGCTTTGTACGCGGCGGAAAAACGTGGAGAGAAAACCATTGTGACTAAAGAAGATGTAGCCGCAGTGGTGAGTGAAAAAACCAACGTGCCAGTGACTTCAGTCGGAGCAGGGGAAGCGCAGCGTTTGTTGAATCTGGAACAAATTATGCATCAACGCATAGTCGGCCAAGATGATGCCATCTCAGCTATTAGCTCCGCTATGCGCCGGGCGCGTGAGGAGCTGCGTGATATGAAGCGTCCCATTTCAAGCTTTTTGTTTTTAGGACCAACTGGTGTGGGTAAAACAGAAACCGCTAAAACCCTGGCCCAAGTATACTTTGGGCAAGAAGAGCAGATGGTTCGGATTGATATGTCTGAATATCAGAATCAATATTCTTTGGACAAGCTGATTGGCGCCTCAGGGCAACAGGGTCATTTGACTGAAGCGGTCAGGCAAAAACCATTTAGCGTTCTGTTATTTGATGAAGTGGAAAAAGCGCATCCGGATGTGTTGAATATTCTACTCCAACTCTTGGATGACGGACGGTTGACTGAAGGCACTGGCAAGACCATTGATTTTACCAACACCATTGTGATTGCTACCTCTAACGCCGCCTCGGCACAAATTCAGCAAGCTTTCAGCGGTGGTGTGTCTTTAGAGGAGTTGAAACGTCAGTTGTTAGAGCAAGATTTACTCAAGTATTTCAGACCTGAGTTGTTAAATCGATTTGACCATGTCACGGTCTTTACGCCTTTGAGTTTTAATGAAATCCTAGAGGTCACCCGCCGGCAGTTACAGGGAGTGGCCGAATTAGTCGCTAAAAAGGGCATTTTCTTGGAGTTTTCTGACGAGGCCGTCCAAGATTTGGCCACCAAAGGCTATGATCCCAAGTTTGGCGCCCGGCCGCTCAGGCGCCTCATTCAGGACACGGTTGACGACGCCTTGGCAAAACTCCTATTAGAACATAAACTAAACCGTAGAGACGTCGTAGTTCTCCAAGCCGGCGGCCTCATGACTATTCGTAAAGCACAACAATTATGACCATGAGTTTTGAAAAATCGTTCGGGTTTGTATTTAAAGATCCGAACTGGGTAAAAAAGTTAGTGATTGGAACGGTATTTGTTTTACTCACTCCGTTTTTGATTGGAATCCCGTTCATGTCTGGTTACATGATTCGGATTATTCGCCAGCGCTTACAAGGAAAAGAAGGTTTACCAGAGTGGGATGATATGGGCAGTCTATTTGTGGACGGGATGAAAACTCTGTTCATAGGGTTGGTATATGCTTTACCAGTGGTCGTTGTGGCTTTTGGTTTGGCTATACTCATGTTCATTGTGGGAGAAGTTGACAGTGATGCCGGAGCCTTTATGGGCTTGTTATTTTTACCTTTCCAAGGACTGAGCATGCTCTACTCTTTGTTCATTATTCTCATGCATCCACATATTTATTATGTTATTGCTACTGACGCTCCGCTGAGTCAGGCGTTTCATGTGAGAAAGTATTTTCAAGTGTTGAAAGTAGAATGGTCAAACGTGTTGATTGCCTTACTGATGGTTTGGTTGGCTGGGGCCCTGGCTTGGTTTGGTATATTTGTGTTTATTATTGGCTTCTTTATTGCTTTGGCCTACGTCAACATGGTGACTGGTGATGTCTACGGACGCTTATTGCAAGATTGGAAGTCCAGAGGATTACTCACCGCTTAAATTCGATTTTCACTAGGAGCGTTTGAGTTGGCTGCCCCATAGAGTTGCAAATAAGCTAGGTTTTTTGTATAGTCAACGTCAGTATGGCAACACAACCTCCTTCTGTAATGGAGCATATTATATCCTTGTGCAAACGTCGAGGCTTTGTTTTTCCTGGCTCAGAGATCTACGGAGGTCTGGCCAACTCCTGGGATTACGGTCCTTTAGGCGTGGAACTCAAAAATAATATCAGAGATCATTGGTGGAAACGTTTCGTCCACTCCCGTCCGGATGTGGTTGGTTTTGACAGCTCTATTTTTTTGAATAGCAAAGTCTGGGAAGCTTCAGGGCATGTGTCCAACTTTAATGACCCTTTGGTAGATTGCAGGGCGTGTAAAAACAGGTTCCGAGCTGACCATTTGGTAGAAAACGGTTTACATGAGCCGGTGGTTGGATTGTCTAACGCTGATCTCACTACACTCATTCAAACTCATTTGAAATGCCCGGTGTGTGGGAAAAAGGACTTCACTGAGGTGCGTAAGTTCAGCCTGTTGTTTGAAACACAGATTGGTGTGGTCAGTGGAGACAAAAATAAAGTTTACTTACGCGGTGAGACAGCTCAAGGTATTTTCATCAACTTCAAAAATATTTTGAATTCCAGCCACGTTGGCCTGCCTTTTGGTGTAGCTCAAGTGGGCAAAGCCTTCCGCAATGAAATCACCCCTGGAAACTTTATTTTCCGTACACTGGAGTTTGAACAAATGGAATTGGAGTATTTTGTCTATCCTAAACAAGCTGATCAAGCCTTTGAAGATTGGCTTGAGGCTATCCACGCTTGGTTGTTGGATTTAGGTATTCGTCCAGAGTTGTTACACCGTCATGAAATAGAAAAAGAGGCTTTGGCCCACTACGCCAAACGGAATGTGGACATAGAGTTCGATTTTCCCTTTGGACAAAAAGAACTCTACGGCTTGGCTTACCGTACGGACTTTGATCTGAAGAACCACATGGAAAAAAGTGGCCAAGACCTTACTGTTCTAGATCCAGAGACCAATCAAAAGGTCATTCCTCATGTGATTGAGCCGGCGGTTGGTTTAACTCGTACGTTACTAGCTGTTCTGACCAGTGCCTACACAGAAGAATCCGTACCTGACGCTAAAGGTGAAGATTCTACTCGTGTAGTTTTGAAACTTCATCCTAAAATTGCTCCATTTAAAGCCGCCGTCTTACCGTTATCTAAAAAAGAAGAACTCCAAGCAGTGGCGCAACCATTGTATCAGGAACTCATCAAGTCATTTGCTTGTGAATATGACCAAACTCAGTCCATTGGAAAACGCTACCGGAGGCAAGATGAGATTGGAACTCCGTATTGTATTACCGTAGACTTTGAATCTATCAATGATAAAGCAGTGACCATTCGTGACCGTGACACCATGCAACAGGTTCGCATCCCAATTGTCCAAGTAGAACAGTATATTAAAGACAAACTGTCATGAAACGAGCACAAAAAATTTCTCTCAAAAATGGAGCACAACTCCTGATTTCCCCAGAGGCGGACGCAGCAAGTGTTACTATTTTGATTATGTTCAAGGTGGGTTCCCGGTACGAAACGCCAGACATTAATGGCTCATCTCACTTTATTGAACATTTGATGTTTAAAGGTACAACCAAACGCCCGACCACTTTGGATATTAGCAAGGAGTTGGACGGTGTGGGTGCGGACTACAACGCGTTTACCTCTAAGGACACTACCGGATATTATGTGAAAGTAGACGCGCGGCAACTTCCCATGGCGATCGATATTCTTCAAGACATGTTATTTAACAGTTTGTTTGACGCTAAAGAAATAGACCGTGAGCGGGGAGTGATCATAGAGGAGATTAATATGTATGAAGATAATCCGTTGATGCATGCTGAGGAATTGTTGGAGGAGCTACTGTTTGGAAAGAAGCATCCCTTGGGGTATCAGATTGCCGGCCCACGTTCTGTCATCCGGAATGTCACACGAGAAAAAATGTTGGCCTACAAAGAAAAATTTTATGACGCCAAGCACATGGTGGTGTCTGTGGCGGGGCAGGTTATGCCTAGAGATGTAAAGAATTTGAAAAAGTCCTTTGAGTCATACCCGACCAAGCCAGGAAAACACCAATTTATTCCGTTCAAAGTCCGGCAGTCTTCCTCACGCGCTTTGGTGAGTTATAAAAAGACGGAACAAGTGCAAATGATGATAGGAGTACCTTCAGCTTCCTTGTTTGATACGGATTTAGCCACTTTATCAGTCTTGAGTGTGATCTTAGGTGGCAATATGTCATCCCGCTTGTTTGTGAATGTGCGGGAAAAGCGAGGATTGTGTTACATGATTCGTTCTAGCTCAAACCCGTATGAGGATGCCGGGTCATTCACTGTGCAATCAGGGGTTGCGCTCAAGAGCGTGAAACAAGCCCTGGAAGCTATCTTAGCGGAAATGAAGCGTATGAAGACTGAACCGGTCACTGCGCAAGAGTTGAAACAAGCAAAAGATTTCATTAGCGGAAAACTGACGTTGTCTTGGGAAGATTCAGAGACCGTGGCTAACTATTGGGCGCGACAATTTTTATTGGAGCGCAAACTAGAGACTCCAGATGAAAAGCTAGCCAAGATTAACCGGGTGAGCGTCAAAGATATTCAGCGAGTAGCCAAAAAATTATTCCAAACCAAGCAATTGAATTTGGTATTAATTGGTCCGTACACTTCATCCGCTCCATTTAAGAGACTTTTGAAGGTCTAAATGTATGAGTAAACTTCCATTTTCATTTCAACCGGTTCAGCGCATCTCAATCAGCAATAGTACATTACTGAGAGTCGTGTTGATTGGGTTCATTATGTATTTCCTGTTCTATATCCGGAGTGTTTTAGGTGTGGTGTTTATTGCTTGGGTCTTATCATCTGCCCTTGATCCGTTTGTGGATAAATTGGAACGGTACAGAATACCCCGCTGGGTGACTATTCTGGGTACGTATTTGGTCATTATTGCGGTTATCATTGCCGTATTTTCACTCTTGATTCCAGCAGTGGTACACCAACTGACAGACGTCACGGTGAACTTTGCGCCTGTGTATGGCCCTCGTCTGAATGAGCTACTGTCTACATTTAATGTCACTGGTCAAAATATTGCTGATCAAATTCAGCAAAACCTGTCATCTATCACCCAGAACGCCGGGAAAATTACCAGTGGTTTATTTGGTGCCGTGGGACAAGTTCTGTCTTTGCTAGCTACCACCTTGATCATTTTGGTCATGGCATTCTATATGACCATAGAGGAGGAAGGGATAAAGAAGTTTGTCCGTGCAGTGGCTCCGCTCAAGTATCATCCGTACTTGGTCCAGAAGTTAAATCGAATTCAAGAACGGATGGGTGCTTGGTTGAGGGGGCAACTACTCCTCATGTTGATCATTGGTTCATTATCCGCCATTGGATTGTGGGCTTTAGGAGTTAAATACTCCTTACTCTTAGGTATTATTGCCGGCTTCATGGAATTTGTGCCGGTGGTTGGTCCTATTTTAGCCGCCGTTCCAGCTCTGTTTTTTGCCGTCACTGATTCGCCGTTCAAAGGGTTGGCGGTGTTAATCTTGTATATAGTGATTCAGCAGTTGGAAAATCACTTAATTGTGCCACGCGTGATGAGTCGGGCCGTGGGAATTAACCCGCTGGTGGTGTTGATTGCCATCTTGGTTGGTGCCTCAGTGGCCGGTGTGGTGGGGGTGTTATTGGCTGTTCCCGCTACGCTTATTTTGTGGATCTTGTTGGAAGATTTCTTTAAGGAAAAAGAAGCGGCTGATACATCCTTAGAGATTGATGAAACGGAGGTTGAGGTGTCCAAGGATCAAACCAAAGAGTAAGCACGGCTAAGTAGAGTTGACGGCATATGCCAAAAGCCAAACCATACTACATTACCATGGCTATAGCCTACGCCAACGCTAAGCCTCATATAGGCTATGCCTTAGAATGTTTGTATACGGATGTTTTAGCTCGCTACTTTCGGCTGCAGGGGAGGGAAGTATTTTTTCTCACCGGCACAGACGAACACGGTCAGAAAATTGTTCGGGCAGCCAAAAATGCCGGTCAACAACCAAAAGATTTTGTGGATGAAATGGTGTTACGTTTTCAAGCCTTGCGCGAAGTGCTAAATTTATCCTCAGATATTTTTACCCGTACCACTACACCTGACCATGCTGCGGCTGCTCAGGATTTATGGCGGAGGTGTCTAAAAACTGGAGATATCTATAAGAAAATATTTCAAGGTTTGTACTGCGTTGGGTGTGAGTCATTTAAAACTGAGAAAGAACTGGTTGAAGGAAAGTGTCCGGACCACAAAGTTGTACCAGAAATGATAGAAGAAGAGAATTACTTTTTCCGTCTGTCCAAATACACTAACCCGTTACTTGAGTTGTATACCAAGAATCCAAACTTTGTGTATCCAGAAACTAAGTTTAACGAAATTATCAGTCTGGTGCGGGACGAAGGCTTGGAAGATATTAGTATTTCTCGGTCTAAAGACGTTTTGAGCTGGGGTGTTCCGGTGCCAGACGACCCTGGGCAAGTGATGTATGTGTGGTTTGATGCCTTGACCGTATACTTGAGCGGAGTTGGCTATCCTGAGGGCGACTGGAACAACTGGTGGCCAGCCAATGTGCAAATTGTGGGTAAAGAAATAAACCGTTTTCACTCCGCCTTATGGCCAGCCATGCTGATGAGTGCCGGATTGGAACTGCCAAATCAAGTCGCGGTACACGGTTGGATTACTGTGGACGGGCAGAAGATGAGTAAATCGATTGGCAATGTGCTTGATCCCGTAGCTTTGGTTGAACAGTATGGCGTTGAACCGGTGCGTTACTTTTTGCTCAGAGAAATTCCGTTTGAACGGGACGGAGACTTTTCACACCGCAGATTTCGGGACCGCTATACAGCTGATCTGGCTAATGATTTAGGCAATTTACTTTCCCGCACTACCACCATGATTGAGAAATACTTTGCCGGGAAGTTGGATCCAAAAATTCAAATCAATCCAGACATTGCAGTCATTCATTCGGAAGCACATTTGAAAGTGATTTCTCAGTTAATAGAAACTTTACGTTTTGATCTGGCTTTGGAAAAAGTTTGGCATATTCTAGATGAGGGTAACGGGTTAATTGAACGAGAAAAGCCCTGGGTCTTGGCCAAATTTGATACGGACCGCTTACACCAAGTGTTATATCAGTTAGTCATCTATTTAGAAGCTGTAGCCACGGCGCTCACTCCCTTTATGCCGGAAACGGCTCACAAGATTCAACACGCCCTGGGTCAAGATGTGATTCACAAAGCCGAACCGTTATTCCCAAGATTGCCTGAAGAAGAAACAACAACCCCATGACATGGTTTGAATGGATTTTATTGGTCTGGTTGGGGATAGCCATTTTGATTGGTTGGCGGGCCGGATTTATTTTTACCGCCGGAAACCTTCTGGGGTTCTTGGCCTCTTTGTGGGTATCTAAACACTACGGCGGCGCGGTAGCTGAATGGGCCGGAGGAGGAGCGTGGGGTTCAGTCTTGTCCTCACTCGGAGTGGTTCTGGTGGTGACCAAGCTGGGGGGCGTAGCGGCTTTGATTATAGATAAATTTGCCAAAATCAGTTTTATTATCCCCTTCGTGAAGACATTTAACCGCCTGTTGGGTGCCGGCCTCAGTTTTGTCACCCACGGGATGGCAGCTGCTCTGATTGCATTTTTAGTCAACTCAATTATTTTAGAAAAATTGATTACCCAACCTTGGGCTAAAGTCCTTGTTTCTGCTGGAAGTCTCCTGGCCGGAGCCTTACCCTCAACAGTGCAAAAGTATCTCTTATGAAATGGAAACTCATAGATTCACACGCCCATGTGAATTTCCGTCCCTTTCAGGACGACTGGCATCAGGTGATTGAACGAGCACATGAAGCCAGCGTTGGCGTGATGAATGTAGGTTCTCAACTTTCGACCAGTCGCAGAAGTGTGGAAGTGGCTCAAGAATTTTCAGCAGATGGAGTCTGGGCCGCAGTTGGCCTCCACCCAACTCACTTGGCTGAGGACCACGTAGAAGAGGATGTGATTGATGGAGAAAAAATTTCTTTCACCACCCGCCAAGAACGGTTTGATCACATGGCTTACTTGGGATTAGCTCAACGACCAGAGGTAGTTGCCATTGGGGAATGTGGTTTGGATTATTACCGTCTCCCGGAGGACGCGGGGAAAAAACAGGAATACATTACGCTGCAAAAGGATGTGTTGAAGCAGCAAATCGGTTTAGCCTTGCAAGTGAAGAAACCAAATATTTTTCATTGCCGGGAAGCGTATGATGATTTTCTCAAGATTGTGGAAAAATACCGTGGGCAGGTGAGGGGAGTGGTACATTGTTATACCGGCGACGCTGATACGGTCGAGCGGTTGGTCGCCGCTGGTTTATATGTAGGGTTTACCGGAATTATTACCTTTCCTAAGACTGAGTATCTAGCTGAGGCCGTAAAACGTGTTCCGCTGGACAGATTATTGGTAGAAACTGACTGTCCATATCTTGCTCCGGTGCCATACCGGGGGAAACGTAACGAGCCAGCGTATGTGGAGTTTGTGGCGCAACAAGTGGCGAAAATCAAAGGAATCTCTTTTGACCTGGTGTGTCAGCAGACAGAGGAAAATACACGTAAATTATTTAAGTTAAACGGTTGAAAGTTGATCTACTCTCAGGGTAGCCAGAATTTCCTTTTTTCTGTATAATTTCAGCATGGATTGGATCCTTTTGGTTGTCATTTTGTTGGTTGCCGGGGTAGTCTTGGCGGCCTTTGCGTTGCTGTTGAAACGCCTGAAAGGTTTGGAGCAAAAATTAGGCCCATCTGAAGGAGTTATGTTGTTGAACCAAAATGTTCAGGGTATGCAAACACGTTTGGACACCATTAACGAAGGTATTAATACCCGTTTGGATAAGGCTGCCAGCGTGATTGGCGCCATGAATAAAGAGTTGGGGACTATGTCAGAGATTGGTCGGGGGATGAAAGACTTGCAAGATTTTCTTCGTTCACCCAAGTTGCGCGGAAACATAGGCGAACAAATCATGCATGACTTATTGTCACAGCATTTTCCCCGACAATACTTTGAAGTGCAATATAAATTTAAGAATGGACAAACGGTTGACGCTTTACTCAAAACAGATCAAGGCTTTATTTCCATTGACTCTAAGTTCCCCATGGAGAATTTTATTCGTGCTGCTAAATCAGCCACGGAAGAGGAGCATGCTGGGCATTTACGCGAGTTTAAGAAGGATGTGAAGAAACACATTACGGACATCTCTAAAAAATATATTTTGCCGGAAGAGGGGACTGTGGATTTTGCTCTCATGTATATTCCTTCCGAAGCCGTGTATTACGAAATTATTCGAGACGATACGGATTTGAATCAGTTTGCCCAAGAAAAGAAAGTTTTGTTGGTTTCCCCCAATAGCTTTTTTTACTTTTTGAAAGTGTTGTTGATTGGGTTAGCTGGGAAAAAGATGGAAGAAAACGCACGTAACATTTTTCAGGTGTTACAAGCGGCACAAAAAGACATGACTAGATTTGGTGATGACTTGGCTGTTTTGGCTAGACACATGAAGAATGCTGGTGGCATGCTGGAGCAAGTGCAGTTGGATCACCAGAAGTTGTCTTCTACTATGGACCAAGTGCATTTACTCAAACAAGGCGACTGATATGCTCAAGTTAGAAGATTTATATGACATAGCCGGATGGGAGTGGGAGGATTTGTTTGACGGGGTCACTTACCCTTGGGAAGTATTGCCAAAAATAGAAGCATATATTTGCAGAACATTACAACCAAAAAACTTGGGACAACTGGTTGGCCAACCGTTTATAGGGGTTGATGTGCAAATTGGGGCCGGAACTATCATAGAACATGGAGCCGTCATTTACGGTCCAACTATTATTGGTGAAAATTGTGTGATTCGGGCTGGAGCTTATATTCGGGGCTGGGTTCTCATTGGCAATCAAGTAGTGGTTGGAAATTCTTCTGAGATTAAGAACGCTGTGGTGATGGATCAAACCGCTATTGCTCACTTTAATTACGTAGGTGACAGTATTTTGGGATTCCGTAGCCACTTAGGCGCCGGCGCCATTTTATCAAACTTAAAAATTCCGGTGGGCGAGATTGTCATCCAAACCCTGGAGGGTGCTTTTCCTACCGGTCTGACCAAATGCGGAGCGTTTGTAGGGGATGATTGTGAGATTGGTTGTAATTCTGTGTTAAACCCCGGATCAATTGTTGGTCAGGGTTCAACCATCTATCCCCTGACTTCTTTCCGTGGAGTAGTTGGTCCGCAGAGCATTGTCAAGACTAAGCAAAGGCAAGAAACAGTCATTAAACAACAACGTTGACTTATGCCAGGAGGGATTTCAGAATTAGCCGTGGTCATGGGCTTGGCTGCTGTGTTGGGAATTATTCTTCGTCTATTTAAACAACCGTTAATTTTGGCGTATGTAGCGACCGGAGCTTGCATAGGCTTATTTGGATTATTCCAGCTTCCGGACAAAGAAACATTTCAAATCTTTTCAGATCTAGGTATTATGTTTCTCCTGTTCTTGGTTGGATTGGAGATGAATTATGCTTCACTCAAGGTGGTAGGCAAGGCTTCCATCATAGTTGGGCTAGCGCAGATTATGTTAACCGCCCTGATTGCCTTGGGGATTGCCCTGATCTTCCGCTTCAGCTTACTTGAGTCTGCCTACATCAGTGCAGCTTTGACCTTCTCCAGCACTATTATTGTAGTGAAGTATCTTTCGGATAAAAAGGACGTAAATAGTCTGTATGGAAAAATCAGTGTTGGGGTGTTATTGGTCCAAGACGCGGTGGCTATTTTGACTCTGTTTTTCCTGACTAGCTTTTTAACCGAATCAGCCGTTCAGGTGACGCAAGCCTTGACCACTATTGGTTTTGGAATTCTGTTATTCATGTGTATTTTCTTGATTGGACGGTTTTTGTTGCCACCGCTGATGCGCTCAATTGGGCGTTCTCCCGAATTAGTCTTTGTGGTCAGCTTAGCGTGGTTATTTCTAGTGGTGGGCGCAGTGCACCAACTAGGATTTTCTTTAGAAATTGGAGGCTTTTTGGCTGGTGTCGCCTTGGCCCAAAGCGCAGAACACATGCAGATTGCTCACCGCATAGGAGCTTTGCGCGACTTTTTTCTCCTCATCTTCTTTGTCATCCTTGGCTCCTCCTTAATCTATGCTGACTTTCAGGGGTTGTTTGTTCCCATTCTCACACTCACCCTATTTGTACTGATAGGCAAACCGTTAGCCGTCATGGGAATTATGGGCTTCTTGGGGTATAGAAAACGAACCAGCTGGTTGACCAGTGTAACTCTTGGACAGGTGTCTGAGTTCAGTTTAATTTTGGTTGCGTTAGGCTTGCAACTTGAACATATCTCAAACCAAGTGGTGAGCCTGGTGACCGCTGTAGCTATTTTGACTATTACTTTTTCCACGTATGAAATGATGTACGCAGATAAAGTGGCCAACAAGCTTTCCAGCCTTTTATCTGTGTTTGAAAGAAAGGTGACCAAGGAACCGCATTGGTCAACACAGAAAATTAAGAAGCCAATTATCTTGATTGGCGCTCACCGGACTGGCCAAAGTATTTTGGCTAACCTACCCATGGAGGAAGCCTTGGTCATAGATTTTGACCCTGAATTAATACAGCATTTAAAACAACGCGGATATAAAACTTTATTTGGAGATATTAGTGACCCAGAAGTTTTTGAAGCAGCTAGGTTTGGTCAAGCAGAATTAGTCATCTCAACCAGCCCAGATATTGAAGACAATGTGTTACTGTTAGAAAAAATTCGGAAGCTGAGACGTCACCCCTTAGTTATTTTACGGGCAGAAACAGAGCGAGAAGCTGAAGTACTGTATAAACAAGGCGCGGACTACGTGCTCCTCCCGCACTTTACCTCCGGATATTACATTGGCCTAGCCTTGTCCAAGAATCGCACAGCCAAAAAACTCCATGCTTTGAGGAAAAAAGACGAAAAAATGTTGAACTTACAGGTCGTGTCCTGAGTAAGACAGGTTGAAGGATTTATTGCACAGGGGGAAATCAGGAATGATATTACCTAATACACACCAGGCCAGAGCATCCCAGTTGTGGAAGCCGGCGTCTCTGATTTTTACCCGGTTAATTTTACCTTGAGAATCAGTCATCACCACATACTGTAATTCACCCCTATTTGATTCCACACAGCTCCAACCAAAACTATTCGGGTTAAGGTCTACGCTCGTTTGTATTTCGCCAGCTTGTTTTAAGCCCGACAAGCACTGTTCTATGATGTGAATGGATTCAAGCAATTCATCCCGGCGCAGAAGGAAGCGAGCCAGCACATCTCCTTCTTTTCTGACTGGAACGGTAAATTGGATTTTGGCGTATTGCCAGGTGGGAAAGTCTCGTCTGGCATCAATATGTATGCCTGAAGCCCGGGCTCCAACCCCAACAACTCCTAAATCTTCAGCCACCTGTTTCTTCAATAGGCCGGTTGTTTCCAAGCGGTCAAGAGCACTAGGCATGGCCAAAACAATCTTTAGAATCTCATTCATTTCTGCAGCAATGCGTTTGAGCTCAGCCAGCAAGCGGTGTTGCTGGTCTTGGGTAAGGTCTTGTTTCACCCCGCCTAGAGTATTTACTCCCCGTAAAAATCGACTTCCCGTCAGCTCACGGTTGAGTTCAAGTAATTGTTCACGTAAGCGCCAGAGTTGGGAAGCGCCAAAATTGCAACCAATACCAACATTCATGTTGGCCAGGTCATGCAAGTGAGTGTTCACCCGCTCTAGCTCCAGGAAAATCATGCGCAACCATTGGGCTCTGATGGGAATAGTCACACCCGCGGCATCTTCTACAGCAGCACACAGCCCTGCGGAGTGGGCTATACTGTTGTCGCCAGAGATTTGTTCACTTAAATGGAGCCACTTGTCCTGGGGTAGGTGTTCAAACAATTTTTCCACCCCCCGGTGTTTCCAGCCAAGACGAATTTCTAAGTTCTGAATAGGTTCTCCGGCCACTTGGAAACGGAAATGGCCTGGTTCAATCACACCAGCGTGAATGGGGCCCACCGGAACCTCATATATTCCTTCACCCTCATAGCGTTTAAATGGATATGGTCTGGCGTCAGGCGTGCGTTTGACCGGAGCGTTCCAAGCCACATCTTTGCGTAAAGGAAAAAAGTCCGTCGGCCAATCACTGTGAGCAATGACAGATTTTAGTTCTGGGTGGTTGGAGGGAATCAAACCAAACATATCCCAAATATCCCGCTCATACCTGGCGGCAGCTACAGACAGGGCGGCGAGGCTGTGGTATTCAGATGATTGTTCCGGAACAACTGTACGTAGGATCAAGATCGATTTTTCTGCGTCTACTGACCAGATCAAGTACAGTCCAAACCCCTTGCTCTGAACACGTTCGTCCGTAGCAAAGTAATTAGACACGCGGGCGTGGGTGAAGGTTCGCTTCACGGCTGAAGCCACTTGGTACCACGTCTCAACGGGAACGGTGAATTGGTAACGGTCACCGTTCTGCTCAATACTTTGAGCCAAGTGCGGCCAATCCGCTAAGGTTTTGTTGAGTTGGTCAACCAGTGTCATAGAGTTAGTAGTTTAATACCAGTTCGGTTAATTTAGCCAGGTATACGGTAAGGCCCAACGGCAGCATGAGGCCAAGTCCCAGCATGAGCGTTCCGTTTAAGATCATAGCCGCACTGTTCCAAGCTGAAATGCGTACACCTTCCGGAGTATGAACGTGACCATTGTCATCCGTTGTGTCTGATACCGGTTTGTGGTTAAACACCAAGCGCATGAGGTTGTATAAGAATCCGACAAAGACAATGACCAACAGGCCCAAGAGCAGCCAGAGCATCCACCCAGGTGCGTCACTGAGCCCCCAGAGTAAACTAAACTTGCTCAGGAAAATACTGAACGGGGGGAATCCGGTCATGGCCACGGCTGCCAGCATAAGAGCTAGGCCGGTCATGGGCATAACCTTCATTAAATTTGAAATGTTGGGGATTTTGGTTGATTGGTATTTTAGGAGCACATTTCCGGCGGCAAAGAAAGAAAAACTTTTGGCAATAGAATGGTTAATGACTTGGAATAAAGCGGCAAAGACACCAAGCGGGGTGGCGAGCGCTAAGCCAATCACAATCAAACCCATGTTCTCTATGGAACTATAGGCAAACAAACGTTTGTAGTTGTTCTGTCTGAGCAAAGACAGAGCAGCAATCCCTACAGACAAGAAACCTAAAATATACAGTAATGTTCCGGTAAATTCTGTGCCTACGGATAAGTCTGAAATCATTTTAACCCTAATCAGAGCAAATAACGCTACGTTGAGCAACACAGCTGAAAGGAGTGCGCTGATTGGAGTAGGAGCTTTACCATGCGCATCTGGCAACCACGTGTGCATAGGCACCAAACCAATTTTGGTGCCGTATCCAATCAACAAGAAGACAAAGGCAATTTTGACTAATTCAGGGTTTAACTCACTGCCTAAACTGTGTAAGTGTGTCCACAGGAGTGTGCTGGCTTCTTCTCCTCCGGCGTTTAACCCAGAGAAGTAGAGCAGCACTGTTCCGGCCAAGGCTAAGGTCAGGCCTACCGAGCTCATGATGACGTACTTCCAAGCGGCCTCAATGCTTTGTTTGTGTCTGTAAATGCCAACTAAGAATGCGCTAGCTAAGGTTGTTGCTTCAACACCCACCCAGAGTAAGCCTAAGTTGTTGCTACTCACAGCTAAACTCATGGCCAACAAAAAGACGTTGTACAAGACGTAATACAATTTCACCTGTCTGGCGTCCATTTCCTGTTGTGCCTCTTCTGTTTTCACATACCCAATAGAGTACAAAGTGACGGAGAAACCAATGAACGCAATTAACGCCAAGAAGAAGAATGACAGGGGATCAATGTATAACAAATCACCAAACAACCCCAGACTTTGGTCTACACTCACCACCTCCCGGTACAAGAAATACATACTCCCAATAGACACCAGACTTGAAGCTAAAGTGGCTGTCTCAAAGATGACCCGTTTCCGTGTGGCCAAACACACCAGCGCGGCAACCAGTGGAGCAATCAGATATAACCAGTAGACAAGTGTCATATTAGTCTTCCTTCAACTCACTTAATTTTTCTGTATCTGTGGAGTGCATGAGTGTATTCATCCGGGCGGTCAACAGAGAGAGAATGGTAATGCCTAAGACCACATCTACCAATAGGCCTAGTTCCACCACCGCCGGTAAGCCTAACGTTGTGGCTATGGCTAACAAGAATACACCGTTTTCCAAAACTAGAAAGCCAACCATCTGACTCAAAGCTGCGCGTTGTGAAATGACCATCAGGAAGCCCAAGAAGATCAAAGACATGGCCACCACCAACTGCCACTCACCATGGGGTGAAATAACTGAAGCAACGGGCTGGACAATAAAGTAGGAGAACACAATCAGTAAGCCGCCAATTAAGGCGATTGGCGCCGGGTTAATGACCGTTGGGGCTTTCAGGGCCGGTTTCAGACGCTTCAACAACAGGAGCAATCCACAGGGGATAGCCACAGCCTTTACTCCAATGGTGAGTAAAGCGGTCAGCCACAGGTGTTGTTGTCCTAAGTTCACCGCCACAAGGATGGTAATGATGCCAACTAGCGCGGCCTGTCCAATATATAAGTAGACTTGTGATCTAAAGATTGGCCTGACCAGCATGATCAAGGTAATAAACAGAACTAAACCGGTAAACCATTGAATAAAGTCAGTTATCATAAGCTTGCAAAGAGTTGAGTTACTAGGGCAATCATGGCCACCACCCAGCCCATACCCAGGAGTGCCGGTACTCTGAGCAAGCGCATTTTAGCCATAGAAGACTCCACCAAGGCAATGAGGATAGCTAAGATGAACACTTTTCCTAACCAGAGGACTGTCCCAAGCAACACTGCGCTTAACGTCCACTCCGTAGCCATGCCCCAAGGCACAACTAAGCTAGCCAAAATGCTCAACATCACCGTGAGTTTAGTCATACTCCCAATCTCCATTAAGGCCAGGTTTTTTCCGGAATTTTCCAAGATCATGGCTTCATGTACCATGGTGAGCTCTAAGTGTGTGGTTGGGTTATCAAAGGGATAACGGGCATTTTCCGCCAGGGTGATGAGGAAAAAAGACAAGAAGACCAAAATCAAGGCTGGGTCTAACCAGGCATGTGGGGTGCCTAAGACATGACTGATTATTTCCCCAGGGTAGGTAGATCCTCCGGTCAAGGCTAAAGCAAACAAGGCAGTAATAAAGACTGGTTCAGCCAAGGCGCTGATCATGGCCTCTCTAGAAGAACCCATGCCTCCAAAGGTCGTCCCTGCGTCCAAGCCGGACAGGACCAAGAAAGCAGTACCCAGGACCAGAATAAAACCGACAAAAATCATATCAGCCTGAGCGCCAAGGTTGGTGACGTTTGGAAGTAAAAATGCAGCTGTTGCGGTGGTTCCAAACACCATATATGGGGCGAGTTTAAACACCCAGGAGGTCACATCAGACACCACAGCATCTTTACGGATAAATTTGAGAATATCTCGGTATCCCTGGAGCAAGGGAGCGCCAACGCGTCCTTGCAGACGAGCTTTGACTTTACGTATAACCCCCGTGACCAGAGGCGCAACGGTCAGCAGCAGCAGACCTTGAGCGAGAGAAATCAGAATGGCTTGTGTTGTCTGAGTCATATCGTTTTGGCTAACAACAGGAGAGCAATTAACGCCAGCATCATGTAAGTGAGGTAACTATAGATGTGACCGGATTGTACTTTTTTTACGGAGTTGCCTAAGCGAATGGAAAACCGGGTGATGGGTCTGACCACATAGTCATCAAAGAAGGCCAACGTGTGGACTGAATATGAACGGACATGCCAGAAGTAAAAGTTATCCTGCCCTTTGGTCACATGGACTTGTTCTTTAGGACGCAAGAAATAGCGCAAGGCATGCCGCACAGGGCTGGTAAACCCAAGGCCTGAATATTGCATGCGTTCATTTAGGGGAGAACCGCAATCCCAAGACGGGCCTTTGACCACTCTGTTTTTCCCTCCCACTAATTTCAAGATAATCCAAGCCAGTAGCATCAAGCCAAGCAGAAATACCAGAACCGTCCAAGCGCTGTTTCCAAATGAGACTGTTCCAGTGAGCTGTGCTTGATAGCTGAGGGTGGTTAGTGGCTCCAGTAGGTCAATAACGTTTGATCCAGCCGCTTGTTTTGTGATCCCCCAAAATTTAGGTAGACGTGCCAGTGTATCTAGGACCTCACCCATGCCAAGCGAGATGCCTAAGGCACCTGCCGCCAAGACCAGCATAGAAATACGCATAGACAAAGGAGTTTTAGCCGGTGTAGGAATACCAGCGTCATGGGGTGTCCGGTTCCGGCCTAAGAACACAATTCCAAACATACGGGTGAAGACCACAAAGGCTAAGCCTGCGGCAAAAGCCAGGGCTCCTAAAATAAGAGGAAAGATAAAGCGCGCTCCCATACTTCCGGTCATAAAACCCTGTAACAACGTTTGTAGCATGAGCCACTCAGAGGCAAATACGCTGAGTGGAGGAAGGCCCATTAACCCAATTGCACCAACCAAGAAGATCATGGAAGTCAGAGGCAATACTTTGGCCACCCCACCTAGTAAATCCATAGACCTGGTGTGGAAGGAAAAATACACACTCCCCGCACCCAAGAATAATAACGATTTAAGCACCGCATGATTTACCGTATGCAGCAACGCAGCAATAATTGCTACGTGGGCAATGGCCGGTTTCCCAATTGAGGTAAAATACATAGCCGCACCCAAGCCAATAAAAATAATTCCAATATTCTCTATAGAAGAGAAGGCTAAGGCTTTTTTCATGTCGCGGCGTTCAATGGCATAAAACACGCCCACCAAAGCAGAAATTCCACCTAAGGCCATGACCAACAGCCCCCACCAGGGAGACATGACTTCCAACATGCTTAAACCAAATACGCGGAAGAAGCCATACACCGCTACTTTTAACATCACTCCGGACATCAAGGCGGAAATATGCGACGGGGCTTGTGGGTGTGCTTCCGGCAACCACATATGCATGGGGACTAAGCCGGCTTTTGTTCCGAAGCCTAAAACTAAGAGGATAAAAGCAAAGGTGGCCATGCCCGGGGTCAGAAATCCGCCCACGCCCGTCCAATCGTTAAAAAACAGAGATCCGCTGTTATATGAGAAAATAATAAACACGGCCATCAAGAATGCGGTGCCAATCTGCGTCATAATGGCATAGATAAATCCGGCTGGTCGGGCTTTGGCGTGGGAGTGTTGGTACACCACCAGCGCAAACGAAGTGAGCGCCATGATTTCCCAGGCAAATAAGAAAGTAAGAGCATGGGAGGCCACTAAGACCAAGGCCATAGACGCAATAAACCAGTTGGTCATGGCTCCTAGCCAGCCAAGACTATGGTGGCCAATATAGAGCTTGGCGTACCCAATTCCGTATAAGCTAGTAACAGCGGCTATACCACCCAGAAGTAGCAAAAATAGGCCAGAAAAGGCATCTATATGGATAGATCCTTGGCCAAAAATGAGGAAATAGGGAAGAGAAAAGGCTTTGTCTTGAGCGGCTTGATGTAAGGCTGTATATCCAACCAGAGCTAAGACCACGCCTCCTACCACGCCTCCCCAACCACTCACCCAGCGGGACAACACTTGGGCACGGCTACATACCAAAGCAAACGCCCCAGACGCCACTAAGATGCCTAGACTGGTGGTAAAAAGTGCCAGATTTGAGCTCCCAACCTGTATCATACAGAGGTTGTTTTAGCGGCCAGACGGTCAACGGCAGCCAAGAGTCCGGCCAACAGATCTGAAGGGGTTGGTGGGTTTCCAGGAATCCAGATATCCACAGGCAAGACCGCATCCACGCCACCAACAATTCCGTAAGAACCCTTAAAAATACCACCGTCTTTAGCGTTATCTCCAAAAGCCACCACAATTTTAGGTGTTGGCATGGCGTTATACGCACGTTTTAAGGCCTCTTCCATATTTCGTGAGACCGGACCGCTGACTAACAACATATCTGCGTGCCTAGGCGAAGCAGCCACATGAATACCATAGCGTTCCATATCATAGTAGGGGTTGGCCAACATATTCACTTCAACCTCTTCCGCGTTGCTGGAACCCGGATCAACCTCACGGATATGCAAAGAACGGCCAATCAGCCGTTTTATTTTTTGACTTAACTCCCCACGCAGCAGTTCAATATCTTTTGGAACAGCGGCTTCCTGAGCGAATTTTTTTTTGGTCACTACCCCGTTTAAGAGGCTTTTTTTGAGCAACTGAAACATAATTGAGAATTATAACTCCTCCCGCAAATCGAATTTTATCAGACAACTGTCAAGTAGTATTAGGAATACGAATCTCCTTGTCAAATGGCCTAAAAGCGAGTTTTATACAGCATGTCAAGGCAAAAAGGGGCTTGACGCCGGGAAAAAAAATGATCCAAAAATTTTGGCTGGGTTGACACAAAATCCCGTACTCCGTAGACTGGGAACGCGTAAACTTGACAGAGTATGGATAAAGAACCGTCTTGGGCTGATTCAATGCGCCTGGTAGGTCAGCTTGGTTTTGAAATAGCGTTGCCCCTGGTGGGAGGAGCGTGGGGAGGGCACTGGCTGGACCAACGCTATACTGCCTCACCTAAGTTTTTGTTGGTTGGGATGGTTTTAGCCGTGATTCTCTCTACACTCTTGGTGGCACACAAAATTAAACAGTTGCTGAAATAATGATTCAAATTTCTCTCGCCGCAGAACCCGTTTTTCACCTTGGGAGTTTTGCTGTAACGAATAGTTTGTTGCATGCCGGTGTGACTTCTGTGATTTTAATTGGTTTGGCCTTGGTCATTAGTGCTCGTCTAAAGATGAGTCCTAAGGGATTGCAAAATATTGTAGAGATTATTATTTCTTGGTTACTTGATTTAGCTGATTCCATTACCGGTGACCGGAAAAAATCAGTCAAATTTTTTCCGCTAGTCACCACCATATTCTTGTTTGTGTTTGTGTCTAACTACCTTGGCCTGCTGCCTGGAGTTGGTTCTATTGGTTTTTATGAAGAAATTCACGGAGTCATGACGTTTGTGCCCTATTTGAGAAGTTCTGCGGCTGATTTGAATATGACCTTAGCTATTTCTCTCATCACGGTGATTGCCACCCACACCTTTGGTATTGCCGCCTTAGGTTTTTTCCAACACTGGGGGAAATTTATTCAGTTGCATAAATTATTTACCATTAAAAAAGGTTTTCCTATCCCAAGGCCGCTTGGGGTAATTGATGTGTTTATTGGTTTGCTTGAGTTGGTGGGTGAAGTGTCTAAGATCATTTCCTTCTCCTTCCGGTTATTCGGTAATGTATTTGCTGGTGAAGTCTTGCTTCTGGTCGTTACCAGCTTGGTAGCGTATGTTGCACCTGTTCCGTTTTATTTCCTTGAACTCTTTGTGGGCTTCATCCAAGCGTTTGTGTTTGCTACACTCGCTTTAGTCTTCTTACAAGTGGCTACTATTGGCCATGATGAAGAGGAGCATGAAGAACAAAAAGAGCATAAGGAAGAAGTTCCTGCTCATTAATTAACTTATTCGTTTTAATTTATTGTATGGAATCATTAGCCCCAGCCCTCGCTATAGGTATTGCCGCCCTAGGTCCCGGTTTAGGCATTGGATTTATTGGTGCCAAAGCTATGGAAGCCATTGGCCGCAATCCGGAAGCTGCTAAAAAGGTCATTGCGCCTATGTTGATTGGTATGGCTTTCACAGAAGCTATTGCCATCTACGCCTTGGTGATTGCCCTGATCCTGAAATTTGTCTAGCATGGAATTCATAGAAAAATTTGGGATCGATTGGAAACTGTTGATTGCGCAAGCGGTTAACTTTGCCATTGTGCTTTTGGTCTTATGGAAGTTTGCTTACAAACCCATCTTGAAGTTGCTGCATGACCGGGAAAACAAAATTGATCAGAGTTTAAAAGACGCGGACAGAGTGGAAAAGTTGAAAGTGGAAATGGAGCAGGAAAAGTCCAAAGTTTTGGCTCAGGCAAAGAAGGAAGCACAGGTGGTTTTGCAGGAGGCACAGAAGAAAATCGAAATGAATAGACAGGCACAAATGGACAAAACAAAAGGGGAGGTACAGCAGCTAGTGACCAAAGCCAAACAAGAAATTGCTGCGGAAAAGGTGAAGGCCATGAAGCAAGCGGAAAAGGAATTGGGCTCAATTGCGGTGACTATTGCAGAGAAGTTAGTCAAACGTGAGCTGACTGATACAGATCATGCTCGCTTGGTGAGTGAGACTTTGAAGGAAATAGGAACCGTATGAAGCGCGTATCCCCGGGGCAACTCGCCAGACAATTATTCAAAGCTTTGGAAAGCTCGCAAGAGCAGGACCTAGTCATTCAGGTATTTGCGGAGCAACTGGTGCGGCACAGACTGAGACGACATTTGCCTCAAATCTTGCGAGCCCTAGAGACGCTTTTAGATGAGAAAGAAGGATTGGTTAAAGCGAAGTTTACTAGTCCAGTAGAGGTAACGAACCACTTAAAAAAACAAGTTGAGCAGGCCGTTTCTCAAGCTGTGGGTAAACGTGTGGAACTAGAGACGCACCAGGACCAAGACTTACTTGGTGGAGCCGTGCTCAAAATAGGGGATACCGTGTACGACGCTTCAATTCGTACACAATTAGCAAAATTGAAACTTTCGGTAGAGAACTATGGATAAAGAAAAAATATTAGACTCGCTTAAACAACACATTTCTAGCTTTGCCGCTACGGTGGATAAAGCAGAAGTGGGAACCGTGATTGAAGTGGGAGACGGCGTGGCCAAATTATCTGGACTAACCCAAGCGGTGGCAGATGAAATGATTGAATTTGCCAACGGTGCGTATGGAGTGGTGTTGAACTTAGAGTCAGAACAAGTGGGCGCTATGGTGTTGGGTGATTTTTCTACCATCCGTGAAGGTGAAACGGTCAAACGAACCAATCGTATTTTGTCTGTTCCGGTGTCTGATGCCTTGATTGGTCGCGTGGTCAATCCTTTAGGCATGCCTTTGGATGGAAAAGCAGCTATCTCATCCAAGGAATTCTATCCAGTAGAACGTATTGCACCTGGTGTTATTCAACGTCAAAAAGTGGATCAACCGGTACAAACGGGTATCAAAGCTATAGACGCCATGATCCCAATTGGTCGTGGTCAACGTGAGTTGATTATTGGTGACCGGCAAACTGGTAAAACGGCCATTGCTATAGACGCCATCATCAACCAAAAGGGGAAAGACCTGATTTGTATTTACGTAGCTATAGGTCAAAAGGAATCTAAGACCGCTCGGATTGTGGCCAAACTGCAAGAGACCGGAGCTATGGACTACACTATAGTGGTGAACGCTCCAGCTTCTAGCCCAGCTTCCTTGCAATATATTGCTCCATACGCCGGTGTAGCTATAGCTGAATTCTTCATGGACCAAGGGAAAGATGTATTGGTTGTATATGATGATTTGTCCAAGCATGCTTGGGCCTACCGTCAGATCTCTTTGATCTTACGTCGTCCACCGGGTCGTGAAGCCTACCCGGGTGATATTTTCTATGCTCACTCTCGTTTGTTGGAACGGGCTAACCGTCGAGCCAAAGAATTTGGTGGAGGTTCCATCACTGCCTTACCAATTATTGAAACTCAAGCCGGTGACGTGTCTGCCTATATTCCAACCAACGTGATTTCCATTACTGACGGTCAAATCTACTTGGAGTCAGACTTGTTCTACCAAGGTATTCGTCCAGCCTTGAACGTAGGTTTGTCTGTGTCTCGTGTAGGTTCAGCAGCCCAACTCAAGCCTATGAAAAAAGTAGCTGGAAAATTACGTTTAGACTTAGCTCAATACCGTGAGTTGGCCGCTTTTGCCCAATTTGGGTCTGACTTGGATGAGGCAACCAAAAAGCAGCTAGAGCGCGGTAAACGCACCATTGAAATCTTGAAACAAGATCAATACCAACCAGCTTCTGTGGCGCATCAAGTGTTGGCCATATACGCTGTGTCTAACGGATTCATGGATGATGTAGAAGTAGACAGCGTTCGTCGTTTTGAAAATGAAATGACGGAATATGTTGATCAATCCGCTCGTGAGTTAGTGGAAAAAGTGGAAAGTGGTGATTGGAGTGATGAAACTGCAGACAAAGTGAAAAAATTGATTGAGGACTTTAAGCAAGTGTGGAGTAAGTAATATGGCTGGCGGACTTCAAATTCTCAAAAAACGGATCAAGTCTATTCAGAGCACCAGGCAGGTGACCAAAGCTATGGAGGCTGTTTCAGCTTCCAAAATGCGTAAAGCGGTGGCCAAAGCACTGGCCTCCCGTGATTATGCTGGCTTAGGTTGGGAAGTGGTGCAACGTTTGGCTCAGTCCTCTGATGTGTTAGAACATCCGTTGTTTGTAAAACGTGAAGTCAAAGCTAGTTTATTGATTGTCTACACTTCTGACCGTGGTTTGTGTGGAGCTATGAACGCTCAACTCTTGCGCCAGGTTAGTAAATGGATGAAGGTCAAACAATCTGCTGGAGTCAAGGTGAAATTAATTACGATTGGCAAGAAGGGTCAGAACTCTTTGCGTCGCTTAGGCCTGACACTGGATCAAACCTATGTGTCTCTTGGTGACAAACCTTCTTCTGTTGCTTTGCGGCCAGTGGCCTCGTCAGTTATGCAATGGTTTCAGTCCGGTGAAGTGGATGAAGTGGTGGTTGCTTATACTGACTTCAAAAGCTCATTGACTCAGGTTCCGACCATCAAAACCTTGTTACCTTTCTCCGCTGCGATTTTGGAGACCAGCGGAGATGTCGTCAGCTCGGGGGAGCGCGCTCATCCGGGAGCTTCAAACACCCTTCTTCGCGCATCTCCCCTTGCGCTGCCGCCATCTCCTGCAGATCGAAATTGGAGCGAATATATCTTTGAACCGGGACAAGAAGGAATTCTGAACACGCTTATTCCGCGTTTGGTTGAGGTGCAAGTATTTCAAGCGTTGTTGGAATCAGTTGCGAGTGAACAATCCAGCCGTATGGTGGCCATGCGTAACGCCACAGACGCGGCTTCTGACATGATTAATGACTTAAACTTAACTTATAACCAGGCCAGGCAAGCCGGTATCACCCAAGAAATTGCTGAAATTTCGGCAGGTCGGCTCGCACTAGAAAATTAAACTTATGAATACAGGAAAAATAGAACAAGTTATAGGTCCGGTGATAGATGTTCTGTTTGAAAAAAAGGTGCCTAACATTTACGCCGCACTGCAAGTGGCTAAAGAAGACAAGAGCGTGTTGACGTTGGAAGTGCAACAACACTTGGGAAATAACGTGGTCAGAACTGTGGCTATGAGTGCAACGGCTGGTTTGCGCCGCGGAATGGAAGTGACTGATACCGGAGCACCAATCACTGTCCCAGTCGGAGTGGCAACCTTGGGTCGCATGTATGACGTGTTAGGCCAACCTATTGATGGTAAAGGTGAAACCAAAACAAAAACATATTTACCAATTCACCGCGCCGCTCCAGAATTCTCCAACCAATCACAAAAAACCGAAATTTTTGAAACCGGTATTAAAGTGATTGACTTGATTTGTCCTATCATGAAAGGTGGAAAAGTCGGTCTGTTTGGTGGTGCTGGTGTGGGTAAAACTGTGGTGATCACTGAATTGATTCGCAACATTGCTTCAGAGCATGGTGGTTTCTCTGTGTTTGCTGGTGTGGGTGAACGTACTCGTGAAGGTAACGACCTGTATCATGAAATGGAAGATTCCAAAGTGTTGGACAAAACAGCTTTGGTCTTTGGACAAATGAATGAACCACCAGGTGCCAGGTTGCGCGTGGCCCTGACTGGACTGACCATGGCTGAATATTTTCGTGATCAAGAAGGAAAGGATACGTTGCTGTTTGTGGATAACATTTTCCGTTTCACTCAAGCCGGATCTGAAGTGTCCGCTTTGTTGGGTCGTATCCCTTCTGCTGTGGGGTATCAGCCAACTTTGGCCAATGAAATGGGCACCTTGCAAGAACGTATTACTTCTACCACCAAAGGTTCTGTGACTTCTGTGCAAGCAGTGTACGTGCCAGCTGATGACTTAACTGACCCAGCTCCAGCCACTACTTTTGCTCACTTGGACTCAACGGTGACCTTGTCTCGTCCACTGGCTGAGCTTGGTATCTACCCAGCTGTGGATCCGTTGGACTCTACTTCCACTATCTTGGATCCTCAGATTGTAGGACAAGAACATTACGAGGTGGCTCGTGGTGTGCAGAAAATACTCCAACGCTACCGCGACCTACAAGACATCATTGCCATTCTTGGTATGGAAGAGTTGTCTGATGATGATAAATTATTAGTGACTCGCGCCCGCAAGATTCAAAAATTCCTGTCACAACCATTCTTTGTGGCTGAGGTCTTCACGGGGGTGTCCGGTGAATACGTACCGCTAGCTGACACTATTCGTGGCTTTAAGGAAATTTTGGATGGAAAACATGATGATAAACCGGAGCAGTCGTTCTACATGAAGGGCGGCATTGATCAAGTGAAGTAAATCGATTATTACGCGACATGAAACTGACACTCAAAGTCACTACTCCAGACCGAACGTTGATCAACGCTGAAGTTGATCAGGTGACGGTACCTACAAAAGAAGGGGAGATCACCATTCTCCCTGGACACGTGTCCTTAATGGGTGTGCTGGCACCAGGGGAATTAAGTATGAAAACTGATGCGAAGGAAGAAGCTGTTGTGGTCTACGGTGGCTTTGTGGATATCAGAGATGGAAGAGAAGTCAGAATTTTAGCTGATGAAGCTGCTCACGTTGCGGAGTTGGATTTAGAAAAGGCGGAAGCCGCACACGCTCTCGCGGTGCGGGTTATGGCTGAAAAGTTCAACCCAAGCGACTATGAAGATGCAGCACTTGCTGTTGAAAGAGAATTGGCGACCATTCGAGTTGCTCGCAAATGGAAAGCCAAAGGCTTTGGAACAAGTACGGTGACAAGTGGGATCCCTGGGGCGCAAAGAAAAGAATAAAATAAAAACCGCAACAGCGGCTCAGAGGAGCGGGCTCATCCGGGAGCTTCAATCACCCTTCTTCGCCCATCTCCTCCTGCGCCGCTGTTTTTGCGTTTTTTATTTCTCTTCCTGGATCTGCGCCCTGAGTTTCTTCACTTTGTCAGCATCCTTCTTTTTCATTGCAGACTTGGTTGTCTGATGCACGGCATGTTCAATTTGATCAACTTCATCCTCATATTTTTCAAACGCCTGGTTCATGAGTTTTTGAGCAAAACTAACTTCAACTGGATTATCTGGAAGGTCAGTTTCTAAGTCAGCCAATCTGGCCAAATCGCCCTCAATCGCTTTGACGGCTTGGTCTATAGCTTTGTTGATGGCTTCTTGGACACTGGCACTTAAACCGTGTTTTTCTAATTTATCTAAAAGTTTCTCCTTGATTTCAGGAGCTAGTTCTGCGGCCTCTAAAATTTCACGTGCCTCGACAGTTGTCATATATGCCAAACAGACTACAGGATTTATGCAGCCTGGGCAAATCGACCCTGAGCTTCAAGTAAGCCTCTACCTTTCTGAACTAAGGCTTGAGCTTGTGGAGCTTTTTTCTTTTCAGCCAAACCACCCAAAGTCCTCAGGACTTCCATATGTAAATTCCGGGAAGCAGAGCGTAAATCCACTACAGCTCCATCTAAGTCATGTTCTTGTGGAGTGCCGCGCAGGTCCGCTTGTTCTTTACGCAACGTTTCTTTGGCTCCAGCAGTACGATCTTCAGCCCGAGTCATCCCACGAGCCAAAATTTCCTGGTTGGTTACAACTGGAGTCTCCTTTTTTTCAGATTTTGGCGCGCCGTGTTCAAGTGATGGCATGGAGTTGTGATTAATTTGATTAAATGGAACCTAACAGAAATATATGGTTTTGTCAATCATTGGGCCAAAAAGACTCTATTTTCTATTGTTTTGACTCTCAGTGGTGGACTGATAGTATGTGGGAAGTATGGAAAAAATCTTAGACGGTCTGAATTCAGCTCAAGCCGAAGCGGTGTGCCACCGGAATGGTCCATTGTTGTTGGTGGCCGGAGCGGGGACGGGAAAAACGACAGTCATTACCAGGCGCTTGGCCAAGCTCATTCAGGATGGGGTGGCTACTCCTGATCAGGTATTAGCTCTGACCTTTACTGACAAGGCAGCGGGTGAGATGGAAGAGCGTATAGATACTTTGATGCCCTATGGGTATACAGATTTATGGGTATCTACATTTCATTCTTTTGGAGAACGTTTGCTCCATGAGTATGGGCTGGACATAGGCCTGCCGCATCAATTCAAATTGTTGAATCAAACGGATCAATGGTTACTCTTGCGCGAACATATTGAGGAATTGGGCCTGGAGTACTACCGGCCAAAAGGCAATCCGACCAAATTTGTTGAAGCGTTATCTCACCATTTTTCTCGTTTGAAAGATGAGATGATTACACCGGAGCAATATGTGGAATATGCAGAAAAGTTGTGTCTAAACTTAGACGCAGAAGTTGCGCGGACAAAACAAACCTTAACAGATGAAGAACGGGCAGGTGCAGATGAAGCCATACGTATTCGCGAGTTAGCCCACGCCTACCATGTATATCAACAGTTATTACTGGCAGAAAACGCTTTAGACTTTGGTGATCTGATTTTCCATACCGTGCAGTTACTAAAAAAACGTCCGGCTATTTTAAAAAAATTGCGTGATCAATTTCGCTATATTATGGTAGATGAGTTTCAAGATACCAACTTGGCACAATACGAGCTGATCAAGTTAATTGCTTCACCTAAAAATAATTTGGTGGCCGTGGGTGATGATGACCAATGCCTCCCGGTAGGAACAAAAGTAACCATCCCCGGCGGAGAAAAAAGTATTGAGAGCATTAAATCTGGCGATGTGGTTTTGACTGCAGTCGGGAAAGGAAGTTTGAGCACTTCCGTAGTTTTAGCCTGTTCAAAAAAGAAAAAGACTTCAAGATTTCTTACATTTCAACTAGAAGATGGTCATTCATTAACTGCTACAGATAATCACAAGCTTTTTTGTTACGTCCCAAGAATTGATCAAGGGGGTAGAACCTATGTTTATGTGATGCATAGTTCATTGTTTGGGTGGAGGATTGGAATAACAAATGATTTGGCCACCAGGTTATCTTTAGAAAGGGGTGCTGATAAAATTATAGCTTTACGCTCATTTTCTGATCCAGATGAAGCGAAGTTCTATGAAATACTGTGGGTTCTGCGTTATCAAATTCCGCCTGTTTGTTTTAAAGAAAGAGAGGGGGTAGCCATTAAGGGGGAATGGTTGAGTCGTCTATACCATGAAATAGACACTGAAAAGAATATACAAAAGTTAGCAAAAGATCTGAGGGTAGATTTGCATAGTCATCATGTTGGTTTAGATAGTGTCAATAGAGGTCGGGGCAAGCGGCTAAAGATTCATTTTAAACTTTGCTATAGAAGTCATAAAATAAAAGGGAGGAATGATTCGATTCTATCTCAACCCCTTGTTCAACATATAGTTGAGTTCCAAACTTCCCAATTAGACATCATCCGGAAATTAAAGTTAGCGGGAATTGAAACTCAGAAAGCTAAAAAAGGAATCAGGATCAGAAAGGCAGGTGTTGACTTAACTGTATTAGAAAACTTTGCACAAAAGGTTGCAGAGATTACAACAGGCTACATTGAATACTCTTTCGATGTCGGGAGAGTAAATATACAATCTAAAAAAGCTTTATGTATGCCAGCAGGGAATGTTGTGATTGGTCATTTTTTGCCCGTACAAGTTAAAAATCATATTGAGTATAAAAAGGTTATTGCTATTCAAGAAAAAGTTACTACGGAGAATGTATATGATTTGGAGATTGCCAGAAGTCACAACTTTTTGGCTAATGGAGTAGTAGTACATAATTCGATTTTCAAATGGCGTGGAGCATCCGTGTCTAATATTCTGCACTTCCAAAAAGATTTTCCAAACCTGAAGCAAATCGTGCTCACAGAAAATTACCGGTCAGGGCAACCTATTCTGGATTTAGCCTACCAATTCATTCAGCAAAATAATCCGGACCGTTTGGAATCAAAACTAGAGATTCAAAAACGGTTGGTGGCTAAGTCAGGACGTGAGGGAAAGGTATTTCATTTGCGCAGTATGACCGGAGAAGGTGAGGCGCATACTATTGTGAGAAAGATTGCGGAGTTGAAACAGGAACATCCGGACTGGACCTGGAGTGATTTTGCCGTTTTGGTTAGGGCGAATGATCATGCGGAAAGTATTTTACCGTTGTTGGAACGGGCCAACATTCCTTACCAGTATGTAGCTTCCACGGGATTATTTTTGAAACCGCTTATGTTGGATATTTTGTCGTATTTGCGCGTGGTGGAAAATGTGCATAACAATTTGGCTTTGTACCGCGTGCTGACCATGCCCATGTGGAAGCTGGCGGCAGAAGATGTGATGGCAGTGTTGAATTACACTGCCCGCAAACCGGTGGGGATGTTGGACACGCTGAAGAACTGTCGAGCCATTGGGGGCCTGAGCGTTCCAGCGTGTGTGACCATAGAACGCATGCTTTCACTCATGGCCCAGCACTCCCAATTGGTGCGTGAAAAACATGCGGGAGAGGCGGTCTTGAAGATTGTTCAAGACGTTGGATTGATGAAATGGATGACGGATCAAGAGGAACAGAAGGCGGCACAACATTTGGTCTTACTCAACCAATTATTCCAACTGATCGCCTCGTTTGAACAAAGTGCTGAGGATAAGCGGGTTAAATACTTTCTACACAACGTAGATTTAATGCTTGAGGCTGGGGATGCTGGTGCACTGAAAGTAGATATTGATGAAGGGCCGGAATCAGTTAAAGTCATGACGGTACACGCTTCCAAGGGTCTGGAGTTTCAAGCCGTATTTGTCACCAATCTAGTGGATAAACGATTTCCTTCAGTTGGTCGGAACGAACCTATTTCTGTTCCGGATGATTTGCTCCAAGAAATTTTACCCACCGGGGATGCGCATCTTCAAGAGGAACGTCGTTTATTTTATGTTGCCTGTACCCGGGCTAAACAATACTTATTCCTTACCAGTGCGGAAGATTACGGTGGTATGCGGAAGAAAAAACCCAGCCGGTTTTTAGTTGAATGTGGATTGGCTGAAGTCAAAGCTGAACCAACCGGCGTGGTGGCCTTTGCAGCGCAAGATCAGGCCATTCCTGCGGAACGCGCTGTGGTGTTGTCGCATGCCCCTGAGACGTTTAGCTTCTCCCAATTTGAGGCCTATGAACGCTGTCCCTGGCAATACCGGTACCGGTTTGTCCTCAAAGTACCGGCCCCCGGAAACTACTCAGCTTCCTTTGGTCGTAGCGTGCATGACACCTTGTTGGAGTTTTTTAAACGTGTGCGGTCTAACACAGAAGCCTCACAGGGCACGTTGTTTGGTCCGGCGGAAAAACTTACGCTTCCCACAGACAAAGACCTCCTCCAAATTTTTGAAGACAAATGGCAGTCTGATTGGTATGCTACACCCAAAGCTGAACAAGAATATAAAGAAGCCGGTCGTAACGCCTTAAAAGAGTTTTACAACATCCATCATCAGGCCTGGCCCAAGGTGAAGTATTTGGAAAAAGGATTTTCTTTGCGTCTAAAAGACGTCACGGTGAAAGGTAAAATTGACCGGGTAGATGGAGTGGGAGATTCAAAGGTTCAGGTCAATGTGGTGGATTATAAAACTGGGCGGTTCAAAGAAAAGAAAGACTTCAACCAGTTGTTTATTTACGCCATGGCCATTCAGGACGTGTTTAAAGAAGAACCGCAACAGGTTGGATATTATTTTATTGAAGAAAATAAACCTTTGGATAAACCGGTGACTCAGCAGGCCTTAGACAAAACGCGTGATTGGGTGCTGAACCTAGCTGAGCAAATTCTGTCCGGCGACTTTACGCCCTCCCCAGGCCAGCAATGCCAATTTTGTGATTACCGCTCCATTTGTGAATTTAGAGCGGTTTAACTGGACAAAACTACTTTTTTCGGCTAGACTGTCCACATATGAAAGAATCAAGACGATTAGCTCGCGTAGGTATGGCAGCCTTGGGTTTAGCAGCCGCCGGTGCGCCCGGTCAGGCAGAAGCCGGTATCACTCATAAGAAACCCGGAATGGAAACACACCAAATAGCTGATGTGGTTGCTCCGGTTGACCATGAAACCAGAAAGCTCATGGAAAAATGGGGCATTGATTTTAATGGCAGAGAAATTCGGTTGAAGCTTGATCCTAGAGATGACGGAAGACCCTTGGTCGCCGGAGAACCAAATGCTGTTGTACAAGTTTCACATGTCGGAAATGACAAAGTTGTATTCCGTTTTGTTGAGCGTGATGGGGGAGTTGGATCAGTCTCTATTGTACGAGGATATGAGGCAGGTTCATTTGAATTCGATTTGAATGTCAGTCAAGGCCACCCACGTAGTGGGTCCGTTGAACAAGGGCTTGGTAAGCATACCTATGGAGAGTACGGAAAGGTTCGAGTGTTTGGGATGCATACGCATAAACCACCGTCTGATCCTGGAATGAAATGGTATTATCATAACCCTAAAGGAGAAGAGAAAGAGGGTTGGTGGTACCAGGCGCGTGAGGGCTCAAGATAAAATCCAAATCAGTCTATAATCAGCAGAACGCCCGCTCCTGGGCGTTTTTGATGTGACTTATACTGTTTTTTTGGGTATATCAGGCCTGACCCCTTGATTTTATATCGATTTTCAGCTATTATCTCTGGCCATCATGGAAGGAATTCCGTGCTCTGCAACCCAGGAGACTCCCATGTTGCAACCCCTCATGTTTCTTGTCCTCGTCATGGGGCTGTTCGCCGCCCCGTCCACCGCCAACGCCCGGCCGCCCAAGCACCACCAGGCGGCGGCGAGTCACCACGTCCGCGCCTACGGCCACCACCGCCCGCCCCCGACCCGCATCTACGGCATGCACACCCCGCTGCCCATCCCGCCCGCGGGCATGAAGTGGTACTACAAGGACGGGTCCAAGGGCCACTACTGGTACCTGGCCCCGGCGCCGGCCTACTAGGGCCAGCCTGTCCAGCCCACATCCCGCTGCACCTTGCCATGTTGCGGGTCGAATGGAGCTTCTTCGGAAGCACCTTCGGCCCGCACCTCGTCTCTCTTTTCAAATATACAACAAACCTTTATCATGCCTCCATGCAAGACCAAGTCATTCTCAAATTACGCTTTCCCTTTGAAGACGCTTTGCGAGACCCAGTTGAACGTGTGGGAAAATTTGAGTCATTTTTTTACAACGTGTTTCATTTGATGCTCAAGCGCGGTGAAGTCATGTCATTTGAAATTGTGCAGATTAACGGGATCATGGATTTTTATATTGTGGCACCACGTATTTTGGTTCCCGCAGTACAATCTTTTCTGTACGGTGTGATGCCAGATGCTTCTATTGATGAAGTGCAAACCTATGAACACCTTGATGCACTTCCATCTCAAGCCGTTGGGTTTCACCCGCGCTTAAAAGGAAGTGAAGCCTTCAGCTTACGATCATTCCGTTCCTCAGCCGGGGATCCGTTAAACGCATTTTTTAATTTACTGTCGGCTGTCCCTTCAACCGACGCAGTGTTTTATCAAGTCTTAGTCCGCACCATTGACGAGTCTTTAACTGGAGAAGAGGGGACAAGTGTGTATGGCTTTACAGAAAAACAAGAAACGGAAGAAGCGAAACCAAAGTTCAGCACCACGGTGCGTATGTTGTACTTTCCTCAAGACGCTGAAGATATTAAAACGCGTAGCTTGTCATTTGAAAACGTGTTTAGCCCATTCTCTACAGAACACAATCATATTGAAGTACAAACCGTGGCCAACATTCAACAGTTTGTAGATGAATATTTCCGGCGCACAGAACAGGCGACTGGTGTGTTTACCACAGAAGAAATCGCGTCCTTTTTCCACTCACCGGATCCAGCCGCAAAAATCCGTGGTGTGAACTGGTTGTATTCAAGACGAGCTGAACCACCTATGAATCTGCCTTCCTTGAAGAACTGTGAGGAAGATGAATTGTCCATGTTTGGTGAAACCAACTTTCGCGGTCAGCAATTAGAATTTGGAGTGAAGCGGGAAGACCGTAGACGGCATTTGTATATTGTGGGTAAGAGCGGTACGGGTAAATCGAAGTTATTGGAGAAACTGATTAGTGACGATATTAAGGCAGGTAAAGGGGTGTGCGTCATAGACCCGCACGGTGACTTGATTCAAGCCTTGTTGTATCACATTCCGCAAGAACGCGTAGAGGATTTGGTGTATTTTAATCCTGCGGACTTGGATTTTCCCATTGCGTTTAATCCCATTGCCAACGTGACCCGAGAGTTCAAGCAACAGGTGGCGCAAGGCATGATTGAAATTTTCAAGAAATTTTTTGGTGCGGACTGGAGTCCCAAGATTGAACACGTGTTCCGCTTTACTGTTTTGGCCTTGTTGGATTATAAGAAAGCCACGTTGATGGGTATGCAGAAAATGTTGACCGACCGACCATACCGCCAAAGTGTCATTTCAGAAATTCAAGATCATGTGGTTAAAAAATTCTGGGCCAATGAATTTTCTAGTTGGTCAGAAAAATTTGATAATGAAGCTATTGTGCCTTTGGTGAACAAATTAGGACAGTTTTTGGCAAATGAGATGGTGCGCAACATAGTCTCACAAACTCAAAATAAGATTGACTTTGATGATATTATGAATAACCAACGGATTCTGTTGGTTGAATTATCTAAAGGAAAATTGGGTGAAGAGAATTCTGCTTTACTTGGTTCTTTGATTATCACCAAGATTGAACAAGCTGGTATGGCACGGGCCTTTGTTTCGGCTCAAGAACGTAAGGACTTCTACCTGTATGTAGATGAGTTCCAAAATTTTGCCACCAAAACGTTTGATAACATTTTGTCTGAGGCCCGTAAGTATAAACTCAACCTCACCATCTCACATCAATACTTAGGACAACTCTTAAGCTCTACCCGTGAGACGGTGTTTGGAAACGTTGGTTCTATTATTACTTTCCGTTTAGGCGCAGAAGATGCCGGATATATTGCCAATGAGTTTACTCCACGCTTTACGGCCTATGATGTGATGAACCTATCTGTACGAGAAATGTACGTCAAAATGTCCATTGCTGGTGTAGTGGCGCCGCCTTTCTCGGCTCGTACCATGAATGTAGAAGACCCAGAATTTAATGAGACCATGCACAATCGTCTGATTGAAGCTTCCCGGAATAAGTATGCAACCCCACTGGCTGAGGTGGAAGCTGAGATTGCCGGAATTGATCAGATAGTTGTCAGTTCTAATGGAACGGGCAAGCTGGCGGCGCAAGCGGAGTCAACAGATACCGTATTTGAGGCACCTCTGGTGTAAATCGAACTGGTCTGATACTGTTTTGGCATGTCCACTTGCCAAAATTGTCATACGAATTTTCCTATCACGCAGCGTGAAGCGGACTTTCACGCCCGCTTATCTGTTCCAGCCCCAACTTGGTGTTTTGAATGCCGTTTGCAACGGAAAATGATGTTCCGGAATTATCAAAACCTATCTCGTCAGAAGTGCTTGAAGTGTGGGAAAGAAATAATTTCCATGTTTTCTGAACAGAGCCCAGTCACGGTCTGGTGTTCAGATTGTTTTGTTTCGGACACTTGGGAGGCCCAAGACTTTGCGTTGGAGGTTGATTTCTCAAGACCATTTTTATCTCAAGTCCGTGAACTGATGCAGACTGTTCCTCAACAACATTTGAACCAAAAGCAGAATGAAAATAGTCCTTGGAACAACCACCAAAGTCAGAGTAAAAATTGTTACATGAATTTTGGTGGAATAGCTAATGAAGATGGAGCTTACAACCATTGGTCTGGCTTCACAGCCAACTGTTTGGATAACTATGCCCTGCTGAATTCACAGGTCTGTTATGAAACAAACTTAGTGACTGAATGTTACCAAACATTTTTTTCCCATTTTGTTTTTAACTCGCATGAAGTGTATTTTTCTGAAAATTGTTTTAACTCTTCCAACATCATTGGCTGCTTCAATTTAAAAAGTAAATCGTATCATATTATTAATCAACCGGTGGCTCCGGATGAATTTAGACAAGAATTGAAGAAACTCCGCAGTTACGCCTACCAGCAAGAGTTCAAACAACGGTTTTGTGCTTTCAAGCTCACTCAACCATATCCTGCCGTTCACCATGTGGCCACCACTGATTCTACCGGCGACTATTTGGTCCGGAGCCATAATAATGTCAACATTTTTACTGCGGTTGAAGTTCAAAATTGCACTAATGCCTTCAGTGTTGGCTTTATAAAGGATTGTATGGATATGTTTTCCAGTAGTTTGGGGACGGAGTTATGTTATGAGTATGGTGGTGATGGCCAGAAATGCTATAAGGTACTTTTTTCTTTTGATTGTGAACAATCTCAGGACTTATTCTATAGCTATCATTGTTTTAATTGCTCTGATTGTTTTGGCTGCGTTGGTCTGAAAAATAAACAATATTGTATTTTGAACAAGCAATATAGCAAAGAGGAGTACCAAGCGTTGCTGCCAAAATTAAAACAGCACATGGGTAATCTCCCATATACAGATGCCAAGGGGAGAGTCTATCCGTTTGGAGAATTTTTTCCGGGAGAACTCTCGTCTTTTCCCTATAATGACAGCATTGCACAAGATTTTTATCCCCTCACGGCTGAACAAGCTCAAACACAAGGCATGAGATGGCGGCCAGAAAAATCAGCTCAGTATACTCCAACCGTTCAAGCCACTAACTTACCAGATCAGATTGACCAGGTACCAGACTCCATCTTAAAAGAGATTATAGCCTGCGAACATGAAGGAACCTGTAGTGACCACTGCACCCGGGTGTTTCCTATTATTCCCATGGAGCTGGAATTTTTGAGAACCTACGGGATGCCCCTGCCTCACCTCTGCCCAAATTGTAGACACATCAGGCGGGTGAAACAAAAGAACTCTATGAAACTGTGGGAACGAGCATGCCAATGCGCTGGCACCACTAGCCAAAGCAAAGCCTACCAGAACCAGGTTGCTCATGATCATAGGGCTTCCGCCTGTCCGCGCGTGTTTTCCACCACCTACGCCCCAGAACGGCTGGAGATGATTTACTGCCAAGAATGCTACCAGGCGGAAGTGGTCTAGGGAAAATCGAAACACCCAATCCTTCCCAACTTAGCTAAAAATCAGTATAATTTTTGGCATGTCTTTACCCCGTTTTTTGTTTTTCACCGCAGTTGGTACGCTGGTGTGTATATTGGCCTGGTTGTTTGTGTTGTTTTTTATAGATCCGACTCAGGGTGGGGCCATTGGACCCACATTATTTTTCATCAGTCTCTACTTAAGCGTATTTGGAATATTTCTCTTGATTGGCTTCTTTATCCGCTTAATCATTCACAAACAAGAGCCTCCCTTCCACCATGTTGCTATCTCCTTGCGCCAATCCTTTTGGCTCGCTACTCTGCTGGTACTCTCCTTAATCCTCCAGTGGAACGGTCTATTTGAATGGTGGATAGGAGTCCTGCTAGTTATAGGCTTCTCTGTACTTGAAGCATTTTTCCTCTCCCGGGCTGTGGATAAACGTTCCAAGCGTCGTCCAGTCCATCACCCTCAATCCCACGAAATTGAACACCCAGTCAACTAATATGTACGAAAAAGAAATAGAACAAGCCAAAGAGCAATTGCGAAAAATTGATTCCCCGCAGACGTTGGAAGAGTTTCGTGTGAGATGGTTGGGACGCAAAGACGGCATGGTGACCCAAGCCATGAAGAAGATTGCTGAGTTGCCAAAACAAGAACGGGCGGAGGCGGGGCAGTCAGCAAATCGATTTAAAAGTATCATTGAAACCGAATTTGAGTTAGTCAAACAACAACTGGAGCAAGCCACGCACAAACAAACGGTGGTAGACCCAACCTGGCCAGGAACAGTTCCACCCTCTGGCTCCATTCACCCGGTGACTCAAATGATTTTCAAAATCTGGGAAGTGTTCTCTGATATGAATTTTAAAATCTGTGAGGGTCCTGAAATAGAAACAGACTGGAACAACTTTGAAGCGTTGAATGTCCCAAAGCATCATCCAGCTCGGGATATGCAGGATACCTTTTATACCCCAGGCGGATTTTTGTTGCGCACACATACCACGGCAACGAACGCAAGGGTCATTCTTGGGGAACAGAGAAAGTCACCGATTCGGATTTTATCAACGGGTAAATGTTACCGGCGTGATTCTTCCTTGCGGCATAGTCCTATGTTTCATCAATTTGACGGGGTGATGATTGATAAGGATATTTCAATGAGTAACCTCAAGTGGACTTTAGAAGTTGCCTTATCAAAGACATTGGAGCAGGAGATAAAAGTTCGCTTACGCTATTCATATTTTCCGTTTGTTGAGCCTGGAGCAGAATTTGATGTGACCTGTACCATTTGTGCCGGCTCAGGTTGCGCGGTATGTAAGCACTCAGGTTGGTTGGAATTAGGTGGTTGCGGCATGTTGCATCCTAATGTGTTGCGTAATTTGGGCTTGGATCCAAAAGAAGTGCAAGGATGGGCCTTTGGATTCGGGATTGAGCGGCCTATGATGATTAAACACCGTATTCCAAACATCCGCCTCTTCTTTGATAATGACCCGCGCTTCTTATCTCAATTTCAAGCACCATCTGTATGAAAGTAATTCAATCTTGGTTAGCTGATTACATCCTACGCTTCAATATCTCACCTGAAAAATTGAGCGCTTTACTGACGGCGCGAGCGGTGGAGGTGGATGAAGTCCTTGATCTCAAAGATAAACTTCAATCCATTGTGGTGGGAAAAATTCTGACCATGGAAAAGCATCCAAATGCTGCCCGTTTACGCGTGGCTAAAGTCAGTCTTGGAGCTAAACGGTTATCTATTGTATGTGGTGCGCCAAATATATACGCCGGAATGTACGTGGCTGTGGCTCAACCCGGTGCTCATGTGGTGGATATGCAGAGCGGGGAGTGGAAACAACTTGAGGCAGCCACTATCCGTGGTGTAGCCAGTGAAGGGATGATTGTGGGAGCAGATGAGTTGGCTTTGGCGACTGGAGCAGCTGCGCAGAATGAACGACTGGTCATGGACTTAACTGAGGTGGCAAAAGATACTCACGTAGGGAAATCAATTGTCTCTGTACTAGATGTTTCCCCGGTATACGACTTGGATGTGTTGGCCAATAGACCAGACTTGATGAGTCACCGCGGTGTGGCCAAAGAAATTGCAGGCTTGTTGAAATTGAAATATACCGAACCAACGTTGTCGCTTCCAAAAGCACGTAGTAAAAAAGCCCCAATCACCATTCAAATTCAGGCTAAACGGTTAGTTCCACGGTATGCTGGCTTGGTGCTGAGTGGAGTGAAGTTTCAACCGTCACCACTCTGGATGCAACACCGATTGCGTCGTGCTGGCATTAGGCCAATTAATCTGGTCGTAGATGTGACCAACTACGTTATGTTGGATGTGGGGCAACCTCTGCACGCTTTTGATTTGGACAAAGTGGTGAAATTCATGAGAGTGAGAGAGTCTAAAAAAGGGGAGAAGCTGATGACTTTAGATGGCAAGCAACATGAGCTTCCACCGGGAGCTATAGTGATTGAAGATGGTAGCGGTTTGATTGATTTGGCTGGAATTATGGGCGGACAGTCCAGCATGATCACTGACCAAACTCAAAGAATTTTCATACAAGCAGCGGTGTTTAGTCCTGAACGTGTGCGCATGACTTCTCGGGCACTGGGACACCGCACAGAAGCTTCAGGTCGATATGAAAAAGGTGTTTCACCAGTATTAGTGGATCAAGCCTTACAACTGGCCTATGACTTATTGCACCGCCTGATGCCATCCGTGCAGTTGGAATCTATGGTTGATATCAAGCAGCCGGTCAGTGCTCCAGTGCAGGTTGTTATACGCACAGCTAAAACCAATTCACTCTTGGGCTCTAGAGTCACCCCTCAACAGATTGAAACAGTCATAAAGACTTTAGGGTTTACTGTATTGAAGAAAACCCAAGATAGTTTAAAGGTTCGTCCACCGCTCCACCGCTTAGATGTGAAGATTGAAGAAGACGTGATTGAAGAAGTTGGACGCTACATGGATTATAACTCCTTGCCTAAAACCGGACCTGTCCTACAACTTGAACCAGCCCCAACTACAGACGCCATTCGTTTGCGGCCAATGATTTTTTCTACACTGGCTACTGCAGGCTGGACTGAAGTGATGCAGTTGTCGTTCACCAATGCGCAGCATATAAAACTTACCGGAAAGACGGAAAAGGAATATATGCGTCTGGTCAATCCCATGAGCGAAGATCAAGCATTCATGCGTTCTGAGTTGTTGTCTACGTTAGTTACTTTGGCCAAGAAACACCTACGTCTAGGAACTACTCCAAAAATCTTTGAACTCGCCAAGGTATTTATTGCCCAGGGAACAGACTGGGCAGAAATTCCGCACCTGGCTGGCATGACTGTAGGCAAAGACAGCTTTGCTCAGGTAAAGGGGGGTGCTGAGGCGCTACTGAAACGCCTACATATAGACCAAGTAAGGTTTGAACCAGCAACTCACTGGGCTTTTTATCCAGATACTTGTCTCAGTCTTAAGCTCGGAAAGGAATCAATAGGAACTATTGGCCAAATTAATCCAGAACTAGCTAAACAACTAGGAGTAGATCAACCTTGTGCCGGGTTTGAGTTATCTTATGATCAACTTATTCACTTAACTTCACCTCGCTTTGCTTATCAAGATATCCCAGTCTTCCCCAACATCATTTTAGATATTTCAGTGATCATTCCTGAGAACATCCAGTGGAAAGCGGTAGAAGAAGTGGTGCGGAATTTCGGCGGGGAGTTTTTATCTGAAGTAAAACCTTTTGATATTTATACTGGAGATCCCATTCCGAAGGGTAAAAAGAACCTCGCTTTCAGGGTAGAATTTCAGGCCAAAGACAGAACGTTGGAGATGTCGGAAGCGGAAAACGCCAGAACTCAAATTGTGGCCCAGTTGAACCAAAAATGGGGTGCAAATTTGCGCTAAGGTTAGCTGAAAAATGTACATCGAACTGGACTTGCTAGGGTGTGTTCAGTTTGCTAGAATTTGATATATATGGCGACAAAAAAAGACAAGGTTTCAGACTACGGAGCGAAGCAAATCCAGGTGTTGGAGGGGTTGGATCCAGTGCGCAAACGCCCGGGAATGTACATTGGGAACACGGCGCATGCCGGGTTGCACCATTTGATTTGGGAAGTGGTTGATAACTCCATTGATGAGGCCATGGCTGGCCATGCCAGTGAGATTACTCTTCGGTTGATGCCAGAGTATAAGAGTAGCGTGGAAGATAATGGTCGCGGTATTCCGGTAGAGAAACATCCGGTGACCAAGGTGTCTACTTTGGAAACGGTGTTGACCAAGTTACATGCCGGTGGAAAATTTGGCGGCGGTGGGTATAAAGTCTCCGGTGGGTTGCACGGCGTGGGTGTGTCAGTGGTGAATGCCTTGTCTTCCTATTTGTTGGCGGAAGTGAGACGTGACGGTAAGCTATGGGCGCAGGAATATTCAAAAGGCATTCCAAAAAAAGCGGCTAAAGCCGTAGGGAGTGCTAAGGGAACCGGAACCAAAATTACTTTTGTGCCTGATTTCACTATCTTTACTGAAAAAGAGTTCGATCTTCCTTACATCCTCAACCACTTGCGTCAACAAGCCTATTTGACTCGGGGAATCCGCTTGAATATTTTTGATGAACGGATCAAAGGTCAAGAGGGTTCCTACGCTTTTTACTTTGAAGGAGGGATTGTGTCGTATGTACGACACCTGAATCACAACAAGGAAACCAAACAAGAGAAGGTGTTTTATGTAGAGAAAGATGTGGACCACGTGAAGGTGGAGGTGGCTTTGCAATATAACAACGAATTTTCAGAGACGGTATTAGCTTTTGCCAACAACATTGAAAATCCGGAAGGTGGGATGCACGTGCAGGGATTCCGTACAGCCTTGACCCGTACCTTGAACAACTACGCACGTAAAAATAGTTTCTTGAAAGAAAAAGATCAGAATTTGTCTGGTGAAGATGTGCGCGAAGGGTTGACTGCTATTATTTCAGTCAAATTACCGGATCCGCAATTTGAAGGACAAACGAAAGCTAAGCTAGGTAACGCAGAGGTGAAACCAGCGGTGGAAACGGTGATGGGGGATTACTTTGCCGCTTTCTTGGAAGAAAACCCTCGGGATGCTAAAGAAATGCTAGGGAAGTGCTTGTTGGCTCAGCAAGCGCGTGTGGCGGCTCGGGCGGCGCGTGATACCGTGTTAAGAAAAGGCGCTTTGGAAGGGATGACCCTGCCAGGAAAGTTGGCTGATTGTTCCAGCCGGAAAGCTGAGGAATCAGAGCTGTATTTGGTGGAAGGAGATTCCGCCGGCGGTTGTTTTGCCGGAGATACGTTGGTGTCTTTAGCTGATGGGAGAAACTTGAGTTTTACTAGCTTGGTCAAAGAGGCTCAATCCGGAAAACAAAACTATTGTTACACCATCCAAAACGACGGCTCAGTTGGAATAGAACGAATAATCAATCCACGTCGTACTCAGCAACAAGCATCTATTATTAAAGTAACCTTGGATAATCAAGAAGAGTTGCTGTGTACCACTGATCATCTATTTATGCTGAGGGACGGATCATATAAACAGGCCCAAGATTTGACCGTACAGGATTCTTTGATGCCTTTACGCAAGAAGACAACTCAAGCGCAATGGACTGACTCTTTTAGAAAAAAAAGGAAGGCGGCTTACGATCAAACTTACTTAAGGCATTCTTTGGGCGCAATGCATGCTTTATACTATTCAAGTGGTGAAGTCAACGCTCAAGAGTATGAAGAGTTGCGGCAACAAACCCAACACAAAAATTTGTTGAAGTATTCTACGCTGTGTGAACGTTTTTTTAAGGGCAATGAGGGTAAGCTGAAGGAAGCGGTAGAAAATTATAATCACCGAATTGTCAAAGTGGAAAAAATGGAAGAGAAAATCGATGTGTATGATTTTGAAGTTCCTGGAACCCACAACTTTGCTTTGGCTTCAGGAGTATTTGTTCACAACAGTGCTAAACAGGGCCGCGACCGAAATTTTCAGGCCATTTTGCCTTTGCGGGGAAAAATTCTGAATGTGGAAAAATCTCGCTTGGATAAAATGTTGGCCAATAACGAAATTAAGAACTTGGTGATTGCCTTGGGAACCAATATAGGGGATCAGTTTGATATTACTCGTCTGCGTTACCACCGGATTGTCATTATGACAGATGCTGATGTTGATGGAGCACACATTCGGACTTTGTTATTAACTTTATTCTACCGCAACTTCCCTGAAGTCATCCGGCAAGGTCATTTGTTTATTGCTCAACCGCCACTGTACCGCATCCAGTCCAGAACTACAGTGGTCTATGCTTACACGGATCAGGAAAAAGAAAAAGTGATTACGCAAATTCAAAAAGAGCTGGCTGCCAGCGCAAAGGGGAAAAAGGGTGCACCGGTGGACAGGGCAGAAGTGGTGGAGGCTGAAGCTGAGGGAACAGAAGGTGAAAAGAAAATTACCAGTATCTCTATCCAACGCTACAAAGGTTTAGGTGAAATGAACCCAGCGCAGTTATGGGAAACCACTATGGATCCGGCCACCCGGGTTATGAAGCAGGTGATGGTGGAAGATGCAGAAAAAGCAGATGAAATGTTTGATATTTTGATGGGGTCAGAAGTAGCACCACGCAAACGTTTTATTCATACTCAAGCGGCTAACGTCAAAAATCTGGACATTTAATACGGCTGATAGTCATGGGAGGTTATACTTGGCCACAACTTATCCTTGGATCGCTCTGGTTTATTTTACCTATTGGCTTGGCTAACATGGCCCCGGTGCTCTTTCGTTCGGCCATGAAGTTTTTGGCTAAACCAATAGACGGTGGCCGCCTGGTTATGGGCAGGCCGTTATTTGGTTCACACAAAACTTGGCGCGGATTGATATTTGCTACTGGAGCCGGGGAAATTATTTTTTTGATGCAACTTGGGATCATTGTGACCTTTCCAGATGTGAGGCACATCACCCTGTTTGATTATTTTAGCGTTCCCTTATGGACTGGGTTCATTCTTGGGTTTGGTGCCATCTTTGGCGACTTATTTAAGAGTTTTGTGAAGCGGCGGGTGAGTGTCAAACCTGGAGAACGCTGGTTTCCTTTTGATCAAATCGATTATCTGCTGGGAGGGCTGATTGCTATTTCTCTAGTGAATCCCGTGGCCTGGTTTGTGTGGGTTGCTGTTTTGGTCGGGGGGTTGATTCTCCACTTGTTGGTCAACAATATTGGTTATGCTTTGGGCTTGAAAGATACACGCTGGTAGGCGCTGCTTGACTCCACGCATTCCGTTCTGTATAGTGTCAACAGAAATCCCGCCGCGGGGATTTTTTAAGATCGAATATTGATTTGCCATGGATCAACCAGTCCCAACCTCAATCCAGCCCCGTGTCACCATACGGACCCTACCTTCGTATTTTAAGACCTCCTGGCAAGAGTTGAAGAAAGTGTCTTGGCCAACTCGCAAGGAAACTTGGCGCAACACCTGGGTCGTGATCTTGGTCAGCGTGTTTTTTGGCCTCTTTTTGGGGGCTTTGGATTACGCCTTAAATCGATTGCTTGAATATATTTTGTCCTATGCCTAAACAAACAGGGGAACAAGGTCGTCGTTGGTACGTCATTCATACCTATTCCGGATACGAAGAAAACGTGGCACACAACTTGAAACAACGTATTGAATCCATGGATATGGAGGACAAAATTTTTGATGTTCTCATTCCAACGGAGAAAAAAATTAAAATCCGCAACGGCAAACGCCGCGTGGTGATTGAGAAAATTTTTCCAGGCTACGTCTTGGTGAATATGATTGTAACGGATGATTCATGGTATGTGGTGCGAAATACACCTAATGTGACTGGATTTGTAGGAAGTGGAACCACTCCAACTCCAATTGATGATAAAGAAGTAGAAGGCTTGAAGAAACGAATGGGTGCTGAAGAACCAACGTATAAAATTGACGTCAACACTGGGGATACGGTACGGATCACTGATGGTCCGTTCAAAGACATGGAGGGGAAAGTGTCAGAGGTGGATGAAACCCGTGGTAAGGTCAAAGTCATGGTGTCTATGTTTGGCCGTGAGACTCCGGTAGAACTTGATTCACTCCAAGTAAAGAAAATCTAAATATGGCAAAAAAAGTTAAGGTTCAGATTAAATTACAAATCCCAGCCGGCAAGGCTAACCCAGCACCTCCAATTGGTCCTGCTTTAGGTCAACACGGTGTGGCTATTCAGGAATTTTGTACCAAGTTTAATGCAGAAACCAAAGACAAGATGGGAGACATATTGCCTACGGTGATTACGGTATATGAAGACCGGTCTTTCACCTTTGTGGTGAAGACTCCTCCAGCAGCTGAGTTGTTAAAAAAGGCAGCCAAGATTCAAAAAGGTTCAGGTAAGTCGTTGACTGAAAAGGTCGGCAGCGTGACCAAAGCGCAAATCAAGGAAATAGCTGAAATGAAAATGCCTGACCTGAATGCCAATACCATTGAGGCAGCCATGAAGATTATTGAGGGCACAGCACGCCAAATGGGAATCACGGTCAAGTAGCTAGAAGTTAAATTGAAATTAATTAACGTGGGAGGGCTTGAGGCCCGCTTGAACCACTAAACCAGAAACATATGCCAAGATCAAAACGGTACAAAGCGCTCGTTGAAAAGATAGAAAAGGGAAAGGTCTACCCAGTCCAAGAAGCGCTTGCTGTGTTGAAAGAAAGTCCGGTCAAGTTTGATGCTGCCGTGGAAGTTCACATGCGGTTAGGAATTGATCCAAAAAAAGGTGAACAAATGGTACGTGGTACCGTGGTGTTGCCTCATGGATCAGGCAAAACCCGCAAGATTGCCGCTTTTGTCTCTCCTGAAAAAGAAGCTGAAGCCAAGGCAGCTGGTGCTGATATTATAGGAACTGCTGACGTGATTGAGAAAATTAAATCTACAGGAAAGATAGACTTTGATATTGCTGTAGCTACTCCTGATATGATGAAGAAACTAGCACCCATTGCCAAGAACTTGGGTCAAGCGGGTGTGATGCCAAACCCCAAGACTGAAACGGTGAGCCCCAACGTGACGAAAATGATTACTGAACTGAAAGGTGGAAAAGTGGCGTATAAAAACGATGACACTGCCAACGTCCACCAAATTGTTGGTCGCATAAGTTTTCCCGCTGATCACTTGGCAGAAAACGTCAAAACATTTGTTGATGTCGTCAAAAAGGCTAAACCAGCTGACTCTAAGGGAACCTACGTTAGATCCATCACCCTGACCACCACTATGGGGCCAGGTATTGCCATTAGCGTCTAGCCTATGGCACTGGGAGCATTTCCATCCCAGTATATCCGCAGGCTGATTGAGGAAGGTGCTGTTATTGGTGCCAGTCAAACCAATATTCAACCTTCTTCTTTGGATTTGACCTTGTCTGAAGAGGCGTGGCGCATGCCTGGCATATTTTTACCGCGGCCAGGGGAAACCATTCATGACATTATCAAAACTGGCGGGGGAGAGCCCTGGGATTTATCCAAGCCCCTGCCTTTGCGCGGAATCTTTTTTGTGCGCTTGCGTGAGTCTTTGAAATTACCTTCAACGGTGATTTTTGCTTACGCTAACAACAAAAGCTCAACCGGGCGTATTAATTTACAAACTCGTTTGATTTGTGACGGAGTGAGTCAGTTTGACAAAGTGCCTCGTGGCTACGCCGGTGAGTTGTGGTTAGTGATTAGTCCGCGCTCTTTTAATATTCAAATGCATCCAGGGGCAGCTTTGAATCAACTCCGTTTCTTTAATTCTGATACGCGCCTGAACTACACAGATCATTTGGCCTTGTATGAGTATTTCAACTTACTCTGGAATCCAGATCATACTCCTATCTCACGGGATGAAGTCCATTTCGATCTGCACGGGGGAATCACCATGTCGGTGAACTTAGACCAAGACGTCATAGGATACTCCGCCACACAGAATCCAAATGTGACTCTGGATATTTCACGCTCTGATCATGATCCACATGATTTTTTCCGTCCACTCCACCGACCAGAAAATGGGCGCTTGATGTTGTTGCGTGATGAATTTTATATTCTTTCCACCATAGAACAGATTGCTGTTCCGCCGGAATTTTCTGTAGAGATGGTAGCGTATGATCCATCTAAGGGTGAATTCCGTAGCCATTATGCCGGTTTCTTTGATCCGGGCTTTGGGTTTGGAGAGAAGGGTGAGGTCAAGGGCACAACGGCTGTTTTAGAGGTATATCCGCATGATAACGACTTCTTTTTGCGTCATGGGCAACCAATCTGTAAAATGGTGTATGAGCGTTTGGCTACGTTTCCGGAGTTGGTTTATGGCACCGGCAACCTGAAGTCGAATTACCAGAAACAGTCAGGACCTCGTCTCAGTAAATATTTTAAATCAGCTTAAATATCTCGATCGCGAGGCTCAGAGAGTGCATGCTTTGACGGAGCCCCAATCACCGTCACGCACGCATCTCTCTTGCGCCTCGCTCTCAAAATTCTATGTCAGATTGGCCAGTCTACTTTAAAGAGAACTTGATTGTTGGAAATCTTGACTCCGGAGTTGGAGTCGCTACGCTTTGGTCTCCGCGGGAAGCTATTGCCAAGGGTCTAGACCCTAAGACCTATTGCGTGATTGGTCAGTTGTATGCCAATGATGGGATTAATCCCATGATTCGGAATATCATGGCCAGGCCGCAAATCAGAACACTGGTGCTATGCGGTCAGGATAAAATTGGTTCAGCCGATTCTTTGGCTCATTTGATTAACAACGGCATAGATGAAAAAGGGAAGGTGGTAGGCAAGCCGGAGTCAAAAGTGGAAAAAGAAATTCCACGGGAAGCGGTGGAGAAATTCCGGCAGAATGTGAAGCTGGTGGATATGCGTGGAGTGTTTGATACGGTTAAAATCCAGACCGCCATTAATGAGGTGTCTCAAGACAATACGGCGTTTGCAGAACCACAATTATTCCCGGAGCCGGAGATTTCCACTGACCGGTACCCAACAGATGCTTCCACCATCAAAATTCGGGGAAAGTTTGTTGGCGACGTGTGGCTGCGTCTACTCTGGCACATCATGCGGTTTGGGGCAGAAAAACAGTCACATCACGGGACGAACCAGAAAGAGTTGTGGAATGTAGTCACTGTCATAGAGGAAGAAGATCCGACTCATATCAAATGGTCGCCGTGGTTTAATTTCACACAGGAACATTTTGAAGGGTATAAGCCGCAAGTGATGACTAAAGAGAAAATTCCTTCGTTGGAATATACCTACGGTCAACGCCTGAGAGATCATGACGGGATTGACCAGATTGCTTCCATTAAAGAAAAGCTCAAAAAAGAGCCGTTCAGCCGGCGGGCTGTGGGCGTGACTTGGAATGTGCAGTTGGATGATTCCAGCACCCATCCACCATGTTTAGATATTGTGCAGTGTGTGGTTCAAGATGAACTGTTGTTGATGAATTGTTACTTCCGTTCCAATGACATGTTTAGAGCTTGGCCGGAAAACGCTTTGGCTTTGCGCACCATGCAAAAAGAAATTGCAGACGAACTGGGAATCATGTTGGGTTCTTTGACCATTGTTTCAGCTTCTGCACATGTGTACGAAGAAAGTTACGCGGCGATCAAGGAGATGTTGAAGGAGTATTATCCTAAGGCCCTTGATTTTTGTGAATTTGATCCACGAGGTAATTTTGTCATCTCAGTCTCAAACGGAACTATCAACTTGATTCAGATGAATCCCACCGGATCAAAAATTGGAACGTACTCAGGAAAGACTGCCATGCAAGTCTATCAAAAGCTGGTTGAAGATTATGCGGTATCTATTATTGGACATGCCTTAGATTTAGGCGGAGAGTTACAAAAAGCTGAGATGTGTTTGCGTTTAGGTATTCAGTATACGCAGGACCGCCCAGTGCCGTTTCAGGATTTGAAAAAGTAGAAAGAGACGCAACCCCTTTACCAATCAGATCAGTATGATATACTCATATCAAGTATGAAAAACCCATTCGAAGGACTGTTTAGCCATAAAGGAAAGTTCATTGTGTTTGAGGGGGGTGAGGGCTCGGGCAAATCGACTCAGGCGAAATTATTGTTGGAACGGCTGCAAAAAGAAGGCAAAGACGTGATCTATACCAAGGAACCAGGAGGAACCCCGGTGGCTGACAAGATTCGGGAGATTATTTTGTATCAAAATACTGAACCAGTGGTTCCCAAGACGGAACTCTTTTTGTTATTGGCTTCCCGGGCGCAACATGTGACACAGAAAATTGCACCAGCTTTGAAGGAAAGCAAGCACGTGATTTGTGACCGTTTTTCCGGTTCAACTTATGCCTACCAAATTGGCGCGCGTAAGATGCCTAACGGTACATTTATTGAGGCTATGGATGCGTATGCACGGGACGGGCTAGAACCGGATTTGGTGATTTTTTTTGATGTGGACCCGGAGATTGGTTTAGCACGGAAAAAACAAGGCAATGAAGAGCTGAACCGCTTAGATAAAGAAGAGCTAGACTTTCACCGTAAAGTCCGTGGTCATTTCAAAAAACTGGCCAAACACAATGACGACAATTGGGTGGAACTGGATGGCAGCTTACCTATCCAAGACCTGCATGTGCTGGTGTATGACCAGGTGAGTAAATTGTTGGCATGACACTCAAGGTACAGAAAGTTCGACCTGAGGCACAACTCCCCGTTTACGCCCACCCCGGAGATGCTGGGTTAGATATCAGAGCAGCGCTAGCTGCTCAAATCCCATCCGGAGAACGCGTGGCCGTGGCTACCGGCCTGGCGCTTGAACTCCCCCAAGGAACGGTCGGATTGGTCTGGGATAAAAGCGGTCGAGCCTTAAAACAAGGGCTAAAAACCATGGCCGGGGTGATTGATGCAGGATTCCGGGGAGAGTTTTTGGTGGTATTACTCAATACCTCGGACCAGGTGGTGAAGATCGAACCTGGAGATAAAATAGCCCAACTGCTGATCCAGCCTGTCAACCAAGTTGAGGTGGAAGAAGTGACCTCCGTTGCGGATTCTACGCGTGGTCAGGGCGGTTTTGGCTCAACTGGACTGCAATAAGGTTTTTTGTCATGCTACCGCTATGTCTAAATATGAAGTAGTTGTTGGAATTGAAGTGCACTTGCAGCTTAAAACTGCAAGCAAGATGTATTGTGCTTGCCGAAATGAAGACAACGCAACGCCAAATGTGAATATTTGTCCTATTTGTACTGGGCAACCTGGGACGTTGCCGGTGTTGAACCAAAAGGCCGTTGAGTTGGTCGGGATTTTATCTATTGCGCTGGAGGCGGAAATTTTACAGGAATCTGTGTTTGCACGGAAAAACTATTTTTATCCTGACTTACCTAAAGGCTACCAGATTTCCCAATATGAACTTCCTTTTTCAAAGGATGGTAAAGCAGAGATTGAAACGCGAGCTTTGCATAAAAAAGTGATTCGGATTGAGCGTCTGCAGTTAGAAGAAGATTCAGCCAAGATGATGCATGCTGTTGACGGTTCCAGTTTAGTCGATTTTAATCGAGCTGGAGCGCCGTTGGTGGAAATTGTGAGTCTGACGGATATTCGTTCTGCTGAGGAGGCAAAGTTGTATGTGTTGCAGCTGCAATCCATTGCGCGGTTTTGCGGTGTGTCTGACGCTGATATGGAAAAAGGTCAGATGAGATGTGACGTGAATGTGAGTATTCGGCCGGTGGGGGATACAAAGTTATATACTAAGATTGAAGTTAAAAATCTGAATTCTGTTCGGGCGGTTGAACGCACGATTGAATTTGAATTGAACCGGCAAGCCTCGTTGTGGGAAGCCGGAACTCCTCCGACCAAATCTGAAACCAGAGGCTGGAATGACGCAAGCGGTGAAACGGTCGCTCAACGCACTAAAGAAGGGGCGGCAGACTACCGTTACTTTAATGAACCGGATATTCCCCCGCTCAGAATTACCCCAGAGCAAGTGGCTCATTGGCGAGCTGAAGTGCCAGAACTTCCAGCCGTGCGCCAACAACGGCTAATGAGCGAATACGAATTGTCTAAGCATGATGCCGGGGTGTTGGTTGGTGATGCTAGGATAGCTGAGTTTTTTGAAACAACCATGTCTGAACTGAGGGCTTGGTTGAACTCTATAGAGTCAACAGAAGGAAATGAGGAGGAGATTTGGAAGGTTAACCGTTTGAAGTTAGTCAGAGGCGCCTTTGGCTGGATTACTGGTGACCTATTCAAGCTGCTTAACCGGCAAGGTAAAACTTTGGCTGACCTTAAAATTACCCCAGAAAATTTTGCTGAACTGTTAATTTTGGTGTTTGATAAAAAACTCAATCGCACTGCTGCGGCTCAAGTCTTGGAAATGATGTTGGAAAAACAACATGTTCCCAACGGTTCTGATCCTTCCATGATTATGCAGAACCTTGGTGTGGAACAACAACATGATACGGGGGCATTGAGCGCGGCTGTTGATACAGTCCTGAATGAGCACCCTAGCGTGGCAGCTGATGTGAGAGGCGGGAAAGATCAAGCTGTCATGTTTTTGGTGGGTAAAGTCATGAAGTTGACCAAAGGTTCGGCTAATCCAGAAAAAGTAGCTGAATTGATTCGGGACCGGATTGGGCTTATATAAATACCCTACACAGCCTATGGCTTTTTATCCTCTACTGGTCACTACTGATGTGGTCGTCCGTAACCCAAAGGGTCAGGTCTTGGTGGTAAAACGCAACATAGACCCATTTAGAGGGTTGTGGGTGAATCCAGGTGGTCACTTGGAAAAAGGCCAGACGGTAGAAGAGTGTGCCTTAACCGAATTGGCTGAAGAAACGGGCTTGGTGGTTGGACCTCAAGACCTTAAATTGATTAATGTGTTTTCCAGTCCTGAGCGTGATACCAGAACGGATTACCAACGGATTAGCGTGGCTTACCTGGTGGAGGCGCCAGACGGCTGGGAGCCACGGTTGAATGAAGAAGCAAATGAGTGGAAATGGATTGACCCAAAAGACGTTTCCAGATCAGATATGGGTTTTGATCATTTTGACGTGATTACCCAAGTCAGAAAAAAATACCCAAGGCGGACTACTTCATAAATTGCTGCACCAGCTTACTCGCCTTATCTGGTTTAATCCAATGAATCCGTTTATCTCGCTTGAACCAGGTCATTTGACGGCGAGCGTATTGGCGGGTATGTAGTTTGATTTGGTCTATTGCCTCAGGCAGATCGATCTTCCCTTGCACATAAGCCCCTATTTCCTTATATCCAATTCCTGACAGAGCCGGTAAGTCCCAAGTATAGTGTTGGGCTAACCCTTTTACCTCTTCTACTAACCCGTCCTTGATCTGCTGGTCAACCCGCTGGTTAATCCTTTTGTCTAACACGCTCGTTTCCGGTTTTAACCCAAGCATCAGGGTGTTAAAAACCGCCGGCCCGCGTTTATTGAGGATAGGCGCAAGCTTGGAATTCGCTTGGGCAATTTCTATTGCCCTAATCACTCGGCGTTTATTTTTTAGCTGAACCATCTGAGCGGCTTCAGGCTCAAGTTTTAAAAGTTGGCCGACTAATTGGTCGAGTGGTTGTTGTTCCCATTTTGTTCTTTGGCCTGACGGCTTTCCCGTTGGGAGCAGCCAGTTATCCACCACAGAGTTTATATACAAACCAGTTCCGCCAACTAAAAACGGAATTTGGTCCGGATGTGTGTTGTGGCGTGTTTGAATAATTTCAAAGATGCGTGTTTGTATTTCGTTCAGGGCCAAGGGTTGATCAGGGGTAGTGATATCAATTAAAAAATGTGGTAGTTGAGCCCGTTCCTCAGCTGTCATTTTGGCTGTACCAATGTCCATTCCCATGTAGATCTGTCTAGAATCAGCTGAAATAATATAGCCGTTGAACTGTTTGGCCAGACGTATAGACAATCCGGTTTTTCCGGAGGCAGTGGGGCCAACAATGCAAATTAATTTTGGTAGGGCAGGCAAGTTCATGACAATACTAAATCACCGCTGAGTGAAAAGGGCCGAGCTGAGCAAATTATTACGTCCACGAATGTTCCTACCAAGGCGGTTGATGCAGGAGATTCTTTTTGGTTGATACGCACAATTTTTAAACCCTCGTTTTTTCCAGTTAAGAACCCAGCCCGGTCGTACCCGTCAACTAATACGCGAATAGTTTTTCCTACAAACGTCTGGCTTTTTTCAAGGGCGGTTTGGCGCAGAACTTCAGTCAGTATTTTCCACCGTTCCTCTTTTTCTTCTTTGGGGACATTGTCTGCAAATCGACTTGAAACGGCTCCCGGGCGAGGGGAATACTTGGCAATATAGGCCATATCAAATTTAGCCGTCTTAAATACTTTTACGGTTTGTTCAAATTGTTCCCGTGTTTCACCCGGGAATCCCACAATACAATCCGTGCTTAAGTCAGCCGTTGGTAATATGTTTCTAAACCGTTCAACCTGAGCTAAAAACTGCGCCTGCGTATACGGACGGTTCATGCGTTTGAGCACCAAGTCGTCTCCAGCTTGAAGAGGCAAGTGAATTTGGTTGGCTAATTTGGGATATTGGGCAATCACTTGCAACACCTCATCTGTCATATCTCTGGGGTGAGGTGAAGTGAAGTGGACCCAAAAGTCACCTTCGATTTTGGCCGTCTGACGCAACAACTCAGCAAAAGAAATTTCTTCACCTGGTTTATCTAAACCGTATGAGTTGACGTTTTGGCCTAATAAGGTGAAATGAGTGTAGCCTTTTTCAGCTAAACCGCGAATTTCATCCAGAATTTCTTGGCTTGGACGTGAACGTTCACGTCCGCGAGTGTATGGTACGGCGCAATAGGTACAAAATTTGTCGCAGCCGTTCTGGATGGTAATGTAGGCTTCAAAGTGTGAGCTCCACTTGGGTTCCACTTGCCAGTAAGCAGCGGGAACTGTGGCCCCGTCCTGTCCCAATAGCTCAGGCAAGCTGGCTAAGTCATCCACTTTAAACACCAGATCAAATTTTTTTAAAAACTTTTCTTGGTCCGCCGGCAACATACACCCGGACACAAACGTAGTCAGCGGGCGTTCATTTTTCCAGGTATTCCATTCAGCAATCTTTCCGTATATCCGGTCTATGGCCGTCTGACGCACTGAGCAGGCCACCACCCCAATCAGGTTGGCTTCTCGTTCGTCTTTTGTTTTTTGATAGCCTAAGGATTCCAAAGTCGCCGCAATACGCTCTCCATCACTCTTGTTCATTTGACAGCCCAAGGCCCACAAAAAGTATTTCATAGCTTGGCTAGACTACTAGAAAATAGGACTTTTGGTCAACTTGTGCTCAGTTCAATGTGCACGATTTATTCATGCTGATTGAACTGAGGAGAATGGCACAAAGCACATTCTCCCCCTAGCCGCTCAGCCGAAAGCGAGCGAGTAGGACTTTTCGGAGCTATTCGGGCAGGATTCGCACCACCACGTAGCACATCTCGCCGTCGGACACTCCGTGGGCCAGCTTCTCCACGACGCTGACCTTTTGAAGGCCGGCCTCCTTGAGCAGCTCGGCCGCGCGGTCTGCCGTGAGGTGACCCTCCCCGAAGTGCCGGTTACGGAAGATGCGGACTTCCGTCCGGCAGGCCAGATCACGGAGACGACAGCGTTCCTGGCGCCACAGCATGGTC
>CAYIMB010000001.1:71897-135361 GCA_964364425.1 uncultured Gammaproteobacteria bacterium
TTTCCCTGGGGTCGGTGGGCCGGCTCTTCGGGCAGCATGGTCTGGAGCTGGTGGCTGGAGTGGTCCGTCCCAGCTTCTAGCTCCTCGTCGGAGATGGACACAGGGAACTCCAGGTAGTTGATCCACCCATGTAGATCCACCTGCACCGTAGACGTGCGACCGGCGCATCCAAGGAGCGCCAAAAGCAGAAAGAGCATGTTCCTCCCGTGTGCCGTATTGGTCAGAACGAGTTGTTCCAACCTCAAACACAGCCAATTGAATGGCTGTGGAGCTTAGACCCAAATTCGGAATGTGTCTAGATTACTTGAGGCCTAGCTCTAGAGAACGCTGGTTGACTAACTGTTTGACTTGCTGCAGAAAATCGACCTTTTTTAATTCCACCACTTCCTCTTGTCTCCGCACACGCACGGCTAATGTATCTGATTTCATTTCTTTTTCACCCACCACTAAGACATACGGAATTTTTTGTTTACTGGCCATGCGAATTTTTTTACCTACAGATTCACCACTGAGGTCGACCTCCACGCGAAGGCCTGCCTGTTTCAACTGATCACGTAGAGTCAGTGCAAACTCTTGGTGATCCAGTCCAACAGGCAGAATGGCTACTTGGACCGGAGAGAGCCACACTGGGAATTCACCAGCAAAGTGTTCTATAATCACTGAGAGGAATCGTTCAATGGCACCCATGATAGCAGCGTGAATCATCACGATTCGTTCTGGCTCATTTTGTTCGTTGACACAAGTCAGGTCAAAGCGGTCAGGCATGTTGACATCTAGCTGAATTGTGGCCACTTGCCACTCACGACCAATTGAATCCTTGGCTAAGAAGTCCAACTTTGGAGCATAAAATGCAGCCTCGCCTGGAGCTTCGAAGTATTCTGTCTTGTTGGCTTGAGCAATTTTACGCAAGATACTTTCCGCTTTGTCCCAGTGTTCTTGATTGCCTAAGTATTTTTCCGGATGTTCTGGATCACGCAAAGATAGGCGTAAACGTAAGTTTAAACCAAAGGTTCCGTAAAACGTATGGACAATATCCCAAATTTTTTGCACCTCCTCTTTCGTTTGAGAAATGCGGCAAAACACATGTGCATCATCTTGGGTGAAGCCACGTACACGAGATAAGCCTAACAATTCGCCACTTTGTTCGTCCCGGTAACACATAGTAGTGTTACAATAGTGCTGTGGCAACTCTCGGTAACTCCATTGTTTACGTTTGTAAATCTGAGTGTGATGCGGGCAGTTCATGGGCTTCATGGCAAATTCATGCCCTTCACGAGTTTTAATTCGGAATAGGTCATCTTTATACTTATCCCAGTGTCCACTGGTCTCATATAAATCCTTTTTAGTGATATGAGGAATTTCAACCTTCTCATATCCATGTTGACGGCGCAGTTCCCACACAAATTCGTCTAATGCGTTGCGTAGCAACGTCCCTTTCGGGGTCCAGAGGGGGAGTCCAGCACCAACTAAATCTGAAAAGGTGAATAAATCCAAATCCACACCAAGTTTTTTATGGTCGCGCTTCTTGGCTTCTTCCAACATGATCAGGTGAACCCTGAGCTCTTCTTTGGTGAGAAAAGCCGTTCCATAGATACGTGTCAGCATGGGCCTCTTATCATCCCCGCGCCAATACGCGCCGGCAATAGACATGAGCTTACAGTGCTGTAACTCTTTACGAGGATCTTCAGCATGTCCGCCTTTACACAAATCAAGAAAGTTGCCTGGATTATTTTCAGTGATTGTTTTGCCTTGTTGGCCAAACTCTTCAATTAATTCCAATTTGTAGGGGTTATCTGCAAAGTCTTTTTTTGCCCGCTCAACAGGTACTTCTTTCACTACAAAAGCACCCCAACCTTTTAGAATTTCTTTCATTTTCTTTTCTATGGCTGGAAAGTCATCTTCAGAAATTTTGACCTCACCCATATCAAAGTCTTGGTAGAAACCATTCTCTACGGCTGGTCCAATGGCGTTTTTGGCCTCAGGCCAAAGTTGTTTAACGGCTGCAGCCAGCAAATGAGCACAGGAATGACGAATACCAGAAAGGTGTTCCTCCGGGGAAAATACATGGGACTGGTCTGATTTTTTCATAGGTTGTCTAGGGAAGAAGGTCCCGCAATCTGAATCAAAATATGATCAGCTAAGGCAGGAGCGCGTTTGATCCAGAATGGGCGGAATGTCACTTGGACAGATTTCACTTCTTCAAAGTTAGAGAAATACGTTTTAATATCTTGTTCATCTTTATTCACAATCTGTGAGCGGTCAAGTAGGGGAGAGCTGAGAGTAATACTGCTTGTGCCGGTGATAGTGACTCTGATTTTGAGCGGTTGATCTGGAGGTGTTGGTTCAGAGGTGAGTGTGTAAGTGTAGTCTGTGTATGCTGGCAACCCGGTGACTTCTGTTCCTTCTGGAGCTTGCCTTACCGCCTGCTCATTGACTAAGGTTTGGAGCTTCACCGGGTCAAAGCTCACCGTAGTCACCCGGATAGTCATCTGTATTGTTACTGAGTTGACCGTGTCTCCGGGATGGGCTGATTGTGTTTGGGTGGCCACTTCTGTGTTGACTGAGTCTTTCGTAATGTGGTCTGCGTTTTTTCCTGAAGCTTCTACTTGTGTTTTGAGATCAGCTACGGCCTGGGTGGTCAGATCTTGCGTGAGCTTATCTTGAGCTCTCTTGATATCTGCCGCGGTGAGTACCCCGGTTTTTTTTACCCCGCCGCGCATGGGCTCATTGCTTTCACCATAGATTTTTTCTTTTTGACTTTCATGCAAGGCTACAATTTCAAAGTGAGATGGGTCAATATTGCCTGAAGCCCCTGGTTGGTCGGCTTTTATTGGAACAGCTACTTCTCCTCGTGCTGGGACAGTAGTGTTGTCTTGAATTCGGAACAAGATTCCGCCGTCTGACAGAAGCCGGGTGGTCACTACTAAAGGCTGATCTGCTCCGGTTTCGTTATGTAAGGTAACTGTGCCCGTAGCAAAGTCATCCTCTTCTTTTTCAGCGGTGATTTCCGTGAATTCTAAGCTGCCTGACTTTTCGGTCGTGACAATACTTCCATTCACCTGGTTCAAAGGCACTTCCACCGTTGTGTTGAATTCTTGTGGTTCCGGTGTGATGGTAATGGTGGTTTTAGCAAATGAGAAGTAAGCAATACTGATTCCCACAATACTGGTAATAACCAAAAAAGCGACTACGACCCAGGTGGCCCAGCTTTGTGTGTGTGCTTTATTCAACCTTGTCATGTGGTAGAGTATACCATTTTTGAGGCACCTGTTCCAAGTAGCAGGTCAACTTTCTGCACAACTTCGGGCGAAACACGGCATTTTGTATCCACCAGTTTGTCTTGTAGCTTCAGAAACACCGGAATTGGTCCGGGAGTTTCAGCTAAGATTCCTTTTAGTTTTTCTAGGTGAGACCGCTTCATACTGGAAGGAACGGTGACATGCAGCTGGGCTGATTCAATTTGATTGTTTAAGTCCGTCAGTTCCAGACGGCTGGCTTTGTCTACCACAATAGATGGGGTTCCGTTCCGGTGATTTATTTTTCCGCTGACCGAAACAGCTTGTCCTTCTTCCCACACGGTGGCAGTGGAAGCAAATGTTTTTGGAAATACTACTGCTTCTAAAGCCCCGGTCTCGTCTTCCAGGTGAACAAACAACATGGCATCTCCTTTTTTGGTGGTCACGCGTTTGACTAATTCAGCCACACCAATGACTGAGACTGGTGTGTCATCCGCCAGTCCACTGACTGATTGAATAGTTGGTGTGAACTGACTCAGCAGGGGACGTAAGGATTCCAATGGGTGAGAAGAAATATACAACCCAAGCAGATTTTTTTCCCAGAGTAGACGTTCTAATTCTTTGACCGGAACCGAAGGTTCTAACTTGAGTTCAGGCCGTTCAGCTTGTTCGCCCATGCCTCCGCCAAACAAGGAGACTTGTTTTTGTTGTTTTATTTCTTGTGCTCGTTTGATGTAGACCAAAAAATGATCTAGGTTGGCCAAGAGTTGTCCGCGTTCGCTAAACCGGTCCAAAGCCCCGGCTTTAATTAAACTTTCTAACGACTTTTTATTCAGGTCACGGTCTTGGACACGCCAGAGTAGATCGCTTAAAGATTGGTATGCACCGTTGGCTTTGCGTTCATCAATCAACTTGCGGATCACATTCGCTCCAACATTTTTTATGGCGGTGAGTCCAAAGCGAATGCGCGGGTGGGTTGTCCCGGCAGTTTCTTTGACCACGGTAAAAGTGGAAAAGCTTTCATTCACGTCCGGCGCCATAATTTCCATGCCCATGCGTCGGCATTCCGTTACCTCAATAGAGATACGGTCGGTGTCCCCGTTTTCACTGGTCAGAAGCGCGGCCATGAATTGGGCCGGAAAGTTTGCTTTCAAGTAGGCCGTACGGTAGGCAATCATGGCGTAACACGCCCCGTGGCTGCGATTAAACCCGTAGCGGGCAAAAGGCAAGATAAAATCCCAAATCTGTTGGGCGGTTTTGTCTGGTATGCCTCCGGCCACCATTCCTTTGACCATTTTTTCTTCTTGTTCTTCCAACAGCGCCTTAATTTTTTTACCCACGGCTTTGCGCAACACGTCCGCTTGGCCGTAGGTAAATCCAGCCAAGTCGCGGGCAATCTGCATAATTTGTTCTTGGTACACGGCAATCCCGTAGGTTTTTTCCAAAATAGGTTTTAACTTTGGATGCAAGTACTCCGGCGTGCGGCGGCCATGTCTGCCTTCTATGTATTCCGGAATAAATTCCATAGGCCCTGGTCGGTATAAGGACACCATGGCAATAATATCTTCCAACTCTTTTGGCTTGAGTTGTTTCAAGTACCGCTTCATTCCCGCAGATTCAAGTTGAAACACGCCAGTAGTATCTCCGGCTTGAAGCAAGTTAAATGTTTTTTGATCATCCAGCGGGATAGTATTAATGTCAATTTTCTGGTCAGTGGTGACCTGTATGATATGTAAGGTATCTTCTATGATGGTTAAGTTTTTTAATCCTAAGAAATCCATCTTCAACACACCCAGGTCTTCAATAGCGTGCATTTCATATTGGGTGATAATAGACTCATCTTCAGCCCCGGCTGCTTTTTGTAGGGGGATCAGGTCGGTTAGGGAATCCCGCGTGATCACCACCGCACAAGCGTGAGTTGAAGTATGGCGGGCCACGCCTTCCAGTTTTTTAGCGGCATCTATCACGCGTTGAGCATCTGGATCAGTGGCGTACAAGGTACTGAGCTCAGGGACAGTTTTTAACGCTTCATCTATATCAGTCATAGCTGGAATCATTTTAGCCAGGCGGTCACAGAAGCCGTAGGACAACCCCAAGACCCGCCCGACGTCACGGACGGCTGCACGGGCCGCCATGGTTCCAAAGGTGATAATTTGAGCCACGTGATCCTTCCCATATTTCTGAGTAATGTAATGCAACACATCATTCCGGCGAGTATCCGCAAAGTCCGTATCAATATCAGGCATGGACACACGTTCCGGGTTTAAAAACCGCTCAAACAACAGATCATAGGCGATAGGATCAATATCAGTAATGTTGGTGACGTAGGAGACCAGCGAGCCGGCGGCAGATCCACGACCAGGCCCCACAACAATCCCTTGGTTCTTAGCCCAGTTAATGAAGTCTTGCACAATCAAGAAGTAAGAAGAGAAACCAGTTTTTTCAATCACTTCTAATTCATACTTCAAACGGTCCATCACGTCTGGCCTGTCCGAGCCGTATCGTTTGTCTACACCTTCCACACATAAGCGTCTGAGTTCTTGATCTGGGGTGACGCCTGGAGGGAGGTCATACTGAGGGATTTGGATTTTGCCTAACTGGATATCGACATTGATTTTTTCAGCAATTTTTACGGTGTTATCTACAGCCTCAGGCATATCCGCAAAAGCTGCACGCATGTGCTCCTCTGTTTTAAACGACAAATCAACTCCGCGCATGGTGAAGCGGTCTACGTCAGTGATTTTTTGTTTGGTTTGGATGCAGAGTAATATATCTTGTTCGTTGGCGTCTTCAGGTGATAGGTAATGGCTGTCTGCTGTGGCCACTAAGTTCAACCCATGTTGTCTGGAGAGCTCTTTCAAAATTCCGTTGACCTGTTGCTGTTCTGGCTGTTCAGGCGGCTGAACTTCTATATACACATTCTCCGGGCCAAAAATGTCTTGCCACTGCTGTATGACAGTCAAAGCCGCTTCCGGCCCTTGACTTAAAGCGGCTCTGGCGACTTCACCACCTAAGCACCCGGTCAGACAAATCAACCCTTCCGCGTATTGTTTCAAGGTAGTCTTGTCCACCCGAGGTTTGTAATACACGCCTTCCATGTGAGCAATTGTGGTCAGCTTCACTAAATTCTGATATCCCGTAAAATTTTTGGCCAACAAAATAATATGAGTGTATTCACGGTCCTGTGCTCCTTCACGGTCGGACAGATTCCGGCTGGCCACATAGGCTTCAATCCCAATAATAGGCTTGATATCTGCCTTCTTGCAGGCCTTGATTAACTCAATGGCCCCATACAACGCTCCGTGGTCGGTCAGAGCCACGGCTGGCTGCCCTAGTTTCTTGGCACGGCTAACAATTTGATCCACATGGGGTAGGCCGTCCAAAAGGCTGTAATGACTGTGCGTATGTAGGTGAACAAAAGCCATGATTTGATTGTATATGAATCAAGGGAATAAAGACAAACATCCCCCGCTTTGTGGGCAGAGGATGTTGGTGTAAATCGATTTTAACGGGACCGTCTGCGTGGGGAGCGGGGAGATTCTTCCAACTCTTCTTCGCTATCTTCCCTTTCATCCTTTGCATCCCGCCTGCGATTAATGAAATCTACTACCCGGCCAACTTGGTCTCCCAAGGAAGACAAGGTGGCGGCGGTATTAATGACTTTCTCCTTAATCTCATCTATGGCCTCCGCCCATTCCGTCATTTTTGCATGCAACTCTTCCGTAATCTGATTGGATTGTTTGAGCAAGTGAGCCAGATAAAACAACACCCAACACAGAAAACCGGTGAACACAAGGGCGCAGACTGAAACGGTGATGTATAAAATATCTTGACTTGTTTCCAAAATCATAAGCCTCCTTATTAATTAAGATAAGTGTATCATACCTGCCAAAAATATGGTACACTGTGCCCATGTCTGATGGAGAACAAAAAGCGTTTGGACTGGGATATTGGATTTTTACCCATAAGCGACAAGTGCATGTGGGTCAGGTGGGTGGGCTTGGTCTAGTGTGTCTGATTATTTGGGGCATTGTAGGAGTTCACTCAGTTCGCTACCTGACTAACCGCTCTGTAGACCGAGTGGTACAGCAAAGTTTTCTGGCCACGGATATTTTATTTTATTCCATTGCTACTCCACAGTCTCTCCGTGTGTTGTCTGTTCAAGTAGTCAAGCATGATGATACTCATGTGGATGTGGTAGCCTTGATGCGGAATGACAACGCGGTGTTTGCGTCACATGAAGTTGAGGGACAATTCACTGTTGATGGAGTGAAACAAGCGCCCGTGAGTTTTTTTGTAAATGTAAATGAAACGTTTTATCTTCCTCAGTTGTCTATTCTGTCTACTGCGTCTGATCCCAGTGTCACCTTTACCGTTTTGAATATTGATTGGTTTCGGGTGCATGGAGAACCGCTTCAGGAACGCTGGGAGGTGAGTGACCTGGCCTACACCTCCTTGGCCTTTAGTGAAGATCAAGTGGACCTGACGCGGCAGGTCAAATGGACTCTTACCAACAAGAGCGCTTACGGTTTCCGGAACGCCGTGGTGACAGTGGTCTTATTGCAAGATACGGCAGTGGTAGGTGTGGGGTCTACCGTGACAGATCGATTTGCCTCACTGGAAGCAAAAAATTATTCGTTTACCTGGTCAGAGAGCCTGCCGTTAAGCGCAGAACCCCAAGTCCAAGTTCATGTTGACAGGACTGACTCCAACCAGATACTCTCGCCCGATACGGATTAACTATGGGTTTCAAGCGCGCATATTCCATGCTCCAAGGCATAGACCCTTGGATCGTGATTCCAACCTTGTTACTGTTTACAACTTCAATTGTTGTTTTATTTTCTATTGACCACGCCACTGGAGGAGGGGATAGGGCAGCTAAACAGGTCATTTTTGCCGCCATAGGACTAGCCCTGTTTGCAGGCCTATCCTTTATACGGACAGCTACTTTTGAAGCCTTTGGCCCTTGGGTATTTGTCCTGGCCGTGTTGTTATTGCTGGCTGTGTTGTTATTTGGACAAACCATTAACGGAACGACCGGTTGGTTTGTATTGGGTCCAATCAGTTTTCAACCGGTGGAGTTGGTGAAGATTTGTTTTATTTGGACTCTGAGTTGGTATCTAAGCAGATTGGACGGTCAAACTTTTAGTTGGAAACCTATTTTGCTCAGTTTTGCCTTGCTAGTTGGGCTAGTCGGCTTAGTTCTGCTACAGCCAGACTTTGGAAGCTCCATGATGTTGGTAGCCATTTGGCTCGGCATGATTGTGCTGGTTCACCGTACAAAATGGCATTTGGGAATAGTGGCTTTGGGGATTGTGGTGACTGTAGTGGTGGGATGGTTTCTTTTAGCCGATTATCAACAGAACCGCCTGCTGACCTTTATGAATCCAGACTTAGATCCATTAGGCAGTGGATACAACGTACAACAGTCCATCATTGCTACCGGAAGCGGTGGTTGGTTTGGCCGGGGTTTAGGCTTGGGACCGCAAAGCCAGCTCCATTTCTTACCGGAACAATCCACCGACTTTATTTTCTCTGTGATTGGTGAGGAGTTAGGTTTTTTGGGCGGCGGTACAGTCTTAGTCGTGTACCTGGTGTTGCTTTGGAGGTTGAACCTAGTGAGCCGTCTGGCTTCCGGTTCCTTTGGGTCTCTAATGGCGCATGGGGTTCTTATTTATTTCTTGGGCCAAGTCTGTATTAATGTTGGTATGAACTTGGGTCTGGCTCCGGTGACCGGGCTTCCGTTACCCCTGGTTTCAGCCGGCGGAAGTTCCATCATAGCTTCATGTATAGGTCTGGGATTAGTTCAATCAGCTGCTAAAACAGCCCGGCCTCGTCAGACTTGACAGACGATCCAAAATTTCGTACGGTTTTTGGGCCATGACGACTGATATGAATTCATTTCAGCCCTCAGATACTTTGAGGTCACTGACTCATTGTCCGTGGTGTGAACATCAGTTCCAAGACCTGCAGGTCTACTTAGTAGCTGAGCAGGAATCCCTTCAACTGTTTCATTTTGAATGCGCATCCTGCCAGACGAACATTCTGGCTGTGGTTTCGTTGAGCGGAATGGCGGTCGCCTCAGTCGGGGTGATGTCAGACTTGACTCGCGGAGATGTACACCGTTTATTACAAGCTCAGCGGATTCAAGAAGATGATGTGATTCAACTGCACCAACTTCTGGGTCGACCAGACTGTCTCCGCCTATTCAAAACTATTAACAAACGACCTTAGTCTTATGCAAACCATACAGTTATCAGCTCAAACCCGCTTCTTAGTTGGCCGCGCCGTGCGTCAACTTCGGGCTCAAGATGTCATCCCGGCAGTGATGTATGGGCATGGAACTGAGACGGTGTCTCTATCTATTCCTAGAAAAACGCTGCAACAAGCGTATGAACAAGCTGGAGAGTCTACTTTGGTTGATTTGCAAATAGACACAGCGAGTCCGGTGAAAGTGATTATTCATGATGTACAACGCAACGGCATTACCGGAAGAATTGCCCATGTGGATTTTTATAAAGTGAACATGAAAGAGAAGATTACTGCCGAGGTTCCCTTGGTATTTGTGGGTGAGGCTGCTGCGGTGAAAACCTTGGGCGGTATCTTAGTCAAGAATTTAACCAAGGTGGATGTGGAATCTTTGCCGGCAGACTTGCCCCATGAATTAACGGTTGATATTTCAAAATTAGCTACATTTGAAGATAAAATTACCGTGGCGGACATTCAAGTGCCTGCTGGCGTGACCATTCAAGCTGAGGCGGCTGAAGCTGTGGCCTTAGTTGAACCTCCACGCTCTGAAGAAGAATTGAAAGCTCTGGAAGGTGAAGTGAAAGCAGATGTATCAGCAGTGGAAGTATTAACTGAGAAGAAAGAAGAAGGCGCTGAAGGAGAAGCCGTCGCGGCCCCAGCTGTAGAGGAAGCTAAACCAGAAGCCAAGAAATAACCAAATTGAGGAGGCATGAGTAGATTGGGTATTCAAGTTCGTGACTGGATGTGGCGCTTGAAACAGAATCAACGAGCTCAAATTGTTGGAGTAGTTGTGATCTTGGTGGTTTTAGGGAGTGCTGTCGGAACAGCCTTGGCTTTTTGGTTTACACAACGACCCGTTTCATCTGTTTCCAGTAGTGTAAACTGGAACCAGAATACGCATACATCTGCTGGACCGCGTCGCTTGCTTGACGGGGTGTTTGTGGATTCAGAGCAGGCCGCAGCGGTTCTACCGGTGTCTATCATGATTGAAAATCTTTCTACCGTTCGGCCGCAACATGGCTTAGGTCAAGCGAGTGTGGTGTATGAAGCCTTGACCGAAGGTGGGATCACCCGCTTCATGGCAGTCTACGCCGGTGCAGGAGAGATGAGCTCCATGGGTCCCGTACGCAGCAGTCGTGAGTATTTTGTGGATTGGGCGGATGAATACGGAGGGGTCTACGTACATGTGGGAGGAAGTCCGGCTGCTCTGGAGCATTTATCCACTGACCAAAAGATAGTCGATTTGAATCAGATTGGCGGGGATCAAATTTATTTTTGGCGCGACTCTGCCGTAGCAGCTCCGCACAATTTATTTACATCTAGTGAAAAGATGGCCTTTGCCATGCGCGACTATTTGGGCGAACAACCCGTGGCCAGTGTTGAGCCATGGGTATTTAAAGCTGATGCCAAGAAAGAAGACCGCCCGAGCGGTGATCATCATGTGCAAATCGATTTTTCCAGTGACAGCTACGCCGTGGATTGGAAATATGAACGGAAAACAAATACCTACGTGAGATCAAATGGGGGAGAAGAGCAAATTGATCAATTGACCAACCAACCGCTCAGAGCGCATACTGTGGTGGTCCAATTTGTGTCTACTTCTTTGGTTGATCAAGCAACCGGTAGGCTAGAGATGCAGACGGTAGGCACAGGACAGGCGGCGGTATTTCTGGATGGACAACGGATTGACGGAACTTGGAAAAAGGTAGATGACTCAGCTCGTACCAGGTTTTATACCAACCAAGGAGCAGAGGTTCCATTTAACGCCGGCACGATTTGGATAGAAGTAGTGCCTGATGATAGAGAAATAATTTCAACCTAATACTATGATCAACTTCGCCAATTATTTACCTAAAGATCAAACGAAGCGAATGTACACTGTGATAGGCATTGTGGTGGGGTGTGTATTGATTTTAGGTTTAATTGGTTGGGGGATATGGTATGCCGTTAAGCACAAGGGTCAAGTGACGGCCAGCATCACTAACCAGCTGCTTGAGGTCATCCCAGAAAATGGAGCTACAGCTGAAGAATCCAGTGTGGCCGCCCGTCACTTGGACGGAATGCTGGTTTCTACGGATGAAGCTAACACCTGGCCGGTGTGTTTGATGGTTGAAAATGCGGCTTTTGACGGTGTAAGGCCGCAGTCCGGATTGAGCCAAGCTTCTGTGGTGTATGAAGTGATTGTTGAGGGTGGGATCACTCGTTTGCTGGCTGTGTACGGAGGAGAAGCTGTGACTAAAATTGGGCCGGTCAGGTCAGCCCGGGATACGTATATTGAGTTTGTGTCCGAAATGGATTGTTTGTATGGCTATGCCGGAGGTAGTTTTACCGCCGCTCAAGCCACCCAAAGTTTGGCTCTGAAGACTTTAAATGCCCTATCCTCTGATGGTAGGTTCTTTTGGAGGGATAAAAATATTTTTGCTCCTCACAACTTATTTACCTCTTCAGATTTGATTACTTTAGCTCTTAGGGACAAACAGCTGGATACACGTGAACCAAGCTATGAGACGTGGACGTTCCGTGATCAGCCTGAGGAAGGTTCACCTGAAGCCCGTCAGGCTACACTTATTACGCTTGATTTTTCTACCCCCGCCTACCAGGTACGTTGGGAGTATAAGGAGGAGGCAGGTTATTATGAACGGTATAACGGTGGTGTATTGCATACAGATAAAGAAAACGGACAAGCGTTAACTACCCGTAATATAATTGTACAGATGGTTCCGCCCGGTGAATACATTGAAGGCAAGGGCCGTATCAACTTTTCAGTCACCGGCGAAGGCAAGGTCTTAGTCTTCCGGAGCGGTGAGGTGGTTGAAGGAACCTGGAAAAAAGCTGATCGAGTTTCCCGGACACAGTTTTTTGATGCAGCGGGTCAACCAATTGAATTAAATCGTGGTAATACTTGGGTTGAGATTTTGCCCACAGATCGGAGCGTGACTTACTAAATATGAGAAAGTTTTTTGCCACCATCTGCGCCATTCTGTTTATTCTCCTGGCCCCTCTCACCGTAGTGGCCAGTGTGGTGCAAGTCAAATTTTTTACTCCTCAGGGAGTGAAGTTGTTGCTCAGGGCCGGTCAGATAGGTGAGTATCTTCCCCAATTACTAAGCTCTGCTTTTACTAACCTATCACAAGAAGAATTTAGTCAAGAAGAGGTTGATCCATTTGCTCAATTTGGCGGTCAAGCGGTGTTTGAGGATGCATTGGGTAAAGTGTTGCCCCCGGAAGATGTGTACGCAATTTTGGATCAGGCAGTTGAGACTATCTTTACCTGGTGGAAAACAGATCAGCCAATCCAAGACCTTCCCTTGGTGATTGATTTATCTAGACCAAAACAACGTCTCGCCCCAATTGTGTTGGAGTCGGTTAAACAGTACATAGACAGCTTGCCTACATGTACAGCTGATCAATTGAGGGAAGTGCAAGGTTCTTCTGATTTACCAGACGTGTTTAGTTTGGCCTGTGCGCCTGAAGGATTCACCCTAGATTCTTTTGCTGAGGCCGGTATTTCAGAAGAAGCCTTATCCGGAATTTTACTGGCTTCAGTTCCGGATCAATTTAATGTTCAGGAATTTTTGCAACAAATGCAACAATCAGATCCTCAACAGTTGGTTGAAATGAATCAACAGGTAGAATCAGTCAGGCATTGGTTACGGATTGCTTATACCGTTTTGCGCGTGTTGCAAATCAGCTTGCTGGTGTGCTTCCTCTTAGTTGGTTTGCTGCGTCTCACCCCGGTCAGAGCATTATTTGCTTGGGTAGGATGGATTTTATTTTTGCCTGGACTTGAACTTTTGGGATTATCATTCATGAACAGTTTTGTTCCCGGACTGGTAGAGAAAAATTTATTGGCTTCAAATCCGGACTCAGTTCAGATTGTGCCTATTTTGCAAATGACCTCAGCGGTCACTCAATCTCTGTCTCGGCCCATTCTTTGGGTTGGTTTGGGTATGACGGTAGCTGGGTTGGTAAGCATTATTGTAGGCAAGATCTTCAAACGGCAAAGTCATACCACTGCTTCAACTCAAACCAAAAGGTGAGTCCAGATAGCTAGCGGGAAATTTGAATTCTTGCTATACTCCTCACATTAAACCATTGAGCGGAGGGCACTATGGCAACACTTCAGTCAACAAAATTAAAAACGACCCAAAGTCGAAAGAAATGGCCGTGGGTTGTGCTTGGTTTGGTTCTTCTTTTACCGGCCGGGTTCATGGTCCTAGTGGGTATTGCGGTCATGACCAACCTAAGTAGTGATGATAGCGGATCTTACTACACCGGTTCCGCCGGATCTTCATATAGCTTAGGCGCATCAAGTGTTGAGGATAGCTCCGTCAAATCAGCTGCTGGTGAATTTTTTGAAGTCACTACAGATAGCGGAACCACCGTTCAAATTGAACAGAAGGTGGTTAAGACGGGTGAGCTGGGTGTAGTAGTGAATTCCACTGTAGATGGAGTGAAATTTGTGACTGAGTTGGCAGAACAAAGGGGCGGGTTTGTAGTCTCTTCAGAAACATACATAGGAACAGACGAATCTTTAGTTGGCTCTATTACTATTCGGATTCCGGTAGATCAATTTGAAGAAACTTTAACTCAAATCAAACAACAGGTAGAGTTGGTTGAAACAGAAAACATTTCTGGAGTGGATGTTACTGAGGAGTATATAGATTTACAATCACGCTTAAAGAACGCCCAAGCGCTTGAAGTGAGTTACGTAAGTCTATTGGAACGGTCTGGTTCAATTGATGATTTGGTTAAAGTCACTAAGCAGTTGGGCGAAGTCAGAGAACAGATAGAATTACTCCAGGGCCAGATCCGGTACATAGACTCCAGGACAGATTTTTCTACCATTACGGTTGACCTGCGCGAACGACCAAGTATTGTGCCGTCAGTGACCGAACGATTTGACATTTTGCTGGTGTTCCAAGAAGCGTTTCAAGCCCTGGTCCTGTTAGGCCGTGGACTCTTGGTTATGCTGATCTGGCTAGTCGTCTTAGGTGGGCCAATCTTTATCTTGTTTTGGATTATCTGGAGGATCTCTCGACGCAAGATTCGCCATGGCAAAAAGCCAGCCAAGTAACGGCAAGAGGGCGCTTCCGTTTTTACGCGCCACCGCCTTAGTGGTCGGCACCGCCATAGGTGCCGGCATCTTTGGTTTACCTTACGTCTTTTCTCAGTCAGGAGCCAGCGTAGGTGTGGGTCATTTAGTGATTATTTTTCTAACCGTCTTAATGACTATGCTGGCTTTTGGTGAAGTGGCCAGCCACACTCCGGGACGTCACCAAATCACCGGGTATACCAAGATATATCTGGGGCGCGCTTGGGAAATTATTGCTTTGGTTTCACTGGTGTTGGGTGTGTATGGCGCCCTGATTGCGTATATTCTTGGTGTGGGGACATTTGTGCATGCCTTGAGTGTCCCATACTTTGGTGGAATTCCTTTAGCCTATAGTCTCATCTTTTGGATGATTGTGTCTTCTATTCTGTTTTTTGGGTTGCGTCGCGTAGCCAAGGCAGAAAGTGTTTTGGTGGTCCTGTTGCTCCTGGTAGTTGTGACCATTTTGCTGTTGTCCACTCCCCATATAGATATTCAGAACTTGCTGTTTGTTCCGGAAATTTCCTTGCAACCTACTTCCTGGGTTCCCTTCATCCTTCCGTTTGGAGTGGTTCTGTTTGCTTTTGGTGCTTCCACTGCCGTACCTGAAACGGTTGAATATTTACGTGAATCTCAGGAACTGCGTTGGACGCGCCGGTCTATTATTCTTGGGATGACTGTCCCGGCTGTGGTGTACCTGGTATTTGTGCTGGCAATGGTAGGGGTCACGGGAGCTGAGACATCTGAGAGCGCTATTGTGGGTTTAGGCCAGGCACTGGGGACACCAGTGCTGATTGTAGGCTCTATTTTGGGAACTCTCACCATGACCACCAGCTTTCTGGCCTTGGGCGTGGCTTTGTTGGATGTGTTTCGGTATGATTTTAAATTATCTCATCTGTTGTCCTGGACGGCCGTGATTATTCCGCCTGTGGTGATTGTCCTGGCCCAAGTTGGTTCCTTCATAGATTTTATTGGTCTAGCGGGGAGCCTGGTGGGTGGAATTGACGGGATTATTATCCTTCTGATGTACCTCAAACTCCGCCAAAAAAACATCAAAAAGGCCGGTTTTTTGCATATTCCACCTCCTCTTGTCGCTCTGGGGATGATCGTGTACGCTCTGGGAATCTTAAGTGAAGTGTACACCCTAGCGTTCAAGTGGTTTTGAATTCATGAGCCCAAGAACTACGTATCGTTTGCTGGAGATGATCCCTGGGTTAATCAACTGGACTACCTTGATTTTAGCTGTGGTTTTGAGCGTGATTAAACCGTTGTGGATGGTGTATTTCATAGTGGCCTTTGATTTTTATTGGATGGTCAAGGTGTTGTATTTTACTATCTACTTGATGATTGCTTATGGTCGGTTTCGCCAGGCAGTCAAAGTGAATTGGTTGGATAAAGCTCAGAATTCATCTCGATTTGCAGATATAGTTCACCTCATCATCATCCCCAATGCCAATGAAGGGGTTGAAGTTTTACGCACCACGTTTAGTTGTTTAACCAAATCTTATTACCCCACACAGAAAATGATTGTGGTGTTGGCCACGGAAGAGCGTACAAAAGACGTAGGAGAAGGGAACGGTCGCATGATTCAACAAGAATTTGGCCATCAATTTCTGCGTCTGTTGGTGACTCAGCACCCTAAAGATATACCTGGCGAGATAGCCGGAAAAGGAGCTAACTTAACTTGGGCAGCTCAACAAGCCAAACCTTTGATTGAAGATCTCATAATAGCTCCTGAAAACATAGTAGTCTCTACGTTTGATGCTGATACCTGTGTGCATCCGGCTTACTTTGCTTATCTCACCCACACGTTTTTGACGGTACCAAATCCTCTGCGTACCAGCTACCAACCTATTCCCTTATTTAATAATAATATTTGGGATGCACCGGCAGTCATGCGCGTGGCTGCCAGGGGAACGACCTTTTGGCTCATGTCAGAATTAATGCGTCCGGAACGTCTGTGGACCTTTAGCTCGCATTCCATGAGCTATAAGGCCTTACTAGACGTAGGGTATTGGCAGACTGATGTAGTCAGTGATGATTCTCGTATCTTTTTACAGTGTTTTTTAGAATACGACGGAGACTATACAGTTCATCCTATGTACATTCCGCTCAACATGGATACGGTGGTGGGCAAAGACTGGCGTTCCAGTTTGAAAAACTTATATAAACAACAACGTCGCTGGGCTTATGGAGCGGAAAATATTCCGTTCATGATCTGGCAGTTTGCAAAAGCCAAGAAAATTCCTTTAGCGGCTAGGCTTCGTCTGACATTTAATCAACTGGAAGGGATGTGGTCCTGGGCCACCAACCCATTACTCATTTTGATTTTAGGTTATATCCCGTTCTACTTTTTATCAGATGCGTCTCAACTGTTTATTTTACCTCAAAATACACCAAGTATTCTGCGTAATATGCTCACTATTTCTAATCTTGGTCTGATTACCTCGCTGGTCTTGGGTATGATTTTACTGCCTTCACGACCAGCTCATGTACCAAAATGGAAAATGTTCTCCATGGTGCTTCAATGGATATTTCTTCCAATCAGCATGATTGCGTTTGGCTCTATTCCGGCGTTAGAAGCACATACTCGGTTGATGTTGGGCAAGTACCTTGGATTTTATGTTACAGAAAAAGCCAGGAAGGAATCTAATGAGTAAGCAACCTTTTGTCTCAGTTGTTGTGCCGGCCCATAATGAAGAGGGGAGACTTGGCATGACCTTAGATTTACTCAAACGCCAGACGTACCCACGGGATAAGTTTGAAATTATTGTGGTGGATAATAACAGCACTGACCGCACAGCTGAAGTGGCCCGGGCCGCTGGAGCACGGGTGATCACTGAACCACACCCCGGAGTAGCTTGGGCCAGAGAAGCCGGATGGAAAGTAGCCACTGGGGAAATCGTTTTATCCACTGACGCAGATGTTCAACCACCGGAAAACTGGATGGAACAGGTGGTACATAAGTTTTCCACTCACCCGGAATTGGTTGGTCTCACCGGAGGTTTGCGTTTTTTTGATAAGCCGCGGTGGTTTAACTGGTGCGCGGTCGTGCTAAACCCATTTCTAGTGTACTTAGGTTTTTTTATGTCCAGGGGTGTATATAATTTTACCGGAAATAATATGGCGGCAAGGAAATGGGTGTATGAAAAAGTTGGTGGGTTTAATACCCAGCTCCATTTTGGAGAAGACATGGATTTAGCCAGACGGATCAAAAAATTTGGGAAAATTAAATTTTTTCCAGGACTGGTCATGTGGTGCTCCGGTCGTCGGTATACGTTTGATCTGGCCTTTTGGCGCTACTTTGTGAATTACCTTTGGACCAGTTTGTTTGCCCGTCCGCGTTTCAACGAATTACCTAAAATAAAATAACAAGACTACTCGGCCCAGGTGACCCAAGGAGGAGCAGGCCAATTTGGATTTCCTCGCCTAAACGCGGCGCCGCTCATGCTGGACTTTCCTTCAGGTTGAATTTTTTTTATTATCAAATACTGGCCTTGAAGGTCACACTCAATTAACTTAAGACGTGTTCCCTCGCTCAACACGGTTACTCCCGGAAAAGGGTGGAACGCTCTCCACATACGGTCAATTTTTTCTGCACCGGCCTCCCAGCTGACCTCCCCATGCGTTCTATCCAAGAGTGTTGTTTTGCTGCCTTCGCCTGACTGTGGGGTGGGGGAGATGGTACCGTTCAGATATCCTTCCAAGGCCTGAATCAGGAGTGTCGCACCCAGTTCTTTCAGTTGATCATGTAACCAACGGTAGGTTGCCCGCGCAGGTAGATTTATTTTCTCTTGCAATAAGATGGGTCCGGTATCCATTCCCGCATCCATGAGCATAATGGTCACTCCGGTTTCATGCAGACCGTTGAGGATGGCAAAAGGAATAGGTGTTGCCCCTCTGAGTTCCGGTAAGAGGGACGGGTGGATATTTACAAATCCCTTAGGTGGAACCTTAAGCAAGCTCTCAGGGAAGATTTTGCCGTAGGCTACCACCACACATATATCCGGTTTTTGGTCTTTGAGCCAAGTTTCAAATTCAAGAGTTCTGATTTTTTGCGGCTGAATCACATTCAAATGATGCTCCTCAGCCCAGACTTTTACTGGCGGAGGAGTCATGAGTTGTTTGCGGCCGACCGGTCTGTCCGGCTGGGTTACCACTGCAAGAATGAGTACGCCGGATTCAACTAAGGCTTGCAAGGCAGGAATGGCTAAGTCCGGGGTACCAAAAAAGACCACGCGAGTTTGTTTAGATAGCATATTCAGTGGTGGTGCTTTGTAAACGCTCAGCTTTATCTACAAAGACAATTCCTTTGAGATGATCCACTTCGTGTTGGAGAACGTGCGCCAGCAAGCCCTTGGCTTTAATATCCAGCTTTTTCCCGTGCCGGTCATAGGCTTTAACTCGCACTCGCTCAGCTCTTTGGACCCAACCAAATATCCCAGGCACGGATAAACAGCCCTCTTCAAACCATTTGGTTTTTTTAGCCTCATTCAAGCTGGGGTTAATAATAGCCACATCTTCAGTTCCTCCCCAGGCCTCATGATTAATAATGGCTATGCTCATACTTTGACCAACCTGGTTGGCGGCAATGCCAATTCCATTGCGTTTGTGCATGGTCTCAATCATGCTATTAATTACAGGCTGAAGCTTGGGTAGCTCCTTCAAATCTACTGGCGTAGTCGGTTGGTGCAATACGGCTTCGCCTTTAAATGTGATAGGTAAAATACTCATAGGCCAGAGTCTAGTCAGTTTATTCAAGAATGTCTAGCACGCTGCCTTCAGGCGGTAGCGGGAGGGAAGATTCGGCCGGAAATTTCCTTACTACGGCTGCCCTGGTGTTGGTGTTGATGTATGCCACCACAATACCAAAGGGCGGGTAGTGCAGCTTTTTTCTGAGGGCCAGTTCCATCTCATAAAAAGACGCATAGTCTTGTGATATGGCTGTGGTGATCACCGGGTGAGAGGGTGACGAGGTTTGCATAGCTACTGGAAGGTTGGTTCTAATGAGACTAGTGAGGAAACTGAGTGTTCGTTCATTTGTTCTGAAATCCGGTATGGCCAGTTGGTGATCAACTGAAATAACGCCAATTCCTCTGTATTCTTTCCAGGGGATTCTTGGTAAGCCAAAACTGGTGGTCAGGAGTACGTCACCAGAGGGGAGTGGAGTAGTAGAGTCAGCATCCCAGCGGTTGATGGTGAGGTCTGGCAAGAGTTGTTTGAGCAGCTGTTCTACTTTTTGGTTGCCCATCCCACTGGGTTTTAATCTCAGGGAGTGACAGTGTGGACATTCAGCAGTGCCAAGGGGAGAGACTTGTTGGCAATCTAGACAACGCAACCAACGGAATTCTCCTTTTCGGTTGTAGACCAGAACAGCTGGTAAGTGCTCTTTTACCCAGGCCAGTAGGCTATCTGTGAGTAACCCGGATTGGCCACTGGTCCACCAGTCTTGTAAATTAATAAGATTGACCATGGCAGATGGTGGCTGGGAGATATCTATATAGGCAAATTGATAGGCACTGGCCACCCTAGGACTTTGACTGCTTAAGACACATGGAATATGCAGGCCCTGGGCTAACCAGGCGGCTAATTCCACTGTTTGAAAGCGGGGATTTTGGTCTTGGTGATAACTCGTGTGCTCCTCATCTACCACCAGGATAGCCTCCCAGTGATCCGGAGGCAGGAAGATAGCTCCTCTGGTTCCAATGATCACTTTAGCTTGTCCGGAACGAACCGCCTGAAAAATGTCACGTTGTTCAGTAATTTTATTCCGGCTTGAATAGATCACCGGATGAAGGTGATGGAGATGTTCTTTCCACCACAGCAAGGCTTCCTCATGCGGAACCAAAATCAAGCTTTGTTTGGCTTGAGTAGATAGGAGTGAGGCTATAGCCGCCAACTCTTGTGTTTGATCATATCTCAGAACTACTGGTTCTTTTTTTGATTGAATACGAGCTACAGTCTTTTTTAACATTGGAAGCCGTTGCCGGGCAATAGTCGTTTTACCTGCCTCAGCTAACGGTCCCGTAACAACCTGGGATTCTTTTTTATTTTGTCCAACCCCACCGGCTTGAACCACCGTAAGCAAACAAGTGGAAAGGGGAGCGCCGGTGCGTTTACTCAGGTGGTAGACCAGCTCAATTTGCAGAGGGCTGAGACTGGCTTCCTCGTTTACAACGCGGAGAATAGATTTGAGTCGTTTTGACTCAGATGACGTTTTTAATTTTACCACCACGCCTAAAATGGTTTGAGATCTGAACGGAATTTCAACCGTCATCCCTGGTTCTATTTGTCCTTGGGTCGGAACCAAATAATCCAAGATTTCTAGTTTACGAATTCCTCTGAGCCTTGGAATGACTTCGGCGATCATGATGAGGTTTGATCTGTAACTTAGGTAAAATGGTCGCAACTAGCACTGCCCCAAACAGGTCCCACAATAAATCATTTCCGGTGTCTGGTCCGTCTCCAAGTCGATTTGAAGCGGAAATGACGTCCTCTAAGTATTCAGCCAACTCGTATACCACTCCAATCAGCACACCGGCGGCCACCAAGAATAAGAAACGAGCCTTAACACTTATGCGGTCAGCTTTCCACAGAGGAAAAAATACCGCTCCAATCCAGACGGTAGTGGCCATAGAACCAACGGCATGGGCCACTTGGTCCCACCAGAAGAATTTGTCGTACATGCCTAGGATATCTCCGCCGGCATCAAAGTAAACTGCCAAAATGACCGGAATCACTACCCACCAAGGAAAACTTTGTTTTTTTGATCTAAAGTGGGTATGTGAAACTTCCAAAGCCACCCACACCGGAACTGAGGTCACCACTAAGCCCCACCAGGTGAAGGTTAAGGGTTGATGAAGCATGCCCAGGGCGTTCAACAGCTCGTAGGTGACCAGCGGGGCAAGACAAATCCGTGCTATCCAAATCCACATTACTGTACTACATATTCAGAGACTAAATGACCAACACCAAAAGGCGCTTGGTAGGACAAAATTTTGGATTCCACGTTCAGGTCACTCAGCATGCCAAAGACCATAGCAAACACCCGCAGTCCACATTCTCCGGAGGCCTCGCTGACTTGGGGGTTGATGCTGATAATTTCTGAAAATCGTTTTTCACGAATCAATTTTTGAATCACTGAATCAAACGACTGGCTGTCTGCGGCAAAGCCGTACGGGGATGATGGGTTTTTGTGTCCCAAATCAGCTGAACCAATCACGGCAATTCGTTTATTGGATTCTTGCAGGGAAAGGCGGATTGCTTTACCCATATTCCAGTGATCTTGCAGAGGCAAACTGGAAATGCCCATGGACGCTACTTTAATGTTAGGCAGATGATTGCTTAACAGAGCCAGCGGAACAGATGTGCCGTAGTCCATTTCTTCAATCGAGATGGTATTCAGAGGTAAATGACTTTTGTGCAAAGAGTATCTGAGGTGGCTGATTTGTTCTATGTCAGTAGCCACAGAAAAGGTTGTTGTGTTGTCCCCAAAATCAGAGAAGTCAGCTCTCAGCTGAGGTGCCCCATTTAAGGGAAAGTACCCCACACCAATTTCCAAGTGAGGAGAAATAATGAACAACATGTCCGGTTTCATCATATAGAGTTCACCCTCCAATTCTTTCATGGCTTGAAGAGTTGGCTCAAGCTCTTTGGCATACTTCCCACCAATACTGGGTAAGAGCAGGGGAGCGTGTGGGGTGGTGGCGGTAAAAACGAGTGACATTATTGTGCGCTTATAGGTGTTCCGGTTGGATGAAGCATTAATACGGCTGAGGTGGTGGTTCTGATCAGTTCCCATTTGTACCCCAAGGAGTCAAAGTCTGTCTTGCTTTTAAACGCACGTTTTTTTCCGTTGGCTATCACGTAGACTGAAGAGTTTCCTTTGGCGGTGACTAGGGTACCGTCCGGAAATATCAGCGGAGTTCCGGCCGTGTATTCTGTAATTTCTTCAGTGGTGGCGGGAATAGCCGACTGGTTGCCAAAGCGGGCGAGTAGTATTTGTTTGTCCCAAATATCATGTCTGACTCCTTGGCTGTCCACGTATGAAATGGCACCGCTGTCCATATTTTGCAGCAAGACGCCGGTTGGGTTGGAGTCTTTCAGGGTCAGTGGTTTGCCCACGGGCCAGCCAGTGATGTCCTTGGCTTTGACTTGGATCACTTCTTCAGGGTTGTATCCAAAGTATTTAAACACCCGTTTGGAAGAGAATGGTCGGACCGTTCCGTCTACCACCAGGTAAATGGTTCCGTCTGGGATGGCCACTAAGGAGTGGTTGGGAAATGAGATATTTCCGCCTTTTTCATACTGCTCTAAGACCACGGTGGAGACTTGAATGACTTGGTCCATGGAGTAGCTAGACAGCAAGGTAGCTTTGTTTTCAAACAAGAATTTTTTACCATCTCTGATTAAGTAAATGGCCCCGGTGGCTCCGTCTTGAAGCAGGCTCCCATTTGGATATTTTATGCTGGCGAACCAAGAATAATATAGTTTGGCAAATAAACTGTTGCAGCCGTATCTAGAATCACCTCCGCCGTATGCTCCGACGCAAGGGTTATAGGTGTATAAAGCGGCGGTGGCGTTGTTAACTGGTGTAACCTCAATTCCATCAATGGTGGTTTTAGGAATCCCTGGGCCCCAACCGGAGATGGTGGACCCATGGTCTTCTAAGTCGGCTAAATAGCTATTGGCTATACGGTCCCCCGCGGCGTCAAATTGCTTGGCTAGCCCAGCGTATTTGGCTACATTTGGGTCATCTTTGCTGCAGCCATCACATACGGCATAGCCTAACGTCCAGTCAGTAATATAGGAATTTAGTGATGTCCCAGTAATGGCTGAGCTTTCTTTTTCCGCCATCACTAACAACACTTTAGGGTTGAGGTCATACGCCTGAGCGGTGTCGTAAATGATTTCCGCCGCTGAAGCAGTTTCCCCAGACACATCTGTAGTGATGTAGTCTTTGAGTACGCCACCCTTTTCAATCAAGAAATTTTGAATTCCCTTCAGAGATAAAGAGTCGGAATCTCTGAATTCATGGTCAGTCAGAATGAAGTTTTTCTGATAGGTGAAGGCAAGAGCTGAATCTGTAACCACAGACCAGGCCATGAGTCCAAAACCCACACATAAAATAGTCGTTTTTGTTTTACGCCAAGTCTGTTTCATATGTGTTGTTATTCTACAACAAATTATGTTAAATTACAACCACATGAAGTTAATCAATTTTCTGAACCTTCCCGTTGTTTCCCTGACTCCTCAAGAGCTGCCTGGGCAGCTACACCAGTGGATGGAGCAGGGGACCTGGTTAGTGACCCTGAATGCTGAAATGATGCTCAGAGCCCACCGGGATCCAGCGTATGCTCAACTCCTACGCCAGGCAGATGTGTTGTTGCCTGACGGGTTTGGCTTGATGCTCTGGTCACGTGGTCTGATTTCAGATCGATTTCCAGGCGTTGAATTATCCGAGTCTGTACTGACTCACGCCCAAGCTGAACAAAAAAAAATTACCTGTCTAGTGGCCAAAAACGGACTGTCTTCCGTCCAACAAGTACAACAAGCCATACTCACTCGCTGGCCCAAGCTCCAGCTCACTTGTCTAGAGGTTGATCCAGCGCAGGCGCCCTACGCCATACCGCCCAGTGACGTGGTGTTGGTGAATTTTGGTGTGCCACGTCAGGACGAATGGCTCAGTTGGTTGAAGGAACAGTCCTTATTCAAGTTGGGTATAGGCGTAGGTGGGACTTTTGATTATTGGACAACGCACGCGAAGCGTGCGCCTCTTTTTCTCCGTCGTTTAGGGTTGGAGTCACTTTGGCGCCTCGTACGTCAGCCAAAACGCATTGTCCGCATTTGGAACGCTGTAGCGGTCTTTTCTTGGGTGGCGTTGTGGAATAAACCCCAAGTTGCTTCTCCTACTCAAGATTGGTAGAGTGCAGCTATGGCTACACAAAAACGTGTCCGAACTCGTTTTGCTCCCAGCCCCACCGGCTTGTTACATATTGGAGGGGCACGCACCGCCTTATATGCTTGGTTGGTGGCCAAACACTTCGCTGGAGACTTTTTATTACGCCTTGAAGACACAGATCAAGCTCGCTACTCACCAGAAGGACTCAAAAGTATTTTTGATGGATTGGATTGGTTGGGGTTAAAACGAGATGAGGATCCAGTTATTGGTGGTCCGCATGCTCCATACATCCAAAGTGAACGCAAGGACATGTATCATGCCGCAGCTAAAGTGCTCATAAACAAAGGACATGCCTACCGCTGTTTTTGTACGTCTGAACGGTTAGAATTCATGCGCAAAGAGCAACAGGTACAACATCTTCCACCTAAATATGACCGGACCTGTTTGAAACTTGCGCCAGAAGAATCAGACAAGCGTGCTGCCGCAGGTGAGGCCAATGTCATCCGCATGCGGATTCCAGATGAGGGGGCAGTAGTGTGTCAGGATATCATTCGCGGAAAAATCGAATTCAAAATGGGTGATTTGGATGACACGGTGCTGATGAAATCAGATGGCATGCCAACTTATCATTTGGCTATGGCGGTGGATGATCATGAGATGGAAATTTCTCATGTCATCAGGGGAGAGGAATGGTTGCCGTCACTCCCTAAACATGTGTTGTTGTATCAGTTTTTTGGTTGGGACGCGCCTGAATTTGCGCATTTGTCTTTGTTTTTGAATCCGGGTGGCGGCAAGTTGAGCAAGCGTAAGGGTTCGGTGAGTTTGCAATCGTTTATTAAAGCAGGATATTTGCGTGAGGCGTTGATCAACTTCATGGTGCTGTTGGGCTGGAATCCAAAATCAGAACGTGAATTTTTTTCTTTAGACGATTTAATTCAGTTGTTTGACCTAGCCAACGTGAACAAAGCCGGTGCGGTATTTGAGACTGAGAAGTTGGATTGGTTTAACGGTCAGTACATTCGCCGTAAAAGTCCAGAAGAGGTGTTGGAGTTATGCCGGCCATGGTTACCTGGTGACCAGGAGGATGCCTTGTTGCTGAAGATTGTGACTATTGAGCAAGGTCGCTTGGTGAAATTGAGTGATATTCAGACTTCAGTGGTTATGTTTACAGAAACTCAGGTGAATTATGATCCAAAATTGTTGATCTGGAAAAAAATGACGCCACCGGTAGTGGTGGATAGGCTGAAGTGGCTGATCCAACATGTGAGTGAGATGAATGAAGCTGACTGGACGGTTCAAGCCATTGAGACCAGCTTAAAAGAACATATTGCAGCTGATGGATTAGCTACGGGTGAGGTGTTATGGCCTTTGCGTGTAGCCCTCAGCGGACGGCAAAACTCACCTTCACCTTTTGAGTTGGCTTGGGTGTTAGGCCAGGAGAAAACACTCTCCCGTTTGCAAGCTGCGCAGGGATTGATCCAACCCCTGGTCTAGTGGTATACTAGCAGTATGAAGCGAATATTTGGAGGAATAGGAGCGGTATTTGGGTTATTTGCCTTCCTTTTTTTGTTTACCGGGTTGGCTTTTGCCGTGTCTGAAGATGAAATTCAAAATTTGATAGAACAAAACCGGGATATTCAGACCTTAAACAAGCAAATTCAGGAGAAGTCCAGCGCCATTAGTGAGATAGACCAAAAAATAGATGTGTATCAAGAGGCTATAGAGCGGAAACAATCTGAAGCCTTTAATTTGGAAAATCAGATTGCGGTGATTGAGAATGACATAGAGAAAACTGATAAAGAAATTGATAAAACTCAGTTGGAATTAGATCGATTGAATCTGGAATTGCAAGGTTTAGATCTCAAAATTGACCGGACCAACAGTGACGTGGCAGTGACCAAAAGTAGAGTAGGGGATACCTTGCGTCTGCTGTACCAATCAGAACAAAAAAGTCCAATTGAGATTACGTTTAGCGTAAACACGTTATCTGAATTTTTTTCCCAGTTAACGTATCAAAAAACCTTACAAACTAGCTTGCAACAAGATTTAGATCAGTTAGAACAATTAGGTAGTCAGTTGGAACAAGAAAAAGGGGAGGCGACTATCAAGCGCAAGGAAGTTTCTCAAGCAGAACAACAACTTGAAGCACAGCAACAGTCACTTGAAGGGGAGCGGGTATATAAAGATGAATTGTTGGAAAAAACTGAAGCAGATGAAGAAAAATTTCAACAACTGGTGCAAGAAGCGCGGCAAGAACAGACCAGGGTAGATGCGGAGATTAATTCGTTGGAATCCAAAGTCCAAACTCAAATAGAAGAGTTACGCAAACAAGCAGAAGAAAAGCGTGACAATGGGGAAGAACTCACTGAAGAAGAGGAAGAGTTATTAGTGGGTGATGTCGTCTTTTCTTGGCCCATAGATTCACGTGATATTTCTTGCGGATTTCACTGTAGTGGCTACCCCTTTGCTAAATGGTTTCAACATTCAGGGATTGATATTCGGACTCCTCAGGGCACTCCGGTGAAGGCTGCTGCCTCTGGGTATGTGGGGATTGCTAAGTCTGACGGTACTCCGGCCTTGGCTTATGTCACCATAGAGCATAATGGGACGTATGCGACCGTGTATATGCATTTAAGTGGTGTAAACGTCTCCCCAGGGCAGTTTGTGCATAGGGGAGAGGTGATAGGCTATTCAGGGGGGCTTCCAGGTACGCCTGGAGCAGGGGCCTATTCCACCGGGGCTCACTTACATTTTGAGGTTCGGGTAGACGGGATTCCACAAGATCCGTTACCGTTCTTGCCGTAAAGTAAATCGATATGAAATTTAAGGGTGAACTAATAAGACCTTTAGGGTTGGAATAGTAATTTTTCGTACAAGTTTTTTATGACAAAAAAGCCTAGTAAACCAGGCATATTTTCTATGTTGATTTTTTATGAATTTCCTGTATAGTAAGAAGCATATGAGAGGCGTCAAACAATTTTTTAAGAGATCCTTTTTGAATAAAAGACGGCAAAATTTGAATTATGCTTCTCTTTCTGCTGAACAGAAAAAAGAAAAAATGAAGAAAGAGGCAAAAAAGTTTTTAGAAGAGTACGCAGACGTAATGAACTCTTTAGCTAGTAAGTAAGTATAGAAAATTGTTTCCCATTTCTTTACCTCCTATTCATCATGGTTGGTATGAAGCTGTTGTTCAGGCTTTTGATCTTACACAACTTGAAATTTCTTATCTACCTCCAGAACAACAAAGCGTATATCAAGCCTGCGCCAGAATTTTTTATAAGATAGACAAGAATCACACTCGCATAGATGGTAATAAGAGAAGTACACTACTTTGTGTTTATTTTTTCTTATTCGTTAATGATATGCACCTTCCTGTAACCAAGAAGGAGGAACTAGAAGATTTAGCTATCTATATAGCAAAGTTCACATTGGCGCCAGCCTTTTACCCCGCGGCTTGCCGCGGGGTTGTTGATTCGGTCCAGTAGCTCTCCATTTGTTAGTGCTAAAACGGGGGGAATCATCACGGCGAAGAGAAATCCGACCACGAGTCCGCTGACCCCAAATTTTATTTTATCTTTCATAAGCGTGCTTAAATAAATCTTACATGGATAACACTATTTAATACCCACTATAGCATTCTTTAAAGGGGAGAGATAATAAAACAAATCTAATGTGTCGCACAATATACATTTTACGAACCATAGAGCTGTATGATCCCCTGTAAATCGATATTTTTGAAAAAGGGGTTATTTCTTCCCTAGTACTGTTAGATCTATGGTGCTCAGGATGGTTGGTGGCAGTACACCGTGTCTTCAGGTTTGCGAATAAACGAGATAATAATCTCCTTACCACACTTGTCACAGGTAGACTTGGTCAGTAACCGTGGGTTACGCATGGCGTTACGCCTAGCTTGGCGGTCTGCTGGGCATTCCACGGGCAGTGGCCAGCCTTGTTCTTCAAGCAAAGCCTGTTCCTGATCTATGATCAAGAAATCTTTGTGACAGGTGGTACAAGTTCTTTTTTGGCTCATATTATTTGATGTACGCACGGTCAGTGTACCGTACGTCAATGTAAGTAATACTTTTTGGATTAGGGACTTTTTCTCTGATAACTGTAGTGAGGTTCTCCATCTGAGCATCTAGATCTAGCTTGGAATCAAGATACACCAAAAATCCAGCTTGGTCTCCTTTGGTTCTGATGCCTACGTCACGCAAGACCGTCTTCAAATCACAGGCTGCAGCCACGTATTGGGCTTTAAATGCGATTACAGCGTCTTCCTGGGCTTGCTTGGTCTGTGAACTAGCATCCTCACCTAAACGAATGTCTTGGATGAGTTGTAAGCTGGTATCAATGTCGATTTCCCCGGATTGAAAACGTTCTTGAATATCTCTGATCTTTTGTTTCGTCTCTGAATCCTGTGTCTGTGAAAGTTCATTTTCAATGGCTTGTTCGGCGACGAATTGTTTTTGTTGGCAAGTGATGGTAGGGATTTCAAAGTGATCAATTTCCAGGTTAGTGCCTGGAGTAAATCGAGTTTGTAGTTCACGTAAGAAATCTACATATTCAGCAGTAACGATTTGCTGCTTAGCTTGCACCGGTGTTTGATTTTGGTCTATGACTGTTGGAAGATTCAAGTCACGTTCTTCTTCCGTGGCGTACGGCTGAACAATTACACCTTCAGGGTCCAGGACGTACCAGGTATCACCGCTGACCCAGTTCATGGAAGGGACACGTTCACGCAAGTGAATGCTCAAGGTGTTAGGAAACTTTTTTGTGACAGTCAGCTCGTCTATGGCCATGGATTGTTTGATCTGTTGACGTAACAGGGTTTCTACGACAGAGGTTCGTACTGTCCAATACGAATCTTGTGGGATGAAACCCAGGGCTTTTAAGCCCAGAATAGAATTGGTTAGGGAATTTATTTCCTCTGTGGTGATGCGTTGATTTCCATCAACTTCAATCTGGGTGATTTGGAAGAAGGAGTGTTTGAGCATGAAGAATCCCCCACCACCAAAAATTAAAATGGCGGCAATTAAAAAAGCCCAACCATCTTTCCGTAGCCAACTGGTAGCTGCAGAAGTTTTTTTTGGTATTACTTTAGGAAAATACGGATTAGCATACTTAGGGGCTTCTGAAGCCGGCTTGAGCATACGCTGAATCCGAGCGGTTTTATTAGGCCTAAAGATTGAAAGTTTCATGCTCCTCCCCTACTTTGGGTCTGTATGGTTAGACTTGGCCAATCACCTTTTTTCCATTCATATACGGCTGCAGAGCAGCCGGAATTTGAATGGTTCCATCTTGGTTTTGATTATTTTCTAAGATGGCAATGATGGTACGAGGAATGGCAACAGCTGTTCCGTTTAACATATGCACAAACTGAGACTTTTTGCCCTCTTTGTATTTAATCTGAAGCCGTCTGGCTTGAAAGTCAGTCAAGTTTGATGTGCTGGTTAATTCGCCGTATGCGTTCTTAAATGGCATCCACCCCTCAATATCAAACTTTCTGTAGGCTGGACCACCTAAGTCTGCTGAGGCGTTATCTATCACTTGATATGGAATTTCTAAGGCTTGGAAAATAGATTCTTCAACGGCTAACAAATCTGTGTGGAACTGCTCAGATTGTTCTGGTGTACAGAAGACAAACAGTTCTACTTTAGTAAACTGATGAATGCGGTACAGACCGCGCGATTCTTTTCCATACGCTCCAGATTCAGTTCTGAAACAGTGAGACACGCCAACGTACTTTTTTGGTAAATCAGCAGCCTCAAACGTGGTTTTTTGATGATAGCCTCCAATGGTAATCTCAGCTGTTCCAATCAAAGCTAAGTCATGCCCTTCAATGGAGTAAATCTGTGTTTCTGGACCACGTGGTTGGTACCCTGTGCCTTCTAGGACGCTTGGACGGGCCAGGTCAGGTGTCAGCATCAGAGAAAAACCAGCCTTCATGGCTTGGTCAACGGCAAATCGAGTTAATGCCATCTCCAATAACGCACCTTCATTTTTGAGGTAATAAAATTTTTGGCCTGAAACTTCAGCCGCGCGTTCAAAGTCCATCAAGTCCCATTTCTCACCAAGTTCTAAGTGCGTACGTGGCGCAAAGTCAAAGTGAGTTGGTTTTTCCCAAGTGTGCAGAATTTTATTTTTGTCTTCACCACCAATTGGAGTGTCAGGATGCGTGAGGTTTGGAATGGTCATCCAAATATTCCGCCAGTCTGTTTCTATGGTTTGCAATTCCGCTTCAGCTTGCTGAACCTGTTCTTTCAATTGTTTTGCTTTAGCCGCTAAGCCAGGTTTTTCTTCTTTATTGGCTTTTGGCATGTGTTCAGCAATGGAATTTCTTTCTCCCCGGATCTGTTCTATGTTTTGAATCAAGGTAACCCGTTGTTGGTCCAAATCTAAAAATTTTTCCAAATCAACTTTGACTTTTCGGTTAGCACAATTTTGTTTGACCTCGTCTACGTGAGCTCGGAGGTAATCTAAATCAATCATATGTTTAGTGTTGTTCAGGTCTCATGGTTGGGAAGAAGACAACGTCCCGAATACTTGGAGCTGCAGCCAATACCATGAACAAACGATCAATTCCCACGCCAAAGCCCGCTGTTGGAGGCAATCCATGTTCTAGTGCCTGTAAGAAGTCCTCGTCCAACATGGCCGCTTCTGTATCACCAGCTTCACGCAACTTCATTTGGGCTTCAAAGCGTTCACGCTGGTCAATAGGATCATTCAGCTCAGAGAATCCGTTGCCTAATTCAGAACCTAAGGCCACTATTTGTAAGCGTTCAGTCAAGAGAGGCTGATCCTCTTTGCGTTTAGCTAATGGGGACACTACCACTGGATGATCAATCAAGAAGCAAGGTTGCATTAACTTTGGTCGAACGGTTTTTTTGTACAATAAATCAGTTACCCGACCCAAACCAATATTTGGTTCCAACTCAATATCAATCTTCGCTGTTTGAATAGCCGCTTTCAAACTTTCCACCGTTTGGTGTTCTAACAAATCAATGCCTGTTTCTTTTTTCACAAGTTCTGTGTAAGACAAACGAGGCCAGGGACCTTTCCAATTGAGTGTGTGGCCTTCAACCTTTGTTGCCAGACTACCAAATGTTTCTTGAATCATGCGTTGGTACATCCCTTCCACAAAATCCATCAGTTGGCGGTAATCTGCAAAACTCCAATACATTTCCATCATGGTGAATTCCTGCAAGTGGTCTCTATCCATCCCTTCATTCCGGAACACACGACCAATTTCAAAAATCTTCTCAAAGCCAGCCACGGTCATCCGTTTCAAGTGTAACTCAAGTGAGATGCGTAAGTATAAATTAATATCTAATGCATCATGGTGTGTGATGAATGGATTGGCTTCAGCTCCACCGGGAATTTGTTCCAACACGGGAGTCTCTACTTCTTGAAAGTGTTGTTCACTCAAGTAATTGCGCATGGACTCAATAAACCTTGTCCGCTTGTTGAACAGTTCGCGCACTTCAGGATTCATGATGGAATCCAAATAGCGGCGTCGGTACCGTTCTTCTAAATCTTGAAGGCCGTGCCATTTATCTGGAAGTGGACGAATGGCCTTGGTGAGAATAACCCATTCTTTTATATCAACGCTTTGTTGTCCCTTTTGAGTCACAAATAACGTACCGGTGAACTGGGCAAAATCCCCGTTGTCCAAGAAGGCTAACCGTCCATACGCTTCTTCACCCACGTGATCAGCTTTGAGTACCATCTGCAATTGTCCAGTTTCATCGCTAAGAGTGATAAAGGTCAGTTTTCCATGAGCACGAATGGTGCGGACTCGTCCGGGGAGAGTAACCTCTGTTTTGTGTTGTTCCAAATCTGAAAACTGATCTACCACTTCACGGATCATGTGAGTCCGTTTTGAGTGAGCAGGATACGGGTTGATGCCAAGTTTCCGTAATTCTGCAATCTTCCGACGCCGAATTTTTTCTTCTGGTTCAACCGGTGTGTTTGGTTGGTTTTTTGCCTGATTCATAGCTATGAGTATGAAGGTTTTATTCAGTAAAATCAATGGGGAGGGCCTCTTCAGCCGCTCCCCATCATTTTCTCTTACTTTGGTGTGCTTTTTGGTCTATCGCACTTTAGTAATGGTGAAGTTGATGGTTCCGGCTGGAACGGCTACGGCTACGGTTTCGCCCTCTTTTTTACCTAAGAAAGCTTGGCCTAAAGGTGATTCATTGGAGATTTTTCCGGTGTTTGGATCAGCTTCGGATTTGCCGACTAAGGTATACGTAGAGGCTTTGTCTTGTTCGTTTTTGACCTCAAAGGTAGATCCTATCTGCACAGCCCCTGTTTTCTTGATTTTGGCAATCACGGAAATGTTACGCAGGGTAGATTCCAATTCTAAAATTCTAGACTCAATAAAGGATTGCTCATCTTTAGCCTCGCTGTATTCAGCGTTTTCAGAGAGGTCCCCGAGCTCTTTTGCTTCTTGAATACGTTCCGCAATTTCCTTGCGCTTCACGTTCTTCAAAACATCCAATTCTGCCTTGAGTTTTTCAAGACCATCGGCGGTGATAAATGTCTGTTGATCTGTCATATGGATGGATATGATAATATCATATGCCAAAAGGTGTCAACCCCCTCCAATTTATTGCTGTTGAGCAATGTAATAATTCAGCATATCTCTGGCCACTGGAAGCGCTGCCTCGGTCCCCTCTCCCCCCTCTTCCACCAGCACCGTCACCACAATTGAAGGATCATCATACGGACCAAATACTGTTACCCAAGAATGTGGAATATCTGATCCACCATGTTGCGCCGTTCCCGTTTTGGCGGCCATAGGCCAGGCCAGTCCTCCTAAGCCCCTGGCGCTCCCTGAGGTCACCGCTTGGCGCATTCCCTCTCTGACCACGCGCAGGTACTGGTCTTCAATGACACTGGTCGCTAAGGCCTCAGGAATGACATCTGTGCGCTCTGTGCCGTCCTGGGAGACTATGGTTTTTGTAATATGAGGTTTCCATATAGTCCCCCCGTTGGCTATGGTGGCTGTATAAGAAGCTACTTGGAGTGGGGTAACTAATATATCACCTTGACCAATGGCTAAATGGTAGGTATCACCAATGTACCACAGCTCATTTTTGGTTTCTTCTTTCCAGGCTTTGCTAGGGAGAAAACCTGTTTGCTCGCCGGGTAGGTCGATTTGCAGCACGCGAGCCAACCCAAATTTTTTGGCGTACTCTACAATTCTATCTACACCTAAGCCGGTGGTGGTTTCATTATCCCCGCCACCCAGTAAATAGAAGAACGTGTTGACTGAATCTGCTAAGGCTTTGTGCACGTCCGTCACCCCGTGTCCCCCGGCCCGCCAGTCCGGGAAAAAATTTCCGTTAATGTCAATCCCACCAACCGACAAAACCGTACTGGAAGGAGTGATAACGTGTTCGGCTAAACCGGCGGCAGCGACTACAGGTTTAAAGGTGGAACCTGAGGGATACTCACCAGAGATGGTGCGGTTGAATAATGGCTTACGTTCATCATTGATCAGTTGGGAATACTCATCTTGGGTGATGCCGCGAGCAAACCATTCGTTGTCAAAAGTTGGAGCAGTGGCTAGAGCCAAAATTTCACCGCTGTTTACATCCATGGCAATGGCCGCACCGCCCGGACTATTTTTTTGTTTAACCATGTCATCTAATGCTGTTTGTGTCACGTGTTGCAAGCCGCTGTCTATGGATAAGAAAATATTTTTTCCTGGAATAGCACCTGTGCTGGAGACAACGGCTTGTTCTTTCCCTTGGGCATTTACTTCCGTGACTCTCTTCCCGTCTGTGCCCTTTAAAACTTCTTCGTAAGTAGATTCTACGCCAGTCTTTCCAATGACCGCGTCAAACGAATAGTCATCATTTTTGGTTAATAATTCTTTCCACTCATCCATGTTGATTTTGCCCATGTACCCCAGGATAGCAGACCAGGTGGTGCCATCCGTGTAGCTGCGTCTGAACCCAGTTTCTACTCTTACTCCGGGCACGGATTGCAAGTCCACCATCAGTCGGGTAGCCGTAAGGTATTCAACGTGTTCCAGCAAAGTGGCGCTGGGTTGGGAGATGGGAGTTTCCTCTACCAACTGTCTTACCTCTTCAATGGGAATGTGTGTATACAAAGAGATGGTCTGAACGGTTTGGTCAAGCTCCTCGTCTTGTCTAGGCAGGTCTTTGGGGATCAAGACTACGGTGAAATCAGGAACGTTTTTAACTAGCTGCAGACCATTTCTGTCAAAGAACACGCCGCGCGCCGCAGCAATGCGGTGTTCACGTAAACGATTTCCTTCAGCTTGTCTCAACAGTTCGTCTCCTTGAACTCCTTGCAAGTATCCTAAGCGGGCGAATAGTATACCAAACACACAGACCACTCCAATTCCGACCCAGCGTAGGCGTTTGAGTGAGGACGAAGATGAACTTGATCCCCGCATGCCTACTGATTCAAGTGGGATTTGGTCAATTTGCATTTCTGCACGTGAAGTATCTACAAAGTCTTCTTTGTGTCGGTGTTTGTCATACAACTCAAATGGATTACGCATACCGTTGTACAGGTCGAGTTAAAGCTAACCATAACGGCCGAATTAATTTAAATACGGTAAAACTGATCCAGATGAGACCAACTTCTATCAACAGGTCCCAAGTAAAAAAATTTGGCGGTTGTATACTTTGGCGCTCAAATATCCACCAGATGAGGCCATAGATAAACAATCCGGTTAAGGCAATTACTACTCTATTGCCTGTTCCTCTACGGTGTAGCCACTCAACTGAAATGATCATCACGGTCAGAGCGGCCAGAGTATGAGCCAGAACAAAAATTCCAAACGCGTGGTTGGTGGAAAGATCTAAGAACATCCCAATCACACCACCAACCACTAGCGGCCAAGGGGTGCTTTTTTGTAACGCATTCCAGAGTAATAAGACTAACGGTAAGTTCACCCAGGGGTGCGCGCCTAAATTATTGGCTTGAATAAAGCCAATCTGAATGACCACCGCTAAGGCAAAAACCACCATTCGCGTTAATGGTCCAACCCACTTTCTCATTTGATCACGACTGTTACTACGCGCACATTTTGTGGATCAAACAAGGGGGTGATAGTGGCTTCTTGAAACAACCCTCCCGGAGTGGAGGTGACGTTAGTGATCGTACCAATCACCAATTCTTGCGGAATTCGGTCATCTGTGCCGCTGGTTATGACCACCTGGTTTTGTTTTACCTCGTCCGTTTGGGGAATCAAGGTCATGCGTAAGGCTAGACCATGTTCTCCGGAAACCACACCTGGTGACAGGGAGTCATTTTGAATCTCAGCCGCAATGACAATAGATGGGCTGGTCAGAAGTGTAACAATGGAGCTGGCGGTATCTACTCTGGAAACCCGACCAACCAGTATTCCATCTTCTGACAAAACGGCTGAACCTTCCACCACGCCATCTTGAGATCCGGCATTAATTTCAACCGCATTTTGATCCCCATTTAATCCACGACCAATAACCTTGGCCGGAATACCAGAAGCTCCCACACCTGAAATCTTTTCAAGTTGGTGTTGTAACTCGCCTACTTCGCTCAAAGCGGTGAGTAAGCGAGTGTTTTCTACCAGCAGCGTATTAATTTGGCCTTTTAATACCTGATTTTCTTGTTCTACATCTTTTTTACTGACTTGTTCTTGTCCGCCAAACCAGGCAATGCCCAAACGATAAAAACCGGCTTGAGCCGGAGATATAATTTTTTGCCCTACCCATTCGACAGGGCTTAGTAAGCCAGTTACTTTTCCTAAAACCAACACCAATACTACCGCCAGGCTCCAAGCCAACAAGGTCCAGATTCTTTTTTTGCGCATATAGCCTGTTGATTATCGTTGTGGATCATGCGTTGACCCCACAAATAAATCTTTCAGGTTATCAATATCTTCTAACACCAAACCGGTGCCGCGTACCACGGCTGTTAGCGGATCATCCACAATATGGGCTGGAATGCCAACGTCCCTGGAAATACGTTTATCCAAACCGCGCAATAAGGCTCCACCGCCTGATAAATACATTCCGCGTTCATAAATATCCGCCACCAATTCCGGTGGGGTATGTTCAATCACGGTTTTGATGTTGTCTACCATGGTATTGACGGTTTTAGCCATGGCCTCACGCATGTGGTTTGAATTCAAAATCATTTCTTTAGGCAACCCATTGGTCAAATCACGTCCTCGCACCCGGGCTTCCAGCAACTCATCATCATCACAAGCTGAACCAATCTTCATCTTTGCTTCTTCTGCCGTACGTTCACCTAACAAAATATTGAAATGATCACGGACGTAGGCAATGATATTTCGGTTGAGTTCATCACCGGCTATACGTAAAGACTTTGAAGACACCACCCCACCCAGGGCAATAATGGCAATCTCCGTGGTTCCTCCGCCTATATCCACAATCATATTTCCTGTGGAGTCTTGGATGGACAAGCGGGACCCTATGGCCGCCGCCATGGGTTCTTCAATCAAATACACCTTCCGCGCTCCTGCATGGTAAGCGGCATCTTCCACCGCTTTCCGTTCCACCTCAGTCACGCCGAGCGGAATGGCAATCACCACACGTGGACGAGGGAGAATAGTAAATGTTTCACGGTGGACTTTTTCAATAAAAAACTTGAGCATTTTTTCTGCCACCTCAAAATCTGAGACCACGCCGTCAGCTAATGGCTTAGCTGCCGTAATATGCGGCGGGGTCTTGCCCAACATTCGCTTAGCCTCCTCTCCTACGGCCAGAATTTGGTTGGTTTTGTCATTAATGGCCACCACGGACGGCTCATTAATCACAATTCCCTTTTCCCGGACATACACCAAGGTATTGGCCGTTCCCAGGTCAATCCCAATATCTTTAGAGAATTTACCTAAAATATAGTTCAACATGAGGTTCTACTCTACCCAAATAGACCTGGCTTTGTCAACCACAGTTTATGTTCAGTTCGATTTCCTTTTTTTTGCTAACTTTAGCCAAAAAGTCAGACTAATAGGCACGGGCGAACAAGACTTGGTACTGAGCCGGTTTGGAGCAACGCAGGCAGAGGCGTTCAGAGGCCTTAGGCTGATCAAATGGGACCACCCTGGCCGTAGCCTTGGTTTCCTCTTTGATGGCCGCTTCGCAGTCAGCCTGACCGCAATGGAAGGCTTTGAAGAATCCGGCTGCTTGTTCAGCTAGTTGTTTGAATTCTTCATACGTTTTTGGTTCGTAGGTATGTTCAGCTACAAACTGGGTATGCCGTTGCAATAGGTTTTGCTGAACACTTTGGACCAATTCAGCTAACTTCCCATGGAGTTCATTCAAGGGAATGGTAGTTTTTTCAGATGTATCTCTTCTGACCACCACTGCCTGTTTCTGAGCTACATCCTTTGGCCCAATCTCAATTCTAATTGGTGCACCTTTCAGCTCCCAGTCGTTAAATTTGAAACCAGGGGTGACTGTCTCACGCCAATCGACGTAGATTCTGCGGTTCTCCAATTCCCAGTGTTGAGACAATTCGGTAATCACACCGGCGAGTAGCGTACGTTCTTCCGGAGTTTTCCAAATTGGTACCACCACAAACTCATACGGGGCTATCCGTGGAGGGAGAATCAGTCCCTTATCATCCCCATGTGCCATAATCAATCCGCCAATCAGGCGCGTGGATACTCCCCAGCTGGTGGTGATTACATTTTTTTTCTGTCCGGTTTCATCTAAGAATGAAACGCCAAATTCCTTGGCAAAATGTTCACCAATTAAGTGAGAGGTTCCCATCTGCAGAGCTTTACCGTCACGCATGAGTCCTTCTATACAGGTGGTGTATTCCGCCCCGGCAAATGTTTCTGATTTAGTTTTGCGTCCGGCAATGACTTTGATGGCAAATACGTCCTCAACTAGATGTTGGTACATGAGCAAAGCGCGTTCCACTTCCTGTTCCGCTTCAGGTCTGTTAGCATGCGCGGTATGTCCTTCTTGCCATAAAAACTCCGTGGTACGTAAGAACAAGCGTGTACGCATTTCCCAGCGGACCACGTTAGCCCATTGATTAATCAGCAATGGTAAGTCGCGGTATGATTGGATCCAGCGGGAGAAAGCATCGTAGATAATGGTTTCTGAGGTTGGCCGAATAATTAGTGGTTCCTCTAGTTTTTTTCCTCCGCCATGAGTGACCACAGCCACTTCAGGTGCAAATCCTTCAATATGATTCTTTTCTTTATTCAGGAGAGATTCTGGAATGAACATAGGAAAGTACATGTTCTGTACCCCCGCTTTTTTTATATCCTTATCTAGCAACAGTTGAATCCTTTCCCAAATGGCATAGCCATATGGTTTGATGATCATGGTCCCCCGGGCTGGTCCGTAGTCAGCCAGGTCAGCCTCCAAGACGACTTGATTGTACCAGTCAGGAAAATTTTCGTTTTGCTTAGGTAGTTTTTTCATATGGATTATGGGACCAAATGAATCACATCCCGTAATGTAATTAATGCGGCCAACAAAAGCAAACAGGCAAAGCCAATACCATGAACAATAGCCCCTGTTTTATGATTTACCGGTTTTCCTTGGACCCGTTCTATGAGTAAGAACAACAGGCGTCCGCCATCCAACGCTGGGAGGGGTAGAAGGTTAAAAATAGCTAAGTTGGCTGAAAGCAATGCCGCAAAATACAACACATAGACTACTCCCAATTGGACGGCTTGGCCGGAGATGACGGCAATACCGACCGGACCAACTACGCCTTCACTGACTTGCCCGTCAACAAAAATACCTTTCACTAGGGCAGCTAGTCCAACAAATATCAGACCAAGAAGTTTCAAGCTTTCTCTTAACCCAAGCCACAAGGAAACCCAAGTTGGGTATTTGACCGCCAGGCCTACTCCTATACCATGGACTTCCTCAATCTGTATGACTGGAACGCTGAGAGTGACGGTTTGAGTATGACGCAGAACGGTGATTTGCGTTGACTCCACATTGGCAGAAATGGCTGATTGCGCAGCGCGTATGGAGGAAACGTTTTTCCCGTCTATGGATAGAATTTGATCTCCGGGTTGAATCCCGGCGGTTTCAGCTGGGCTTCCTTCCAGAACCAGGTTGATGCTGACTGTTCCATCTGCCACGGATGTTTCAAGTGCTTGACCGTTTACGCTTTCAGAAAAGCCTAACGCATATACGCCGGTGAGTAATACCCAACTGAACAGCATGTTCATGAGAATGCCGGCAAATAAGATCAAAAACCGCTTGGTGTAGGATTGGTTGGCAAAACTATCTGTAGCTGTCTGGTGAACTTCAATTGAATGGTCATCCCCCGCAATACCTTTAATCTTTACAAAACCTCCCAAAGGAATCCAGTTTACCGAAATCAAAGTTTTTTTGCCTTTTTTGGCAAACAGGCGGGGAGGAAACCCAAAACCAAACTCTTCTACGGCCACCCCCGCCCAGCGGGCAGCAAAAAAGTGTCCTAACTCATGGACCAATACTAAAATACCCACGACCACTATAAATGATATGATCGCAATAAAAATACTCATCAGATTGTTAGCATTTCTTTTTCTTTGTCTTCGCCCATGGATTCTATGTGTTGGTTAGTTTCATCAACTAGGTCCTGTAAGTCTTTCTCCAGTCGGAAAAAATCATCTTCCGACATCTCGCCGGCGGTTTTTTTTATTTTCCACTCTTTGAGAATAGTCTCCCTCATTTGCCGTAATTTCACTTTTGCTTCTTCTAATCTTCCATGCATAATTTTTACCAACTCCTTTCTTTTTTCTTCGGTCAGCGCCGGAAAAGGAACACGAATAATGACCCCGTCAACGACTGGGTTTAAGCCTAAGTCTGATTGGCGGATTGCTTTTTCTACGTCTTTGATAGTTTGGGCATCCCAAGGTTGGACGACCAGCAAGCGAGGCTCTGGAGCGGTAATAGAAGCCAACTGCTGCAAAGGCATGTTTGATCCATACGCCTCAACCTGGATATCTTCCAGTAAAGCTGGAATGGCCCGGCCAGTTCTGAGACTGGATAAGTCCTTCTGGAGTGAAGAGGCCACTCCTGCAAAGTGTGTTTTGTCTATCATTTAGGTCCAAATAATCCACCTTCTTCCTCTACTGCGCGTGTTCCAGCGTAGAGCAAGGTAGAGTCTTGTTGATCAACACTAAAGAATACAATGTCACGTGTGCTGGGGAAGGCTTCATTTACGGTCCAGGTGGCTCCGCGGTCATAGGAAACGTGAATAAAATGACCTACCCCCAACCATAACGTATTGGAGTCGGATGGATCAACCAGAAAGGCGGTCATAGTATCAGCATCTCGACCAACCAAGGTATTCACTAAGGTCCAGTTGTCACCGTTGTCATCCGACCGAATGAGTCCTATGTTTTCTGCTATCAGGTAGATTGTACTTGGGTTTTTGGTATCCATAATCAGACGTAATGGTCTGCCAGCTCCCGCCACTTGGAGAATATGATCATGGTTGTAGAGTTTTTCCCAAGTGACTCCATTGTCGCTAGAGCGCCATAAGTCCTTTTCCCGTTCCAAGGCGTACATAATGTTGGGCGAAGTTGGGTTAAGCAGGACGCGTAGGATGGGTTGTCTGGGTTCAGCTAAAATGACTGACCAGTTTACTCCCCCGTCAGTTGAGCGGATAATTTTCCCATGTTCCAGCCCGGCAAATAAGATATTTGGAGATTGTCGGTTGAGATCCATAAACACCATCACTTTACCTGAAGTTTCAGTGTAAATAGTTTCCCAAGTTGTTCCCGCATCAATTGACTTAAGTATTTGGTTATCTCTCAACACATATAGAGTGGTCGGAGTTAAGGGATCAAATACTATACCGCGGACCTTGCCGGTGTTGATTTGGGTGACCTGCCCCCACTGATCTCCCCCATTGCCGCTAAAAAACATTCCATCAGCTTCTGTTCCTATGAATATATTCGCCGGATTAGATGGATCTTGACTCAGTATGGTGGTATTTAGATCACTGATGGTCAGTGTTTTCCGTCCTTGTTGACTGACAAAGACTTTTTGTTCCCAAGTTTGTCCTCGGTCAACAGATTTAAATATGCCACCGTCACTCACGGAAGCGCCACCGCAAATTTGCCCCAGTCCTATAACGGCTGCGGTCATGACTCCAAATATAGCTAAACGTGAATGTTTCATACGCATGTGATCAAAATATCTAAGGTTGATTTTAAGGACACGTGTTGCTGGAGCTGTTGTGGAAGCTGTTCACACATGTTCGTCAAACGGCGTAAGTGCTGTTTTTTTACAGTAGACTGCGTTGTTCTGTGTTCCTGCAGAAATATATTCTGCCATTCTGTAGCTTGTTCGGTCAAGAGACGGTGGATCTGGGATTGGGGTAAGTCAACAGCTGATTTGTGGATCCGTTCGGTTAAGGAAAATCGTTCGGGTGACCGAGATAAAATGGCTTGAGGTAACGCTTGTAAGTAGGATTCCAAGGGACTGGCCGACTTATTGGGGGTAGCGTGGCGTTTGGGTGGTAAGTGGAATATCACGGAACGCGAACGTACCGTGGGGAGTAGACGTTGGATGTCAGAGGTGAATAAGATCAAGTAGCGGTCTTGTTTGTAATCTTCGATTGGTTTAAGCAAGGCGTTGGCTGCTTCTGTAGATAAACTTTCTGCTTGGGGAATAAACAGGATTTTTTTCTGACTGAGGAAGGGAGATTGGTATAAATGTTGAATAGCGTTTTTTACCTGTTCTAAGGAAAGGATTGTCTCATCTTCAGCTCGCTCTAGGTAACGAATGTCTGGGTGAGTGTGTAGGTTCAACGGGCAGGACGGACAGAGTGTCTCAGCCTGGTGTTGGCATAGCAGCTGATGCATAAGGAGCAAAGCCAGTTCAGGTCTACTGAGTCTTTGAGAGAGTACAAAAATGCTTGATTGTGGCCATTTCCCCCGTTGAATAAGGGTTTGACAGGTATGTAGTTGTGCTGGGTAGTCCGCAAAGCCATTCATGGGCGTATGGTAGCACACTGGCGAATGACCTCATATGTTTGGCTGGCCATACGTTCGAGTGAAAATAATTTCAGGCGAGTCTCGCCTTTTTGGATCAAGCTGGTACGGAAGTGTTGATCTGAAATGACTTTATGTATAGCCCGTGCGCAGTCTTGCGCAGAATCAAGCTGAAAATATTCAACCGCGTCACCTCCCACCTCAGTCAGGGCAGGAATATTCGAGGCTATTATGGGCGTATGCGCTCTCCAAGCCTCCAACAGGGGCAGGCCAAAACCTTCATACCGAGACGGGAGAATCATGACCGTAGCAGTCTTGCGCCAAGCTTGCACCTCAGTCTCTGCCAGGTAACCGGTAAACTTTACGGAACTTTCTAAGTGCAGTTGTGTGACTTGGCGTTTGATCTGATCAGCGCCTAACCCATCTTTGCCTATGAAAACAACTTTTGGTCGTTGCTCAACTGGTAGAGTGTTCAATGCCTCCAGCACAACACCTAGATTTTTTTTCAGTTCAATCCGTCCAACGTACAAGATGACTGGTGTAGCGGGCGGTTCTATTTGGATGTGTGTGGTGCGGTATTCATCCGGCAAGGCATGCCAAATCACCTGAATTCTGCTGGGGTCCAGGTGGTAAGCGCCCACCATTTCTTGTTTAGAAAAATTTGAGATGGTGATAATACGGCAGGCGTGTTTGACCCCAAAGCGCATGGCCCAACGGTGGTAGTCCAGCTCACTGGTGCCGTAACGGCCAAAGGTAATGAGTCGTACCACAAAGCCCAGTACAGCACCCAAAAAGGATTTTTTTCCAATCTGAGTTGAGCCGTAGAGTTGTTGCTCTTTTTCAAATCCAATATCATGGGCCACTAGGACCGTTTTGGGATGGATGAATGGAATGGTGTGCGCTGGGACAAACAACACATCTGGTTTGCGCCACGCCATTTCCCAAGATAAACGTACTTGGGTCCATAACAATCCGGGCTTCCAGCTCAACACTTTGGATGACCAATTTGGCGGAAGCTGGGCCCAATCCTCCTGCAAAGGTTCCTTGGAATACAAAACAACCGTATCTGAACTGGGGATAATCGATTTTAATTTGTTCATCAGGTGAAAGCTGTACCACTCGGTGCCGGTACGGTGTAGGTCATTGCCGCGTGAGGCATCTATTCCAATCACCATGGTCTTATTTCATGGCCAAAATGGAACGCTTGTATGATTCCAAGTTGTCTAAGGCAATGCCCGTTCCGCGGGCCACGTTGAGCAGACAGTCATCAGCCACATAGGCGGTGACGCCAGTTGCGCGCGCGAGCAATTCATCTAAGTTGCGTAACATGCCTGAGCCGCCGCTAATCACCATTCCTTTATCTATCACGTCTGCCGCGAGTTCTGGCGGAGTGTTTTGCAAGACTGATTTCACGGCTTCAACAATACCGTTCAGTTCTTCTTGCACGGCCTCTGTTACGTCGTCGCTGGTCACCACAATAGTTTTAGGTAAACCAGTGATCACGTCACGGCCGCGTACGTCCATAGCAATGGGATCTTTGAGCGGAAGTGCTGATCCAATTTTAATTTTCAGTTCCTCAGATGTGCGGTCACCAATGGCCAGGTTGTACTTTTTTCGTACATATTCAGCAATGGCGTAGTCTAACTTGGTTCCCCCAATCCGAACAGACGCCCAAGCGACAATCCCACCTAATGAGATGACGGCAATTTCAGACGTTCCTCCGCCAATTTCAATAATCATGTGTCCAGAGGCGGAGCCAATGGGAATTCCGGCTCCAATGGCTGAAGCTACCGGTTGCTTAATGATATAAGCTGCTTTGGCCCCGGCCTGGATGGTGGCATCTATAACCGCCCGCCGTTCCGTAGAGGTAATTCCAGCTGGAACGGCAATCATCACTTCTGGTTGGAAAATACGCACGCCGCCTAAGGCTTTGTTGATGAAATAGCGTAACATGCTTTCTGTAGTCCGGTAGTCCGCAATCACTCCATCTTTGAGTGGTTTACTGGCAATGATGGAATCAGGCGTGCGGCCAATCATTTCTTTAGCCTCACTGCCCACAGCCAGCACTTTTTTATCATGAATAGAAATGGCCACCACAGAAGGTTCGTTGATGGTAATCCCCTTTTTTGGCACATACACCAAGGTATTGGCTGTGCCTAAATCAATTCCGATTTTCTTCACAAACATAGGTAATGTAGAACAGCGGACGTGACTATTTGAACACAACGGAGAGCTCCCGATCCACAGACAGGTCAGTCTCGAAGTGAACGCGATTGTCCCCTACTTTTGACCCAATGTCAAGTGGGTTGAACACCTCTATTGAACGGCCAATATCCAGATCTACAACCAACCCATGACCAATGGTGCCGGCCTGTTTTTGCGCATACAAGGTGTATTCTCCTTGTCTCATTTGTTCAGCCACACTATTTGGTAAGGCATAGGTCACGGTCAGCGTTCCCTCGTCTCCCGGTTCAATGGAAGTAAATCCGCCAATCACTGTATACCCCAATTCTTCACTCACCGTGGGTTGAGTTGGTTCCCCCCCTTGCAGACGGTCGTTATCTAAGTACCCATCTGCAGAAATAAGACTACTGCCCAAAGGAATGTACATCCGTGTATAGGTTCGGTAGCGCGTGGTGATGTTGGTGAATGAACCGGTGTTTTTGTAGTGGACAACGGTAGTGGCCACAAATTGTCCGTCTTTCTCCGACACGCTATGCTCAATTTTACGTTCCATCACACTATCCGTTTTTAAGGCGGCTAAGTTGGCGTCTGCGACCAAGAGATAATCCCCTGCTACTTGTTTGACTTCTCCGGCCCAGTTTTCTTGAACCACTAACTCCTGGACGGTCGGATCTTTGAGATAGATTAAGATGTGTTTTTTGTCCACATTGTGAATGAAGGTCTGCCATAAATCTGGAAATCGACTTTTAGGCATAGCTAGTAGTTGATCCATGAGTTTAGTGGACAACGTGCCAATCACCTCTTTCCTGTCGGCATCAGAAATTCCTGCGCGGGCATATCCAAACTCCACTTGATATTGCAACTCCTCAAATAAGTTTTCCGCAGAAAAAGTAATACCATCCGCTTCAATGGGACCAGTTAAGGTCAATAAACTTTCAATTAGGGTTGGAGTGACGGCAATGGTTCCGTCAATTTGGTTTTCTGGACCGCCTTCAGCCCGGTAAAATTCCTCAGCTTTTTGTGCCGTGGTTGGGAAGTCTGGTGACCAGTTAGAGTCACGCATTAACCACTGCGTATTCCCAGTGTAACGAATAATGGGTTCAGGGGCTGTGAAGTTGGTTTTTTCTCTGCCAACATTATCAATGTTGTAAATATTATCAGTCGTAAATTCAGTGATTTCACCGTCTTTTAGCTTGATTATCCCGTAGGTCCCAATGAACCCACCGGTCGGACGCAACTCCCGGTTGTTTTGCAGTAGGAAGAGGTAGGTTTTTTCTGTAGGATACCCTACAATAACCGGGAATGTTTCAGCCAGCGGAACAGCCTGGTCTATCACAGATTTCAGCAAGGGTAAATTTTCTTTGAGTGGTTGAACGGCATCTTTTACCGCTCCCAGCAAAAATGAGTCAGGCACATCTTCCATGGATTGTGTGGCTAAATCTATTTCCGCTTGAGCGCCTTTCAGTTGTGGCGGGGCTTCATATAAAGTTTTCAGAATTTTTCGTTTTTGTTCAGGCGTAATATCTTTGAGTGAAATGTCACTATCATTAGCTAGTACATCTGTCATGGCCTGTCCCACATCACACACATTTTGTAAGGCTATAGCTACATGCACTCCGACATCTAAAACCTTCTCCACTGCTACAATTTGTCGTCTCACGCCGGGAATAATTTTTAAGTCCCCTAATTTATCTACATCCGTCTTGGCGGCTGCAAAGTTTTGTTCGGCTTCAATTAAATCTTGTTTGGCTTTTCCAAATTCCTGTTTTAGGATGTGGCCTTGGGCCGCTTCAAATGCCACCTTTCCGTTATTGGCATGCGCTTTGGCCAGTTTGGCCGGTTTAATATCTGTTGCGGCTACGAACCCTCCCCAAGCTAACACCAACACAATACACCCTGCGACCCAGAGGAGGACCTTTTTTTTCCGGCCTTTGGACTTCGCCTGTTTTAGTTGAATGGACTCTCCATGACTAGGACGAAGCATGTTTGTTGACATACTGTTTCTTTAAGTATTGGATCCAGTCTTTCACGTGCACCCGAGTGGTATAGTTGAAGAGACTAGTCAGGCCACCCCAGTGTGAACCAGGAGCGGATGCTCTGCGGTGATAATGGATGGCTGATGCCCCGGTAAAATAGATAATTTGCCATCCATGAAGCGAAAGTCTATCACATAAATCAAAGTCGGAAAAGTAGAGGAAGAAACGCTCATCAAACGCTCCTATATGCTGAATAACTTGTTTTGGAATGAAGACGCATGAACTCATGAGCCAATCAACTGGCCTGGTGTCTGCGTGGTCATAATCAAACATCAAATGTCGGGCTAAATCTGCCTGAGCCCAGGGCAGCTTGCCTATGGGAGTCCGACGGTACAAGGGGGTCAGTGTTGTATACGGTCTATAACAAGAATGCTGGACGGTTCCGTCTGCATTTAACAGTTTTGGACCTAACATTCCCACTTCAGGATGTTTTTCTAAATAGTCTATACAGTTTGAGATTTCTGCGGCTGAAGAAAAAATAACGTCATAGTTGAGCACCAGCAGATACTTCCCTTGAGCAGCGGCAATACCAATATTGTTGCCTTTAGCGTATCCGTAATTTTTTTTATTGAAAATAGATTTAATTTTGGAAAATTTTTCTGCCGGGTAGTGTTGACGCAACCAATCTACGCTTCCGTCGCGCGAGGCGTTATCCACCACTATAATTTCAAAGCCGAACGGGAGGTTCAGACTCAGTAAATTTTTTAAACACAAACGCAATAACGATTTTGCGTTGTAGTTTAAAATAATAATAGACAAGGTTAGTTCCGACATACTTGACGTAAAGTTTTTGGAGAGATTTTCCGTTGTCGTTGAATCCATCTTCGTTTTTTAATCATCCGTGGAAGCTTTAACCAGAATTGACCGTAGGCTGACAAAACTTTTTGGTCAGCCAGCAGAATGTAAGCAAATTTTTTAAATTCATACCAGGCTATCCAGGGGAAATCTAGGACTAGGTTGAGCCAAGGCTCGTTTTTGACCAGAGTCCACAGGTGGTTGCGGGTAGAAAACCGACGGACTTCAAGTGAAAATCGACCTCTATTTTTGGCTTTGGATTGATCAGAACGGTTATGCGGAGCGTCTATGGTGCGCTGATGAGACCCTACTACCTCAGGAATAGTCAGAATATCCCAACCGGCTAAACGGAGTCTGTAGGAAAGGTCTACGTCATCCTTGTAGGCTACAAAATCTTCATCCAGGATTTCACCCTGAATAGCTATGGAACGGAGAGCGCTCATGCGGAATAAAGCAAACCCGCCGGAAACGCCAAATGTTTTTTGTTGGTCGTATTGGTGGGTGTCTTCCTCCCCTTCTCCACGGTTGTAAAATTGACGTGCTCTGGTTGCAGCCACACCAAAACCGTCCAGTTTCTTGCCGTGACGCATGACTTTTCCGGTCACAGCACCTATATTCAAACGAGTATTAATAGCCTGGCCTAAGACAGAAAGTGACTCAGGTGTGAGTAGAGCGTCCGGGTTCAAGAACAACACAAATTCACTTTTGACTTTAGCTAAGGCTTGATTCATTCCTTTACTAAACCAAACATTTGTCTCATTTTGGATGATCTCAGCCTGCGCAGTCGCGTTCAGAATTTGTTGGACTGTGTCGTCACTTGAAGCATTGTCAACAATCACTAAGTGTTGAGGAATTTGGGTTTGGGTTTTCACACTTTGGATCAGACCCGGGATCCAAGCGGCGCTGTTATAGGTGACCAAGATGATAGAGATTGAGCTCATGCGTTTTGCTGTGAAGAGTTGAGTACGGAGAACACGGCTGCCACTAACATCAACCAACCTATGCCTAAGGGATGATTCAGGTACGGTGTAGTAGCGTGAATAGCCAACAGGACTATAGAGGATATTCCACAACCTAGCAGGAGCAGTTGATCAAGCGGTGCGGCCGGATGTTTTTTCCAGGCATGCCAACCTTGTTTAGCTATGCTCCACATGAAGTAGATGTACACACCTAAGCCCAGTAGCCCTAACTTGAGCCACAAGTCTAGGTATCCCCACTCAAAAGCGAAAGTGGTGTATAAGCCTCCACCGCTTGCTTCTATGGCGCGTGGATCTTGGGAGGCATAACTCACAGTGGTGCCAAAGCCTTGGCCCCACACCGGATGTTCAGCAATAGCCGTAAATAAGGGTTTGAGTAGGGCAAATCGACTAGCCCCGGCAGCTTCTTCAGTCACATCAGAAGTGCGTTCCTCAATTAAGCTGGCAATGGAGACTGAGGTGGTGCCAGGCAAAGGAACGTTGACTATGGCGCCCAGAATTCCCAGTTGGAGAGCAGTTGAGATTCCTAGGAATACACCGCCCAAGAGAATGCTTTTCCATTTCCAGTGCCAGATTTGTAGAGTCACCAAAAAAAGGACACACAAGCCAACGGCCAAACCTAACCAAAAAGACCTGGAGAGTGAAATAAGCACTGTACTCCCCAGCAACATCCAGCGGGCATACAGACGCATCCACTGTTTTTGCTGGTGTGGCTGTTTCCACCAGAGCACCAAGCCAATGAGTAAGAAAAAATAAGCAAACACTTCATAGATGTGACTTTGAAAAAAGATGCGGTAAAACCCGTTTGAAAGCTGGGTAATTTCTCCTACTCCGGTAAAGCGCACCCAACGGTACAGGTTGCCTAAGAACGGGTGGAGCTGATGGGAAAAAGCAAAGAGTAAAAAGATGGTTTTCAAGACCGAACTAGCTATACCAGCGCTGATCACGCTGATGAGCCGCCAAATACGTTCCCGGCTAGTCATGACCTGTAGCACCACAAAAAAAAGACCAAAGTACAGAAAGCCGTTTCCGTCCAAGAAGATATATTTGAACGAGTTGTGGTTGATAAATCCAACCGTAACAGCGTATACCAGGGCTGCCATAAGTAGGAGAAATGGTTTGGTATAGGTGGATTTCCACCAGGCCAAGTCCTTTTTTCGGATAACCTGAAATCCCCAAGCCAGTAGCAGAACTAAAAATAATCCCAGCCGAATGGAGATGTGAAAGTCTCCCACCGGCCAAGAAAATAAGTAGCCCTTTGATCCAATCACCAGCTCAGCAAACACCACCCATAACCCATATTCTAGTTTCCATAGACTAAGGGCTAGCATGGTCAGCAGGAGTAAGATAAACACAACGTGATTAATAGGGTCGGCTAAATATCCAAAAAATGAAATTACCTCTAAGGTAGTGATGGCAGTCAGGGTGAGCGTAAAAATTTTGGAATGTATGCTCATACATGTTTGGCTTTCATCCCTTTCAGATTCAGACCCAAGCGTTCAGCTATCTGAACAACCAAAGCTGCCAACAAAGAAATGGGTTGAGCCAAGCTGATCAAGCTGGAGGCCCACCACGGCTCCCAAGTGGCAAAGTACTTACGCATGGAGTAATTAAATACCAGTTGTAGTTTCAACGGGCGGTGCTGGGCAAAGCTGGCTCCTTTGACATGCAGGATGTCCGTCACCGGAAGATAACGCACTTCCAAACCTTTGTGTTGAACCCGCCTACACAAATCTACTTCTTCAAACCAGTTGGGGTACTTTGGATCAAATCCGCCTAACTCTTTCATCAGCCGAGTCGAAGCCAACATGGCGGCGCCCATGACTTGGTCTACGCTAGCTGTTTTGGTGTAATCAAAGTCTTGGGCCAAATACCGTTGTAAGGCTTTAGCTTGTGGGAACACCACATGCAGTTTGAGTAAATAGAACAACTGATCCCCTACTTTTGGAAAGTGTCTTACACTGGGTTGGTTACTCCCGTCCGGATTGATCAAGTGCACCCCAACCAAACCGGTGTGCGGATGTTGCTGAATATACTCCATAGCTTGCGTGATGCGTGCATCCTTAAATTCCGTGTCATCATTCAGAAATAATACGTATGTTCCCTGAGCCTTGGCTAAGCCTAGGTTATTGGCTCGCCCAAATCCAATATTTTCTTTGTTCCGAATCAGATCGATTTGCGGGAATTCATGTACCACCATCTCCGCACTCCCGTCTGTTGATGCGTTGTCCACCACAACTACTTCATGAGGAAAAGTGTTAAGGTGTGTTTGGATGGAGTACAAACACTTGCGCAATAGCTCCTTCACATTCCAAGACACAATAATGATGCTGAGTTGTGGTTTATTATTGGTCATGCCTGAGGTTGAGTGAAAATATCCCGAATCACATCATCCAGGTTTGGTTCGTCTATCAAAATGTCATCTACCGGAAAATGTTGCAAGAAATCTGAAGAGATAGTTTTGTAAGTTTTTTTGGGCACGGCCAAGACTACCCGTCTAGGGTCATATTCTAGGATTTTACCCATGCCTTTTAGCTGTGACTCAGCCACCGGTGAGACAAAGGTGACTTTGAGTTCCTTATGGTCAGCATGTTTGGCTATAAGCTTTTGCAATGAGCCGTCATAAATAAGTTGACCGTGGTGGATAATAATCACCCTTTTACACAAGGCTTCAACGTCTTCCATGTAATGAGAAGTCAGAATGATAGTCGTTTGAGCTGTTTGGTTGTAATCACGAATAAAGTCACGCATTTTTAGCTGCGAGACTACATCTAAACCAATTGTTGGTTCATCTAAAAACAAGACTTTGGGTGAATGGAGTAAGGCTGCAATCAATTCACATTTCATTCTTTGGCCTAAAGATAATTTACGAACCGGAGTGTTGAGGACGTCTTTGACCTCAAGCAAGTCTGTTAGTTTATTCAAGGTGTGGTTGAACTGAGTTTCAGGGATCCGGTAAATTTCTTTATTGAGGAGGAAACTATTGAGTGCCGGCAAATCCCACCAGAGTTGATTTTTTTGACCCAGGACAATAGAAAATTGCTGTTGATACTGACGTTTCCGTTCCCAAGGGGTGTAGCCTAAAACGCTTACTTGTCCAGAAGATGGGTATAAAATACCTGACAACATTTTAAGCGTAGTGGTTTTTCCGGCCCCATTTGGTCCTAAGAATCCAACCAATTCCCCTGGTTCTATATGAAATGAAATATGGTCAACTGCTATAGTGGAAAAAGACTGACGACTGAATAAATGCTTAATGGATCCGGCCACACCCGGTTCTTTTTTAGTGACGGAATAGGTTTTACTGAGGTTTTGAACAACAATAGCAGGTGTTGACATAGGCGCTACCTTACAATTTTTTGGATTAAAAATCAACTAGGAACTGGCGGAAGAATAGGCTTTAATGGAGGTATAAAAAACCCAACGAGCAAGTAAAAAAATCAGTCCAGCAAAACCGGCCAACCCGAGCAAGCCAAGCCAGCTGGCTGTGCCGGTCAGGAACTGTGCTGGCAGAGTGCTGATGAAAGTTACCGGGATAATAAAAGTAAATAAAAACCGCACAAACCCGGTATACAAATGGGTTGGGTATTGATTCAGTCGGTCTAATGAATACATGACATAATTAATTTCAGACGTTTGGGTAGTCCAAAATGAAGTGGTCTTGAGCATTAAGCTAAAGGAAAAATACACTACCTGGGCTAGACTTATTCCAACCATCCACAGCAACCACTGGTTGACTGAGGGAAAAATCCCTGATAAGTGAAAGCTAAACATCAGCAAAGCCACTCCTACAACTACTCTGGCCACGTCTTCCAAATCCATACGCCTGAAGGCGGTGATGAAGAGCAAGCTAACGGGTTTGGTCATGAGAAAGTCAAATGAACCGTCCTGTACCACAAGATGCAGTTTAAAAATACTCGCACGCCAGGTAAACCAAGCAATAGCCTCCAGAATAAAACTTGAGGCAAATAGCAGAAGCATTTGGGGATAAGTCCATCCGGCCAAAGAAGGAATGTAGGAATACACCACACTGAGAAAGACGAGGCGGACGGTGAGCTCTGTGCTAACGGAAACAAGGCTTAAGATAAACTCTCCTCGGTAAGCTAAACGAGATTGAAAATTAAAGCCCAAAAGGCAAAAATACAGCCGAAGGTAAAATTTGATGTTACTGACCAAAGCCTTCATATGTTTTTATACCTCTGAGCCACAACAGCTTAAGGAGAATTAATGCGCCAACTAACCATAACAAAGCAATGGCTACACCAGGTAGGTAAGCTAAAAAAGTAGGTTGGCCAAGCAGGATAGATAGCGGAGTAAAGGTCATAAAGTGAAATGGCAGGAAGGTGAGAATGTGTTGTGCCCATTCGGGGAATAAAGATAGTGGAATGAATTTTCCCCCGGTAAGGAAAATACCGGTCTGAAAGGTGAAAATTCCAGCGGACGCCCGTTGCAACGGAAAGCTCAACACCCCTAAAATTATGATGACACAGATATGTAAGGACAGGCCAATTAAAAAGTAAGGTACAAAAGCCCAAAAGTGGAGCCCTACCAGTTGTTGTATGCCTATGCCCAAAAACCACATTCCCAGGAGTAACGCAGGAATCATAGTAATAAAGCGGACAGAGGCTTTCCCCAGGTACATAGCTACTCGAGCGTGGTAATAGGAAACAGGCTTGACCAAAAAGTTGGTAATCTTGCCTGAGTGGATTTCTTCCACAATATTCCAAGCATCGCCAAAATACAACAAGCTATCCATAGCTAAAACTAAGAGAAAATACATGAGAAGCGGTTGTTCTGCGTACGAACCAAGTTGGTGCCCGGATTCATACACTCGCTGCACAATGTGAATACCAATCATGGCACTTAAGGAATAGCCAATAATGGCAAAGAAGATATTCCAGCGGTAGATTAAAGCATCTTGAATAGAAATGAGATAAAACCTCAGGATTGAAGACATGGACAGAGTATAGCAGAGACCAATTAGTTGACTACGTAGACCCGAATGAACCCATGTAAACCAGTCTTGTTTGGTGGTAACTCCAGTTCTGGATGCCAGGTGGGGAAAGAAAAGGTGTTTGAGACCACCCGTGTCCCTGGTTTAAGTTCAGTTTGAAGTTTATGTTCTAAGCGTTTTAAGTCATGCGGTAAGAGGAAGCAAAATACCAGACTAGCTTCAGAAAGGTTTGCGCTGAACATATCTTGTTTGAGTACGTTCATCGGAGTACGGCTCAAGATGTTTTTAATCTTTGCCAGTAGCAGGGCTAAGGGAGAAATTTCATAACCAAGACTAGTGAGTTTTGGAGCGTGACGTTTAACCGCACGTAAAAACTTTCCGTCCCCTGCCCCCAAATCCACTATAATCCCGTGTGTAGGTAAAGGAATGTTGTCTAAAATCACCCGAATAGCTTTCCTAGAGGAAGGAATAAATGGAGCGCGGTTTCTGCCTTGGATGAGTTCGTATACCAGGAAACTAATCCAGGCTATACCTATGATGATGATAGATAACTGCCCCAGGCGAATCAGTGTGGACATGAGCGTTGAATAATTTTAATCATCTGGTCTATCCTTTGGTCCCACGTTTGATTCTGGACTAACAGTTTTAGTTTTTGTTTTTCTGGTGTCGGAAGGCTGATGGCTTGTTGAATTGCTGCGGCAAATTCTGTTGATGTGGTGGCCACGCGTACGCCAGAAGCAAACTGCTCAGTTCCCTGTACGGGGGTGGAAATAACTGGGAGACCGCTGGCTAAGTATTCATACAACTTGAGCGGATTCATGCTGGCAGTAAATCGATTTACCCGGTGAGGAATAATCCCGGCACTGGCCTGACTCAGGAGATTGGGTAAATCTTGGTAAGGTACCGGTCCAAGAAACATGACGTTCTTTAGTTCCCGCAAACCTCCCAGTGGCGTCCCTGCCCACACTGGACCCGCCAGTACAATCTGAATGGACGGAATCAGTCTAGCCGTTTGCTCCAATAATTCCACGTCTAAGCGTTCTTGAATAACGCCTATATACACCACAAAGGGTCGGGGTAGAGTAGAAAACTGTTCAGGGTTACTGGCCTCCCGCGAAAAGTGGTCCACATCCACCCCATTAGGGATCCAAGTAACATTCTGATGTCCGGCAAACAGGTTCTGCAAGTCAGGCGAAACGGTAAAAATGATATCCGCTTGGTCCTGAATATGTTGGTAATTTTTTTTTAACCGTTCTTTCACCGGAGCATACACCGGATGTTCTGCCCAGTTGTCTACGCTGTCAAATACTTTCTTCGCGTAAGGAAATAAATCAAACACTTGCGGAAAAAAAGGGTGGTATGACCAAATGACCACCTCCGTATCCGGTGGAATAAAAGGCTTGAGATGCTTCACGTCTTGCCAGCGCAAACAGGCAAGAGACCACCACTTTGGACTTTTACTGTCCACTCTCCAGGTGAGTCCCCTGGCTTGTGTGTTTGAGGTTGATCTCCATAGTTTTGCCTGTAGTGCCTCTTTAATGACTTTACGTTTTGTAAAAGGAAGAAAATCCACGTGGATCACCCGGACTACTTCCGGGCGCTTCAAAATCTGTTGGAGTATGTGGAAATTTCTATTCACTGCCCCAGCTTGCACTGTTTGCATTTTTTTATTTAAAATCCCTTGATCCCATTCCGCCTGGGAGGACATGCCTAGCATAATTATGGTGAGTTTTTTCATATAGGGATTCCAATCTGCTCAGCCAATAACCGAACGTTTGTTTCCCAATTGAACTGACTCAGAACCCGCTGTTTTCCCTGCAGGCCCATTTTTTCCGCTAATTCAGGGTGTTCTAATAAGGATAGGATGGCTTTGAGTAACATAGGCAAGCTGTTTGGTTCAACCAAATATCCATTCAAACCGTCAACTATGGCGTCAGGAACTCCTCCGCTTTTTCCACCAACGACCGGTTTACCAAAGGCATTGGCTTCTAAAAATACAATTCCAAAGCCCTCCACATCACCTCCCGGCTCTTCCCGAGTCGGTAAGACAAAACAATACGCGCGGGCAAATAGTTGTTTGAGTTGTTCGTCAGATACGGCGCCAGTAAAAATAATGGAAGTCTGTTGGCCTGAGACACTGGCTAAGTGTTCTAGTCTTGTTCTATCCGGTCCGTCGCCGGCAATTACCAGCTTGAGTGGTTTATCAAACTTTTTTTTCACTTCCGGCCATACCTGAATGACTTGATCAATCCCTTTTCTACGCACTAATCTGGCGGCACACAGTACCACGGTGTCCCGGGGTTCAATACCTAATGAACCAAGCCAAGTATAATCAATCTGCATGTCTAGGGAAGGCTGAATATGAGGTCCCAGTGGTAAAATGGTCACTTTTTTTGGGCTAACACCAAGCTGTTCAACCAAATTTGCGGTATACCTGCTGTTAGCAATAACTGACTGAGCTGAACTGAGGACCCATTTGAGCAGGACTTTTTTCCGCCAAGTGTGTTGCGGGCCCAGCACATCCAACCCATGAACCATGATATGCACAGGAATATGGGTGAATTGACGGACCACCAAAGCAGCTGTGCCTAAAGGAAGCACCTGAGCCACAATAATACCCTTGGCCTGTGTTTTCAGAGTCAGTTGATATAAGGTTTTGACGGCTTTGATCCAGCGCGGCCAAATGATTTTGGAGAGCAACGCATGGCCTTGGTTGGTTACCACTTGCAGTGAGTTATCAGGTAGGGCTTTGACCACCTGGGCACAAAAACTGGCAACTCCTCCAACTTGAGGTGGGTATTCCAATGTGGCTAGCAAAAAAGGATGTGACTTTACTTCTTCCATACCCGTTTCAGGATAGGTTGCAAATCTTGGGCTGAAATCACTCCAACCAAGCGGAGTAGAATAAGATACGTTACAGCGGAAATAGCCACTAAGATATACCATTTCACTACACTTTCTAGGCCAACCAACAAACCGCCCATGGCTGCCGCCGCTGCTGCAATGCCAAAGAGCTGTTTGAAAATTGACCTCCAAGAGAAGTGAGTCAATTTTTTTACGTGCGGAAGTCCTAACAAGACCAACACCAAGCTGGAGATCAGAGCGGAACTGGCTGCCCCAATAAAGGTGTATTTAGGAATCAACAACAGGTTGCAGGCAATATTGACGACCAAAGCAATAGCCATGTTGGAGGTGTTGAGTGTTTGCTTGTTGGCCGCATTTAATAAATTTCCCACTGGGTAATTCCAGAAGGTAAAAATGAGGGCTACCCCAAGAATTTTTAATGGGTTGACTGAAGCTTCCCAAGCTTGACCGTAGACTGAAAAAATAATTTCATCACTCAGGAAAAAAATACCAACCGCAATGGGTAATGACAAGGCCATCATGTACATAGTGCCTTTTTCAAATAGGGATCCCAGTTTCGTTTTTTCTGATTCAAAGGTGGCAGCAGCGACCGGAAAGAAACTACTGGCAAAGGAACCAGGCAGCACCGTTAAGGCAAAGCTGAGTTTGTAGGCCAGGCTGTACCAACCAACAAATCGGTCTTCTGACAGGATTTTGAGTAAAATAGTATCCACTGAACCAGAGAGTTTGAAGAAAATTCCGGCTAGGGCAAAGGGAATGCTCAGACGTAATAGATGTTTAAATTGTACCCGGTCAAAAATAGGTCTGAAAGAAATATGAGTTTTTCTTTTGAGTAAAATAGCTACAAAGATCATGTTGCTGAGACTGCCGGCAATTAAAGCTCCAACCAGGAAAGGAGTTGGATAGTGTTGGGTGATAAAGAAAATTCCAAATCCAAAGATAATCAGCTGGTACATGACAACGGCAATGGACTCTACGGCTAGGTTACGGAATGCCCTAAAGGTTGAGAATAAGGAAAAAGTGAGTGTGTCAAAGATGATGACTATTCCGGCTAAGCCAATGAGGAGTAAGTCCGTGGAATCAATGTTCTTGAATTGAGTGAGGCCAAAAGCAGATACCCCAGCCATAGCCACTAAGGAAATACAAATCAATACAATCTTTAATCCAAGAGTATGTCTAAAGTTTTGCTCTACCTCATGTTCATGCCTGGCCCCCTCTCTGGTTAATACTGGCCCCAAGCCAAAATCCATGAAAATGACAAAGATAGAAGCAAATTGTAGGGCAAAGTTGTATTTACCGGTGGCTGCCGGACCTATCCCGGTAGCTAGATATGAGTAGTATACAAAAGCAATCACCTTCTGGAGGGCTGAAGCCAAGGTCAAGAAAAGCGTATTCTGTGCAAGTGATTTGGCTTTCATAGGCAACGACCCCGCTTAGGTTGCGGGGTCGAGGTGAACGTTAACGTTTGGACCACTGTGGAGCTCGGCGGGCCCGGCGTAAACCTGGTTTCTTGCGTTCTTTCTTTCTGGGATCACGAGTCAACAAACCAGCTTTTTTTAAATTAGTTTTTGCTTCTGGCTGCAACTGGAGAATAATCCGGGCCATCCCGTGTCTCACAGCTTCTGCCTGTGAGTGTTTTCCGCTGCCTACTACTTTGATTGAGAAATCCCCGGGCATTGGTTCAATCACATAGGATAATGCTTGAGTCACAATCATCATGACTGAAGCTGGAAAGTATTCCTTAGCCTCTTTTCCGTTGACAATGATCTTTCCTTCGCCCTTCTTGTAATACCGGACCCGGGCATTGGCTGTTTTTCTGCGTCCCACGGCATACTCAAAAGTCCCTTTGGGTGAGATAGCTGAAGTTGTCGCTTGAAGTGTACTCATGGATGTATAGTCAAACGTTTCATCATCTTAGCTTGGAGTCGGTTTTTTGGCAGCATGTGTTCAATAGCTGTTTGTAAAATAAACTCAGGTTTCTTTTCCATCATTTCTTCAGCCGATACGGATTTCAAACTTCCCAAATATCCAGAGTGTCTGATGTACATTTTTTGCTTCATCTTTTTTCCCGTGAACACCACTAATTTAGCGTTATTAATCTCCACTGTGTCCATGTTCTCTTTGTGCGGCTCAAATGAAGGTTTATGTTTTCCCCGCAACAATATAGCTGCTTGAGTAGCCACTCGCCCGACTGGTTTGCCAGCCGCATCAATCACATGGTGTTGTGCAATTTCCATTTTCATATTATACAAATTCAATCAAGGCCTGAGGAGAACCGTCGCCAACACGTTGAGGCAACTTCACAATTCTGGTGTAGCCTCCGGGCCGAGTCGCATATTTGGGCCCTATTTCTGTAACGATTTTCTTCACCCCAGAGTCATTTTGTAAGCGTTGCATCAAATATCTGCGGTTAGTTACCGTATCCGTTTTTCCGTGAGTGATCATTCGTTCAACTACTGGCTTCATGGCCTTTGCCTTGGCCAGCGTGGTGACAATATGTCCTTGGTACACCAAAGATAAAATTAAAGCCCTGAGCAAGGCATTTCTTGCTGCTGGTTTCCTATCTAAGGTTGTTTTATTTTTACGGTGTCTCATGGAATTTATGCTACTGGTTCACTTTCAGGAGCTTCTACTTCCCCTTCCATTTTTTCTTCTTTTTCTTCCCCGGTCTCCTCTGGTTTAGAGCCGTTCAATCCATCCATGACACCAGAGAATTGGTCCATCAAAATTTCCGTTGCTTGTTTAGCAGCTTCTTCTGGAGTGATAGTGCCGTCAGTCAAGATATCTAGGATGAGTTTGTCAAAGTTGGTCATTTGACCTACACGCACATGTTCAATCTTGAAGTTGACATTACGAATTGGGGTGTAGATAGAGTCAACGGCAATATATCCCACTTCCAGCTTTTCTTTCTCGCGTGTTTCTACTGGAACATAGCCTCGTCCGGTGCCTACACGTAATTTCATCTCAAAGTCAGCAGATTTATCAGTCAGTTCGGCAATCACCAGACTAGGGTTCATCACTTCAACTTGTGTGTTTTTATCAAAGTCAGCTCCAGTCACCATTTTTTCTCCTTTCACTTTTAGGGTGATTTCCTGTGGTTCATCGGAATGAACCATGAAACGCAAACCTTTCAAATTTAAGATGATTTCCACCACATCTTGTTTGACGTGAGGGATAGTTGAGAATTCGTGATCAACGCCCTTGATCTTCACGGCAGTGGCAGCGGCCCCAGGTAAAGAAGACAACAACACCCTTCTTAAGGCATTGCCAAGAGTGGTTCCGTACCCTGGGTAGCAGGGAGAGATCACGATCCGAGAATGGTGCTCGCCAATTGACTCGGAAACAATCGAACTTGGTTTTGGTAATGATTCCATAAGTGTTGTGTTGATTAGCGCGAATAGAATTCAACGATCAAGGTCATATTAATTGGAGACTGGATTATTTCCATACTTGGGAGTTGGGTTACGGTGATCTGGTACCCTTTACGGTCCACTTGCAACCAAGAAGGAATTTCTCCTCGTTGTTGATCTGTGATCTTCAGCAAGTTTTCCCAGTAGGCTTCACCCTTTTTGTTCTGTTTGACAGTGATCACATCCCCTGCTTTGGTTTGGAATGAGGCAATGTTGACCGGGGTGCCGTTGACTAAGAAATGGCCGTGGCTGACTAATTGCCGAGCCAGGTCGCGAGAGGAACCAAATCCAGCGCGATACACAACGTTATCTAAACGAGATTCAATCATACGCAACATCAATTCACCGGTATTACCTGGTTTCTTGATAGCTGTTTCGTAATAATTGCGGAATTGGGTCTCAAGTAGACGGTACGTCCGTTTGGCTTTCTGTTTTTCGCGTAATTGAGTTCCGAATTCAGTTAAGCGAGGTTTACCTTTTACCCCGTGTACACCTGGGGCATAGTTCCGTTTCACAATGGCACACTTTGAGGTGTAGCAACGTTCCCCTTTGAGGTAGAGCTTCTCACCTTCCCGGCGGCACTGACGACATTTTGGTTCTAAAATTCTTGCCATATATTATACACGTCGTGGTTTCTTGGCCCGGGGTCCATTATGCGGAATAGGGGTAATATCTCGGATGGTCGTCATATTAAAGCCTTGAGCGTTCAAGGCACGGACTGCGCCTTCACGGCCGCTGCCAATTCCCTTGATAAACACCTCAACTTCTTTTAGGCCCATATCCCTGACTTTCTCTGCTACGGTTTTCACAATCACTCCAGCCGCATAAGGGGTTGATTTCTTTGGACCTTTAAACCCGCAAGCTCCGGCTGAAGACTGAGCTAAAGCGTTTCCGTGGCTGTCCGTGAAGGTCACAATGGTGTTGTTGTAGGTCGCCTGAACATACACCCGACCCTTAGATACTTGTTTCTTTTTACGTTTCTTCTTTTTTGCAGCCACTGCCCCAGTTTCTTCCGTTCCTGTGTCGGCAGTTTCCTTTGGGGCGAGGTCAGTTGTTTTGATATCTTCCATAGTTTATGTCTTTTGAGCAGAAATTTTACGACCAGACCCCATGGTTTTGCGCACGTTCCCACGCACCGTTCTGGTATTAGTTTTGGTTCGTTGGCCACGCACTGGTAAATGACGGGCATGTCTATTGCCCCGGTATGAACCAATTTCCTTCAAGCGTTTGATGTTGCCTAAAATTTCGCGTTTTAATTCACCTTCAATACGGTAACCACCCTTTTCAATTTCATTTCTGAGTTCTTGGACTTGTGCGTCCGTTAAATCTTTGGTGCGGGTGTCTACGTTGATTCCTGTTTTCTTTAAAATATTTTTGCTCAAGGTTGGGCCAACACCGTAAATAGAGGTGAGCGCCACCTCAATTCGTTTTTCATTTGGTAAATTAACTCCAGCTATACGTGCCATAAATTATCCTTGTCGTTGTTTATGTCGTGGATTTTTACAAATGACCATCACGCGGCGGTTTCTTCGCAGCGTCTTGCAGTCGGCACACATTTTTTTGACTGAGGCTCTTACTTTCATGTAAATCGATTTACAGGCGGAATGTAATGCGTCCTTTGGTTAGATCATACGGAGTCATTTCAACCGTCACCCGGTCTCCAGCTAAGATGCGAATTTTGTTCATCCGCATTTTGCCTGAGAGATGGGCCAGTATAATCTGGCCGCTATCTAACTTCACCCGAAATGTTCCGGCGGGCAAACATTCCTCAACCACTCCGTTGACGGCTATGAAGCCTTTCTTACTGACAGAAATTTCCCCAGTCTTGGGGGCGTTTCTGGGTATAAATGGAGTGTGTGGTTTAGTCTGATGAGCCATGAATACACTTAAAAACCCTCCATCCCCTTTTGATTACAGAGGATAGTTGAGAATTGTGCACCGGAGTGGGCGGTATTTCGTGACAAATTCTTGGGTTTCTGCTATTTGTAAATGCTGGCGAAGAATAACAGGAGCTTATCTACGTGTCAAGTTGTAATGAAACGGCTGTAATGAAACGACCTGGCAGAGGATCTCAGTGGAGATCATACCAGGCTGTTCCAAGGGGCAATGTTGGGCTACAGGCGGTGGCTGTGGCTGACGAGCCAGTCTTTCATGTTCTCTCACGGTGGAAGGCTTCCAGAGCGGTCGGGATGACCTTGGTGCGGTGTTGTTCCAATATGGGTTCCGGCAAGTCCATGACCGAGTACCACCGAGTCCCCGGGCCGGCCTCCGCGTCCACCAGGAATATCAGTGCCACGAAGTGCCCCCGCTCTTCCGTGAGGTGGTTGTTGTGCCCCACCAGGCGGGGGTTGCGGATGTCCGTCATGGCCTCCGTGCGCTGCAGCCGGGCGAACAGGTCGGCGTCGCTCTCCCCGGGCCGGTAGACTGAACCCGGGCAGTGGAACTGGCCGGGGTAGGTTTCCTGGGGGCCGCGCTGACGCAGCAGGACTTCCGGGCCAGTCTCCGTCTGCCGGAAGCAACAGGCCTCCACCGCCGTGGTCACCGTCAGGCGGGCCAGGGCGTTGAACAGCTTGGTGCCGTAGGTCCCCTGTGGGATGATGTTGAGCAGCTCCGCAACCAGGAACTTGACCTGTTCACGGTCCGGGTCAGGAGACTCAATTCCGAGCCTGCGCAGGGCCTGTCCGACCCTTTCAAGTGTTCCATTCAGACTCATGATCTCTCCCTCCTAGGAGTGGGCCAAGGTAAACACTAAAACAGCGCAAAGTCAATGCCATACGCTATTTTGGCAGCAAATCGATTTGATTATAGCCTTACTGGCCAAGTACTGCTTTAATTCTGCGAACTCCGGCAGAAGTGGCTTCCTCTTTGGTAATCTTAAAGCCACCTAATTCACCGGTATGCTCAACATGTGGGCCGCCACAAATTTCTTTGGAGTAGTCCCCTACAAAGTAGACTTTCATTTTCCCGCCCATTTGAGCGTATTTGTCTTCAAATAAACCAATTGCTCCTTTGGTTTTAGCCTCTTCTACGTTCAGCAGCTCAAAGTGTACCGGATGATCTGTACGAATCTGTTCGTTCACCATATCTTCCACTTGTTTGATTTGTTCAGGAGTCATTTTGGAACCGTGACTGAAGTCAAAGCGCAATCTATCTTTGGTAATGTTGCTGCCGCGTTGTTCAACGTGACCACCTAAGACGTTCCGCAGAGCCTGATGAAGTAAGTGTGTGGCCGTATGTAAGCGTGTTGATTCAGTAGAATGATCAGCTAAACCACCGGCAAATTTTTGCTCACTCCCGGAACGTGAGAGATTTTGATGTTTTTTGAATTCTGCTTTGAACTGCTCAACGTCAATTTGTAATCCATGTGAGGTCTGGAGTTCTTCCATGGTGAGTTCTAGAGGGAAACCATAGGACTGGTATAGGTTGAATGCGTCCGTGCCACTTACGGTTTGGTTTTTTTCAAATACCCGCTTGAGTTCACGCAAACCGTTATCGAGAGTTTTGATAAACTTTTTTTCCTCAGCTTCTATTTTTTGCAAAATGAACTGCCTTTTTTCATCCAAGTCAGGAAAGACTGCTGTGTACGTCTCAATATATGCTTCGGCCACTTCAGCTATTAAGGCCTGTGAGACGTTGAGCCTGCGGGAAAATCGAACTGCCCTCCGAATCAAGCGACGAACAAAATACCCCTGGTCTTTATTTGATGGTGTTATCCCGTCATTGATCAAGAATGTTGCGGCGCGAATATGATCTAGAACAACCCGAAAAGAGTAAGTCTGAGCCGGATGCTCTCCATATCGTAAACCGGATATGTTT
>CAYIMB010000002.1:0-83838 GCA_964364425.1 uncultured Gammaproteobacteria bacterium
TGTTTGATGTAGCCATAAGTGCAGGATAAAAGTCGGATTTCCCGTGTTTATGGCTACATCCCACCATTTCAAGGAGGTGACCGATGTCTGCACTGCCACGAGTGACCCTGAAGCCCCCCACGGGCTTCGTCCACGATCAGCGTTCCCAGGGCTGGGAGCTCCTCGAAGAAGGCCCGCAGGTCGAAGGAGAGCCCACCCTGGACTTCTTCGGCTTCCTGCGGGAAGGCGAGGAGTACATCAACGGCGAGACCGTCCTCGCCCGCGCAAGTGAGATGGACGGGACCGAGAGCGGCCAGCACCACCTGGAACGCCTCCTGGCGCAGGCCAAGGACATCCCGGTGGAGCTTCGTCCATTCTACCTCGTGGCCACCGGCACCAAGTGGCGGCGCCCCGGCGGTAGCGTGTACGTCCCGTACCTGGACTTCGGCGGCGGCGGGTGGGTCCTGCGCTTCGGCAGGGTCGGCCACGACGGCTGGTACGGCCTCGTTCGGGTGGTCCGGGTCTGCAAGTAGCCTGGGCCCTTGGGATTTTGGAGCCATGGAACTTTTGTTCCCTTTGGCTGCATGGGTCCCTTGGGTCCGGGTCCGTGCCTTTTGCACATTCAACGCCCCTGTTTCGGAGGAACCTCCCCTGCGAGGTTCTTCTGGACAGGGGTGTTGTGTTTTCAAGAGGTTTTGATAAGATCGTTTTCAGATACTAGGTTAATATGCTTACGGTTACGGCTTTGAGCGACCGAATTCTGGAATGAAGTCAGACAGAATAGGAGTGGGAAGATATTTTTTTGGGGGGAATAAGGTGATATGAAAAAAGATACGTTCAGAGATTATGTCTTAGAACAACTCAATGAACTAGACGGATTGAGTTGGCGTCCCATGTTTAGCGGAACGGGCCTCTATTTAGAAGGAACATTTTTTGGCATTATTTCTGATGGTGCGGTGTATTTCAGGGTAGATGATGAAACGCGTACACAATATGAGGTTGCTGGCGCCAGACATTTTCAGCCGAGTAAAGATTTTGAATCAAAAAAATATTTTGAGGTGCCGGCTGAAGTGTTAGATAACTCGCGAGAAATTCAGCATTGGGCGAGACAAGCAGCGCAGGCCAAGCGCACGGCTGAAGCAAGATAAAGTTTAAGAACGGTGTTGGTCTAATAGATATGGTGTAGCTGAATCATTCTGTTTAAAAAATAGTTTGATAGCGCCGGCATGTCCTTCTAAGAGCGGTGAGGGGAGTTGATTGAGTGGAAACCATTCCCAACCCTCACACTTATCTGGTTCCGTACAGACTACTTCACCTATAGGTTCAGCGTACACAAAGACAAAATGAACAAAGTCATACGTATTCTGCCAATCACGAACCACGCCTAAATATTCCAACTTGTCTGTGGTGAGCCCGGTTTCTTCTTCTAACTCTCTGCGGGCACATTCCTTCAAGGGCTCCCCAACTTCTAAACGTCCGCCCGGCATCCCATACCAACCGGATTTGTAGGATTTTTTTCGTTTACCCAACAACACCTGCGTTTTATCTGCGTTCAGCACAATCACACAGGCACCAATAGTTTGTTTTTTTCTTCTTCCATGCAGCAAAGCGTATCAGACGTCTTGATTTTCAGCTACTTGTCTACTACTTGCGGTAGTAGAGAGTTTAAGCTATGCTGTGCTTATATGAATGCAAAGTTCAAACAAGCATTCCTGAGTTTTTCACTCTTTTCCCTCATTTTCATGTGGGTCGGCGTTGTTTCCGCCAGTCCGTTTTTGATGCTGCCAGACATGCACTCAGATGAGATGCATTGTCTCTTCACGGCACCAGGAGAGTTGGCTTGTCCCATGAATTTAGTTGAGCAGATAGACCAATGGAGTGATTCAGTTGCTGCATTACCTTTCATGGCTATTACCTTGTTTGCTTTTTGGACCGCCACAGGATCCATTCTGCTGACTTTGCTTTTGCGTCGCGTCACGGTTCAGGGCAGTCCACCGGGTGTTTCTTGGCTAGAGCGAAAAAAAGAACACTGGGCTTTGTCCCAAGGAATTCTCAACCCTAAACTTTTCAGCATGTTGCAGGTCTAGAATCTACTTGATTACTATTCATGTACATGACTAATACACAACCATACATTCTCAAATTTCACGTTCAAGGCGTAAGCGAAGCCAAAAAAGAAGAATTCAGTTCTTTGGTACGCAAACAGATTCCAGATATCTTGCAGATCGACCTGAACTTGGAAAAATCACTTGGTCGCATTGTATCAAACGAACCGTTGCCGTTTTCCTCACTCACCCGGGCCCTACAGGGGACACACTTTTCTGTTTCACCAGTCTCTACGGACAAGCAGAATATGACAGTTCACATTCAGGGGATGCATTGTCGGAGTTGTGAAATCACTATAGAAAGGAAATTTAAAACCTTGTCTGGGGTGGAAGTAGTGAATGTGAATGCAGCCAACGGAAAGGCAAAGATCACGTATTCTGGATCTGCCCCAAGTTCAACCGAGTTAGGCCGACTAATTGCCGAAGATGGGTATACTATTCAGACTGGTTCCCCTCAAACTTCCTTCAATCCTACACAGCAACGTTTACCGGCAGCGAAGTTAGTTGGATTATTCGCGCTGGTCTTGGTATTGGGGTATATCTTGTTAAAAGCTGGTGTGCTGAGTCCGTCTGTTGACTTAGGCGGCTCAACTGGATACGGCGCGGCTTTTGTACTTGGTCTGATTGCCGCCACTTCAAGTTGTCTGGCTGTGTCAGGTGGTTTATTGCTGTCTACGGCTGCACGCTTTAATGAACGCTACGCTTCAGCTACCCCAGCTGCTCGGATGAGACCAGTAGGGTTGTTTGTTTTAGGCCGAGTGGCTTCCTACGGTGTACTGGGTGGGGCGATTGGGTTGGTTGGGCAAGCCCTGGAACCATCTCCGTGGGTGACTGGAGGCATTACCATTGTGGCCGCGGTCTACATGTTCATTATGGGATTAGACATGTTGCATTTGGCCCCACCTTGGATGAAACAGCTCATGCCTCGGATGCCAAAGTCCCTGTCTCACAAGATCATGGATGGAGAGAAAACAACTCACCCCCTGGCTCCCTTTAGCTTGGGTGCGCTCACCTTCTTTCTGCCGTGTGGGTTTACTCAAGCTCTGCAGTTGTATGCGTTAACTACAGGGAGTGCTGTGACCAGCGGATTAATTCTCTTTCTGTTTGCCTTGGGCACAGCCCCGGCTTTACTCGCCTTGGGTTGGGCCTCTGGCGCGTTAAAAGGGAAGTGGGGTCAACGATTCTTCCAGTTTTCTGGAGCACTGGTCGTGGTGTTAGGTATTTGGAATGCCCAAAACGGACTAGCTATCACAGGTCACCCACTACGCTGGCCGTCATTAAGCTCTTCTTCCACTCTGGCAGCCTCCGACTCAACCAGTCCAGATGACCCAAACGTTGCGTATGACGGGACCAAACAAGTGGTGCGCATGAAAGCTTCTCCAGCTTTTGGGTATGACCCTGAACAGTTCACCTTGCGTGCCGGGGTTCCTACTGAGTGGATTGTAGACGGGACTGAGGCCGGCGGTTGTATTTCTGTTTTACAAGCACCTCAGCTAGGGATTCGTGAATACTTAGATACCTCTACCACAGAAAATGTCATTACGTTTACTCCTCAGAAACCAGGGACGTTCACGTTCTCTTGTTCTATGGGGATGTACGTAGGACAAATTAAAGTGGTCGCAGACACTAACTAGTTACTATGGACCAAACACACACTTCCCTTCCGTTTGACCCTGACTTTGATACAGATTCAAGCCAGGCGCATGGTGCACAAACCACACCAACCCAAACGACCCAACCTAAACTCAAGTCTGAACTGGCCGGGATACACCCCTTGATGGCCTTTTACGCCGGGCTGGCCTGTTCAGTCCTGGTCTTTGGTTTGGCTGGTATCATCTTCTTACTCACTCAACTCAACTAATATGGAAACCACTCTAAAAATTCAAGGTATGAACTGCGTGTCATGCAAAGCCTTGATTGAAGAAACTGTCACTGCTCTTCCTGGTGTGCAAGCTTGTGAAGTTGATATCAACTTAAAACAAGCCAAGGTAACACATACCCCAGACGTTGACTTGAAAGCCATCAAATCTGCCATTGAAAGTTTGGAGGAATTGACTGTTGAACTTCCATCACAATGAAAACAACAACATTTACCATTAGCGGGATGCATTGCGCATCCTGCTCTGTTCGGAATGAAAACAGTTTGAAAAAAATCCCTGGAGTGAAATCCGCAGCAGTGAATTTTGCCACTCATAGTGCCACTGTTGAGTTTGATGAGCAACAGACCTCTGAGAAAGCTCTGCATAAAGCCGTAATAGCTAACGGCTACAAAGTAGCGGCGCACCAAACCTCAGAGCAACGACAGCATGAAGAAGCTTCCACCTTGGCTGCTTCCCGCACTCGGGCATTCTGGGCCCTTGGTTTAGCTATTCCGGCGGCGCTGCTTGGCATGTTGCAGGTTGAAGTAGTTGGTGAGTTATGGGGGAGAGCAATTGAAATGTGGATCACGGCCGTTCTGAGCGTAGTGGTGATTTTGTATTTAGCTCGGGAATTTCATATTGGCATGGTTAAACAAGTTCGGTTTTTCCGGGCGAATATGGATTCCCTCATTTCTTTAGGAACTTTGGCCGCCCTCATCTACAGCGGATGGGCTTTGGGTGTTGGCCGAGATGATTTGTATTTTGAAACCGGCGCCATCATCACGGCATTCATCTTGCTGGGGCGGTATTTTGAAGCCAAATCCAGAGGACAGGCCAGCGCCGCCGTAGAAAAGTTATTAGAGCTTGGTGCCAAACAAGCTCGCCTAATTCAAGACGGAATAGAAAAAGAAGTGCCCATAGAGCAAGTTCAAGTTGGTGATACGTTGCTGGTGAAGCCGGGTGAAAAAATTCCCGTGGATGGTGAGGTGCTGGATGGAGCCAGCTCAGTCAATGAATCCATGTTGACCGGAGAAAGTTTACCTTGTGATAAAGAGAAAGGAGATCTGTTGTTTGGCGCGACTCTGAACTTAAACGGTGCCCTGCACATGCGGGCTAATAAAGTTGGAAATGATACGGTGTTGGCTCAGATTGTGCGCATGGTGTCAGAAGCTCAAACAAAGAAAGCGCCAATCCAGAAGTTAGCAGATAAAATTTCTGGGGTATTTGTGCCGATTGTGTTGATTATTGCCCTTGGCACAGCGGTAGTCTGGGGTCTCATCACCGGAGATCCAGTGGCCGGCATTATTCCAGCCGTGGCCGTGTTGGTGATTGCTTGTCCCTGTGCCCTGGGACTAGCCACCCCAACTGCCATCATGGTTGGAACAGGTTTAGGCGCTAAGCACGGTATCTTAATTAAGAACGGTGAGACTCTTCAAAAAACTCAGAAAATTGACGTGGTGATGTTTGATAAAACCGGTACCTTAACCCAGGGTAAGCCTGAGGTGACTAAAGTAGTTGCTTTGGCTGAAGGTATAGACGAACAGAAAGTTCTGACCCTTGCCGCATCTGTGGAGGCGTTGTCTGAACACCCACTAGCTCAAGCCATAGTGCAAAAAGCGAGAGCAAATCGGATTGCTTTACTTCCAGTGACAGATTTTTCAGCTCTCACCGGTCGTGGGGTAAAGGGTGTGGTCAATGGCAAAAAAGTATTGTTGGGCAGTAGTCGGTTGATGACAGAACAGGGTATGCGTCTGAACGGAGCAGAGGACAAGTCAACTGATTATGAGCATGAAGGCAATACAGTCATTCTCATTGCGCAAGACGGGCAAGTGCAGGGGATGATTGCTATTGCAGATCAGATTAAATCAGATGCCGCTGATGCCGTGAAACGACTTCGAGCCATGGGAATAGACTCAGTCATGATCACTGGTGACCGGCGCAATACGGCCTTGGCTATTGCTCGTCGGTTGGGGATTACAGAAGTGCGCGCCGAGGTGCTTCCTCAAGACAAGGCCAATCAGGTGAAGGATGAACAAACCAAAGGACGTAAAGTAGTGTTTGTAGGTGACGGAATTAATGACGCGCCGGCCTTGGTCCAGTCTGACGTGGGAATTGCCATGGGCACGGGAACTGACATTGCCATTGAGGCAGGGAATATTGTACTGGTGAAGGGAAGTCCCAGTCGCGTGGTTGATGCTATTGAACTTTCTCAACGGACCTTCCGCACTATTAAGCAAAACCTCTTCTGGGCCTTCTTCTATAACGTCATTGCCATCCCATTTGCTGCCGCTGGAATCTTGAATCCCATGATTGCCGCCGCCGCCATGGCATTCTCAAGTATAAGCGTGGTGTTAAATAGTCTGCGCGTTCGTCGCATGAAAATCGTCTAGGTCGATTGACAGCAGGCATTCATCCCGCTACAACTCTGGCACACCCCTCACCTAAAGGAGTCTTCATGGGCGTGTTGTATAACCCCAGCCTGCTGGACCCGGCTGAGCCATTCCCTGATGGCATGGTGGAAGGCACCCTGGACAACCTGTGGCGCCACGGCCTGCCGCAACGGGCCGGTGGTGTTCAAGTCGCTGTTCAGGAACGCCGACCGGGACTACAAGCTGGCGCATTTCTCAGGTTGCCTGGATGCGGAAGCTGTTGGGCTGATCCCGGTGGCCTACCTGGACAACGAGCCGGGGTTGGTGAATCTGCATGACGAGATCATGGACGCCCTCGGGCTTCCCCATGTCTCGGTCTGGTTCAACTTCGTCCACGCACCCACCAAGGAGCCGGTTCAGCTCCGGCCGCATGTGGTGGTGCTGCAGTCGCCTGGCTAGTACCCGCATCTTCGTAAGTAGAGGCCAGGGCCCAGTGCCTGCTGCCTCTACTACGCTCCAGAATTGATCAAACTTGGTCATTTGCGGAGCGTAGATCGATTTACTTGGCGCCTAAAACTTATCTGCGGTATACTATACGGCGTATTATCTTTTAGATAAATTTTATGCCGGAGGTTACCCCGACCCCTTCCCCAGACAAAAAAAGCCATGTGTGGCTATGGGTCTTGCTTGTTATTTTAGTGCTCATAGCACTTGGACTGGTCACGTGCACCTGGGCGCTGAAGCTACTGGTGACACCAAGTAATATAGAAGTTTCCCTTAATAGCAACACCGCCGTTCCAACTTTGAATTTGGGAAATACGGTTGTGCCCCGCGTTGAGTCTGAAATCACCGACAGTGACTTGGCTTTAGCCTTGATTGCCCCGGAAGATATTTCTGGAGTTGCGAATCTGGGAGCAGTGCGTCCGTCTATCATTGAGCTGAATGCTCATCTGGACAACACGCCACCGGATAACTATTCCTTTTTTGTCGGCCGGTCCTGGTTCACTGTTCCAGACGGTGAAATAAAAATTGGTACGGCCTTGGTGAAGAATGAAACCGCAGCAGATGCACAGACATTTATTGGCATTCGGTCAGAAGGAGAAACAACCATAACCGGCGCTCCTGACTTGGGCGACACCAGTGTGATGTATTATGAAGCTCCAGTTGAAGGTACTCCGGCGAGTGTGACAGTTCGATTTGCCCTGAACACTCTCGCCGCAAAAGTACAAGTCTTTGCCACACATGGCTTCAGCACAGATGCGGAAATCCAAGCGGCTCTGGTTCCGCTGGCCAAAGCGCTAGCTCAGGCCCAAGCAGATAGATTAGATTCGTTCCTGGTCAACACTTTGCCGGAGTTTGAACAAACCCCACCTCTAGTCAAAGCCCCACGCACCGTATCTGGTGGAACGTATATTGGAACAGTCTTTATGTCAGAAGAAGAATGGCATGGGGTGACTGGTGACTTTAGTAAAGAAGCTAATACACCAGGGTTGGTTGATGGTGCCATCAGTCATTTTATAGTTGATGCTAGACCTGAAGAAGTAGCTGAAATAACGGTGATGCAATTTTTCACCAACTCGCTGGCCAAATCCTTCCAATCTGGATTATTAGTTGATCCGGACTTAACCGCCAGCACAGAGGTGGAACTGACCGGAGATTTAGCGGAAGCGGCAGATGCTTTGGCCAGTGACTCCATTGCTGAGATACAGATTGTTGTTGAAAATTATGTGATTGATATTTCCATATTCTCACCGTTTGGAAGCTATGACATGGAAGCGGCCAAGGCAGATCTGGTTACCATGGGACAAGACGTCTTAACTAACTTCTCAGCCGAATAAACATGAAAAACTCAAGCTTCAAGCTCGCGGCAACCTTGTCCGCTCTGCTCTTGTTGGGAGCGTTGTGTCAGACGCAAACAACAAACTCTAATACCGCGGAGGTAAATACAAATTCCAGCCCGTCCTTAGAGGTTCCGGCCCCAAATTCAAATGTGAACGAAATAGTGGTGGTGAATGACCAGGATGAAAATGAAAATAGTAATGAAAATGTCAACGAGTCAGAGGAAGTTAACGAGAATGTGAATGAGGGTAGTGGAGAAGAAGAGGAGGAGGTAAATGAAAATACCAATACGAATGAAGATGAAGATGAAGTTTCTACGGTTGTAGTGACCTACAACGGTAGCTCTTTTTCCCCCTCAAGCGTTACGGTCACTGCAGGCGGAACGGTCACCTTTGTGAATAACTCCAGTCAAAGCATGCAAGTTTCCTCTAACAACCACCCAACTCACACTAAAAATTCAGACTTGGGCACTGGCCCAAGTACCGCGGCTGGAGCCAGCTACACCGTTACTTTAACCAAGGTTGGCACCTGGGGGTATCACGACCATTTGAATCCAGACGTCTTGGGTACGGTCATAGTGGAATAATTTTTTTGTCAAAGAAGCGAGTAGCGGCAGCGGGATGTCGTCGAAGAAGGGTGATTGAAGCTCCCGGATGAGACGACTCACGCTGCCGCTACATTTGCTTTTTTGAAAGAAATTGGCATACTGCACCCGTTCCTAAAGTGTTCCTGGCGGGATTAGTACAATGGTAGTATGTGGCCTTCCCAAGGCTAAGACACGGGTCCGATTCCCGTATCCCGCTCAATTTCATCTTTGACGACCCAATACCGTCACTTGGACCAATGTTCATGCGCCCCAGATGAGGTCCGATAGTGCCCGGAGCGGGCCCGACTGGAAATGAGACGGATACAAGCACCGAGAGCGGTTTTTGTATTGAAATACTGAGGGTTTTGCCATTATGATGACAAGGTGATTATTGAAGCGGCTGTGCCAAATTTGATAGAAGTCACTTGTTTGGTTTTGGGCAATAACGAATTAACTACACCTTTGAATCTAGTGTGCTGAAAAACGCCGGTGGAAGTAAAGGTAGTAAAGTTGGATAGGATGAGATCTGGTTAGATCTCATTTTAAGAAACCCATCCTCAAAGTTCTGCCCGGGCAGACGTTCCCTCTCAACCAGACCCAATGCTGTATTTGAGTCATGTAGTCGAGGGAGGGAACTGTGCAGTGTGCCACAGCTCCCAACCCAAGGTGCGTCCTACGGGATGGCCGTGAGCTCCGCCTCCGTGCTGTAGGCCGAAACGCTGAACGCGGTGCCATCCGAACGGGTGGCATCCGTCACCAGGTACTGGTTCCAGTCTTCGGCCGCGCCGGTGTTGTACTCGTCGTACGTGTTGCCGTAGTACGAGGTGACCGAGGTGTCCGACGACACGGAGATGGCCCCCGAGAGGGCGCTCACCGTGGCGCAGGCCAGCCATACACCCATGGGCGCCGTGGAGTCATACCAGTGCACGGACACGAACTGGTTGTCCGCGGACAGGTTGACCGTGAGCGTGAGGTCTTCCCACTCCTCGGTCCAGAGGGACTCCAGGCTGATGTCCACCAGCGTCTGCTGGCAAGGGGACCAGCGCACCGTGGCGTCCGTGTCGTCGTAGTCGCCGGCCTGGGACACGTAGCCGAGGGGCTCCGTGCAGTCCCAGCTTACGACCGCTACGTTTCCGTAGCCGTCCCCGTCGGCGTCCGCGTACCACACCGTTGAGGTGCACGAACCAGTGTCGCCGGTGTCCCCGGTGTCGACCCAGCCCGTCTCGGCCGTGTCCACCACGCCGGTGTCTGTCCCGGTTTCGTGGCCCGTGTCTTCCGGTACGCTGTCGTTGGTGTCACCCGTCTCCGGGTAGCCGGAGTCGGTGTCGATCGGGGCCTTGTCGTTGCCGAGCTGGATGCTGCCGGGGCCGCACCCGAACAGGGCGACGAGGGTGGAGAGAGAAAGACGAAAGTTCTGGGGCATGATGGTGGCCTCCTATAGCCAGTAGGTTTGAGTCAATGTACACTTGTTTCAGGAAAACACCGTGAAAATCGAAGTATTTAGGCGGTATTTTTCTGAAACAAGACCGCGGATCATACACCAAAATGGTAATAAAGTCAAACCTTTTGATTAGCCTTTTTAAGATGCATGTAAAGCTATGGTATACTATACACGTTACCATTCATATTACGCCTATGCGAGGTTTTGTATTTTCAACCTTTGTCATTAGTTCGCTGGTCGCGGCACCGCTCCTGACTTCTGCTGCGCCTTCATATACCACCTCAACTTTTTTAAGCAGTATAGATTCTGGAGAAGGGGAGAATGCTCTGGACGCCTATATAGATGAGCCAAAGGGGTTTGATTTGGCGGAGGATAGTTCGATTTTTTTGGTGGACTCCACCAACAACAGCGTAGAAAAAATTGAGGCTGATGGAACTCTTACCACCATAGCTGGGACGCACCAGTATGGTTTTGTGAACGGAGCGGCTGGGTTGGCCCAGTTTGCGGGACCGGAAGATTTAGCGGTGTACGGAGACGGAGAACAGATTTTTGTGGCTGACACGGGGAATAACGTGATTCGAAAGATTGAAGGTGGCAGCGTGTCTACATTTTTGAGTGGTCTCAGCGCCCCTAAAGGGTTGGCGTTGGACGGAGATACGTTGTTTGTGAGTGATACCGGGAATAACAGGATTTTGGCCATTAACCGGAGTGGAGGATCTACCACCACGTTTGTTTCAGGCTTGGACCAGCCGACTAAATTACTTTTCTGGCAAAAAGCGCGGAGTATTATTTTTGTAAATTTCGGCGAGATGACGGTCCGGGCTCTGAACGTGGATACAGGGGAAATGACCGATCCTTTGGTGAGTGACTTAGAGGATATTGGTGGAATCTTTTTACAAGGTCGTTCACTCTACGTTGCCGCCAGTTATGACATAGGGGTGTTTAATCAACTGTGGAAAGTGCGCTTACACAAACCAGACCCCAGTGGGGAAGTCTCAGCCTTGAATGTGAAGTTGTTGAATGAACACCGCGAAACAGAAAGTTTGAATTGGCCGACTGATATTTTGCTCCGTGAAGACACCATGAAATGGGAGGAATACTATGCCTGGGACCAAAATTTACTGTTTAGTGAGGCTGCCGCTGGAGAGCATAAGGCTGCCGCCAAGAAAAAACTCCAATGCCTGCCTATCAAGAAAGTAGGCAAAGATGTTTGGCGCAAAAAATGGTTTATGCGCATCAACCAGAAATCTGAAACACAGACAGCGGATTTTTTGCTGAAACCCGGGTATCAGGGAGACAAACCATTTTTTCGCGTGAAACTGCAGTATGATAATAAGGATTTTTCCAAGGCCCACCGTAAACGGAGCAGGGAAAAGAACCAATCACCCTTCACCAAGGGCCCGGTGATTGCATCCGTTGGAGGCACCACTGAGGGCACTTTCACTACAGCGCCTAAGGGATTGAAGCTGATGGTGCGTAAACCCAAAAAAGTCACTTTGGGGTGGACTGCGGTTGAAGGAGCAAATAAATATAAAGTCCAGCTTTGGCATAAAGACAAGCGGATTGTCAGCAAGCGGAATGTGCAGAAACGCAAGATCAAGATTAAGTCTATGTACGTAACTTCTAATCAAAACTACAAATTTAGAGTGAAAACGTGCGCTAACGGGGCGTGTAGCGACTGGTCAAGCTTCAAAACATTCCGTACGCCACCAGCTGCTCCTAAAAAGGTGCTGAGAATTCTGCCCAACAGGGGAGAGCGCATTACCCAAACAGCTAAGGGAAAATTTAAGGCCACGCTGACCTTTAAGCTGCATAAGAAGAATAAACATCTGAGGGCTAAGGTGCAGCTGTGTAGCAAGAATGTGAATCATCCGGATGAAATAACCGTTAACAGAGTATATGTCTTGTACAAAGGCGGATCTGCCATCTTAGCTTTCCGTAAGAATGGCTCGCGCCCCCAACACTATGCCGGCAAACACCGTTTCCAAGATGAGTATGGCGCTCAAGTAGATGCCTTGCTGGGCCGGCCAAAAGCCATTGCCTTCAGCTCAGACGGAACCAAGATGTATATTGCTGAGAATAACAAATTGGCGGTGTATGACATGTATCAGAAAACGCTTACTGAGCTAGCTGGGCACTTGATGGATAGTTATACGGAAGGCATGGGCAGTGAGGCTAGATTCTCAGACATCACTTCAATTGCCATTTCTCCTGATGATGATTGGTTGTATGTGGTAGACCGCAACAATCACCGGATTCGCAAAGTAGATACGGCTACCGGACAGACTGTTTACATTACCGGTGCAGGCGGAACTAACTTCTCGTTTGGATCAGAAGAAAGTAATGGGTACCAGGAAGGTGGACCATGTCCCGGTGAGACTGAGCGGGGGGTGGCAGGCTGTGCGTACTTTAACCGACCAACCGGAATAGTGGTGTCCCCAGATGGGAAAACGTTGTATGTAGCAGAGGGTAGTAATAATCGGGTGCGTAAAGTAGATGTGGCCACAGGTGTCACTAGCCTTGTTGCCGGTGGTGGTACAGCGGGATTTACTAATGGAACAGGAAGTGCGGCTGCATTTAATGGCCCGTATAGCTTGGATGTGACTTCAGATGGCAAAACTCTTTATGTGGCCGATAAATCAAACCACGCCATTCGTAAGATTGATCTGAATACGAATGCAGTCACAACGGTGGTGGGAAAAGGTGTGATTGGGAAAAAAGACGGCGCCTTTAGTGGTGCCTACTTGGCTATTCCGGAATATGTGCAAGAGGAAAACGGCGTGCTGTATTGGACTGAAGCCGGAACTCACACCGTGCGCGCGGGGTTCCTGTCTAGTCAACAAGTAGTCACCTTGTCTGGAAACGCTTCACGGGGTTATACAGACGGTGCTGGTGTTGATGCTGAATGGAACAACCCCAAAGGCTTTGCTTTCCGCGCCGGAAAAATCTATGTTGCCGACTCCACAAATGATGTGATAAGAACCATTCAGTTGTAAGGTATGCATATGCCATGCCTATGGTCTGCCCGTGCAGACGTTTGGTTGACTCAGGCATGCCTGGGCACGCCCTGGTGATTGAAAATCGATTTGAAAATAAAAAGTGGGCCGGGGCCCATTTTTTATTTTGCTTTGGTCTCTGTTTTGATACAGCGAGTGCACCAACGATGAGAGTGCCCGTCTCGTTTAACGCTTTGTAAATTGACTTCTTGACGTTTGAGGGTGGCGCGATTGGAATGAGAGCGGTTCATGGCTCGCAAATATCCCCGTCCACAGTGTTCACAGACCTTTGACATAGAGGTGAATTTCTTAGATGATTGTCTAGTTACCGCCGGAATCTATCAAATCTACATAAAAACGTCAATGCCTATTCAACTCTTGTTTACCTCACCTCAGCTGTTTGTAGCCTGGATTTTGGCCATAGTCTACTCCATTACCGTACACGAGTTTTCACATGCGTTTGCCGCGCATGTGCAGGGGGATGATACGGCCGAACAGGAAGGCAGACTGACTTTGAATCCTTTGGCGCACTTGGATTGGCTTGGTCTGGCTCTGTTGGTATTGGTTGGCTTTGGCTGGGGGAGGCCGGTACCGTTTAATCCGCATCAATTGAAAAATCGTAGACTGGGTCCAGCTTTGGTGGGTTTTGCTGGGCCTATAGCCAACTTACTTTCAGTCTTGATTTTTGGAATTTTACTCAAGGTGTTGGTAACGACACAGGTGTTGGGTGCGGACAACCTGTTATTTACCTTCATTAGTTTCCTGATTGAAATTAATGTTGTCCTGATGGTCTTTAACTTGATTCCCATTCCTCCTCTGGATGGATCAAAAGTTCTCTACGCCTTCCTGGGCATCAAACATCTGAATGTGATTGCTTGGTTGGAGCGGTACGGAATTTGGTTATTAATCATCCTGGTGTTTGTAGGAAGTCCTGGGTTGAGCCGGATATTCCAATCCGTGGTGAACTTGGTGTACGCCTTGGTTTTATAATATGCGCTTGAAAGGAATCAGCAACCGTTGGTTTCTCATCTTTTTTGGAACGCTGCTTACAGTGCTTGTTGCTGCGCCTGTTCTGCTGATGTGGTATGTCACTCCGGAAGGACAGGTATTTACCGGAACAAGCGTGTATTCTCCAATCGACTTGCCCGTGTACTTTGCTGATATCAAGCAAGTCGCCCAAGGCCACTGGCTGGTTCATGACTTGTTTACTACAGAAGGACCACAACGCGGAATGTTTCATATCTTGTGGGTGGTGTTGGGAAGTGTTGCTCGTTTGTTTGATCTAGAACCCTGGATGGTGTTTCACAGTGCAAGGGTAGCCCTTGCTCCATTTTTAGTTTGGTCTCTGTGGTGGGGGATTAAGCAGTGGCTACCACGTCATGTGTGGAGGTTTGGTTTGGTTATGGCGGTGTTTGGCTCTGGCACGGGAGTGTTGTTGAACCGCTGGTTGGAGAAGGGAGATATCTCTGAGATTGGGTTGGACTTTTGGGTGCCGGAAGGGTTTGTGTTTATGTCATCTCTGCAGTCACCGCACTACATGTTGGCTTTGAGTTTATTTAGTTTGGTTTTGGCTGCTTGGTTTAAGGCCACTAAGCAAACAGGTACGCAAGCCAAGGTGAAGTGGACTTTGGTGAGCGGTGTGCTGGCTAGCGTACTGTTCTCCTTTCACCCTTTTCATATTTTTACCATTGGATTGATCTTGATTGCTCATGCGGTGTCCTTGCTCATGTTGAATCATAAACACCACAGCTCAATTTGGTGGATGCTGCCGCTCTGGGGGGCGTGTGCTTTGCCTGGAGCAGGGTATCAACTCTGGCTGCAATGGGGAGATGAGGTGCTACAAGCCCGCTCATTGCAAAGTAAGACGCCCACCCCTTCTTTTGCTACCGTCTATTTAAGCTTTGCTGCGCTGTGGGTATTTGGTTTGGTGGGAGCAAGGCGCTTGTGGAAAACGCACCGCGAAGCTGGATTGTTTTTGTTGGTGTGGGGAGTGGTGCAGACCTTGGCGTTGTTTGCGCCTATTCAAATCAACAGAAGGTTTGTGATGGGACTGCAGATAGACCTGGCGCTACTTGCGACCGTTGGTTGGTACGTGATTTTTTATGGAGTGAAGCAACACACTACCGGGTTTTTGAAACGCACCAACTGGCTGCTTGTTATTTGGCGCCATGCCGTGGGCCCTGCGGTTGCCATTTTTATTTTTGGTTTTTCTTCCATTGTCGCCTTCATGACATATTTGCGCGCTCCGGCGGATATTCCTGATTTGCTGTACATGCCGGAAGCACAAAAGAAAGCCTATGAATGGATTGAACAGAATTCAGCAGAGGATGATGTGGTTGTGGCGCTTGGTTGGCCGGCTATTCTTCTGCCTGGTGAAACTGGGCGGTCTACTTATACAGCTCATTGGCATGAGACCTTGCGCTGGGAGGAAAAGTACGCCGAGGTGCAACAACTACTTTCGTCAAAAGATGAGAAGCGCGTGAGCCAGTTACTCAATCAGACTTCAGCTGCTTATGTACTTCTTTCTCCCAAACAGGGTTTTCAAGTGCCAACAAATCGGTTGGAAAGGGGTTTTGCAGATCAGAGCTGGAGGGTGTTTAGAGTTGTTTCTTTACCTTGATTTTTGGCCCAAAAAATACTAAAATATCGATATGAAACTAGAACCACGACCAACAAAAAAACGGGGCCGAGCAGCGGACATGCTGCACACCGAACAACCGGTCAAGTCGGAGATTTTTGATCCGCGGTTGGATCTGCCACTCGGCGCGCTAGAACGGATTAAGGAGTGGGTACACCATCATCCTGGAACAGTTCAAGAGGCGCGGTATTTGGTGGAGACCGCTTGGATTGGTTGGGTTGATCCTGCCTATCAACAAGCGACTCAGGAAAATACAGGTGTGAGAGACACTGAATATAATGAATTTTTGGATCGGCGAAAAGGCAAACGCTTACAGTTTGCCTCAATACCTAGAGATGAAGCTGAAGTCGCAAAATGGAAATTAACTGAGAAGGCAGCTGCTTACATAGATTTAGCTGACCTGGTTGAGGTGTTTCCTGAAGTGAGGAATAGAATACAAGCCCCGGAGTTTGCTGATGATTTTCAGGAAGTGTTGGCGTATGCTGTGACTAGCCACGTTGAGGGGTACAGTATTTCAATCGCAAATCGAATTCAGGATTTGAAAACGTTGATTCAAGTCTGTCCTGAACACCGGGCACAGATCATTCAAGCCATGGCTGAAGGAGGGCAGGATATTCAGGAGTGGTTTGTGGAGCGAGTTGAGGAAGAGGAGTGGATTGTCCACGCCATGGTCACGGCCGCAAATTTGGTGGTGGTCTTTCCTGAGTTACGACCAAAACTGGAGTTGGTAGTGAAAAAGCGTATGTCAGAAATTCAAGCCAAGCTGCAGGAGATGCACACTGAGTTAGAGATCAATGAGTGGAATTTTCACGGCTATCAGCGGTTCATCAAACACTTAACCATTTTGGGTGCAGAGTCAGCGGTACTGGATGCGCAAGGGGATTTGCAAGTGCACTTGCGGCCGTTGGGCTTGGGAAGGATTCCACAACCGTTACCGGACAGATCTCTGGCATAAAATACATATGAAACTAGAACCACGACCCAAAACAAATCAGCGACTCAGAGCTGGAGAGGTACTCAGAATGGGAGATGAACGGCCAGAGTCTCAAAATTTTGACCCACGGTTCGATTTACCCAAAGGGGAGACTCAACGATTGTTGGCCATGGCAGAGCGGGGTGAGCAACCATCTAATCCCCGGGAACGTGGCAGAAAGCTGGATGCCCTGGTTTGGTTAACTTGGGTTGATCCAAAGTATACTAAATTGTTGAAGCGCCTCCCTCACTATAGTGAGCAGGTAACAGTCGTCGTGAATACGGAGGAATGGGAAGCAAAAGAAAACTTGACTGAGGCTTTATTTGAGTTGGACATGCTTTTTCAAGTGAACCAAGAAATGAGGCAACATTTTGAAGGGGTCTTAAAATCAGACAAGGTATTTATTCATGAGCTAGGGCAAGTAGATAAGATGACTGGTGATAAGGAATCTACAAATCGGCTGTGGACCGTTCTCAGAATGACCAGACTGTGGCCAGAAAAAAAGACTGAACTCCAGGATCATTTGTACCCACCAGAATCTAGGAATAGAGATGTTATGCGTGACTTAGAATCGCATACGGATAACTGGTCTCGTCTAGCCACCTCGGCCAGTGCGGTGTTGTTGTTTCCAGAGCTGCGTACGCAAATCTTAGAAAAAATAAAAGACCTCTTACTTCAGTGGAAATCAATCATTGCGCGGGCCCAGCAAACAGAAACACCGGTGACTGGCTTTGAAGTGTTGCAAACTGAGTTATCTAGCCTAGCCATTTTGTTTGCTGAGAATGCTTACATTAATGACCAGGGACTGGTGAAGTTAGAGTTGGCACCGCTGCCGGCAGGCAAGTCAGTGCCGTTACCGGACAGACCTCTGGCATAAAAATCGATATGAAACTAGAACCACGACCAACACTGAGACGATCAGCTAAAGCCGCCGAGGTACTTGGAGCGCCGACTGAACAACTTGATCTCTTGTTTGATGTAGAAAAAGAGGTGCCCTGTGATGAATTTGAAAAATATAAACGGTGGTTGGCTGGTAAGGAGCCAACTAGCGAGCAAGAAAAGAAAAATGTGGTGGCCAGTGCTTGGTATGGTTTGTTGCATCCTGAGTACAGGGACTTGATGCGTCAGAGTCCCTGGTTAAAAGAATTTTGGGTGAAGTTTTTTGCCAGTGACATGGAAAAAGCCGTTGGGGAGCGTCAAAAAGGAAATAGATATTTTCACATTAGGAATAGTTTCGAAATAGCTGCTCCCTTTGGGCAAGTGTTTCCAGAAAGACGGGCAGATCTCAAGCTGACTGAACAAGCGTATGAATGGCTGCTAGAGAATTTCCCACCATCCAACGAATCCCAAATCTACAATACTGCTGTTATTTTATTGGAATTATGGCCGGAACGCCGGGAAATTATTCTGTCCACGTATTTTCCTGAAGGTGCGCCTACGGAATTAGGGAAAATCACTGATAATTGGACACTAGGGACCCGCTTGTTACTTTTCCCTGAATTGAGGCCAGCAGCCAGGAGTCACCTCGCCCAAAAGCGAGAACAATATACAACTGAGATTAGTTATTGGCGGGAGCGCTTTGACAGTGGTGAGCAGGACGCAGCCGGAGCGTTCAACGACTATCTGAAGAACCTCGCTATTTTGAGTGCAGAACAAGCTTGGATTGATGAAACCGGTATGGAGCATATTGAAATGCCGAGACGGGGAATGAGGAGAGATGTACCGTTACCGGACAGACCTCACGTATAAAATCGATATGAAACTACGCCACACACCAGAACGAAAATCCAAACCACGACCCGCAGAGCTTCTAGGTATGGCAGAAAGAGACTCGAGTGAAGAGCGCTTTGATCCGTTCCGACATGGCCAACTAGAGGAATACAAACGGTTGTTCATGACCGAATTCAACGAGCAAAAAAGAACTGGCAGGTATGACCCTTTCTTCTGGGCCAACGACTTGGTTCCCACGTTGGTAGATACATCATGGGTTGAGCAACTAAGGAAAAATGCTGTGGTAAAAGTGGGGGTGGTCACTTTTGCCCAAACAGAGTTAGCGACCGAGTCAGTCAGTGACTTGTCAAATGATCATTTTCAGCTCTTGGCTAAATTAGCTCAAATATTTCCGGAAGTTAGAATTGACCCTGAAATTAGTCCGCGGGTGAGAAAGTATTATGACGGCAACGTGGACAGGTGGATTCATTTTTTAGGCGAACGTGGCCCCAAAGCTGAACGGGTGTGTCTGCCTAACTTAGCTGCGGCCATGCAGCTTGTTCCAGACCAGCAGTCACGGATTACCCAGAGGTTTTTAACCAAAGGCAAAGACAGAGTGCTGTTTTTAGTAAATACTTATTTGCCTCAGGAACCCATTAAATCGTTATTAGTTGCAGCTAAGGCTTTACTCATTAACCCAGATATGAGAGCAGAAATTCAAGAACGGCTTGAGCCATATTGGCCGGAGATCAGAAAAGAAATCAGGGAAAAGAAAACCACTGCCTCATTTTTGGCTGGTTCAATTGTGGGCGCCAAGCAAGTTCAGGTAGACCATAAGGGAGAGCTGCATTTTGATTTTAGTCGGACAGAGGTATTGAAGGCTTCGTCTCCGTTACCGGAAAGACCTCACGTGTAAATCGATTTTATTTTAGGGTATATTCTCATATATGACTAAAAAGAAACCAATTGTTCGCAAGTCTAAGCTCAAGCGAAAAGAGTTTGTTGATTTGTCTCAGCTCAAAATCACTGGAGGACCACAAAACCTCTCTAAAGATATAGATAAATATTTGTACGGTCGTTTGAGCCCAGATGTTGACACCCAAGCTCAATCTGGTATGATCGCGCCTGTTCCCTCGAACTGATATCGTCAGCCAAAACACCGAGTTGCATCCGTGTTTTAGCCCAACAAACTAGATTCGTTATGCCAACCATGTCTCAGCTGATCCGCAAGGGTCGGAAAAGTCAGAAAACCAAGTCCAAGACCCCGGCGTTACAGAGTCGCCTCAACGCCCTCCGTCGCAAACGTTCTGAGTTGCCCATGGGCAGCCCATTTATGCGTGGTGTGTGTGTGAAGGTCACTACCATGACCCCAAAGAAACCAAACTCCGCTTTACGTAAAATTGCTCGTGTTCGTTTGTCTAACGGAATGGAAGTTACGGCTTACATTCCTGGTGAAGGACATAACTTGCAAGAACACTCTATTGTGTTGATCCGCGGCGGCAGGGTGAAAGATCTTCCAGGTGTGCGGTATCACATTGTGCGCGGTGTCTATGACACTCAAGGTGTTGACGGTCGCAAACGTGGTCGTAGTTTATATGGTGCCAAAAGCTCTAAGAAATAACTCATACAGATATGAGAGGTAAATCAGCTCCAAAACGAAGTATTCTTCCAGATCCTCGGTACAAAAGCACATCCATGGCGAAGTTTATTAACTACATCATGGAACGGGGCAAGAAATCTGTAGCCCAAAAGATTGTCTACGGCGCGTTTGACATTATCAAAGAGAAGACCGGGAAAGAACCTATGGATGTGTATGATGCCGCTATGAAGAACATCACGCCGTCTGTGGAAGTGCGTGCCCGCCGGATTGGTGGCGCCAACTACCAAGTTCCAGTGGAAGTGAGTCCAGACCGCCGCTTCACCTTGGCCAGTCGTTGGCTCATTAACGCTGCTCGGGCGCGCAAAGGCCGCCCCATGGCAGAGAAGTTGGCCGCTGAGATTATGGATGCTCAAAACGAACAAGGTGACGCCTACAAAAAGAAAATGGATGTCCAACGCATGGCTGAAGCCAACCGTGCTTTTGCTCACTTTGCATAGGATTTAGTTCGATTTTCACAAAAAGTAGAGAAGGGCGACGGAAGCAGGGTCCGCGAGGCAGGGTGATTGAAGCTCCCGAACGAGCGGGCCCTGCTGAGTCGCCCTTTTGGTTTCCATTAGTGAAAGTCGACAAAAAATGCTATACTCAAGGGCATAAGATCATTTATCCACAGCCTATGAAAAAAGTCCTTGCTTTGGTGTCTGGTTGGGCGTTTGCTGCGTTTGCCCCAGTGGCAGCGTTAGCGCAAACAACCTCAGATTATAATTATAACTATGATTATAATTATAATTCCGGTGTGTCAGATGCCGCCGCCGCTGGCCTAGGAATTGGCCTCTTAATCTTCTGGGGCATCTTCATGATTATTGGCTTAGCCTTCTTGATCCTGTGGATCATGATGTTGGTTGATGCCATTAAACGCCAATGGCCAGAACGGACCACTTGGTTGATCATTTTGATCATCAGCTTCTTCCTGGGTTTGCACTGGTTGGCTGCTATCCTGTATTACTTCTTGGTCAAAAAGAAGAATGTGGGAACCAAATCTGGTGCCGCCGCTCCTATGGCTCCAGCAAAATAGGTCGATTTTTTACAGACCACAAACACCCGGCCCCATGCCGGGTGTTTGCTTTTGTCTCATTTTGTCTAAAATGAAGAACCGACCGGAACTGCCTACAGGCAAGTCACGGTCGGTCCTCAGGGTGCAGGGGAATCAGCCCCAGGGACCATTCCCGGGCTCCCAGTCGCAGGCCCGCTCCAGCCAGTTCTGGTTGTCCGGGTGGTGCCCAATCACTCCCTCCGCGGTGTGCAGCGGGGGCGGGATTTCCACACTGAGCTGCTCCGGCAGCTCGCGGTAGGCCTGGATCAGGGCGAGCCCCTGGCGCAGCTTGCCGGTCAACTCCATGGCCAGCCCCTGGCGGTAGTGGTACTGCCAGCTCGGCAAGTCCGGCATCTCTGACACCCTCCCGGACAGCTGGTCCAGGATGGTGTGGAAGCCGGCTTCCACCCGCTGGTCCTGGCAGGAGGTGCTCCCGCGGCCGTGCGTGAAGCACTCGTTGACCAGGTGCACTGAGATCTGGTGCAGGTCCACCAGGTCCAGCTCGTTGAGCATGCTGTCCACCCGCTGGGCCAGGTGGAACAGTCCGTGGGCCGCTGAGGCCCGTACTTGCATCATGTGCATCAGAACTCCTTGCCGCTTGGGAAAATAGCGGTCTAGTGCCCCTGTTTTACGCCCAATGGTATAAAAAGTCAATGTAAATCGATTTACTCTTTTAAAAAAGAAGCGGCCGCTGGTCCCGAAAAGTGGAAACAGCGGCCAACCTCAATGTGCGAAGGGGTCTACTGGGGCGGGGTGGAAGCCACCTCGCTGGCCTTGGCCGGGGGTTGCCATGAGGGGCCGCGGAGGACGCTTGCGCTCGGGCTCCGTTGGCAGCTCGCGGTAGGCCATGATCAGGGCCTTGGCCTCCTTGACCTTGCCCTGGAGCTGCTCGAACTTGGCCACCCGGTGCATGCGCTCCCAGATCGCCAGGGTGGTGAATCCGGAGGAGTCCAGGTGACACTCGGTGAGCAGATGCTCCAGGCGGTTGACCTTGCTCTCCAGCGTGCCCAGCACAGACGAATCCTGCTGGAGCTGGAAGGCCAGGCTGACCAGCTCACTGGCGAGCTGGGTGATGCCGTCCATCTCCTGCTCCCAGTTGGACAGAATGACGGTGTTGTTGACCTGCTGCAGCACCCCGGACAGAGCCAGGGCCGCGGTGAGCTTGATGTGGATGAGGCGTGCCAAATGAAAACCCTCCTTATGGGCTTGCCTGTTCTACAGATTTTTTTTCGTTTCGTCAACCAGCTCTTGACGAACACCCTCATTTATCATATGTTCTAGGCCTGCAAATCGATTTTTAATTTTTGTTATGCCTCGAAAATATCCACTAGAAAAAACTCGCAACATTGGAATCATTGCGCATATTGATGCTGGGAAGACCACGGTATCTGAACGCGTGTTGTTTTACACCGGAAAAACCCACAAAATTGGTGAGGTGCATGAAGGTGAAGCCACTATGGATTGGATGGAACAAGAGCAAGAACGCGGGATTACCATCACTTCAGCGGCTACCACCTGTTTCTGGAAAGACTGCATGATCAACATCATTGATACTCCAGGGCACGTGGATTTCACGGTGGAGGTGGAGCGGTCTTTGCGCGTGCTGGATGGTGGTGTGGTTATTTTTGATGGTGTGGCTGGGGTGGAACCTCAATCTGAAACAGTCTGGCACCAAGCGGATAAATACAACGTGCCTCGTATTTGTTTCATCAACAAAATGGATCGCACGGGTGCTGATTTTTACAAAGACTTAGGCATGATTCATGACCGGTTGACCAAGAACGCACATCCCATTCAGTTACCAATTGGTGCTGAGGATAAATTTGAGGGGATGATTGACCTGCTCACACGGAAAGCTTTCTACTACCGGGATGACATGGGTCAACAAGTGGAGGAGTTGGACGTGCCGGCTGACATGCAGGAGAAGGTAGAAAAGTACCGCGGACAGTTGATTGAAGCCATAGTAGAGCAAGATGAGAAAATGATGGAAGCGTACCTTGGTGGAACAGAGCCGAGTTTAGAAGAACTCAAGACAACGCTTCGTGCCGCGGTGGTGCAATTCAAAATCATTCCAGTCATGTGTGGTTCAGCTTTGAAGAACAAGGGCGTACAAAAAATGCTGGATGCTGTGGTGGATTACTTACCATCTCCGGTGGACACCCCAGCTATTGTAGGAACTGATCCAAACGACCCAGAGAAGAAAGTTGAACGTCATGCCAGTGATGAAGAACCAGTAGCCGCCTTGGCTTTCAAAGTAGCTTCTGACCCTTTTGTGGGTAAATTGACCTTCATCCGTGTGTACTCCGGTGTGTTGCAATCTGGTTCTTATGTGATGAACACCACCTCTGGTAAAAAGGAACGTATTTCCCGCTTGGTGAAATTACATGCCAACCACCGTGAAGATATTAGCGAGATCAGAGCAGGGGATATTGGCGCGGCGGTGGGTTTGAAAGAAACCAGGACTGGTGACACCTTGTGTGATGAAACCAACCCAGTGCAATTGGAAAACATTGTATTCCCAGAACCAGTTATTTCTATTGCTATTGAACCAAAGACCAAAGCTGACCAGGAAAAAATGGGTATTGCTTTGTCTAAACTATCTGAAGAAGACCCAACCTTCCGCGTACAATCTAACGAAGAAACTGGCCAGACCTTAATCAGTGGTATGGGTGAGTTGCACCTGGAAATTATTGTGGACCGTATGAAACGTGAATTCTCTGTGGGCGCTAACGTGGGCGCTCCGCAAGTGGCGTATAAAGAAACCATTTCTCAACACGCTGAAGCTCAAGGAAAATATATCAAACAATCAGGTGGACGTGGTCAGTATGGAGACGCGTGGGTCAAGGTGGATCCAAATCCAGGTAAGGGCTTTGAGTTTGTGGATGATGTGGTGGGCGGGGCTATCCCACGTGAATATATTCAGCCAGTGGGCAAAGGAGCCAAAGAAGCCCTGCTCAATGGTGTCTTGGCTGGCTACCCCATGGTAGATGTGATGGTGACGGTGTTTGATGGTTCTTACCATGAGGTTGACTCGTCTGAAGCGGCTTTCAAAGTAGCTGGTTCCATGGCTACTCAAGAAGCTTGTCGTAAAGCCAAGCCAGTGATTCTGGAACCGTTGATGAAAGTGGAAGTGATCACCCCAGAACAATTCATGGGTGATGTGATTGGTGACTTGAACTCCAAACGTGGACAAATTCAAGAGATGACTGACCGGGTGCAAATGAAAGTGGTGCGCGCAGAAGTGCCCTTGTCAGAAATGTTTGGCTACTCTACTTCACTCCGTTCCATGACCCAAGGCCGCGCTTCTTATTCCATGGAATTCCAAAAGTATGCCCCCGTGCCAAACAATGTAGCTACGCAGATTATAGAAGGCAAAAAGAAGTAAGGTCGATTTTCACGCGCTCTGGAATGGCTCGGGACTCGCTTGCTCCGCGCTGACGCTTGTGCGCCTCGAGTCCCTGCGCCACCAGAGCGCTTCAATTACTCTCCTCCGCCATCTTCCGGCGCCTTTTGGTTATTTCAAACCAGTGCTAACATGCAGACATGAAATTACGTTCAGAAGCACGCCGAACGTTCCAGAAATCAGCCGATGTTTTGCTTCCTCATGAAGAGTTGCAACCGCGGATTTTTGATCCGCGTTTAGATTTACCGGCCGGAGAATATGCAAAATTTCGTGACACTGTTAAACGAGACACCTCTTTTAAGGGACCTAAGAGATTTAAAATTCCCCATGTAGCTTGGATCAGTTGGTTTGACCCGTCTTATAGAGACGACTTGCGCGGTGTTGATAAATACAAAGAACAGCAGGTATCTGAACTGTTTATAAAAGCTAATCAAGTTCATGGCTTTGACTCACAAATGAGAGTGTTAGAATTGAACCTTCAACTTGCCAGAGTGTTGCAACAATTTCCAGAGACTAGAAAAGAATTAAAAGAACTAACAGAAGTTTCACGCTTAGAATATGTAATGGAATGGATTCGTGATGGCGTAGATCCACAAATGATTGTGAATTGGATTCAGATTTGGCCTGAACACAGGGCAAGAATTATGCAAGCAGCCTTTCCTAAAGGGTTGGAGGGTTTCTTGAAACAAGAAGAACAGAATTTATTTGACCCACCTAGCAATCAAGTCAATTATGCAGCCGACTTAAGTTTGCTTTTTCCAGAATCAAAAGCTTTTTTATTACAGCTGATCAAAGACGCACTCCCAAGAGAGCGAGCGAGACTAAGAGAATTGTCAAAAAGTATTAGTCCGGATGATTTTAAAACCTACCACCGTTTGATTGGAGACCTTACAATACTAGGTGCTGAGCAGGCTACCATTGATCAACACGGTCTGATTCAGGTTGAGCTACAACCTCTGCACAAACTCAGTGTCGTGCCACCATTACCGGACAGATCAACGTTATAAATCGATTTTATTTCAAAATAACGGAACCGTTTGCGGGTGTTCTATTTTATTGATATGAGCATGTACTTCATTAAACCCAACGGCCACAATGCGGGCGAAATCTTCAACGCTTGTTTCAATGCGATGGTCCGTCCAATCGCGCATTGTATTGAACTCTTCTTTCACCCAAACCCTATCCTGCCGGCGGCCTTCAATAATAAATTCGCGTATTTCAGCGAAGTGTTTATTAGTAATAGACTGCTCGCCAGCTAGGCGCTGGTCAAGCAAGTCCATGAACCACTGTTTGTCTTCTTGCGTTAGCATGGATCAATCATAGATCGCGGATTTGACCAGTCAAGTGGTATGTAGCGCCGTCTGTGGAAAAGTCTATCTACTCACAGAATCAAATCGATTTTTACGGGATTTGATGCTCTGAGCAGAGGAGGATGGTTGGCGGTTCCATGAAAGTCAAGACCTAAAAACAAAAAAATGGCTAACTTTAGCCATAAAAAACTGTGCGTACGCACAGATTTTTGTCTGAGATTACACGCCTCGTTCTAGAGCCACCAATTTGGCAAATGGTTGTAAGAGTTGCCTCAGTTGACTGAGTGATACCCCGTATTCGCTTGTGTTTTGGCTCAAATCTGCAATCACTTCGTACAACCGTCGCAGTTCTTTGCGTTGTTTTGCCGGTGCTCCACCAAAGGCGGAGAAACTGGCCAACTCCAACGCTCTAAATAGGCAGCTCTGGGCATGCTGTTGATCATTTTTTGCTTGCAAAGATTCCGCCCGCGCTAACTCACTCTCAATGTTCATGAGTTGTGTGGCCAAAGAAAACGTAGCCCAACGTTCAGCCGTCATAACGCCAGCCGCTCAGTAATCACGGCCGCTACTTGCTGTTGAATAGCCGGATTTTGAATCAAGGTTTGTGTATTGCCTTGTTTGGGCCTGATGTTGATCAAAGACGTAAATTCCACCTGCTCTCCTTGAGGCCGCCCCGGAAAAATATTTGCTCCCCAGACATTTTTTTGTTTTGAACCTGAATCTAACAACACTGCCTCCGCATCTGCATGCAACTCACCACCAATGGCCAGAATTTTTTTATCAATATCCACTACCACCTTGACCATATCGCCGAAGGTGTCTTGAGCTAAGGCCAGAACTTGTTCTTTTGGAAGTTTGTCGGTAACGATTTGAATTTCCATGATTCCACTCTAGCAAAAAAGTGTGCACGTGCACAGGTGTAGTTCTACTCACAGAATCAAATCGATTTTTACGGGATTTGATGCTCTGAGCAGAGGAGGATGGTTGGCGGTCCCATCACTCCCCGGAAGGTACTACCGAACGGCCGTCCAGACCCCCATGTCGTCGCCGAAGGGCACGGCCAGGCCCACGTAGATCCGGCACGTGTCGCCGGAGCCGCTGCTGCTGGTCTTCTCGTAGAGGGTGACCGTGTGGTCGTCCGACGTGACGGTGAAGCCGCCGCAGTCGTCCGACCAGTTGGCGCCGGAAGACCACTCGGCCTGGATGTCCACCCACGAGTGGTCGCTCAGGTCCGTGGTGGACGGGCTGAACATCAGGGTGTCCGTGGACGCGGACACGCTGGCCGACGCGGAGCCGCCGGACCCGTACCAGGCCCAGATGGTGGCGGGGTAGGTGAGGCCGCCGCTTGCGTCGCGGGTGACCACAATCCTGAGGACCGTGGTAGCGCTGTCGCCCGTGTCCACGACCGCGGTGTCGGTCACGGAGGTGTCCGCGGTGTCGCCGGTGCCGTCGCAGTCGGTGTCCACGCCGTCGGTCGGATCCTCGGTCGCGCCGGGGTTCACCGTGGCGTCGCGGTCCGCGCAGTCGCCGCCGAACGGGGAGTACCCGCGGGGGCGCCGGGTGGCCCAGAGGTCGGAGCCGGGCGCGCCGTAGCCGTCGCGGTCGCCGTCCCACCAGTAGTGGGTGATGACGATCCGGCTGGTACGGGACAGCGCGGTGTTGCGGACTTCCATGGTCTCGGCGCGGTCGTTGGCGGGGGCCTTGGTCTCTACGACCGGGGCGGTGGAGCGGTCACAGGCCGCCAGAATCAGAAGCAGGGACGACATGGGGTTCTCCCGGAGAATGAGTTTGGCCCTGAAGATGGCACCGAACTCAAGTGAAGGTCATTTCAAGCTGCGGTTGGCGTTTCTTAGGTACGTGTGAAACCTCCCCAAAAGCACTCAACACCCTTAGGGCAGGGCCAGCAAAAATACATGACAATCGAACCCTTGTCAATAATGGGCCTTAATGCCAAAAACACTCAAAATTGGCTTGTCCTAAGGAAATCCACCCCAGTAGACTTTACAAACTAAAAAATGTTGTTATAATCAGCTTTGTGTTTCGAGATAATCGAAATTATTTTTACTTAATTCCTAAAGGGAACCTCAATGGCTGACAAGTTTGACCGCTCAAAACCGCACGTCAACGTGGGTACCATTGGTCACGTTGACCATGGAAAAACCACCACCACAGCTGCTATTTTAGCTGTGCTTAACGCTGTCGGCGGTAAGGCTCAACAGAAATCTGTTGACCAAATAGACGCTGCTCCAGAAGAAAAAGCACGTGGTATTACTATCAATACCGCTCACGTGGAGTATGAGACTGAAAAACGTCACTATGCTCACGTGGACTGTCCAGGTCACGCTGACTATGTGAAGAACATGATTACCGGTGCCGCCCAGATGGATGGGGCCATTTTAGTTGTGTCCGCCGCCGACGGTCCTATGCCTCAAACCCGTGAACACATCCTCTTGGCTCGCCAAGTCGGAGTGCCTTACATTGTGGTGTTCTTGAACAAAGTTGACCAAGTAGACGACCCAGAGTTGTTGGATTTAGTGGAAGTGGAAATTCGCGACTTGCTCAAGAAATATGAATTCCCAGGTGATGAAACACCAATGATCCGAGGGAGTGCCTTGAAAGCCTTGGAAAATCCAAAAGATTCAGCGGCCAACAAGTGTATCTTGGACCTCATGAACGCCTTGGATACCTATATTCCAGAGCCAAAACGTGACGTAGACAAGCCTTTCTTAATGCCAATTGAGGACATCTTCTCTATTGAAGGTCGTGGCACAGTGGTCACCGGACGGATTGAACGTGGCATGATCAAACTCAACGAAGAAGTGGAAATTGTGGGTTTGACTCCAACCGCTAAAACAGTCGTGACCGGTATTGAAATGTTCAACAAACAGCTGGACGAAGGTCGTGCCGGTGATAACGCTGGTGTGTTGTTGCGTGGTACCAAGAAAGAAGAAGTTCAACGTGGACAAGTCTTGGCAAAGACCGGAACCATCACTCCTCACACTGAATTTGAGACAGAAGTATATATTCTGTCCAAAGAAGAAGGCGGCCGTCACACTCCATTCCTAAAAGGCTATAAACCTCAATTCTACATGCGGACCACTGATGTCACAGGTGAGGTGATATTGCCAGAAGGAACTGAAATGGTGATGCCAGGTGACACCATGAAGCTCAGCGTTAAGTTGATTGCCCCAGTCGCCATGGAAGAACAACAACGCTTCGCCATCCGTGAGGGTGGTCACACCGTAGGCGCCGGAGTTATTACTAAGATTCTCAAATAACATAAGAACACTATAGCTTCGCCCCCGGTAGGGCAGAGAAAACCCGGGGGCGAAGTAGCACTTTCAACACCATGACCACTAAGACAGTCAAGAAGCCAACTGAAGTCAATGGAAATGAGGAGCCAAAGTCTCGTATTCGCGTGAAAATTCGCGCTTACGACTCCAAGATCATTGATCAGTCCACCAAGACTATTATAGAAACGGCTTTACGCAGCGGAGCCACTATTGCAGGTCCAGTGCCGTTGCCTACAGAAAAGCACCGCTACACTGTGCTCAAATCGACCTTTGTGCATAAGAACGCACGGGATCAGTTTGAAATGCGGGTACATAAGCGCTTGATTGATATAGTCAACCCAAACGCCAAGACCATTGATGACCTGTCTCACCTGAACCTTCCCTCAGGTGTTGACGTGGAAATGAAAATGGTATAATCTCCGTCTACTTCAGTCTGGTCCGGGACCGGTGGTGCGGATCTAAGGGCTCTCAGCCCAAGGAAATCACCCACATGCCCAAAGCCAGAAAGGACAAATAATTACATATAAACCCAAACCATACCCCAAAAATAGCGGTGATCTACGTATATCAAACCATTGGCGTATGTAGACCACCGTTTTTCTTTACACCACTATGAAAGGACTGATTGGCGAAAAATTGGACATGACCCAGATCTTTGCGGAAGACGGCAATGCCTATGCCGTGACCCGTATTCAAGTTGGTCCATGTGTGGTGGCTCAGGTCAAAAACAAAGACAAAGATGGGTATACCGCTGTGCAGGTGGCTTGGGGGAACAGCAAAAACGTGTCAAAACCAAGAGCAGGGCAAACAAAAGACCTGAACGCTAATCGTGTTCTGCGTGAATTTCGATTTGACGCAGACGACAAATCCTTTGGTGAAATTAAACGCGGTGACACTTGGACCGCTGAATTGTTTAAAGCGGGTGATGTGGTAGACGTGGTGGCCACTTCAAAAGGTAAAGGTTTTGCCGGTGTGATGAAACGTCACAACTTTCGGGGTGGGGCTGCTACTCATGGCCAACGGCATTCAGCTCGTGAACCTGGGTCTATTGCTTCTAAACGCCAAGGTCCAGTGGCTAAAGGGCAACGTATGGCAGGGCATATGGGCGTAGACCGCGTGACCATTAAAAATCTGAAAGTGATTCAAGTAGATGCAGCATCAAACGTGGTGTATGTCCTTGGATCAGTTCCTGGTGCCAGACACAGCGTAGTGCAAATTACTGCAGCCTAAACTTATGGCAACACTTACTGTATTCAATTTAGCTGGAAAAGAAACAGGCAAAGTGGAAGCTTCTGATAAAGTGTTTGGTGTCAAACCAAACAAAGACTTGTTGTATCAAGTGGTGTTGTGGTACCAAAACCAACGCCGCAAACCGTATGCTCATACAAAAACAAAAGGTGAGGTGCGTGGTGGTGGAGCCAAACCATGGGCCCAAAAGGGGACTGGTCGGGCCAGACACGGGTCTATCCGCGGTCCACAATGGCGCAAGGGTGGTGTTGTCCACGGTCCACGCAAAGAACGTGACTACACTTCCTCTTTATTGCCAGTGAAAATGCGGCGCAAAGCGTTGGCCATGTCCTTGTCAGACAAACTTTCCTCAGGAAATTTGGTGGTCGTAGATGATTTGAAACTTCCAGAGTTGAAAACCAAAGCTTTACTTCAGATTTTGGGTGCTCTCCCGGTGAAACATCACTCAGTCTTATTCGCTACTTCAAAGAAAGACGCAGTGGTAGAGAAAGCAGCCCGCAACTTGCCTAAAATAGACGTCTCAGTCGCCACTTCTTTAAATGCAGAGCAAGTCTTGCAAAAGAAGGTCTTGGTGTTGGATACTGCTGGTGTTGAAGCCTTAGTCAAACAACTTTCTTAATCATATGGCTATCAATTTTTGGAAGAGAAACAAGAAACCAGAGGTAGAAACTCCAGAGGAAACAAAGGAGAGAGCAGCTACCGCCGCTCCGGCCAAAGGAACACCAAAGGCAGCCTCTTCCACCGGCGACAGCAAAAATGCTCCTCAAGTGTTACTGCGTCCAATGTTGACTGAAAAGTCCACTCGGGCCGGGGTGTATTATTTCCAGATTCCAATTTCTGCCAACCGAGCTGAAGTGAAGAAGGCGGTGAAATCTGTATACGGTGTAACTCCAGAAAAAGTAAACATCATTAACCGCTTAGGCAAGAAAGTGACTTTTGGCGGACGTGGCGGATCTAGGTCTGACTGGAAGCGCGCCATTGTGATGCTCAAAAAAGGTGAATCAATCTCTGTAGAATAAGTATGGCTATCAAGATATTAAAACCAGTCACCGCCGGAACCCGCAACTCAAGCGTGCAGGATTTTTCTGATATCACCAAGTCCAAACCAACCAAGAGTTTGACGGTTTGGTTGAAAACCAAAGCCGGTCGCAACAACCAAGGTAAAATTACCACCCGTCATCATGGTTCTGGTGTGAAGCGCTTGTACCGCATGGTGGATTTCAAAATGCAAAAGTACGACCTACCTGCGAAGATTGAATCCGTTGAATATGACCCATACCGCAGTGCTCGCATCATGCTGCTCAAATATCCAGACAGCTCAGTCACTTATGCACTTGCTCCTGTTGGCGTGAAGGTTGGAGAAACTATTATCTCTTTCTCTGGAGAAGGTGAAATCAAAACTGGTAACCGCTTGATGTTGAAACACATTCCAGTCGGAATGGCCGTTCACAACGTTGAGATGACTCCAGGTAAAGGTGGGGAAGTGGTTCGTTCCGCTGGTTCTCTGGCTACCATCATGGCCAAAGAGGGAACTATGGTCCAAATCAAAATGCCAAGTGGTGAAATTCGGAATTATATGGATACTTGCCGAGCATCTATTGGACAGGTTTCAAACGTAGAATGGAGAAACGTACGTTGGGGCAAGGCTGGTCGTAACCGTTTACGCGGTATCCGTCCTACCGTTCGTGGTAAAGCTCAGAATCCAGTTGACCACCCACACGGTGGAGGTGAAGGTAACCAACCAATTGGTTTGAAGCATCCAAAGACTCCATGGGGTAAACCAGCTTTGGGTGTGATTACTCGTAAAGATCATAAGCGTTCAGATGCATTCATTGTACGTAGGCGTCCAAAACGTATTGGTAAGATTAAATAAGCATATGTCTAGATCTCTCAAAAAAGGACCATTTGTTGCAGACCATTTGTTAGCCAAGGTGAAAAAAGCCAAGGCCAGCAATTCACGTGCTCCAATTAAGACCTGGTCCCGTTCTTCTACCATTACTCCTGACATGTTGGGCATGACCTTTGCTGTGCATAATGGACGTAAATTTTTGGACGTGTATGTGGTGGAAAATATGGTTGGTCATAAATTAGGTGAATTTTCTCCAACCAGAACATTTAAGTCTCATGGTGGGAAGATTGCAAAAGAGCAGGCCAGTGCGGCCGCGGCTGCAGGAGCTCCAGGCGCTCCAGGCGCGGCAGCTCCCGGAGCAGCAGGCGCTGGCGCACCTGCTGTAGTAGCCAAAAAATAATCTATGGAAGTAACAGTCACATTACGACATTTCCGTACCTCCCCAGACAAAGTTCGTTTGGTGGCTGGTTTGATTCGCGGCAAAGATGCTGATGAAGCAGATGTTATCTTGACTCATACTCAAAAAGGTTCAGCTGGAGCATTACGCAAACTGTTGAAATCAGGTTTAGCGGATGCAGAGCATAACTACAAGTTGGATCCAAAAGACATGAAAGTCAAAGAAATTCGGGTAGATTCTGGTGTGACCATGAAACGCTACCGCCCCCGGGCTTTTGGTCGGGCCGCTCCAATTCGCAAGAAAGCTTCTCATGTGACCTTAGTTTTGGCGGAGAAGACCAAAAAAGAATCAGGTAAAGACAAGAAATAACCACTATGGGACATAAAGTAAATCCACGTGTATACAGAATTGGAACGGTGTATCAACCCACCTCTCGTTGGTTTACCAAAAAACAAGACTTTCCAACCAAGTTGAAGGAAGACCTGGAAATTCGTGAAATTATCAAAACAAAGTTCCGTAACTCTGGGGTTGCTCGCGTAGATATAGAACGGTCTTCAGGCGCAGTCACCATTACCATGCATACCTCCAAACCGGGTGTGATTATTGGCCGTGGTGGATCTGGTATTGATGAATTGAAAAAGACCATCAAAAAAAATGTCTACGGTAGCACTAAGATTGTTATCAACATTTCTATTCAGGAAGTGGCCAAACCAGACACGAGCGCTGAGCTGATTGTGCAAAATATTGCTGAACAGTTAGAAAAACGTATCCCATTCCGTCGAGCTATGAAACGGGCTATTGAATCAAGTCGCCGCGCTGGAGCTGAAGGTGTACGCATCACTGTATCTGGACGCTTAAACGGTGCTGAAATTGCCCGGACTGAAACACTGACGGAAGGGAGTCTGCCTTTGCACACCTTGCGCGCGAATATCGATTACTCCCGCGGGGTGGCTCGCACCATTTTTGGAGCTATTGGTATCAAAGTGTGGATCTACACCGGAGATGTGTTTGAAGGTGATGAAAAGAAAGAAGAAGCTGCTCCAGAAAAACGTCGCACTTCATTCCGCCGTGGACCAGTTCGTAACGTGGCCGCAAAAGAGGGGACGACCGCGACTCCACGTCCACGCCGCAAAGCCAATGTTCCAACCCAACCAGTCAAAGCTGATTAACACCTATGTTATTCCCAAAGAAAACCAAATACCGTAAAGGATTTAGACCACAAGTCAGAGGCAAGGCGTCACGCAAGTTGGAATTGGCCTTTGGATCTTTTGGTCTGAAGTCCTTGGAAGGTGCTTGGGTGACCTCTCGTCAACTGGAAGCTGCCAGACGCGCCATGACTCGGTTTGTAGCACGCGGTGGAAAGATTTGGATTCGCGTGTTCCCTGACCGGCCAATCACCTTGAAAGGTGGAGAAATCCGCATGGGTGGTGGTAAGGGAGCCGTGTCTCACTATGTAGCTGAGGTAAAAGCCGGTATGGTGTTGTTTGAGATTGATGGTGTGCCAGAGGATAAAGCCTTAGAAGCTTTACGCCTGGCTTCCCACAAGCTTCCTGTTTTAACCAGCGTTATTCGCCAATAACAGTATGGAAGTCAAAGACTTAAGAAATAAATCAGTTGAGGAGCTCCAAGCATTGTTGAAACAATGGCACGAGGATATCCGCCGCATGCGCTTTGAAGCAGCCTCAGGCTCTCTGAAATTGGTGCATCAAGTGGACATAGCCAAGAAGAATATTGCCAGAGCCCTCACCATTTTGAACGACAAACAAGCAAAGTAACCATATGACAGACACAACAACAAAACGCCTGACCGTTCACCGCAAACTCAGCGGTGTGGTGACGTCTGACAAAATGGATAAAACCATTGTGGTGAAAGTAGAGCGCAGGGTACAACATCCAAAATACCGAAAGTTCTACATCCAATCTGAAAAATTCCATGTCCATGATGAAAAGAACCAGTTCAAAGTGGGGGATGTGGTGGAATTCTGTGAAACACGCCCACTGTCTAAGACCAAACGCTGGCGCGTGATCTATCCTAAGGCAACGGCATAAATTATATGATTCAACTACGTAGCCGCCTCAAGGTGGCAGACAACACGGGAGCTAAGGAAGTCGAGTGCATTATGGTGCATGGCGGTTTTCAACGTCGATATGCAGAATTAGGTGATGTGATTACCTGTGTGGTTAAAGTGGCAACACCTCACGGCATGATCAAGAAGTCTGAAGTTGGACATGCGGTGATTGTACGCCAACGCAAAGAAGTTAGACGTAAAGACGGGACGGCTATCCGTTTTGATGACGCTGCAGTGGTGTTTGTAGACAAGAAAACTGGCGAACCACGGGGAACTCGTATTTTTGGGCCGGTGGCCAGGGAAGTCAAAAACCGAGGATTCTCTAAGATCGCCTCATTAGCTACTGAAGTGCTGTAAACCTATGAAGACATCAACTAACAAAACAGCTATCCGCTTCCGCGTCGGTGACACCGTTAAGGTGATGACTGGCAAGGATAAAGGAAAGACCGGAAAAGTGACTCAAGTCATCCCATCTATTCAGCGCGTGGTGGTTGAAGGAGCGAATAAAATGGTGAAACACTTGCGTTCTCAGAAGGCCGGACAGGCTGGTCAACGAATTGAATTTGATGCTCCTCTTCCGGTTTCAAACTTGCAGTTGATGTGTCCAAAGTGCGGGAAAGTCACCAGAATTGGACATCAGCTGGGTAAAGAAAAAGCCGCCGGCAAAACCCGTGTGTGCGCAAAATGTAAGGAACCTATCTAACCACACGAACATGAATAGATTACTCAAAAAATATAGAGAAGAAGTGGTACCAGAGCTGATCAAGCAAACTTGTGAGACCAACGTGATGGCTATCCCCAAAATCGCCAAAGTGACCTTGAATGTTGGTGTAGGCAAAGCATTGCAGGCAGATCCAAAAATTGTAGAAACTGTGGTAGCTAACTTGGCTCGGGTGACTGGGCAACGTCCAGTGCAAACAAAGGCCAAGAAGAGCATTTCAAACTTTAAGAGCCGCCAAGGACAGACTATTGGTGTGGCTGTCACCCTCCGGGGGGAACGGATGTACGAATTTTTAGACAAGTTGGTTTCATCCACCCTCCCGCGTGTGCGTGATTTTCGTGGTATTTCACCCTTGAGCTTTGATGGACGCGGAAACTATTCCTTGGGCATGAATGAACACACGGTGTTTCCGGAAATCAAACATGATGAAGTGGAAAAGGTGCATGGGTTGGAAATCAACATTACCACTACAGCCAAAAATGATGAAGAGGGTCGTTTATTGTTGAAACTCATGGGCTTCCCATTTAATACTGATAAACTGAAGAAATAAGTATGGCAACAGCAGCACAAATTGCTAAATCCAAAAGGACCCCAAAGTTTTCAACGCGCAAAAACAGGCGTTGTACATTATGTGGTCGGAAAAGCCCAATTCGTGACTTTGGATTGTGCCGTATTTGTTTCAGAGAGAAGGCGACCAAAGGAGTGATCCCTGGAATTCATAAAGCAAGCTGGTAAACACTATGACAGACCCAATAGCAGACATGTTAACTCGAATCCGGAACGCACAAGCTGTGCGCAAGGTTGAAGTGATCATTCCTCACTCCAAGCTAAAGTTGCGCTTGGCCGATATTTTGAAACAGGAAGGATATGTGCGTTCAGTGGATACGGTCAAAACCGGTAGCCTGAGTGAAATTAAAGTGGAATTGAAGTATGACAACAACGCTGGCGTAATCCGTGGAATCAAACGTATTTCCAAACCAGGTCACCGTGTATACGTTGGGAGTAAAGAAATTCCACACGTGTTAAACGGATTAGGTTTGGCCGTGGTATCCACTTCTCAAGGCTTAATGACCAACAAAGAAGCACGTCAGAAAAAGTTGGGTGGAGAATTATTGTGTGAAATTTACTAAACACCTATGTCACGTATAGCAAAAAAACCAATCGTGATACCTAGCGGAGTCACTGTAACGGTGAAGCCTGAAGGTTTGACGGTAAAAGGTCCAAAGGGAACGTTGACCAAGGTGATGCACCGGTATGTTGTTATTACTCCAGGTAAAGATGAGGCAGGGAAAGACACTCTCGCTGTAGGCGTAACTCAAACCACAGATAAATTTGCCCGTGCCATGTGGGGGACAGCTGCGTCTCACTTGAAGAACATGATCAAAGGGGTAACTGAAGGTTTCTCTAAAGAATTGAAAATTTCTGGTGTTGGTTATACTTGGACGTTAGAAGGTCAGAAGCTGACTATGAAGTTAGGGTTCTCTCACCCGGTAACCGTTACCTTGCCACAAGGGGTTGCGGGCAAAGTGGCAAAAAACAGCTTAGTTTTAGAATCTATTGATAAAGAGCTGTTGGGCCAGACCGCCGCCAACATCCGTTCTCTGAAGAAACCCGAACCATATAAAGGAAAAGGCATTGCTTACTCAGACGAACACGTGAGGCGCAAGGCGGGTAAACAAGCTAAAGCAGCTGGAGCATAAACCTATGAATCAAAACAAGGCTAGAACAATTCGTTTGCAACGTCGGGCACAGCGCACCCGTTCTCAAATTTTTGGCACAGCTCAGCGACCTCGCTTAAGCGTGTTTCGCTCACTCAAACACGTTTCTGTTCAACTGATTGATGATGCGGCTCAAAAAACACTGGCCGGTGCGACGGATGAAAAAATGAAAGGAACCAAGACAGAAAAGGCGCAAGCGGTCGGTAAACAAATTGCTGAGGCGGCCAAGAAATTGAAAATCGAAACAGTGGTGTTTGACCGCGGACCATACCTGTATCATGGCCGCGTGAAGGCAGTGGCTGAAGCGGCGCGTGAACAAGGATTGAAGTTTTAGAACTACATACCAACATGAACCCAGAAGAACAAACAAAACCAGACGTAGCTCCAACAACTGCTCCAGCAGGACTTGCACCTGAAGTACCAGCTGGCCCACGCGGGGGAGCTCGGTTCGCTGATCGTGGAAATAGAGGCTCACGCGGTGGAGGTGGCGGTGGTCGCGGCGGAAGGGACGGACGCGGTGGTCGCGGTGAAAAAGTAAAAGATGAATTTGATTCCAAAATTGTAGATTTATCCCGCGTGACCCGCGTCATGGCCGGGGGTAAACGTATGCGTTTCCGTGCCTTAGTGGTGGTAGGGGACAAGAAAGGTCGCGTAGGCATGGCCGTGTCTAAAGGTGCTGACGTGACGTTGGCCGTGAATAAATCTACAGTCAAAGCCAAAAAGAATTTGTTACGCGTTCCAATTGTGGAAGGTACTATTCCCCACGCGGTTGAAGTGAAGTATGGCGCCGCCCAGGTCTTGCTCAAACCAGCTCCTCAAGGTACCGGAGTTATTGCCGGCGGACCAGTTCGTGCAGTCTTGGATTTAGCCGGAATTAAAAACGTGGTGTCTAAGATGAAAGGCTCCAAGAACAAAATAGCCAACGTCAGAGCAGTCATGCAAGCCTTGTCTCAACTCCGCACCAGAGAAGAATTAGAACGAATCCGCAAATCATAAGCCTATGAATTTATCTCAACTACAACGCCCCAGAGTTCCTAAACCAAGAAAGCGCGTTGGTCGTGGTGCCGGATCCGGAAAAGGCACAACTGCTGCCCGCGGAACCAAAGGACAACGTGCCCGGACTGGCGGACGCGGTGGTTTGAAATTGATGGGTTTGAAAGTGACCGTGATGAAGTTACCTAAATTGGGCGGGTTCAAATCAAGGCATCCAAAAATGCAACCGGTGAATGTTGGCTTGGTAAACAATGCGTTCAATGAAAATGATGAAGTGACCGCACGCGCTTTACACAAACGTGGTATGATTGCTGACGCTGGAGCTAAGGTCAAATTGTTAGGTGAAGGTAAATTGACCAAAAAATTACGATTTACCGTTCACGCCGCTTCCGCCTCAGCTCAAAAAGCGGTAGCTGCAGCTGGCGGAACCATCAGCTTGATTCCAAGGAGAAAAACCGGGAACCCGACTGAAGATAGAGCTCCAAAAGAGAAATAAATACACTCCACATGGAGGTTTGGAAATACATTAAGAAGATTTGGAACACGCCTGAGATCAGACGGAGTATTTTCTTTATTTTGGCTATGATGATTGTGGTGCGCGTGGCCGCTCACATTCCCATCCCCGGCATTGACGCTCAGGGATTATCCCAATTTTTTGAAAGTAACCAGTTTTTGGGATTGTTGAACGTATTTAGCGGGGGAGCGCTCTCCAACTTCTCCATTGTCATGTTGGGTCTGGGTCCCTACATTACAGCCAGTATTATTTTTCAGTTGTTGGGCATGATTGTGCCTAAACTTGAAGAAATTCAAAAAGAAGGTGAGTCAGGACAAAAGCGTATTAACCAGTGGACCCGCATGCTGACGGTACCTTTAGCCTTGCTTCAGGGGTTTGCCACCATTTCACTCTTACAACAATCTACCCAAGGCTTCAGCTTAGTACCTCAGCTGGACATTTGGCACTGGGTAGTGGCGTTAGCCAGCGTGACAGCCGGCAGCATGTTCATGATGTGGCTGGGTGAGCTGATTACAGAGCGTAACTTGGGTAATGGCGTCAGCTTGTTGATTTTTGCCGGTATCATTGCAGAGTTGCCCACCAGTATCCAACAGTTCGTGGCCACGTATGATTCCAGCCAACTCCCTGTGATCATTGGCATTTTTGCGGTATCTATTGTGACCATTGCCGGTGTGGTATTTGTGACTGAAGCACAGAGAAAGATTCCGGTGTCCTATGCCAGACAAATGAGAGCCGGCGCGGCAACTGGCGGAGTAAAGTCGCACTTGCCGCTCAGGGTCAACCAGGCCGGCGTGATTCCTATCATCTTTGCTATTTCATTTGTGATTTTTCCGCCGCTGATAGCCCAATTTTTACAAGGCTACAACATTGCTTGGCTGAATCCAAGCTTGAATTTTATTATTGTTTGGTTCAACAACAACTGGGTCTACGGAGTTATCTATTTTGTGTTAGTGGTTATTTTTACTTACTTTTATACGGCCGTGATTTTTAAACCAGATCAAGTAGCGGAAAACTTGCAAAAGAACGGTGCTTTTGTTCCAGGAATCCGTCCAGGTAAGCCAACCTCAGAATACCTACAGTTTGTATCCAGCCGTATTTTGTTAGCCGGCGCTTTGTTTTTGGGGGCTATTGCTGTGCTCCCCTTGGCCGTGCAAGGTGCTCTGGGTGGGAGCTTCCAATCCCTAGCCATTGGCGGAACCAGTTTGCTGATTGTGGTGTCTGTGGCTTTGGAAACTGTCAAACAAATTGAAGCGCAATTATCTGTGCGCGACTACGATAATTTGTAATCCATGTACAAGATTGCGTTGTTTGGTCCACAGGGCTCAGGCAAGGGAACACAAGCTGAATTGCTGGCAGAAAAATATGGCCTGTTCCACTTTAGTCCGGGGGCACAGTACCGGACAGAAATCAAGGCCGGTAGTGCAATAGGGGAAATTGCTGATCAGTATATAAACCGGGGCAACCTTGTTCCAGATGAAATCACCAACCAGTTGGTGGCGGATGTATTAAAACGTCCAGAAGCCCAAACAGGTTTCATCTTGGATGGGTTCCCAAGAAACCTAGTGCAAGCAGACGCCTTGGATCAGATGAGTGAGCTCAGTCATGTGTTGTTAATTCATATACCTGAGGCAGAATCTATTGAACGTATTTCAAACCGCCGCTCATGCCCGGTGGATGGTTCAACCTACCATTTAACATATAAACCTCCGGCCCAAGCCGCTCAGTGTGATCAATGCGGGACAGCCTTGGTGCAGCGCGAGGATGACTACCCAGAGTCAATCAAAAAACGGCTGTCCATTTACCGCGAGCAAACGTATCCGGTGTTAGAGCGCTACAAACAACGTGGAATTTTTTTCCAGGTAGATGGACTACCCTCTATTCCTGAGGTCTTTGCCCAAGTCCAACAGATATTGACAGGAGAAAAGCACCAGGTAGCATAGGACTTCCCAGAATCTAACCCCTTTGGTATTGTAAAATCCATGTCACTGGTGACCAAACCGAAAGATCTTGAAGCGCTCAAAAAGAGTGGACGAATCTTGGCGCAAACCTTGCAAGCAGTAGCTCCATTAGTGGTTCCTGGTGTGACAACCTTGGAGTTAGATAAGGCTGTTGCCAAAATGATTAAGCAGGCCAAAGCCAAGCCGGCTTTTTTAGGCTATCAAGGTTATCCCAAGGTATTGTGTGCTTCTGTGAATGATGAGGTAGTGCATACCATCCCGTCAGACCGAGTGTTGAAAGAAGGGGATATCATAGGTTTAGATTTAGGCGTCAGTGTGGACGGAATGATCACTGATGCGGCTATCACGGTGATGGTGGGGAAAGTGAAACCAGAAGTGCAACGGTTGGTTGAGATGACAAAAATCAGTTTGGACAAGGGGATTGAAATGATTCGTCCGGACAACAGGATTGGTGATATCTCTCATGCCATTGAACAAACCCTGGCGCCGTTTGGATACGGGATAGTCCATGCTTTAGTGGGACACGGCGTAGGGTACGCTTTACATGAAGACCCACGTATTCCAAATTATGGGCGGGCCGGAACCGGACTAAGCTTGAAACCCGGAATGGTGTTGGCGGTTGAACCCATGATTAACTTGGGTGAACCAGATGTTTTATTTGGAGATGACGGTTGGCGCGTGACCACGGCGGACGGTTCCTGGTCGGCTCATTTTGAACATACTATTTTAGTTACACAGAACGGACATGAAGTCCTTACCCGCATCTAACTATGAAAATATTAGCCATTGATTACGGTGAACAACGCTTAGGGTTAGCTGTCAGTGATGATAACCACACCATGGCCATGTCTAAAGGACTGCTGGAGGGCTTAAGTCAAACTAAGATCATTCAGAAAATTAAAGCCATAGTGAATTTGGAAAAAGTAGGCTTGCTTGTGGTGGGATTGCCCATTGGTATGGATAACCAGCCCACAGCTTGGACAGAAGAGGTCAAACGGTTTGCTGAAAAACTCCGTAGTCATCTAACTATTCCGGTCCAAATGGTGGATGAACGTCTGACTACCCAAATGGCCAAGACGCTGCTGGCTGGTACGGGACAGACGAAACAAAAGAAAGACCAAGTGGCCGCACAGATTTTTTTGCAAGATTACTTGGATCAACAACGCAACGCTAAGACATAATTATGAGCACGGCCTTTGTCTGGTTCCCACAACTGGCCGTTCTGACTCTGATCAGCTCAGCTGTATTGAGTTGGGCTTTGGCCGGACTGATTCGCCGTCTGGCCTTACGTCAGGGCTTTGTTGACCATCCAGAAGCAGCTCCTCAGCGCAAAGTTCACACCGCGCCGGTGCCGCTACTTGGCGGGTTAGCGCTGTTTGGCGGGTTTGCCCTGACCAGTGTATTTTTGTGGAATGTGTTAACCGCTGGGTACTTATTGCCCAAGCATTTACTCGGATTATTGTTGGCTGGAGCAGTCTTGATGATTGGCGGAGCTTGGGATGATATCAAAAACTTAAAACCGTCTCGGCAAATTTTGTTCCCTCTGCTCGCTTGTGTAATTGTAGTCGCTTCGGGGGTCGATATTCACGAGATCACCAACCCATTTGGGGATACTCTTTCACTGGAGACCATTTCCTGGATCATCTTTACTTGGCAGGACATCCCCTACCGTTTGGTCCTGTGGGCTGACCTGTTTGGTATCCTGTGGCTGCTTGCCACCACTTATGCCACCAAGTTTTTAGATGGCTTAGACGGCTTAGTTGCCGGCGTCACCGCCATTGGAGCCAGTGCCATAGCTGTGTTGTCTTACCGGGCACCGGTTCTTCAACCGGAGACTGCTTTAGTCGCACTGTGTTTAGCTGGGGCAGCTGTAGGATTTTTAATCTGGAACCGTCATCCGGCCAAAATATTTTTAGGCGAAAGTGGCAGTTTATTTTGCGGTTTTGCTCTGGGAGTTCTGGCCATTATCTCTGGAGGGAAAATAGCCATTGCTTTACTGGTGTTGGGTGTCCCACTGCTTGACGCGGCCTGGGTGATTTTTAAACGTCTCCGGTCCGGACACTCCCCGTTTGTAGGGGATAGTGAACACCTGCATCAACGTTTATTTAAACTGGGACTGACCCAACGCCAAGTGGCTTGGATACTCTACCTAGTTACTGCTGGTTTTGGATATGTGGGGTTATTTTTACAGGGCAAAGAAAAAGTTTGGGCTTTGGCAGTGCTTCTGCTTGTCCTCTTGCTGTTAGGTTGGATTGCTTTCAGATGGCAGCAAAAAAAAGTATGAAATGGCTGAAGCAGATTTCAGCCTGGCAGGTCGTTTTGGCGGCCAGCATGACGCTGGCGGTTGCCGCCACTATTTTTTTTTCAGCGCTGTGGGGGCCAGTAGATTTTGAGACGGGAACCATCACGTTTCCGGACGGATCAGTGGTGCCGGTTGAGGTGGCGGATAGTCCGGCTGAACAACGTCAGGGGTTGATGAACCGTGAGCACATGGACCCGGAGAGCGGAATGTTGTTTGTGTTTTCAACCCCGGGCATATATGTATTTTGGATGAAGAATACGCAAGTAGATTTAGATTTTATTTGGCTGTCTCAGGGCCGGGTGGTGGATCTCAGAATTCAAGTTCCGGCTGGCGCGGGGCTGCCCAGTGACCAGATTGCCCGCATTCAACCGTCAGTCACTGTGGATGCCGTGTTAGAAGTGCCCGCAGGCTTTGTAGACAGGCACCAGATTCAAATGGGCGACCAACTGGTCTACCATCTGCCCTAAATGTGCTATTCTGCAAGCATGAAACGACTGGCGAGTGCCTTTTCCCTTGGCTCGTTTGTCCTGGCGGGTTGTACCCCCAGCAGTTTTGTCTCGGTTCAAAGTCCAGAAGCGGAATGGGTGTTGCAAACTCCTGACCTTTCCGCTACATTCTGGGAAGACCAGGGGAGCTGACGTTAAACGGGGGAGGTGCTGCGCCGTTGCAAATCGTTTTAGACACGCCAAACGGAGATTTGAATCTCATGCAGTCAGGGGGAGGCAACAGCTACGTGTCTACTATTCCGAACCAATTTTTAGGAATCCAATTTGATCCAGTGGCCCAAGCAACCGTAGTGTTTTCTGGCACGGCCCAAACTTGGGGCCTGTTTCAAACTTCCATGTTTGGCCATCTGATGATGCAGGGGAGTAACGGTTGCGGTCTGTCTGTCCCGTTTACCTTAACTCATGTGTAGCCCAAAAGCTTGACGAAAACAGCCTATTCTTTTAAGCTTCGGCCACTATGATTGCTATTATAAAAACCGGCGGGAAGCAGTATCTCGTCAAACCAAACCAGACCATCCAGATTGAAAAGATCCCGGGTAAAGAAGGGGAGGCTGTTGAATTTGAAGCGTTGTTGGTGGCAGAAGATGACGGGAAATCTGTAGAGATTGGCGCCCCCAGCGTGAAGGGAAAGAAGGTCAAAGGCAAAATCACTTCTCAGGGATTAGCTAAAAAAGTAGACGTGATCAAGTTCAAATCTAAAATTCGATATTCACGTAAATACGGACACCGTCAACCATTTACCAATGTTCTGATTGAATCCATTTAAGGTTCGGGGTGGTGGTCGACCACCATCCCTCACCTTCATTGTTTAACAAATCAAAACACCGGCCAAGCGCCGGTGTTTTTGTGTCTCGGGAATAAATTATTTTATGTTGGTCCGGCCTTTGAGGGCGTTACTTAAGGTGACACTGTCCGCATACTCCACATCTCCACCCATGGGTAGTCCGCGGGCTATGCGAGTGATATGTATTGGTACGCTACTCAAGGCTTGGGTGATAATCATGGCGGTGGTTTCACCCTCAACATCAGGATTAGTAGCCAAGATGACTTCTTTGACCACTCCGTCACTTGCTCTACGCACTAATTCTTCAATCCTTAATTCACTTGGTCCCACACCTTCAATCTGGTTCACTACGCCACCTAAGACGTGGTACAAGCCACTGTATTCACCAGTTTGTTCTATAGCCCAAACCTCCGGCGCTTCAGCTGCCACACAAACCAAAGCCTGATCACGTCTAGGGTCAGAACAAATTCCGCACACGGCCGACTCACTAAAGTTATAACAACGGGAACACACCTGTACGGTATCCCTCAGTTGGCTGAAGCCTTGCATAAATTCAGTCATGATCTCTTTGGGTTGTTTGAGTAGCCAAAACACAAATCGTTCGCTGGTTTTGGTTCCAATTCCAGGTAAGCGATTAAATTGTTCCACCATCTGCTGTAAGCTGGCTGGGAATTTGGCCATACGCGAGGTTATTTTTTGCCCGGAAAATCCGGAACTTGAATTTCACCCTTTTGGATTTTTTGGGCCACTGATCTCTGCACTTTTTTCACACCTTCGCCCACTGCTTCTTTGATGGATTCTTCCAACTTTTGCTTGTTCTCCGGTTTCAAAACGTCCGCCTTTATATCCAAGGCCATAACGGCTTGGTTGCCGTCCATAATCATGGACACGTTCCCGCCCCAGGTTTCCACGTGGAAGGTTTCCGCGGATAGTTGTGTTTGCAGCTTTTTTGCTGAATCCCGCAAATCTTTGTACTGTTTGAGTTTTTGAAACATAACATTAATAAAGGATTACCCACTCACCTTACTCAAGTCGGACCGTTTTTGCAAATCCGACTTACCCCTGACCCATCCCTGCGCTGGCAAAGGCCGGCGGAGGTAGAATACTAGAGTGTTTTTTATCCAAGTTGCGGAAGGAGGCCTTTTCAATATCAAAAAACATTTCCACTTGCCCGGTTGGACCGTTTCTGTGTTTGGCAATCAGAATATCTGAAATACCTTTACGCTCAGAATCTTTTTTATAGTACTCCTCACGGTAAATGAATAGAACTAAGTCAGAATCTTGCTCAATGCTGCCACTTTCGCGTAAGTGACTCAAACGCGGAATGGGAGGTTGTTGCATTTCCACCGCGCGGGAGAGCTGAGACAGGGCTAAGACCGGAATGTTCAACTCACGAGCCAAGCCTTTGAGCGAACGGGAGATCTCAGAAATTTCCTGCACCCGGTTGTCTGAGTTAGAAGAACGTCCTTCCATTAATTGCAAGTAGTCTAGAATCAAGAGACTCAAGCCGTGCTCCATCTGTAAACGCCGCGCCTTGGTCCTGATTTCCATAATGTTGGCGGACGGAGAGTCATCAATATAAATAGGTGCTTCAGCCAGTTGCCCCATGGCGTGACCAATACTGGTGAAGTCATGGTCGTTGGTGAGTTTCCCTGTGCGCATTTTCCATAAGTCTACATTGGCTTCTGCGCAGAGCAGACGGTCAACCAATTGATCTTTAGACATTTCTAAGCTGATAATGCCCACCGGATGTTTACTTTTGACCGCTACGTTACGGGCAATATCCAGAGCTAAGGACGTTTTACCCATGGAAGGACGTGCAGCCAAAATGATCAAATCTGATTTTTGTAATCCCCCTAGCTTATTATCCAAATCAGTGAAGCCAGTTGGAATGCCGCGCAGCTTGCCAGACTCCCGGTGCAATTCGTCTATGCGGTCAAAGGCCGCAGTCATAATGTCCTGCACTGGAACAAAGTTTTGTTTTAAGTAGGTGTGTGACACGGAGTACAGAGCTTTCTCTGCCCGGTCTAAACTGGTGGTTAAATCTTCATCCTCGTTATAGCCCTCGCGCACAATATCTTGTCCCGCCACAATTAAGCGCCGTAAGGTAGATTTCTTTTTTACAATCTCCGCATAGGACACAATGTTAGACGCCGTAGGGACGGTGTTGGCTAAAGACACCAAATATGACCGGCCGCCAATCTGATCCAGCTGTCCTTTTTCTATCAAGCGGTTGGCTAGGGAGAGAATATCGATTGGCTCATGCTGGGCATACAAATCTAATACGGACTCAAAAATCAACTGATGCTTGTTGACATAAAAATCATCAGCCTTCACTACATCTGCAATTTTAATCAAAGCATCCTTGTTAATGAGTAAACTGCCCAAAGTAGCCTGCTCAGCTTCTATGTTATGTGGGGGAATAACGCCTTTCGGGAGGGTGTCCATAGTCCGAGTATTTTACGCTGCTCCGCTGAAATTTGATATATCGATTTGCCCACAGGTTTTCCACCCCGGCAAAGTGATTGACAGTCCCACTTAAAATCGGTATGTTATTTTCGTTTTCCACGCTACCTCAACGGGGCGGTAGCTCAGTCGGTAGAGCAGCAGCCTTTTAAGCTGATGGTCACAGGTTCGATCCCTGTCCGCCCCACATGCTGAGTCTTTCAAATGGTTTGCTTGGACTTCACCTGTTAGGGGCTGCCATCAGCTTTGGTCTGGTGCTTGGTGCCGGAGTTGCCTTAGTGCGCAGAGCAACCCAGCAGTATTTGTTTTGGATCCGCTCCATTGCCTTGGCCGCTGTATATCAGATAGTCACTGGAGTGGGATTGGCTTTGCTCATGGCGTTCCAAACCTCTGTACTTTCTGTCTGCGTTAGGCTGGCGGTTTATCTGGTTATAGTCTGCGGCGTTGAAACAGTTTTGGTGTACCGTTTGAAAAAAACGGAAGTCATTATACGACCTCGTACGTAGACGTCCGCACCTTAGCCCATTTAGACCAGGAAAGTAAAAAGTCCCAGGTAGATTAATTTACACCTTGAATCCGACCAAAACGCATGGTACAGTCCAGCTATGCCAGAAGGGAGAGATCCGCAAACTCAGGATTTGAAAGCGAAGGCTTTGGCCGAAGGTGTTTTTTGTTTGGTGGAAGAGTTGACCAGAAAAATAGCCCGCAATAGAAACACGGTGGCCCAGGATGGGCTAAGACAACAAACTGCGTTCCATTTAGAAAAAGTCCGGAAATATGCAATTGGTCCGGAGCGGGAGAAACTCAGCCCTGGAACAGCACGCCGCTTAACCGGGGAATACATGATGCGGGCTAACCAGTTGGAGGAAGCGTTGCTTGAGGCCGCAGTAGAAGAGAGTCCGGTGACTGGCAAGCTAGCTACACTCAAAGAAGCCTTCATGCCCATACCACGGAATAAGTTAGTTGAGTTCCAGTCACGGGTGTCCAGGCAGTTATCCAGGTTGCACGGCATAGATGAAGCCAGGGGAGAGGTGACAGATCCTGCTTTGACTATATTTTTTTATGCTGCAGCCATGAAATACTTGTCCATACCAAACTTTAACGGAGATGAATGGTACGGTGAAGTGATGAGTCAACGTGCACCCTTGCTGCGTAAGTTGGCTTTGCCGTTGGTGGCGCATGACATGCTTGAGCGGGCCGCTCAAGAACGGGCACGACCTATGCCCAACTCGGAAGTATTGGACAGCCACCACCACCGAGCAGTCAACGCCTTAGCTGAGCTGATTGAAGTGTGGGGCAAAGACATGCCGGCTGTGGCGGATAAATATCAGGCGGTGAAAGACACTCTTGACCAAGCACTCAGGAGTCTGACAGAATACTATCGTCAAGAAACCAGACTTCATTAGTATGCCAAAATTAAAATTACCAGCAGATAATCTAGAACTTGATGTGCCAGAGGGCACTAACTTCCGTGAAGCCGTGCAAAACGGCGGCGGAACTATTTTGTTTGGCTGCGAACAAGGGGTGTGCGGAACGTGTGTAGTCACGGTTGAAGAGGGGATTACGAATATTACGGATAAAACGGAACAAGAGGAACAGACATTACAAGTATTTTCAGCTGAAGACAATCAACGCCTGACGTGCCAATGCGCCATGAAAGGCCCGGGAGATGTGAGTATTCGGCCGGCACGCTAGGTGACTGCGTGAAGAAAGAGTGACGGAAGCGGGGTCTGCGAAGCAGGGTGATTGAAGCTCCCGTATGAGCAGACCCCCGCTGAGTCACTATTTGGTAATTTGCAAATCGGACTAAATGTGGTATGTTCTTTGAGCATGAAACCAAATCATTTGCGTTGGAAAATTGGCGGACAGGCCGGTTACGGCATCATGTCTATAGGTCAAACTATCAGCCGGGCGTTTAGCCGCGGCGGTTTTTTTGTGGTGGGGTATCCGGAGTATCCTTCCTTGATTCGTGGCGGACACAACACCACGGCCGTACGTATTTCTGAGGACCCAGTGTTTTCTGTTGACCACAAAGTTGAAGTCTTAGTTGCTTTAAATAAAGAAACAGTTGAGGTGGACTTACCCGAGGTGATTCCAGGTGGTGCAGTGATTTACGACCCAAGTGACTATACAGAAGATCCAATTAAATTACGTAGTGATGTGTTGTGGGTAGCTATACCAATGACGCAAATTGTGAAAGAACATACAGGTGAGCGCGTGATGCGGAATATGATTGCTACTGGTGCGACTATGGGTTTGGTGCACTACCCTTTTGAACGTTTGGAAACAGCTATTCGTGAAGGGTTTGCCAAAAAGGGTGAAGAAGTGATAGCTAAAAATGTGGAGATTGCCCGAATTGGATATGAGACCGCAAAGGAAAGTGCTATTGCCGGAAAATTTCCGTTGACCATGACGCCGGTTGAAAAGCCGCGGTCACATCTGTTCTTGGGTGGAAACTCTGCTATTGCTTTGGGTGCCTTGTCCGCTGGTGTGCAATTTGTGGCTGGGTACCCCATGACACCTTCTTCTTCTATTTTGATGGACATGGCCAAGGTAGAACAAAGGTATGGAGTGATTTTCAAACAAACTGAAGATGAGTTAGCTGCTATGAACATGATTTGTGGCGCCGCCTTTGCCGGTGCACGTGCCTTAACCGCCACAAGTGGTGGAGGTTTTAGTTTGATGGTAGAAGCGTTGGGTATGGCCGGCATTATGGAGTTACCGGTGGTGGTAGTGGAAGGACAACGGCCAGGACCATCAACTGGATTACCTACTTGGACGTCTCAAGGCGACTTACTGTTTGTTATTTCGGCCTCTCAGGGTGAGTCCCCACGCTTGGTCTTGGCCCCAGGTGATGTCAACGAATGTTACTATGAAACAGCTAAGGTATTTAACTTAGCTGACAAGTATCAGTTGCCGGTAATTCTGTTGATGGATAAACATATTGGTGAAACGTATGTGTCTGTTGAACCATTTGATCAAAATAAAGTACAGATTGAACGAGGACAACTGCTCAGTCCGGAACAGGCCTCCAAAATGATGCAGGACAAAGGCTGGACACAGTTTAAGCGGCATGAAGTCACGGATAGTGGAGTTTCTCCGCGGGTGATTCCGGGAACACCCGGTTCTCCGTATATCTGTTCTTCATATGAACATGATGAAACCGGTTGGACTACGGAAGAATCCGACAAAGTGAAAGCGCAATATGATAAACGCATGCGTAAACTGGAAGGTCTGTTACATGACATCCCGGGTCCAACATGGTTTGGTCCGGAAGATGCGCCACTCACTGTGGTGTGTTGGGGCTCTACTCGTACTGCGGCTTTGCAGGCTATGGAAGATTTAGCCGCTGATGGAATTATGCTGAATGTTCTTCATTTTACCTACCTCTTTCCGTTTAAAGCCGCGGAAACTATTACTGCGCTACAGAAAACCCAGCAGGTGCTAAATGTGGAAGGAAACGCCACGGCGCAATTTGCACAACTCGTACGGACACACACCGGTATAGAATTTGAACAGCATTTGCTGAAATATGATGGTCGGCCGTTTTTTCCTGAGGATATAGTAAACAAGGTGAAAGACTTGTTGATTAAATCGAAATAAAACAGATATGAAACCTTTAGATTACAACCAATCAGAACATGAGATCCAGTGGTGCCCGGGGTGCGGGGATTTTGGAATTTTGCTTGCGGCCAAAAATGCGTATGCCAATCTAGGCTTGAAACCGGAAAATATTGTGATGGTTTCAGGCATTGGATGTTCTGGAAAAATTCCACACTATGTGAAGACGTATGGGTTTGAGGGATTGCATGGGCGCGCTCTCCCGCCGGCGCAGGCCATAAAGTTGGTGAATAATGAATTAGAGGTTGTAGTGTTTGCCGGAGATGGTGATGGCTATGGTATTGGCATGGGGCACTTCATCCACTCTATGCGCCGGAATATGGATATGTTGTACGTGGTGCATAACAACCAAGTGTATGGATTAACTAAGGGGCAAGCTTCGCCAACCACAGAAGTTGGCGCCAAAACAAGCTCTACGCCAAAAGGAGTGATTGAAGCACCTATCAATCCATTGCTCTTGGCTCTCTCCAGTAATGCCACCTGGATTGGTCGGGGATTTGCCGGAGACATTAAACACCTCACGTCTTTGATTGAGCAGGGGATTGCGCATAAAGGCTTTGCCTTGCTGGATGTGTTTCAGCCCTGTGTCACGTATAACAAAATAAACACTTTCCAGTTTTTTCAACAGCGGGTGTATAAATTAGAGGAAGAGAAAGCATACGACCCAACCAACAAGTTGATGGCGTTTGAACGTATGCAGGAATGGGGAGAGAAAATACCAATTGGTGTCTTGTATAAAGAAGACAGACCTACGTATGAAGACCAGTTACCTCAACTCGCAAGCGGTCCCCTGATCAAACAAAATCCAAAACGTGATATTTCTGAACTACTAAAAGCCTTTGCTTAAACATATGGCTGGTGGACAAGAAAGAACCATTCCTATGCCAAAAAAGTCGGCAACAAGCTCCGGTGAACAGGCGGTCATGCCAGTTATACGGAAGCCGTCACCACCGCCTGAACCATCACCCAGTCCGCGGAGTATAGAAGCAAGAAGGCAAATGACCTCAGAAGAAGTGGAGGCGCTCAATCTGTTTGTGTCACGCTTAACGGAAAGTTCTGCAGCTGTTGAATCTGTGCGTGATCAAAGACGTTTGTTATTTGATATAGGCAACGAATTAAAACGGCTAAAACCTGATAGCGCACAAGCTGCGGAGGCGTTGACGCAGATGAAAGGATTTCAAATCGAACTAGGTGGTCATATGTATGTGGTTGAAGAATATTTGACCCGAGGCGCATTTGGAGCGACCTTTGTGGTGAGTGACTCTACAACGCAAGAAAAAGATGTGTTGAAGCTGTCATTACCGTTTGACCGGACAGAAATGTTCGTTAAACCAGGCGCTTCTGTTAGAGATGTCCAGAAGGCTGAGGGGGTTCGTAATACCATTATGGAAGCCGCAGCCTTATCTCGTTTGTCACAGTATGACGTTCCTCCAGGTAAACCCAGACAGTGGCTTGAGCGCAAAGGCCCATTTCCTCCTTTTCCACTATTGAAGGCCGCTCAGTTTATTCCTCATCCGGATGATCCAGACAGAAGGAATCCAAGTCTACGGATTCAAGCCTTAGTGATGGAACGGATTGAAGGCAAAAGGTTGGATCAGTTTGTCCAACGACAGAATTTGGCCGCAGATGCTGAAGTCTTGAAACGGTTTGTGCGTGAGTTGCTGCAAGCTCTTCAGTATCTGCACCGCAGAGGAATTTTCCATAGTGACCTCAAACTTTCCAACATTATGGTAGATCAAGACTTGCACCCATATTTGATTGATTTTGGTTCAGCTACAGTGGCGGTTATAGAGGCTAAACAACGTAAAAGCGGAACTGGAAAAGTCGTCTACGGTATAGTTGACAACATCTTTGCATCCAAAGACTACACTACCGGTTTTGAATACCCTTCAGCCCCAAGAGATGTGTATGCCTTAGGCGTGACTTTGAGAAAGATTATCCAAGGAAATCGTCTGAGAAGAAAGACGGATGAGTCTGAAAAAAGACACACAATTATACCTTTGGTGGCTCAGCGGATAGGTGAAATGGCTGAGTTGATGGTGAAAACTGACCCAGCTGAACGTCCTACCATTGGGCAGCTGTTGAAGCAGCTTGAGTCTCTTGATTGATGTACGCCCGTTGCCTTTTTCTGGTATACTAAAGTGGTATGAAAGTAGTGCAACTGACGGTATGGCGCATAGCAAAACTAGCTACAGGAACCATTCTGGGCATGGTTATCTTTGCCATTTTGCTACTCATTGGATTTGTCGTCTGGACTTTGTAGTATGGAAAAGCTGACAGGCTTAACGCAGGCTGAGGCTGAGGGCAGGTTGTTGACGTATGGAAGGAACCGGCTGCCGGAAGAAAAAAAGGATCACTGGTGGTTGATTTTGTTGCGCCAGATCAACAGCGCCATGGTGTACGTATTGTTAGTGGCTTCAGTCGTGTCATTTGCCTTGGGGGATACGGTTGACGCCGGAGTGATCTTAGCTGCGGTGATTCTGAATGTGGGCGTGGGTTTTGCTCAGGAGTTTAAGGCTGAGCAGTCTTTGAATCGCCTGAAGACCCTGGTGGCAAAGATGGCCTTGGTGCTCAGACAGGGTAAGGAGAAATTGGTTATTGCAGAAGAAATTGTTCCGGGGGATGTGTTGTTGCTCCGGGCTGGTGACCACGTGTCGGCTGATGCGCAGGTGATGTGGGCTGAGGCTTTTGAAGTTTTGGAGTCAGCGCTCACCGGTGAGTCTGAAGCCGTAGAAAAAAATACCAACCCAGTGGCTGAGACTGCCCCCCTGGGTGATAGGACCAATATGCTGTTTGCCGGCACAAGCGTAGTGAATGGACAGGGGAGGGCGCTAGTTACGGCTACGGGCGCTCAGACTGAACTAGGTAAGATTGCCAGCGCTTTACGTGAAACTTCTGAACGTCCAACTCCGTTGCAAAAACAGTTAAATCGATTTTCCCGCTTCTTGGCCGCCGTGATTGGGTTGTTAACCCTAGTTTTGTTTATTGTTGGCATAGTGGTTGGCCGGCCGTTGATAGAAACATTTACTTTAGCCGTAGCTATTGCCGTCAGCGCTTTGCCTGAAGGGTTGATTATAGGAGTCACGGTTATTTTAGCCATAGGCATGAAGCGTATCTTGCAACACAAGGGCTTGGTACGCCGACTAGCTTCAGCTGAGACGCTTGGTTCCGTGACCGTGATTTGTACAGATAAAACCGGAACATTGACTGAAGGGAAAATGCGCGTAGACCATTGGGTTACTTGGGATCATGCCCTAAAGTTTCACCGTGAACATCCGGAGAAAGAGCTAGCTGAACTGTTCATGGTTATCACCATTGGTTTGCTCAATAATGATGCCAAGGTATTAAACCCTGAAGAAGAAGCGGAACATTGGGAAATTACTGGTAACTTAACTGAGCGGGCGTTATTGTTTGCCGGAGCAACGCTTGGGCTAGATCACCAGAAATTACAGGAGGAACATCCACGCGTGCATGCCGTCCCGTTCAACTCCACCAGTAAAATTATGGCTACGCTCCATACTACACCGGAGCATAAACGGAAGTTGTACGTCAAAGGAGCGCCGGAGCGAGTGTTGGACATGTGCAGCAATATCTATGTGAATGGAAAGTCAGTGGTGATGACCAAACAGCATAGAACACGTTTGACGGAAGATTTTTCCAACATGAGCATGCAAGGGTTGCGCGTGTTGGCCTTGGCTTATGCAGACCTACCTAAATCCGTTGAAAAGGTCACAGATGAAACTTTTGCTGATTTGGTGTTTGCCGGATTTTTAGGCATTAAAGACGGCTTACGTCCAGAAGCAAAATCCGCTCTGCAAGCGTGTGAAAAAGCTGGAATTACAGTCAAAATGATCACCGGAGACCACAGACTCACCGCTCAGGCCATAGCCCAAGAGCTAGGACTTCCCGCCGGCCAATCCCAGATCATTGACGGGGCTGAACTGGCTCAACTGAGTGAACCAAATTTGGTCAAACGAATTTTAGGTATTTCAGTCTTTGCCCGCGTCTCTCCGCAAGATAAGTTTCGGATTGTGAAAGCTTTGCAAAAGGCCGGCCAGGTGGTGGCCATGACCGGTGATGGCGTGAATGACGCTCCGGCGCTGAAAGCTTCTGATATAGGCGTGGCCTTGGGCAGCGGAACGGACGTAGCTAAAGATGCGGCTGATTTGATTATTTTGGATGATAATTTTCAAACTATTGTCACCGCCGTCAGAGAAGGTCGGGTGATTTTTGATAACATCAAAAAGTCAGTCTTATATTTGGTCTCAGCTTCCTTTAGTGAAATTGTATTAGTCGCTTTGTCTATTCTGGTTGGACTTCCAGTCCCTTTAACAGCGGTTCAAATTTTATGGATTAACTTGGTGACGGATACCTTCCCTAATTTAGCCCTGACTCAAGAACCGCAGGAAAGCCAAGTCATGAATGAACCACCTCGTTCACCCAAAACTCGGATTGTGAACAAAGACTTAGCCAAAATGACTGCCCTTGTCTCCGGTGTGAGTGGTTTATCCTGCCTAGGTCTGTTTGTGCTGGCACTGTATAGTAGTGATTCAACTGATTACGCCCGCACCATTACCTTCGCTGCATTAAGTCTGGAATCTTTACTCTTTGCGTTTTCCGTGAAGTCGCTCAGACTGCCCATTTGGAAATCGTCCTTTTTTAATAATAAGAGCCTACTGCTAGCTGTCGGTGTGGGCGTTCTCATTATTGTTTTGGCCACCACACTTGTTCCGTTGCAACGCATCCTGCATACTACCTCCATAGGAGCAGTGGAATGGGGGATGATTGCGGGTATTTCAATTCTAGCCCTAGGTTTAATAGAGGCACTCAAAATGATTTTTATTAAAAGACGCACATGACTCCGGAACAATTAATCAAAATGAAGACCCAGCTGCAAACTGAAGTGGAAGAATGGGAGAAAAAGTTGCATGGGGTGATTCAAAAACAAAAAGAAGAAAAGCATGCGGAGAAGTTGGCACAGCTCATTTTACAGTATGATCAGATTGAGCGAGAGATTGAAGACCGCTCGCATGTGTTTTCTGTGTTGAGTCAGCCGGAAGAGGCGCTGAATAGTCCTTACATAAAATCAGAATGGTATTCATATATTGAAGCGGCGGAAACTGCTTCCCCAGAATTAGTGGATGCGGTGATGGACAGATTTGCCGTGGCCATCCGCCAAAGCATCACGTCTGGTGAAGATGACACAGTCGATTTGATTCAGGCGGAGTATAAAGAATATTTGTTTCTAGGGCAGATTTTGTCCGGTCACTTTGAACGTGTGGATGGTCTGGTGATGGAGATGAATGCGGCTATTCTGAAGTTAGATCCGGCCTATGATGCTAAGCAATCTTCCGCTGCCGTGTTTTACGCTTTTCAAAAAGCTATTGATTCAAATGTACGCATAGAACCTATTGCCGAAGCGGTGAAAGCGGGCACAGTGAAAAATTTGACGGTTGATCAGCGTAACCAACTTCTAGATAAATTAGAAGAACGAGCTGCGGTATTACGTTTTGAAATTACACGAAAACAAAACGTGGCTATGGAAAAGGCTGTGGAAAGATTAGAGAGCCAAGAGAAGTAACATTTTAATACCAAGCTACCTGTACACGCCCTTGCTTTTTTCCCTAAAAATAGAGTATATTTCTGTGTTCCCAAAGCCCTTTTGTTTGATGTAGCCATAAGTGCAGGATTAAAGTTAATTTCCTGCCTTTCTGGCTACACCCATCACAAAAAGGAGGTGAGCGATGCTGGCGACTGCACTGCCAACTGTGACCCTGAAGCCCCCCGCGGGTTTCGTCCACGATCAGCGTTCCCAGGGCTGGGAGCTCCTAGAAGAAGGCCCGAAGGTCGAAGGAGAGCCCATCCTGGACTTTCTAGGCTTCCTGCGGGAAGGCGAGACCTACATCAACGGTGAGACCGTCCTTGCCCGCGCCCTCGAGATGGAAGGGACCGAGAGCGGTCAGCACCACCTCGAGCGGCTGCTCGCCCAGGCCGCCAGCATCCCCGCGGAGCTGCGCTCGTTCTACCTCGTCGCCACCGGCACCAAGTGGCGGTACCCCGACGGTTACGTGTGCGTCCCGTACCTGCGCTTCGTCGGCGGCCAGTGGGTCCTGCTCTTCTACGGGGTCGGCAACGACCGCTGGAGCGTCGGCGATCGGGTCGTCCGCGTCTGCAAGCAGCCTGGGTCCTAGGGTCTTCGGAGCCATGGAACTTTTGTTCCCTTTGGCTGCACGGGTCCCTTGGGTCCGTTCCGGCCGTTTTGCACATTCAACGCCCCTGTTTCGGAGGAACCTCTCCTGCGAGGTTCTTCTGGACAGGGGTGTTGTGTTTTCAGGGGGGCTTTGCTACTTGGTGCAACAGACTGGTGGTGATACTGATGGGGAATCCCGCCTTGGTAAATCGATTTACAAGTAAGGAAACGGCTTTAACTAGACAAACTACGGCAAAATAGGCAGAATATGCAGGTATGAACACAACTATTTCCGCTCTCCCAGAGTTGACTGGGAAAAGCGTTACTCTCCAAGGCTGGGTGTATAACTTCCGGAGTTCCGGTAAGATTTTTTTCTTGCAAGTGAGAGATGGGTCAGGTTTTGTGCAGGCTGTGGCCAGCAAGGCGGATATTTCTGCAGAATCCTGGGCGGCCTGTGAACAAGTCAGTATAGAAAGCTCAGTTGAAGTGACTGGTGTGGTGAAAGAAGACACGCGCAGTGCTTCTGGTGTGGAGTTGGGCGTAACAGAAGTGAAGTTGATTCACGCCGGCCCAGAATGGCCCATTGGAAAAAAAGAACACGGGCCAGAATTTTTGTTTGATAATCGAGATTTGTATTTGAGGTCTAAAACGCCCTGGGCTATCTTGCGCATTCGCGACCGAATATTTTTTTCTATAGAGCATTTTTTCCACGAAGAAGGATTTATCAGGTTTGATTCACCCATCATCCAACCCACGAGTTGTGAAGACACCACGCAACTCTTCACCGTGGACTATTACGGAACTCCTTCCTACTTATCCCAATCTGGTCAGCTCTACAGTGAAGCGGGGATTATGTCGTTTGGAAAAGTGTATGACTTTGGACCAGTCTTCCGCGCAGAAAAAAGTAAAACACGTCATCATTTGTCAGAATTGTGGATGATGGATGCTGAGATGGCATTCTTTGACCAACAGATGAACATGGATTTACAAGAAAAGATGGTGAAACGGATTGTGAAAGATGTACTGGATCACTACAAAGTTGAACTGGCCATTCTAGAACGAGACACCACTATTCTGGAACGCCTAGTCAAAGAACCATTTGTACGCCTGACTCATGCAGAGGTCAAAAAGATGTTGAAAGACGAAGGGTTGGTTTCAGAGGTTGAACATACCGATGAAAATTACTGGGCAGATGATATGTCAACGGAAGCTGAGGTTGCTTTGGGCAACAAATATAAGCTTCCAGTGTTCATTCAAGATTATCCAGCCGCGGTCAAGTCGTTCTACATGAAAAAATACACAGATTCAGATGGAATGTTACGCGTTCGTTGTGCTGACTTGATAGCACCAGAAGAGGGGAGAGAAATCATTGGTGGCAGTCAACGTGAAGAAAGTTATGAACTGCTGAAACAAGAAATAATTGACCGCAAATATCCATTGAAAGAATACGAGTGGTACCTGAACACGCGCAAATTTGGAAGTGTCCCACACAGCGGATTCGGTATAGGACTTGAGCGCACCGTTCGCTGGATCACCGGAACTCATCACATTCGTGAAACTATTCCGTTTCCTCGTATGCTTAACCGGATGAAACCCTAAACTTATGCTCCGGACTCACACCTGTGGTGAATTAAGAAAAACACACCTTGGAAAAACCGTTCAACTTTCTGGCTGGGTCAACCGCGTCCGCAACTTAGGCGGCGTGTTGTTTTTGGAATTGCGTGACCGGTACGGTGAAACCCAAGTCTTGATTTCTCCAGAAAGAGATGAGGTTATGCACAAATTAGTTTTGGGCTTGTCACCAGAATCTGTGATCCACGTTACCGGCACGGTAAAAGCCCGTGAAAAGCATGTGATAAATAAAGACATACCAACCGGTGAGATTGAAGTGGTTCCAGACCAGATAGAAGTGTTGAACTCCGCTAAGCCTATGCCGTTTGAAGTGAACGTGGAACGTGAACAGAGTGAAGATTTACGGTTGAAATATAGATATATTGATCTGCGTAGGCCTTCCATCCAGCGCAACATGATTGTGCGCTCTAACTTTATTAAAGCTATTCGTGATTTCATGCACGGCGAAGACTTTATAGAGGTGCAGACGCCTATCCTTACCGCGTCATCCCCAGAAGGCGCGCGTGACTTTGTAGTCCCTTCACGCATTCACCCAGGAAAATTTTACGCTTTGCCCCAAGCCCCACAGCAATACAAACAACTCTTGATGGTGGCTGGGTTTGATAAGTACTACCAAATTGCTCCGTGCATGCGGGATGAAGACCCACGAGCTGACCGTTCACCCGGAGAGTTTTATCAGCTGGATTTGGAAATGTCGTTTGTGGATGAAGAAGATGTGTGGGAAGTGGTTGAGCGCATGTCCCAATACGTAGTCAAAGAAGTGACGGATAAAAAAATCTGGAAATTTCCGTTCCCTCGCTATTCATATGACGAAGTCATGTTGAAATATGGTTCAGATAAACCAGATTTGCGCTATGGTGTGGAAATTACAGATGTTACAGAGTTAGCCAAACAATCTGAATTTAAGATTTTCACCGCAGCAGAATGTATCCGTGCGTTGTCTGTCCCGGCAGAGTTAAGTCGTAAAGATGTTTCAGATTTAGAGTTAGTGGCCAAAGCCAACCACGCCAAAGGTTTGGCGTATGGAGTTCTCAAAGGAAAGACGTTTGAATCCAGTATTTCAAAATTCTTTACCCCAGGTCAGCAAGCTGAATTGATAGAAGTAGTAGGCGCCAAAGCAGGGGACACCCTGGTGTTTGTAGCAGATACTCCGGCTGTGTGCGCTAAAGCCTTGGGCGCAGTGCGTTTGGCTGTAGGCAAAAAATACCAGCTAGCTGATCCAAACGTTTTAGCCTTTGCTTGGGTGACAGACTTTCCATTCTTTGAATGGGGTGACAGCGAAAACAAATTAGATTTCATGCACAATCCATTCTCAGCACCAGTTGGCGGTTTGCAAGCACTAAAAGAACAAGACCCGCTCACCATCAAAGCCAGGCAATATGACTGGATTTGTAACGGTTTAGAGTTGGCTTCTGGTGCTATCCGTAACCATGATCCAAAAGCATTGCTTAAAGCTTTTGAAATGGTGGGATATCCAGAGAAAGAAGTGCGAGCTAAGTTTGGTCATATGATGGAAGCCTTTGAGTTGGGTGCCCCTCCCCACGGCGGAATTGCCCCAGGCATAGACAGATTCCTCATGGTTTGCTTTGGTTTTGAATACATTAGAGATGTGGTGCCATTCCCTAAGAATCAAAAAGCAGAAGATCCTATGATGGGAGCTCCGTCTGAGTTGAATGACAAGCAGTTGAAAGACCTTCACATCAAACTGGAAAAATAATGGGCGTAAGTTACAAACTGCAACAATTTGAAGGGCCCTTAGACGTGTTGTTGCGTTTGATTGAAGATGAACAACTTACCATTACGGACGTAAGCCTGGCTCAAGTCACGGAACAGTTCATGCAATATCTCCAACAAATAGAACAAAGATACCCAGAAGAGCTGGCAGACTTTTTGGTGGTAGCGACCCGGCTCCTCCTGCTCAAATCCCAGGCTCTCCTGCCGTACTTAGTCATAGAAGAGGAAGAAGACCCAAACCAGCTCACGCGCCAACTCAAAATATACAAAGCCTACGTGGATGCCATGAAGTATGTAGCAGCCCGTCTAGCGTCTAAAGCGTTTTTGTATCAACGGACGTCCTCATTACTTTCTGGTATTGGTCCGGTATTTGCTCCACCGCCTGACACCAGCGCAGACGTTTTGCGCGAAGTATTTGAGCAAGTCCTAGACGAACTTGCTCCGGTGGTGCGTATTCCTAAAGCCGCCATAGAAAAAGTCGTCTCTCTGAGAGAAAAAATTTGTCATATCACCGACTTGATTGAAAAAGAAGCGCAACTCTCCTTCAAACATCTCATGTCCACGGCCGGATCTAAAACAGAGGTTGTGATAACCTTCCTAGCTCTGCTAGAATTGATCAAACAGCGCGTGGTCTGTGTGTCTCAAGATAAACCATTTTCCGACATAGTGATTCAAAAACCCGTATGAACAATTTAACTCAAACCATAGAAAGTTTGCTCTTGGTGGAACCCAAAGGCTTCAGCTTAAAACGATTAGCAGGTTTAACTCAAGCCTCTGCAGATGAGGTGAGTGAAGCCGTAGCCGCTTTAGCCCAGCGTTACACGGAAATTCAATCCGGCTTGCGGTTAGTCCAAGACGGAAACCAAGTGCAACTGACCACCGGACCTGAATCCGCCGTTACCATTCAAGCCTATGTCAAAGATGAAACCTCAGGTGAGCTGACCCGTCCATCACTTGAGACACTGACCATTATTGCCTACCGTGGCCCCATTCCAAAATCTGAACTTGAGCTGATCCGCGGGATTAACTGTTCACTGATCCTGCGCAATCTGTTGATCCGTGGGTTAGTTAGAGAAGAGGCGCAAAAGACCACAGGAGAATCCATCTACAGCGTCACCGTTGACTTCCTTCGTCTGCTGGGACTCTCCTCTACCGCTGAGTTGCCAGAATTTGAGAAACTCAACCAAAATGTAGATCTGCAAACTCTGTTGGGTGAATCAGAACAAGAAAAAGATTTTTTCCTGGCCGGAAAACACCAGTCCAAACCAGAGTAAATAAGTCTGTCTACCACCACGCATGCTCAATCAATTTCTCATTAGTCTTACTTTGGCCGCGCATGTATTAGGTTTAACTTTGCCCCAGGTTATTGAGGAAGGGGTGTATGTGGTACCTTCGCTCCTGACTCCAGCCACTGGTGATGTGACGGAACTCAGGGTATTACCCGCTGTGGTAGACGCCGTTTCACGTCAAGCAGAGCCAATTTCTTCGGTGGAATATCGATTTCTGCCGGTAAGCACCAACCGTCCACAACCTCCATACAAGGTAGGGACTTCCACCGGGCCTTTAGTGACTGCCAAGTCTGCCGTGTTGCTGGACCAGGCAACCGGAATGGTGCTGTGGCAAAAAAATCCCGACAGCGTGAGGCCCATTGCCTCCCTGACTAAATTAATGACGGCTGTGGTGTACTTGAAACACCAGCCCTTAGATGGAATGAATCATATTCACACCTTGGCTCCGGAAGAAAATGCCGTGATTGGGTACAACCTCACCTTTCCTTCCGGAACGCAACTCACCACCGGGTCTTTATTTGGCGCCATGTTGGTGGGCTCCTTAAATAACACCGCTCTGGCCTTGAATGGCGCGACTGGTTTATCTACAACAGAATTTATAGCCCAGATGAATCAGTTGGCAGAGGAGTTTGGAATGAGACGTACCACGTTTGTGGATCAGACTGGAGTGAATAACAAAAATGTGGCTACGGCCGGAGATGTGGCTGTGCTCGCTAAGCAAGCCTTTGCCGAGTCGGATATTAATCAGTTTGCGGATCAGACTTCACTTGAAGTGCGTGACGTGAGTGGTGAGAAGGTCCGCACCGTGCAAGCCACTAACCAGTTGGCCGGAAATACTGATGTTGAGTTGCAAGGGGCTAAGACTGGAACCACTGCAGAGGCCGGGTACTGTTATGTATTTCAGGTGGTGATAGAAGGTCATTCGGTGATAGGGGTGATTTTGGGTGCGACCTCGGATGAAAGTCGATTTTCAGATGCCATTAAGCTGATAGATTGGACTAGCCAACAATTTGATTGGAAATAAGTCCGTGAGCGGAGTATACTAGATGGAGATTAATATTTTTTTATATGGCAAAAAAGATTCGCATTGCAATTAACGGGTTTGGACGAATTGGACGCACCACCTTTAAGGCGGCTTTGGAACATGAAAATGAAGTGGAAGTAGTAGCCTTGAATGATTTGGGTTCAGCGGAAAACATGGCCTACTTGTTGAAGTACGACACCAACTACGGGATATATGGACGTGAGATAGGATTTGGTACAAATTTTTTGAGTGTGGACGGAAAAAAGTTTAGTTTGTACGCGGAGAAGGATCCTAAGAGGTTGCCCTGGAAAAAGCTCCAGGTGGATGTGGTGTTGGAATGTACCGGACGTTTTACCAACAAGGATGACGCCGGGAGGCATCTGACTGCCGGAGCTAAACAGGTGATTATTTCTGCGCCGGCTAAATCCGGAGGACCAATTGGTACGTTTGTGTTGGGCGTAAACGCTCACGCAGGCCGGGCTTGGAAAAAGGCCAAGGGAACAGAGGTGATCTCTAACGCCTCATGTACCACTAACTGCATTGCTCCGGTGATGGCGGTGTTGGAGAGTGCCTTTGGAGTGAAGAAAGCACTCATGACCACGGTACATTCGTACACGGCGGATCAAAACCTGGTAGATGGCCCACATACAGATTTCCGTCGCGGCCGTTCTGCCGGAGCCAACATAGTTCCTACTTCTACCGGGGCGGCTCTGGCCACTACAGAAACCATCCCCAGCCTGAAAGGAAAATTTGATGGGATAGCCATTCGCGTTCCGTCCACTACAGGCTCTCTATCTGATATTACCGCCGTGGTGAAAAAGAAAGTGACCGTTCAGTCAGTCAACGCTGCGTTCAAGAAAGCAGCTAAGAATCCGCTATTCAAAGGCATCTTAGCGGTGAGTGAAGAAGAGCTGGTGTCCAAAGATATTGTGGGTCGTCCGGAATCAGCGATTGTGGATTTGGCCTTGACCATGGTAGTAGGAGATGACCTGGTGAAAGTGTTTGCTTGGTATGATAACGAATGGGCGTATTCGTTACGTTTGGTTGAAGAAGCCATCTTGGTGGGTAAGGCGGTTGCCTAATTTAGACAGGAGAGTACACTGGCGCGTTATGGAAACTGAATTATCTAGACCCGGTATACCTAGACACAAACCCCAAGAGTTTGAGCATGTAGTCATGGTTGTGGTTCCAGAGGGAGCCATCCAAGCAGATTTGCAACAATTGGAGAAGCGCGGGGTGAAGGTGCGTGATCAAGTAGTCACGGTTGAATATGAATACGGAGATAACGACATGGCCCTGGCTGATTATCAGTTTTCAGACGGAGCGTTTTGTTTGGTGAAAAAGTATGATAGCAATGTGCATTGGCCGGATGTTGTGGCTGAAAAGAGCAAGGCACAAGAATGGGCCGGTGATGTTCCTTTTTTGGTCAAAAAGAAACCTGAGAGCATTTCAACTATCCCGTCTGAAGGCTCACGTTCGCCTGAACCGCCACCCCCTAGTCCGCCTCCAGCGCCGCCTCCTGAAACTCCACCGGCCTCTCCCACCCCGCCTGAGTGGCCATCTTTTGAATCCGAGAGAGAGTGGGAGTTATTGCAAAGGTATTGGAGGTTAGTGGCTCAAATTGAAGATGCCCAACTGAAGATAGAACAGGCAAAGATTACCGAACGGAGACAGGAAATTCCTATTCAAACACGACGTTTAGAGATTGGACAAAAAAATTTACAACAATTTCTAGTTCATCATCCGGAGTACACAAACCTTCCCAAGCCTTTGGAGGTTGCCAGTATAGATTTAGCGAGCGTAGAGGGCAGGAGGCGAGCCAAGGCGTTGTTGTTAGATAGTGATTTATCTCCAGTCGAAGCGGGCAAGCGCATCATAGCCATTGAGAAGGCGGGAGCTAAAATCGAATTACATCATCCAAAGTTGGAACAGGGAGTTGGCACCAGTGCTGTGCGGCCTCCGCTCAAAACGGTCATGACTGACTTGAAGGAGGCACAGTACCGTGTTGGCCGTTTGAATAGTTTAGGGTTGTTGAGTCAACTCCAACATGGGGACACCCGGCATAATAATTTGCTGCGCTTAAAATCCACACGCCAGAGTTTAGAATATATTTTAAAACGATTTTCACCTCCCCCTCACGCCGACTCCTCCCTTAGCCGAGATTTTTTAGCTTTGCTGCATGGAGTGGTGGACGCCGTGAAGAAGGTTGAACAAGGGACCCAAAAAAACTTTTTGTCTCGCTGGTGGTCACAGAATGAACTGATTCAACAACACAGAAAAATTGGTCAGGGCTTAAAAAAGTTAGAACAATTTACCCAGGAACACAGGGAGTTTGTGTACGCTTGCGCCCAGATCGAATTTCAACTAAGGTGGGCCAACACTTGGAGTTTTCATGTTCTCCGTCACCGTCCAGCAGTTCTCCGCCTGGAACATCCTGTACCTGTTCATGATCCTGCTCGGCACCCTGATCCTGCTGTCCGCGCTGGTCATCCAAGACTGGCTCTGGATGAACAGGGAGACCGGTGTCTCGGCAGGAACGGCAGTCATGAACTTGCGCTTCTGGCAGTTAGCCTCCTGCTTGGTGGGGATCTCCTCCGCCTACGGAGCAGTCCCGCCGGTGCTGTTTGTGACCGTCCCGACCTGGTTCCTCCTGACCCGCATGGTCGGGATGCCCCTGAGCGCGGCCATGATCGCTGCGGCGTGGTATGTGGCGTGTAGCTTCGGCTACTTCTACTGCATCTACGCCCCGCGCAAGCTGCAGACTTTCTAGGTCCGGGGAGCAGTTCGCACGTTTGAACGCGCCGAGATAGTAGGCAGTCAGCCTCTCTCGGTGCGTTCTTCAGTTTCAAAGTTTTTATGTTCACCAATCACCAGATTGGCCAGGTCCAAAAGTTATCCATAAGACCGCGAAACGGTCTTTTTACGTTTTTACCATGGTGACCCCACTGCATGGTTTCCAGAACTAGTTAATCAAAGAGAGTATATATGGAGTTTGATTGAAAATCTACAGTCTGCGATGGTTGGAGGTAGTCAATAGTCCTATACAAAAAATACACTACTTTTATGCCTAAATTAGGCATTTTTATTGTGTAAATTATCTTTTGTATACTAGACTATACAAAAGATAACACTATCTGTATACTCTGTAGTATAAGGATAAAATATGAATCAAATTCTACTGCAATATGTCCAAAACCAATTAGTTCGTGCCGGGCAGCGACTTAACGCGAATACTATTGATGCTCAGGGTAAAAAGTACCCACAACGCAATATCTACATCAAAATAAAAAAACACGTTGATGATTTTATAAGCGGAAAGTCATTAACGCGCTGGATAGTTATTCCGGGCCTGAGAGGTGTAGGGAAGACTACGGCTGTGTCTCAAATTTATTTTTACCTTACCCAAGATCAAAAAGTAAAAAGTAATAATATCCTCTACACCTCACTAGATGAAGTCACAGATTTAGGTGGAAACCTACGAGAAGTTTTGGGAACATATGAGAAGGTACTTGGAAAGAGTTACGAGCAGCAGAATGAGCTCATTTTTATTTTACTTGATGAAGTGCAAGTTGACCCTAAGTGGGCATCAATACTTAAAATTCTTCACGAGAAATCAAAAAAAGTCTTTATTATTTGTACTGGATCCTCTGCTGTAGAATTACAATCAAACGCCGATGCAGAACGACGAGCAATTTTTGAACGGTTATTTCCCATGAGTTTTACCGAATTTCAGATGGTGCAACGCGGCATATACCCCACAAAGGGACTGAAGTATGATTTACAACAAGCTTTGTATCAAGCATCTTCTGTAGAAGTAGCCTTTCAGAAACTACAGGCATTAAACCAAGTAATCTTATCATACTGGTCAAAGGTTGATGAATTATCAGTTTCTGAATTTCTTAAAGTGGGGACACTCCCATTTGCGTTGAGCTATTCTGATGAATATCAGGTCTACCAAGCTATCAATCGTTTACTTGAACAGGTCATTGATAAAGATATCCGAGCACTTGGCAGTTTTAGTAATGAAACGTTAAGTAAAATTAAACAGCTACTTTTTTTACTAGCAGATAGCAACGGTTCACTCGCTTTTTCAACCATCGCTAAGACTTTGGATATGCAACGACCAACTCTGAATAGCATCTTTGATGCCCTTGAAAAAACAGAGTTACTGATAAGAGCTTTACCACAAGGAGCAAACAATAAGCGAGTTACAAAACCATCTAAGTTTTTATTTATGAGCCCTGCTCTACGGTTAGCATTATTGAGTATTTCTGGACTCAAACAGACATTCGATACTCAACAAGGAGCTTTACTAGAAGATGTAGTAGCATTGCATTACTATCGAGAGTTTGTAACAAAGCGTAAGGCTTCACTCATGTATGATGCAACTGAGGGTGGTGCAGACTTTATTGTGAATTTTATCCAACACCGTAGGATTGTTGTTGAGGTTGGGATGGGGAGCAAAGATTCAAAACAAGTAGTGAAAACAATGAGTAAAGTTCAGAGTGATTATGGAGTAGTAATTAGCTCTACAGAACTAGGGGTTGATGAAATAAACAGAATAGTTTTTCTACCTATTAAGTTCTTTTTATTGATGTGACCCCACCGGGAATCGAACCCGGATTTCAGCGTTGAGAACGCCGCGTCCTAACCGTTAGACGATAGGGCCATGCCGCGCTAGACTATCCAAAAAGCTACCAACCGTCAAACCTGAACACTTAAATTCCTTAAGGATTTAGCTGTGCATACGCACAGATTACAACCAACAACTTTGTGTACTCATTTACCCTTCTCGTTGTCTCCGCTAGCAAGCCCGGTCCCTGGAAAGACCTGGCGCAGGAATACCAGACGCGGCTGACTCCGTATGCCAAATGCAAATTGATTGAAATACCTCAAGCGGTTTTTTCTTCTGCAGCAGAGCGCCAGAAAGTGCAGGCGCAGGAGGCTGAGGTCTTAAGAAAATCGATCTCCAAGGGAGCATATACCGTAGCCTGTGATGAACGGGGGAAATTTTTCACCTCCACCCAGTTTGCGCAGCAACTCAAGACGTGGTCAGAACAAGAAACCAGAAACATCACGTTCCTCTTGGGCGGCCCGCTGGGCCTGCAACCTGCGTTGGTGCAAACGGTACAGGCTAAGCTGGCCCTCTCCAGCTTTACTTTTCCACATGACCTGGCCCGGGTGGTTCTCCTAGAGCAACTCTACCGCGCTATGACCATCCTCAAAGGCAAAACCTATCATTACTAGCGGCGACTACGGTTGCGTTTGACAAAACAAAAAATAGAGAGCAGAACAAGCTTGGCGCAAACCTCTGCGCTCCTGGTCACAAGCCAGATTCTTACAACCCGGATCAACAGATGTTGGCCCTGCTCCTGTCCGCCTGTTCCAAACTAGCGCTGGAGGACTGCACTGACCGCCACCACGAGCCCCGCAACTCCGACACGCACAGCACCTCCGACGGCATCTCGACCAACTCCACTCCGGCCGAGCAGGGTGCCCCCTGCCCTCAGCGCACTGACCAGCGCACGGGCAACGGGGCCATCACCCTGACCTTGGAGCTGGACAAGCCGGAAACCTTCACCCTGCGTCCGGTCACTGGCCTCACGGTGGAGGATACCTACACCGTCCCCAACACACACGTCCTGGGCTACAACCCGGAGACCGGGGCTGAGCTGTTCGTGGGGGAGCAGGCAGTGCTCTACTACTGCGACACTGACTTCTGGTTCTACTGGGGCGATCTGGACGTGAACCACGTCATGGACTCGCGGGGGAGCGGCCTCTACCACAGCTCACAGCGGATGTACAACGAGGACAGCACCCTGCGTGAGACCCGTCAGGTGGACTTCCGGATCCGCGTCACGGGCCTGGTGTTTCGCCAGTAGTTGCACCTTTGAGAGGACCTCCACTCTCAGTTCCATGTCGATTTTCATGCGCAGAAAAATCGCCATAGAACTGTTCACCACTTGCTGGTGAATTACCGCCCAACGCTGAGTCTGCTGGATTGTGGTGCATGTAGTTTAGAATGTACGGTGATGCCCAAACTATGGACATTTCCTTCTGAACCTGCTATTATCCGGTGTCGCACTTTGATATTAAGCTATTTACAGTTGATTGCAGGCCTAAGGCCATATTTAACCCTATATAAGGGTTTTATGTGTATTTAGATCTGCAATCAAGCAGAAGGAGGTGTCCCCATGAGCAGCCCCTTGGCGCTCCCTGGCATGAAGCTGAAGGCCCCCAAGGGCCTGATCTACGACAAGCGGAAGGAGGGATGGGCCCTCACCAAGGAGGGCGACCAGATCGAAGGTGAGCCCGACCTGGAGTTCGTGCCCTTCCTCCAAGGCGGCGAGACCGCCATCGTGGGAACCACCATGGTGGAACGCGCCGTCGCCATGGAGGGCCTCACCAGCCAGTACCACGCTGAGAGGATGCTCCAGCAGCAGGACCAGATCCCGCCGGAGCTGCGGCCGTTCTACCTGGTCTTCGCCGGTACGGAATGGCGGGACTCCGACGGCGACCTCTGCGTCCCGTGCCTCTTCTGGTACGGCGACGAGTGGATCCTGTACTTCGACTGGCTCGCCCGCGGGAGCTGGGGCTCCCGCGCTCGGCTGGTTCGTCTCCGCAAGTAGCTTCGGCCCTTGGATCCTTTGGGAGTTGGCCCTTTTGGCTCCCTTGGATTCTTGGTCCGTTTTGTTCGCTTGCACCTTGGCTGTGCCCCCGTATGGACAGATCTCACAAGGATCAGTTCAGCGGGGGTGTTGTCTTTTATATGAATATTGATACATAGGTGGGACTCCAACGATCGGCTGGTTTGTCTCCGCAACTCACTTCATTCTTCCGCCTCCATGGGCGGAGGTTTCAGGCGCTTGACACCGGGCAGGGGAGTTTTTATACTGCAATTAGCAGTCTCAAGCAGAGAGTGCTAACCAGAACACCATGAATCCGCTTACAGACCGTCAAAAACAGCTATTTGGAGCCATTGTGGATGAATACGTATCCACAGCGCGGCCTATTGCCTCAGGGACCTTGGCTAAAGCGTATGGCTTGGATGTGAGTTCTGCCACGGTGCGGAATGATATGGCGGTGTTAGAAGACCAAGGTCTGATCCACCAGCCACATACCAGCGCAGGCAGAATTCCAACCGAGCAAGGGTACCAGTTTTATGTTGAGACTTTTGTGTCAGAGACTACTCTGTCAGCCGCTCAATTCAAAAAGTTAAGCGCATCTCTAGATGCTGAGGTAGAAGCCACCATCAAGCATATGGCTAAGACGGCTGCGGATTTATCCATGGAAGCGGTGTTCATGAGCGTTAAAACCGAATATACTTTTTATACTGGAATTTCAAATGTGTTGAAGCAACCGGAATTTATGGATAGAGCGCTATTGTTGTCGATTAGTTCAATTGTAGATTCCTTAGATGATGTGGTGTCTCAAATGGTGAGCAAAGTAACAAGTCATGTAGATGTGTTGATTGGTCGGGAAAACCCTTTTTCACCAGAGCTCTCAGTTATTATGACTGAGTATGAAACAAAATCGGGTGCTACCGGCCTGATTGGACTCTTGGGTCCTATGCGAATGGAATATAAGCAAAATATAGCGGTCGTTAAATCTGTGCAAAAACTTTTAAACACTTATGAACAATAAACCAGAACCGTTTGATGAGATGGACCAGGCTGCCAAAGGGCCAGTGGAAGAGCCGTCCAAGGCCGAACCAACAAAAGCCGAGCCAACCCCTTCACCGTTTGGTGGGACTGACCAGCCGGACGCCTGGAAAGCTAAGGCTGCTGAATACTTAGCTGGTTGGAAGCGCGCACAAGCTGATTACCAGAACTTGAGACGGTCAGTGGAGCAAGAGAAAGTTGGTATGGTGAAATACGCCAATGAAGCGTTGTTGCAAGACCTGCTCCCTCTGGTAGATCATTTCAACATGGCGTTTAAAGCCGTTCCAGAAAAAGACAGAACATCTTCTTGGCTCAAAGGTGTGGAGCACATTTCAACCAACTTGAAACAGGTTTTGCAGGAATACGGAGTGACGGTCATGAATACCGTTGGACAGAAGTTTGATCCAACACAACATGAGTCAGTCGGGGAGATGCCAAGTGAACAACCAGAAGGTACGGTGGCAGAAGAAATGTCAGCCGGATTCCTCTTGCATGGAAAGGTGGTTCAACCCGCCAAAGTGAAGATCTCAACGGGAAAATCGAAATAAATAATTAACATAAACGTATGTCAATTATCAAATGGGTTCCAGATTCCGAACCAATTGATTTAGAAAAATGGTTTTTTGGTGAAGCGCCCATGCGTGCCATGACTCCGGCGGTGGATGTGTATGAGAAGGATGGAGCTGTGGTTGTGGAAGCGCCAATTCCAGGCTTTGATCCGGAGAAGGTGAACATTCAGTTTGAAGATGGTGTGTTGATGATTTCAGGTGAGTCAGAGAAGCGGAAAGAGGTGGATGACAAAAACTATTATCGCAAGGAAGTGCGCACAGGTAAGTTTGCTCGCACAGTAACCTTGCCGGTAGCAGTGGATGGAGGACGCGCTGAGGCTGAGTATCACAACGGCGTGTTGAAAATCACCATTCCAAAGAGGGAGGAAAAGAAAGCTAAGTCCATTAAAATTAATGTTAAGAGGTAACTCAAGAACACCATGGGAAAAATATTAGGTATAGATTTAGGAACAACCAACTCTTGTATGGCCGTGTTTGAAGGCGGTCAGCCACGTGTGTTGGAAAATAAAGAAGGGGCACGAACCACGCCATCTATGGTGGCTATGTCCAAAACAGGGGAGCGCCTAGTTGGCGCTCTGGCCAAACGTCAAGCCATTACCAACCCCAAGAGCACGTTATTCAGCATTAAGCGGTTAATGGGACGCCGGTTTGAGGATGCGGAAGTGCAGCGTGATGTGAAAATCATGCCATATGAGATTATTCGTGATGGAGACCGGGTCAAAGTGAAGATGGGTGACAAAGAACACACTCCACAGGAAATTTCGGCCATGATTTTGCAAAAGTTGAAAGCTGATGCAGAGGAGAAATTAGGAGAGAAGATTACAGAAGCAGTGATTACGGTGCCGGCTTACTTTGATGATGCTCAACGCCAAGCCACTAAAGATGCGGGAAGGATTGCCGGGTTGGATGTGAAACGGATCATTAACGAACCAACTGCCGCTGCGTTAGCTTATGGGTTTGATAAAAAGAAAGAACAGAAAATTTTGGTTTACGACTTAGGCGGCGGAACGTTTGATGTGTCTGTGTTGGAAATTAGCGGAGACACGGTGGAAGTGAAAGCCACTAGCGGTGATACGCACTTGGGTGGTGATGACTTTGATCAGATCATTATCAAATGGATGTTGGATGAATTCAAGAAATCTGAAGGCATGGATTTGAGCAAAGACGTGTTGGCTTTGCAGCGCTTTAAAGATGCTGCAGAAAAAGCCAAGATTGAGTTGTCCACGGCTCAAGAAACAGAAATCAACCAACCATTTATTGCCAATGATCCTTCAAGCGGGCCAAAGCACATGGTGGTGAAGTTGACTCGTTCCAAGTTGGAAGAGTTGATAGGTGGTTTAGTGGAAAAGACCATTGGACCGGTGAAGCAAGCCTTGGCAGATGCTAAGTTGCAGCCAGGTGACATTAACGAGATTGTGATGGTGGGCGGTATGACTCGTATGCCGTTGGTCATTTCTACGGTTGAGAAATACTTTGGAAAGAAACTAAACGCTTCTGTGAACCCAGATGAAGTGGTGGCCATAGGTGCCGCGGTGCAAGCTGGTGTTCTAGGTGGAGAAGCTAAGGACATTCTGTTGTTGGATGTGATCCCTCTGTCTTTGGGCTTGGAAACCTTGGGCGGCGTGGGTACCAAGCTCATCACCAAAAATACCACCATCCCTACCTCAAAATCACAGATCTTCTCTACGGCTTCAGACAACCAAACTTCTGTGGAGATTCATGTGGTGCAAGGTGAACGTGAAATGGCGTCTGATAACAAATCTTTGGGTCGATTTATCTTAAGTGGTCTTCCACCAGCTCCCCGCGGCATGCCGCAAGTGGAAGTGACCTTTGACATAGATGCCAACGGTATCTTAAACGTGAAGGCGCGCGATAAAGCCACGGGCAAAGAACAGTCTATCCGTATAGAAGCTTCTAGCGGTTTGAGCGAAGAAGAAATCAAGCGTATGGAAGCTGATGCCGCGGCGCACGCAGAGGATGACCGCAAGAAGAAAGAATTAATTGAAGCTAGGAACGTGGGTGAGACGTTGATCTACACCACGGAGAAGGCTCTCAAGGACGCTGGAGACAAAGTGAATGCTGAACAAAAGAAACCAATTGAAGAAGCTGTGGAAGGGTTGAAGAAAGTCAAAGACGGTGAGGACTTGGAGTCTATCAAGAAGGCTAGCGAGGCGTTGAGCCAAGCGGTGCAGAAGATTGGGGAGATCTTGTATAAAACGGCGGAGCAAAGCGGAGCCGGAACTGTCGGCACACAAGGCGCGGCTGCTGGGGCGGAAGGAGGAGCTACAGGGGCCGAAGGTGCTCAGGGTGAGACGAAGGCAGGGGAAGAGAAAAAGGAAGAGGAGAAGAAGCCGGAAGAGCCTGAAGGGGAGAAGAAATAAACAGTATTAAGTTGGCGGGCGGTTTAGGCCGTCCGCCAACTTCTAGGTCAAACTAAAATGTCTAAAAATCAACTGGGATTTGATAGGTATAAGAATGTAGTCTTCACATTTTTGGTTTTTAACCAAATGCTAGAAAATTCGATCGATGATTTTTGTGAAGAAATTTTTTCTAAGGCTGAATCAGATAAAATCAAAACAATGTCACTCGGAGGAAAGCTATTTTTTTTGGATAAGAAAAAAATTATTCTTAAATCCAAGAATAAAAAACTTATCAAATATATTGACAGTAGGAATGAAGTGCTACACGAAGACGTTTTCAATACTTGGAAAGTTTTTGCAGCAGGAACTGATAATCCGAACACAAGTGGAAGGTTAGAGCAGAGAATTTTGTTTATTCGTGATCTTTGGAAGGAAGCGCAGGTGTTTATTGGAACATTTCAGATGTTGCATGCCGAAGCTTACTCTAAGAAATTAGGAAATTAAATGCCCAAAGACTACTACTCACTCCTCGGCGTCTCCAAGTCCGCATCTCAAGATGAGATCAAGCAGGCGTTTCGTAAATTGGCGCATCAATACCACCCGGACAAAAAGTCTGGAGATGAGGCTAAATTCAAAGAAATCAACCAGGCGTACCAAGTCTTAGGCGACGCACAAAAACGCCAACAGTACGACCAGTTTGGTAGTGCAGACGGTCCGCAAGGCTTTGGTGGTGGTCACGGCCACGGCGGCGGGATGGGCGGTATGAGTTGGGAAGACATCATGCGCCAAACCCAAGCCCAGGGTGGGGGATTCCAGCAAGGTGGTGTGGAATTTGATATGGGTGACTTGGGTGATATGTTTTCTGGTATGTTTGGTGGCGGCAGGCAACGCACGCGCGTCAAAAAAGGTGCCAACTTGGCTACGGACATGAAGATCGAATTTAAAGAAGCCGCAACCGGTGTTAACAAGGATCTTAACTTATACAAAACCGTGGCGTGCAGTGAGTGCTCCGGCAAAGGCGCTAAGTCAGACTCAGATGTGAGCAAGTGCACCACGTGTAACGGTTCTGGTTCTGTGGAGTCCATTCAGCGCACCATCTTGGGTGCCATGCGCACGCGGTCCACCTGTCAGACGTGTGATGGGCAGGGACAGATGATTAAACATCCATGTGGCAAGTGTAAGGGCATGGGTGTGGTCAAAGACAACACCACCATTTCCGTGCACGTGCCGGCGGGCATAGAAGACGGCATGACCATGCGCGTAGAAGGCGGGGGAGAGCAGGGGTTGCGCGGCGCCCCGGCCGGTGATTTGTTGATCACCATTCATATCAACGCAGATAATCGATTTTCACGCGAAGGCGACAACGTGCATTTCCGCCAAGAGATTTCCTTTTCTCAAGCCGCGCTGGGCACCAAAGTCACTGTACCAACGCTTTTAGGTGAAGAGTTGCTGAAAATTCCAGCCGGCACACAAAGCGGAACGGTGTTTACGTTACGTTCAAAAGGGTTTCCACACTTACAACAACGCGGAACAGGGGACCAGTTGGTGGAAGTGGTGGTGAAAACACCCCACAAGGTGAGCGGCAAGGTGAAGTCTTTGTTGAAAGAGTTGTCACAACTTGAGGGGTCGGAGACGGACGAATAACTACATAGCCAATGACCGTTCAGGTAGGGGATGGTTGGTAAACTTTTTTGGTTTCGCAATTTGTATTTCTCCGTTGGGTGTAAACTCCACCGTTTCCGCCAGCATGATTTTGAAGGCAGCATAGCAGGCGAGTTTGAATCTGGGCTCTGATACGTCAGCTATTCGTAGTTTGATCCGGGATTCAGCTGCCAGGACCTTCTGGTGCAAGGCCTCATATTTGGTTGGGTCGTATCTTGAGTACCAGTAAGCCCGGGTATAGTAGCATATTCTTCTGGCATATGGTATAATTTTTCCTGTCTATGGAGGACGCATCAACACATTCCTTTGTGGCAGTTGAATATAAGATTGCTGTCAAGGAAAAAAAGAACAAGAAACAGGAGCAAACGACTGGTACCACAGATACTACAGCTACTGATACTACTGTCACCACCACTGATCCGGCCGCGGTGGCCACGCAAGCTCTCTCCGCCGCTCCCCCAGCGGTTCAACAATATATCAACTTCCAAAATCCCACTTGGGACACCTTTTTGTTTGTCTTTTTCTTGGTGGCCGCACTCCTTTACGGCGTTTCCCTGGGTCGCGACCGGATCATAGTCATCTTGATTAGTATCTACATGGCCTTGGCTGTAGTGCAGGCCATTCCTGATTTTGTCCTCAGCATTACCATCAATCAAAACTTTGCTTTTCAAATGACGGCCTTCATTGCGTTGTTTGTGGTGTTGTTTTTCTTGTTTTCACGTTCCGCTTTAATCAACACGTTGGGCGAGGGGCGTCACCGCGGCGGGATTATGGAAGTGGTGGTGTTTAGTTTCCTCCATGTGGGTTTGCTCATTTCCATTGCCATGGGTTTCTTGCCCGCAGACTTTGTCTCCAAATTTTCACCCCTCACCATAACAATCTTCACCAACGAATGGGCCAAGCTCATTTGGATTGTAGCGCCTATAGCTGCCATGATTGTGCTGGGCAGGAGAGACGAAGACGACGACTAGGCTATTTTCCTCAACCGTGTTCCCTCTGGTGTATCCATAATGTTGAACCCGGTGTGTTTAATTTCATCCCGTAAGGAATCTGCCACGGCAAATCGTTTTTCAGTCCGGGCTAAGTCACGTTCTTTTACCAAACCCACCACTTTTTCAGGAATATGTTTGCGCTCTTGTCTAATCCGTTCAGCTTGGCGCGCAATATCTAACCCCAAGACCTCATCAAATTTTAACAAAGATTCAAGCTTGGCTGAATCAGGGTAATCAGATTTCACCAACTTCCACACCACCGCCAAAGCTTGTGGCATATTTAAGTCATCATTCACGGCGTCCATAAACTGTTGCTCAAATTCAGCGCAACCTATTTTTGGTTCATCCCAGTCAGCGGCCAGTTCCAACAATCGGTCATAGGCAGATTGCGCCGCTTGCAACGCTTCCCAAGAAAAAGATAACTTACTCCGCCAGTGCGCAGAGAAGGTGAAATACCGGTAACCAAGAGGGGAGACCTGATGTTCTGCCAAGTTCTTCAAGGTAATAAACCCGCCACTACTTTTAGCCATCTTGCCACCATCCATCAGCAAAAACTCCCCATGACACCACATCTGGGCAAATGGTTTGCCAGTCGCTGTCTCACTTTGCGCAATTTCATTCGTGTGATGAATGGGCGCATGATCCACGCCACCACAGTGAATATCAAACGTCTTACCCAAATATTTCATGGCCATGGCCGAACATTCCAAATGCCATCCCGGAAAGCCAACTCCCCAAGGTGATTCCCATTCCATATCTCGCTTGCTTCCCTCTGGTGAAAATTTCCACAGCGCAAAATCCGTTGGATGCTTTTTTCCTTTGACCATGTCTACTCGCGCACCGGCCTTCAAGCCTTTGGCTTTGAGTCCCACCAACTTGCCGTAGTCTTTGACTTTGCTGGTGTCCATGTAAACTCCATCCGCAATTTTGTAGGTGACACCTTTTTTCTCTAACGCCTGAATCAGATCGATCTGCTCTTGAATATGCTCCGTTGCGCGCACTAATTTGGAAGCCGGCAGAATATTCAACACCACTAAATCCTGTTTGAACGCCTGCGTATAAAACTCAGCCACCTCCCATGCCGTCTTGCCTTCACGCCGGGCACCCTTTTCCAGCTTATCTTCACCCTCGTCTGCATCTGAAACCAAATGCCCAACATCAGTGATGTTCATCACGTGGTTCACCTGGTAGCCATCAGCCAACAGAACACGTTTCAAAATATCTTCAAACAGAAATGTGCGGTAATTTCCAATGTGTTGAAAGTCATACACGGTTGGACCACAGGTATATAACCCCACTTGCTTGGTCTTCAGGGGGACAAATGGTTCTACTTTCCGCGTGAGTGTGTTGTACAGGTGAAGTTGGTTCATAGGGACATTGTATCTGGGTCGGAGGCGCGTTGCAAGAAAGTCAAAAAAATGCTATATTCATAGAATCATGAACGCCAACCAACCAAATATAAAACCGTTAGAGCCGGTGAGTTTTGATGATCTGGAACCGGAGGTGCTTGAAGTGCCTGCTGAGTTACCCACACCTGAAGGAGGCTCGCTCAAAGACAGAATCCTGGAGCAAGCAAAAAAAGAAGAGGCAGATGCCGCAGCCATAGAGGCGGCTAAGGAGGAGGTGACGGTGGATAAGTCACTGGATCAGCCGGTGGCTGTTCCGGCTCAACCGGAGACAGCGCCAGCCGTACCTGTTGTAGCACCTGAAACAGCGGCCCTGCCTGAAGCAGTATCGGCTGAAGCCACGCCGGCTGAAGCACCTGCCCCTCTGCCGGAATTACCCCCAGTGCCGGAACTTCCGCCTGTACCTGAGGCTGCGCCTACGGAAACCGAACAACCAAAACCAAGCAAACCACAAGCGCAAGTGCCGGCTCAACCGGTTACACCTCCTCCTGCTGAGGCGCTGGTGCAGACTCAAACAGAGAAGACGGAGACGCGCAAGCAAATCGAATCAATTCTGCAAGAAGGGTTGGCACCCATGTTTTTACAAATGGATCAACAGGAACGGCAGGTATTTACAGCCGCAGCTAATGAGACCGCTTCCAAGTTGGAGTTGTTGGTGACACAATTTAAGGCGTCAGCCAAAGAGGTGTTGCGTTTGATCAAGGCTTGGCTGACAAAAATTCCAAAGATCAACAAGTATTTCTTGGAACAAGCAAGCAAAATAAAGACGGATGAAATTTTACTGATGCAAACGCAAAAGAAAAAGGAATCACGTTTACTTCATTAGTAAGTATGTTGTTTAACTACATCATTTACATTGCTGCCTACGTACTCAGTTCTTTTGCTGTCGTCTGGTTGGGTGTACATATTGTCCGCAAGATGTTGCGCACGCATGCTGAGAAAAGTGAGTCATTCAAGAAAATTATTTTGATGATCACTGTTCCAAAAGGGGAGAAGGCGGATGAATCTCAAAATATAGACTCCATAGACGCTATCCGTGAAAAGATTTCAGTGGCCAACACCTTTTTCTCTACTTTGGGTGGCATGAAGGCGCAAAAAGGCTGGCGGGCCTTTTGGTTTGGCCGCAACGACGACTTTAGCTTGGAGATTGTGGCAGATAAGGACCAGTTGATTTCTTTTTACGCCGCGGTGCCAAGAGCCATGCACCGCTACTTTGAACAACAGCTGCATGCTCAGTTTAAAGATGCACAAATTCATGAGGTAGAGGATTACAATATTTTTGAACCAAACGGAGTGACCGTGGCTGCAGTCTTGAGTTTAAAGCGCAAATACCTATTTCCTATCCAGACGTATGACAAGATTGAAGGGGATCCGTTGAATGCCATTACTAACGCTCTGTCCAAGATGGAGAAGAATGAAGGCGCGGCTATTCAGTACGTTCTGCGTTCTGCTACTCCGGAATGGCACCGCACTCCGGCCCAAGTGGCGCAAACCATGCAACAAGGGAAAAAGTTAGAGCGCGCCATGAAAGAAGTGACGGGAAATATATTTACCAAAACATTTATTTTTTTAGGACGGATGTGGGGGAAGAAGAGGAAAGCAGGTCAAGGGATTGATGCGGTGACTGAACGTGAATATCGTTTAAGTCCCATGGAAGAAGAGGTGGTAAAGTCCTTGGAAGATAAAACCTCACATGCCGGATTTAATGTGAGTATTCGTGTGGTGGTGGATGCACCAACCAAAGAGCAGGCCATGCGCAAAGCGGATAATGTTTTACATGCCTTCACGCAGTATGCCACCTACCAATTTGGCAACAGTTTTAGTTTTTCTAAACCCAAACAGGATGCGCATGAGATAGAAAAGTTTATTTACCGCCAATTTGATGTGAAGCACCAGATGTTGTTGAACTCCAAGGAAATGGCTTCTTTGTGGCATCCGCCGTTGCGCATTACAGAAACACCAAACATTCGTTGGCTACTGGCTAAGAAAGCCGTCCCTCCGGCTAATATGCCTAAAGACGGAATTATTTTGGGTGAAGTGGAATACCGCGGGGTCAAACAGTTGGTGCGGATTAAAGCGGAAGACAGGTTTAGACATATGTACATTATTGGTAAGTCTGGTTCCGGTAAGTCCGTGTTGCTGACTCAGATGGCCATTCAAGATATTCAGAATGGTGAAGGGGTGGCTGTGATAGATCCGCATGGAGACCTGATTGACGACATTTTGCCCCATATTCCTAAGGAGCGGGCGGATGATGTGGTTATTTTCAACCCAGCTGATACTGATAGGCCACTGGGACTGAACATGTTGGAATTTGAAACAGACGAGCAAAAAGATTTTGCCGCCCAGGAAATGATAGCCATTTTTTACAAGTTATTTGGACAGGAGATGATTGGTCCTATGTTTGAGCATTATATGCGTAATGCCATGTTGGCTTTGATGGATGATAAGGAGGCGGGTGCAACTATTATAGAAATTCCGCGTATGTTTACGGATGAAAAATTCCGCAAAGACAAATTGAAAAAGGTACGTAACTTGATTGTGAAAAACTTTTGGGAACAAGAGTATGAGCAAAGTCAGGCCGGACAACAGGCGGCTGATATGTTGTCTTACGTTATTTCCAAGATTGGCCGTTTCCTGACTAACGACATGATGCGCAACATCATGGGCCAACAGAAATCCGGTTTTGATTTCAAGGATGTCATGAACAACCGCAAGATCTTGTTGTGTAATTTGTCCAAAGGTACCACAGGTGAAGTGAACTCTAGCTTGTTGGGTTTGATTATTGTGAGCAAACTCCAAATGGCCGCCATGGCTCGCGCTTCCATGCCAAAATCTGAACGGAAGAACTTCTACCTATACGCTGATGAGTTCCAAAATTTTATTACAGACTCCATTGCTACTATTTTGTCTGAAGCCCGTAAATATCGATTTTCCATGGTGATGGCTCACCAATATGTCACTCAGTTAGTGGTCAACAATGACACTAAGGTGCGTGACGCTGTGTTTGGTAACGTTGGTACCATGATTGCTTTCCGGATTGGTGTGGAAGATGCTGAAGTGATTGCTAAGGAGTTTGCCCCGGTGTTTGACCAAAATGATGTGGTCAACGTGGAACAATTTACTGCCAACATCAAATTGTTGATAGACAACACGGCTTGTAAAGCGTTCAACATGAAGACTATCATGCCGCCACAGGGGAATCTGAAGATGGCCTCAACCTTGAAACAGTTATCTCGTCTGAAATATGGCCGTGACCGCGCTTTAGTGGAGGCTGAAATTAAAGAACGTGCTCGTTTGGGTGAGCTAGGTGGCGGAGGACAGACCGCGCCAGATAGCTTCTTCTAAAGGATTATTTGTTTGGTAAGACTACTTCTTCTAATTTAGTTGTTCTAGATTCCAGATTATTATAGTTGAAATGAATTGAGGCGGATTCAGCCATAAAGGTTTCATAGCTTTTAGTGACTTTATCCGCCATACCTTGAATGATATTGATGGTTTTATCTAGTTTATCGTCCATGGTGTCAAAGCGCTCGTCATGTTCCATGAGCTTTTTGAATACAAATTCAAAGTTTTTATTGTAATGTTTGAATTTTTGGCGAAGCTCTGAACAAAAGGTATCAAATTCATGCTTAAAAACTCCTAATTCTTGGTTTAAATATCCTTTAGTCACCAATTCACCTTGATGTTGCTTGTTTTTCATACACAGCAATCATAGATCGCGGATTTCACAGGTCAAGAGCACACTTCAGCGCCCCCTGTGGATAATTCTTGCCCGGGCAGGAGTTTTCCACCCCCCCAATGCTTAAACGATCTGATCTTCTCAACCCCGTTTTATTCGTGTATACTACAGTGAGTAGTCAAAAAGTCGTTAAAACAAACAACAACATGCAAGACAAAATCCAAGAACTCAGCGCGCTTATTGAATCCATGCAAACTCAGATTGCACGGGCTAGATTGTTGTTAACAGACATGGGTGCAGCCCGTGAAGCTATTTTGTCTGGTGGTCCATCCGTTCTCCCAACAGCTAACCCAGTGGCCTCGCCGGTGGTTGCACCGGTGGCCGTTCCAAGTATGGATACACCAGCTGCTACGGAACCCATTCCGTATGCACAGGTCGCTATTCCGCCATTGCACTCTGGTGTGCCGGTGATTCAAGAGGCGGGCGGCCAGGTGGTGGAAGGATTGTTTGATGGACAAAACATGGCGGGCCCAGACGGTAAGGTGTACAACGTACCTGCGAACTACGCGAGTAAATCGAAATTAGTGGAGGGAGATCAGATGAAGCTGACCATTTCACGTGACGGTTCATTTTTGTATAAACAAATTGGTCCAGTGGAACGCACGCGCGTGAAGGGAACACTCACGCGGGAAGATGGCGGCAACGGATATGTGATGAAGACGGAGAGCGGTCGGGCGTACAAAGTGTTGCTGGCGAGCGTGACGTATTTTAAAGGACAGGTGGGAGATATGGCGGTGGCGTTTATGCCGGAGCATGGACAAAGTGCTTGGGCGGCTGTGGAACATATTATTCCTAAGGATCAAGTCACACCTGAACTCATGTCAGAAATGATGGAAGAAGGTGAGGTCGAACTTCAAGGGTCAATCCAACCTCCTCCGGGCGCTATTCAAATTCATGAAGGCAATGAAGGTTTACTCACCAGTGGGGAAGAAGCGTTGTTAAATTGATTTGACCAGAAAAATATGAAGTGATAAGACACCGACCTGGAATCTGTTCTGGTGCATGGGCCTGGCGAAGGTGGCCGCTTTTCTAGTTTGCCAAACCACCTGGAGGTGAGTACAATGGGGCCGCTACAACTCACTAGTTTTCCAGCCAAGTTTTCAAAAATGAGCCAATCTTTATACCAAAAATACAGACCGCAAGCCTTTGCTGACGTGGTGGGCCAAGAGCCCGTCAAGGAATCTTTGCGTAACCAAGTCATGCGCAACAAAGTGACGCATGCGTATCTCTTCACTGGTCCGCGCGGTGTGGGTAAAACCACCTTAGCGCGTATTTTGGCGCGGGCAGTCAACTGTGAGAACCCTACCAACGGTGAGCCAGACAACCTTTGCGCCAGCTGTAAACGTATTTTAGACGGCGCCGCTTTGGACGTGATAGAAATAGATGCCGCTTCACATACCGGCGTAGACAACGTGCGTGAACATGTGATCACTGCAGCCCGTGTTCCTCCGGTGGGACTCAAACGCAAAGTCTTCATCATAGATGAAGTCCACATGCTTTCTACCTCGGCCTTTAACGCTTTGCTCAAAACTCTGGAAGAACCACCTGAGCACGCGTTGTTTATTATGGCCACCACGGAAAGTCATAAGATTCCCATGACCATAGTCTCCCGTTGTCAGCGGTTTGACTTTAAACGGATTTTGCTTGATCAAATGGTGGACCGCTTGAGTCGCGTGGCCAAGTCTGAAGGTGTGGAAGTAGACCGCGCTGTCCTGGATCGAGTGGCGGCAAAGAGTGAGGGCGCTCTGCGTGATGCAGAAACACTCCTGGGGCAACTGTTTGCTTTGGGTGAGACCAAGATTTCTGAAGATGTGGCTGAGTTGGTGTTACCGCGCTCGCAGATTCAACTGGTGTTGGGATTTTTTGAACACGTGGTGGCACGCCGCTCAACTGACGCCATTGCCATCATAGACAAGTTGGTTGAGGAAGGTGTGAACATTTTGGATTTTGTCCGCGATGAGGTGGACTTTATGCGCCGCGCCATGTTGTATCACATTGACCACAATTTGTTGCGTTTGGAATATATTGATTTGTCTGCGGAACAAATGAAGCGCTTGGATGCAGCGCTCGGGTTGATTGCGCGGAATGAGTTGGTGCGTTTGGTGAATTTGTTTGTAAATCGATTTCCAGTCATTAAATCAGCCGAGCTTCCGCAACTGCCCTTGGAGCTGACCGTGCTGTTGTGGACTGAAGGGGATATGGATAACGGAGCGGTTGCAGCACCTGTGAAGCCTGCCCCAAAGCCGGTTATGCCGGTTATGCCGGTTATGCCGGTTACTCCAGCGCCGGCCCCGGTGCCGGCGGCCCCGCCAGTTGCGACTCCGGCCGGTGAGACTGCTGCCACTATCACAGACGCCCTCTCAGAAGAAGCGGTGCGTCAAACTTGGACTGATGTGATGAATACTATCCGGGCTAACAACCACTCTATTGGATTGATGATGGGCGTGTCTCACTTGATTGGTGTGGAGGCGCGCACCATACGGTTGGGAGTGCGCTACCGGTTTCATAAGGACCGGATCAAATCGACTAAGAATGAAGAAATTATCCGCAAAGCCATGGAAGCGGCGTGGGGGCGGCCAGTCATGATCAACGTGGATGTGGGCGATGAATTTGCGGGGACACCAGGCTCAGTGCAACCAGATGTGGAAGAGCCCAGCGCAGAAGAAGTGAAGAATGTGTGGGACTTGGCGCTGAATGTATTTGGGGATGAGAAGAAAGGCTGATGTACACGGTGTATATTTTGGAGTGTTTGGACGGGAGTTTGTACTGCGGGATTACGAATGATTTAAAGCGCCGCGTGGCACTGCATAAGGCAGGGAAGGCGAGTGCGTACACGCGTTCACGCGGAGTGAAGGAAGTGGTGTATACGGAGAAACGTCGCACCAAAGGCGCGGCGTTGAAGCGGGAGGCGCAGATCAAACGGCTGACGCGAGCAGAAAAGTTGATTTTGGTGGGTAGTTTAAATTAGTAATGGATGTAAAAAAGACCATTTTTGTTGCCTAAAGTTGACCATTGACGCTACTATATCAGTAGAGTAATATAGTAAATAACCTCACTGTATTATTTCAAAGTATAGAAAATATGGAAGAAATACTTAAATATGCCCAAAATCAGCTTGTCCAAGGTCCTTTTCGTCTTAAGTCTTATACACAAGACGAACAGGGTAAAAAATATCCTCGAAGGACTATTTATTTAACCCGCACTTAAAACCCCGAGCGTTAGCTCGGGGATGAAGTTGTT
>CAYIMB010000003.1:0-57307 GCA_964364425.1 uncultured Gammaproteobacteria bacterium
GTGCCACATCATTTGTTTTGGAAATAGGTGCGAGTTTGGTACAATAGAGACACCAATATCAAACCTTCCACAGCAATTAGTAACAAAACCATCCTCGCCTATGTTATTGGTGCCGCTTTAGGTGATGGCAATTTGAGTAGGCCAAACGGCCGTTGTACCAGATTACGAATCACCTGTGATCTGCAATACCCACGTTTAATACAAAGGATTCAAGATTCAATCCAAATATTATTACCACAGAATACCTCCCAGATTGTGCAGCGGTACAGGTACAACTGTGTTGACGTATCTTCTTACTCAAATTGGTGGGAGGAGTGGTTGGGGTGGAGGGTCGAACATGGATCAAAGGCGAAGCAGAAAGTCAAAGTACCGGATTGGATCAAGCTAAATAAGAAATACACAAGAGCTTGCCTCAAAGGGTTAATAGAAACTGATGGTTCAGTTTATCTTGACCGAGGTTATAAGATGGTTAATTTCACATCAACCATTCCTTACTTAGCTCAGGATACGTTACACATGATTTTATCTTTAGGTTTTAGGCCACATATGTATAAAATTCGGTATCTCAAAACGCATAAATATGTTATTCGCATTTCAAAAGACGTTGATCAATTTATTCAAGAGATAGGCATAGATAAATCTTGATGGGGGATGTGCCTTGAGTAAATCGGACTTACAAAAGAAGTAGCGCCCCATCAATTAAGACGAGGCGCTCTTCAAGGTGCAAGGCTATTTTTCCTGGTGATCTTCCATGATCTTGTCCATCACGGCGAAGTGCCTGTTCAGGTCTTCAAAGCAGGCAGCCTGTTCCACCCGGGGGCACCGCACGCGGTCGAAGCGGATCAGGAGTGTTGCGCCGGGGAGACGCCAGGCGTCCCACACCGTGTGCACCGGCCGGTTGAACGAGACGGTGCAGCGGATCCAGCTCGCCAGGGGTAGGGCTTGCACCAGCGCGTGTGTTCCGCGCCCCCGGACCGGCATGGTGAAACGGTGTCGGCCAAACAGGTGCAGCCGACCACGATCCCCCACCTCCTTCCAGGCCGCCTTGTGGCGCGCGGGAGTGAAGCGGTTTTCGTCTGAGAAGATGGTGAGCACACTCCGGTACGGCAGGTCCTCCACGGCCTGGTGCAGTTCTTTTACCGCCACAGCACCCACCTCACGGTTGATGATGGTGCCGCCAATCCCTTTGAACCCCCGCACCATGGGGTGTGAAGAGCGCGCCACCGGAGAGAAGAAATACCCGCTGAACACTTGGTTCACCGCGTAGACCCACTCGGACAGCGCCGGCGTGGGTGGGTGGTTGCCAAACACCACACAGACCTCGTTGGGCGCCATTCCCTCACCGTTGAACTCCATCTTGAGCCTGGCCCCCAGGATGCCCCGGTAGATCAGCCAGTGGGCCACTAAGGCCCAGCCCTTGGCCGGCCAGTTGGGTCGGTGTCCGGTCAGCAGCGGAGTCATGACCGCCAGGGTGAACCAGAAGCTGGTGTTGAGTAGCCCGACCAGGATGGCCAAGCCAGCGCGCAGGATGTTGATGATGAGCATGGGAAACCTCCGGAGGCTATCTAAGCACTCCGTTCACGGGTATGTCAAAACCCTTATGAAAGTCGATTTTCACGTTGACTACACATTTTCATATATGGTCAGAGCACCACTACGACAGCGGCATTCCGCCGCGTGATTCGTTATCCTTGCAGGCAACTGCACTAGGAGGTCCATTGGAACCCATTCCGATTCTCAAGTCCCTGGCCAACACCCGGTCGCAGATCACGCTGTTCAGCGTGGCGTTCTTCCTCTTCTACTTTGGTCAGAAGATGGGGAACAACTTTGAAGGGGTCAGCAAGATCCCGGTGCGCGAGACGTTCAACACCGTCTTCGGACTGTCGGCTGCGGACGCCGGCGCTCTGCTCACCTCCATCTCAGTGGGCTGGTACATCAAGGCTCTGCTGGGAACGGTGACGGACGGCCTGCTGCTGTTTGGCTACCGGCGTAAGTCCTGGCTGCTCATCTCCAACCTGGGCGCCACGGCGGCCTGGTTCTGGCTGGCGTCCGTTGACCCTTTGGGGAAGATGTCCGCTACTGTTCGTTTTGAAAATCGAACTAAAAATGGTAGAGTGTGGCGCATGGGAAGAGTTATTGCGGTGGTCAATCAAAAAGGCGGTGTGGGGAAAACCACCACCGCGGTCAATTTAGCGAGCTGGCTGGCGCGCAAAGGAAAATTTGTCCTGATGGTAGACATGGACCCACAAGCCAACGCCACCAGTGGATTTGGGATAGAACATGAACAAGTGCCGCGTTCGGTGTATGACGTGCTAGTGGGGCAAGCGGCTATGCGTGATGCGGTTATGGATACGCTCATAGAAGGTTTGCGTCTGGTGCCAGCCAAACAAGATTTGGCCGGCGCCACGGTTGAACTAGTGCCGGTGGAACACAGAGAATATCGTTTAAAACAAGCGGTGGCAGAAGTCTCAAGCCAATATGATTATGTGTTTATAGATTGCCCGCCGTCACTGGGACTACTCACCATTAATAGCTTGGTGGCCTCCAAGGAGGTGTTAATTCCTGTGCAATGCGAGTATTATGCCTTGGAAGGATTAGGACAGCTGTTGTCTACAGTTGAGCTAGTCCGTGAGCATCTTCATCCGGAATTACAGATTTTAGGCGCGGTGCTCACCATGTATGACCGGCGCAATAATTTATCAGATGAGGTATTAAAACAGATTCATCAATTTTTCCCGAACAAGGTGTTTCGCTCCGTGATTCCACGCAATGTGAAATTGGCTGAAGCGCCGTCACATGGCAAACCAATTAGCGAATATGACCCAGGCTCTAAGGGCGGCCGGGCGTATGAAACTTTAGCCCAAGAAATTATTGAAGGAGAACAACCATGGTACTAGGCAGAGGATTAGGCTCGTTAATTCCACCCCGCTCGGGATTTGGGAATATTCGTTCCCAAGAGCTGGCCAGTCCTGCAGTCCGGGATCAAGTGAAGTTTGTCCCGGTGACGCAGATAGTTCCTAACCCGCAACAACCGCGGCATGTGTTTGTAGCGGAATCTTTAGATGAGTTGGCGGCCAGTATTAAAGCCCATGGTGTGCTGCAGCCGTTGTTGGTGACGGAAGTGAAGCCAGGCGAGTATCAGTTGATTGCTGGTGAGCGGCGTCTACGTGCTTCTAAAATAGCAGGACTGGAGTCTGTTCCGGTGATTGTCAAAGACGTGAGTGAATTGGAGAAGCTGGAGTTGGCGGTAATTGAGAACATTCAGCGGTCTGACTTAAACCCTATAGAACGAGCTGAAGCCTATAATAAACTACTTCATGAGTTTGGAGTGAGTCAGGCAGACGCAGCTAAGCGACTTGGTATCAGTCGTCCACAACTGGCCAACAGCATTCGTTTGCTGCAACTTTCGACAGAAATTCAAACAGCATTATCTGAAGGAAAAATTACGGAAGGACATGCTAAGGTGTTATTAGGCTTGGACACGGTAGAAGAACAACTCCGCCTATTTAATGCCATTTTAAATGACAGATTGACGGTGCGTGATACGGAACAGCGCGTGTCTGTCACGGTGTCCAAACCAAAGCGCAGTCAATTTGTTAGCCCACGTATCTCTGGTTTAGAAGATGCCTTGCGCGAATCTTTAGGTACCAAAGTCAAAATTCAGCACCGCGGTGGGAAAGGCACTATTTTGGTTGAATATTATTCTGATGAGGAATTAGACCGGCTGGTGAAAAAGTTAACCTAAGATATGGCCAAACGGAGGGTGAAAAAAGTAGCTCGTGCATCTGTTGCGCACGCGCCTGTGGTTGGAACGAATTGGTTAAGTTGGTTTTTGTTGGTTGGAGTTGGCCTGGCCATGTTAGGGGTGACAGGCGCTAATTTTATTTCAAGTGAACTCACAAAAACAATTCTGCTCACTTGGGTGATAGTGTTTGGGTTGGTGTCTTGGTTCAGTTTGTTGTTGTCCCGCGGGGCAGTCAGTTGGAGCTGGCATTGGTTGGATTTGGCGGTGTTGTTTTGGTTTGGAGTGAATGTGGCCGCGGCTTTGCATTCAGATTTACCCCGAGTAAGTGTCTGGGGTTTTGGTGATTTATACGGAGATGGCTTGATGGCCGCTACAGCAGCTGTTGTGCTGTTTGTGTTGATGGTGAATATTCCAGGTCGATTTTCTCTCAAACACTGGCTGTGGTTGGTTGCCGCACTTGGCGCCCTTGGTAGCTTAGGAGTATGGATTACCACTGTGAGTCCAGTTACCGTAAGTTTTATTTCCCGCCTGGCTAGTCAAACAGGGGTCTTTTTAGCGGTGTGTGTTCCGGTGGTTTTGTCTCTACGACTTAGCTTGCAATGGGCCTGGGAACGCTGGGTAAGTATGGGCGTGTTAGTTCTGTGTATGACCGCGCTGATTTTCTTGGACCAGTCCCAGGCTTGGTGGGTATTATTGGTGGGATTAGCCATTTGGTTACTGGGTCAACGGCTCATTACCTCAACTCAGCTAGTGCAAAAATCTATGCTGGTTGCTGGGTTGATGGCCTTTGCAGTTATTAGTTTATCCTTAGAGGTAGGGGTTTTCCAAACCGACATCTTTTTATCTACCGCTGACACTTGGCAACTCATTGCACAACAGTTGCATAACCCAGGACTGGGAGTTGGACAACAAAATTTTGTATTGTTATCTGCCGCACAGAACCCAACTGCTACAGCTTTTGTCACATTGGCCAGTTCATCTGTGCTGTCATGGTTGGTGGGATTGGGTATCATTGGAGTAGTTGCCTGGGGTTCCGTTGTTGGATGTATGTTGTGGTGCTTGTTGAAAGAGTGGCGTCGCACCAATCCAACTCAGGAACAATGGGGAGCTTTTTCAGCTTGGGTAGCTGTAGTTGTTGCCGCTTTTATTTTGCCTGTAGGTCTTGCTAGCCTGGTGCTGTTCTGGGTACTTCTGGCTGCCTTACACCGTTCTCTGTGGTCACCGGCTGATTGGTCTATCAAATCTGAGCGTCTGATCACCACGTTTTCTATGCTCGCACTGGCTGTTTCAGCAGTTTTCTTACTCTTCTCACTTTGGGTTGGTGGGCGCTTACTCCTGGCTCAGTATCACTACTGGACAGCCCAAGAGTTATATGCCCAGGGGACGGACGCAGCAGAAGTAAAAATTGAGTTGCAGGCCGCGCAACGGCTGGCTCCTCAGGCAGCGGAATATAATTTTGCTTTGGCTGAGTTGTTGTTGATTCAGGAAGAGGCTACGCCGCAAGGGCTGATAGAACCAATTCAAAATCTTATTCGTGAGGGCTTACGTACGGCGCCGTATCAACTCCAGTGGAAAAATATTTTGGAACAACTTACCCAATCAACGGAGGAGTAGACGGAAGTTGACGTTTGTTCACGTACTCTTTGATTCGTTCTCGGGCTGAAGAAGTTTTGACAAATTCTAGCCAGTCAGGGTTTGGTCCTTTGCGATTTTTATCTGTGAATACTTCAACCATATCACCGCTGCGTAGTTTTGTGTTTAAACTGGCAATTTGATCATTTACTTTTGAGCCAACGCATTTGTCACCCAGGTCAGTGTGAATACGATAGGCAAAGTCCACAGGCGTAGCATCTTCTGGTAGCTCAATCACGTCGCCGATTGGTGTGAACACAAAAATTTGATTAGGAAAGATATCTATTTTCAAGGAATCCAAATAATCCTGCTCCGTCTCAGCGTGCTTTTGAATATCTAGAAGCTGTTGCAACCAGTTGTACTTTTGTCGGTCCATGTCTGACAAGGCATGCCTTTCCTTATACAGCCAATGAGCGGCAATTCCGTACTCATCTTCTTCGTGCATGTCTTTGGTTCGGATTTGTATTTCAACAATTTCTCCCTTGGGGCTGAATACCGTGGTGTGGATGGATTGGTAGCCGTTGGGTTTAGGCGAGGCAATATAATCCTTGATTCGTCCTTTCAGCGGATGACAAATTTCATGCACAATGCCTAAGGCTTCGTAACAGTCCACCACATCTTCCACCATAATCCGAATAGCCACCAGGTCGTAGATTTTTCCTACGTCGCGGTTATGCCGTAGCAACTTTTGATACAAACTAAACAAATGCTTGGCCCGCCCGTGAATATCGGCCTTGAGCCCATGCTTGTCCATCTCTACGCGCATAATTGCAATCATTTCATCTACCACACGTTTTTTCTCTTCAAAGCGTGGTTTTACTTTTCTGATCAGCCATTTATATTCATCAGGAAAAACGTAGGGAAAAGACAAGTCTTCTATCAAACCTTTCACTTCACCCATGCCGAGCCGGTTGGCTATTGGGGCGAAAATTTCCATGGACTCCATGGCAATGCGTTTTTGTTTTTCTGGGGGGAGTGCGGCTAGCGTGCGCAAGTTGTGAATCCGGTCGCAGAATTTGATCACAATAGTACGAATATCCTGCGCCATGGCAATAAACATTTTGCGCAGATTCTCCACGTACTGATCATTTCCACGGTATTTGAGTTTTCCTAATTTAGTGATTCCTTCCACCATGAAACGAATCTCATGTCCAAATTCTTTTTCTATATCCTCAAGTGTTTTGTCTGTATCTTCTGGGACGTCATGCAGGAGACCGGCAGCAATGGCTTCATCATCCATGTGTAAGTCTGCTAGTAAGTCCGCCGTAGCCATGGGATGGATAATGTAGGGATCACCGGATTTTCTGAGTTGGTCACCGTGCGCTGCGTAGGCAAATTCAAACGCCCGTTTGATTAATTCCAAATTCGCTTTAGGATTACTGCCCGCAATTTTATTGAGTAGCGGTTGAATTTCGATTTTCATTTTCGGTGGAGTCATGTGGGTAATTGTTAGGCCTAGTGCTGTATTCCGTCAATGGCCGTTAAACGGAAGCAGCGCGACGAATCTCTGTGGTTAGAGACGCGTCGCGCTGGGTGAAGGTGCGGTGACGGACGGCGGGCTGGGTCCTGATCAGGTCACGGGGCGCCGGGCGCCTTGTGCCAGTTGATGAAGGCCTCCAGCTCGTCCGGGGCCTTGTTGTTGCCGGTCATCTGGTCGTGGATGACTTTGGACCAGTCGACCTGCTTGCCGCAGACGAGCAGGATGAAGGTGGCCGTGGCGGAGCCCAGGGTGGTGAAGTTCACCACCACCCGACCGGCGGGAAGCCAGACCGCTACCTCGCTGACGGCCTGGTCCTGGTCGTTGTAGATGGAGGGGTCTTCGCCGTGTTCGGCGGGGACCAGGGTGATGCGCGTGCCGCGGATGCGGAGCGCGAAGACGGGATCACGGGCGAGTAGAGACAGAAGCCTGGACAAACCCCTTGAGGTGGCGCCACTGTAAAGAAGACCGCCTGAGATGTCAATTTTATAAAAATAAGACCTGTGGAAAAGTTCTGCGTGCGCGGGGGTTATCCACAGACCGCGCTTCTCTATTAAAACTAATCCGTAGGCGCAGCCGTTTTGTATTCACATTCCTTGTTGGAACACACCACTGTTCCTTTTGTTCCGTAGCCTAACAAAGATTGACACCGCGGACATTTTTCACCCGTGGGTTTATTCCACATAGCAAAATCACACTTTGGATATTTGTTGCAAGCGTAAAAGTTTTTTCCGCGTTTGGAACGTTTTTCTGCCAGCTCACCTTCACTACATTTAGGACAGGGGATACCAGTCAGTTTATCTATTTTTTTAATACCTTTACATTCCGGATATTTAGTACAACCCAAGAATGTTCCAAACCGACCGCGCTTGACCGTCATGGGTGCGCCACACAAGTCGCATTTTTCATCCGTCACTGGATCTGGTGCAATATTTCCAGACTCATCCAACTGTTTAGTGTTGCGGCAGTCTGGAAACCCGGTGCAGGCCAAAAATTTTCCAAACCGTCCAAACTTAATGATCATGGGTTTGCCGCACTTTTCACATACTTCTGAAGTGGCCTCCTCATGTTTTTTCACTTCCTCCTGTTTTTGCATAAGATGTTGGTGGAACGGTTGATAAAATTGTTTGATGATTGGTTGCCATGGTTGTTGTCCTTCAGCCACGCGGTCTAAATCAGTTTCCATTTTAGCCGTGAAATCAAAGTCAACCACCTCAGGAAAGTGTTCCACCAACAAGTCATTCACAATAAATCCAATCTCTTCTGGTTTGAGTTTTTTTTCTTCTTTCACTACATACCCACGGTCCACAATAGTAGAAATAGTTGGCGCGTAGGTAGAAGGACGACCAATTCCTTTTTCTTCCAAAGCTTTAACTAAGGAAGCTTCAGTGTAGCGTGGTGGTGGCTCAGTAAAATGTTGTTCAGAGGTGATGGATTCTGTGACCACCGCGTCACCAGCTTGCACGGCAGGGAGAGAATGTTCAGTCACGCGTTCTGGGTAGACATTCATCCAGCCTAAGAGTTTGACGCGGGACCCGTTCGCTCTGAAAATCGACTTACCTGCGTCTCCAATATCAATAGCAGTTTGTTCAATCACCGCATTTTCCATTTGTGAGGCTACGGCGCGTTTCCAAATGAGGTCGTAGAGTTTCCATTGACCGGGTTCTAAAGTCCCTTGCATGGATTCCGGAGTCTGGGCCGCTTCAGTTGGGCGCACGGCTTCATGCGCTTCTTGGGCTCCTTTTCTACCTTTGAACTGGCGAGGAGTGAACGCCTTGGCTCCAAATTTTTCTGTAATGTAGGCTCCAGCGTCCGTGCGGAATTTTTCCGCTAAGTTCACGGAGTCTGTACGCATATAGGTAATGTGTCCAACTTCATACAGCTGCTGAGCCAACACCATGGTTTGTTTAGATGAAAAACCCAAACGGTTGTTGGCTTCTTGTTGGAGTGTAGAGGTGGTGAAGGGAGCTGCGGCGGAACGTTGTTGTTCTTTAACGCGGATTTCTTTCACCGTCCATGCACCAGCCAGCATTTTTTCCACCATCTCTTTGGCTGGAGCTTCAGTGGTCACGCCAAGTTTTTCTAATTTCTTGTCTTCATATACGGCAAGCTGTGCTTCTAACTTTCCGTTGTCTTTGGTAGTGAATACTCCCTCAATGGTCCAGTATTCTTGAGGTTTGAACGCTTGAATTTCCCGTTCGCGTTCAACTACAAAACGTACGGCAATAGATTGCACCCGTCCGGCAGATAATCCTTTATAAATTTTCTTCCATAAGAAAGGGGAGAGTTCATACCCCACCAAGCGGTCTAAAATACGGCGAGCTTGTTGAGCGTCTACTAAACGTAAGTCGATTGGCCGGGGATTTTCCAACGCGTGAGTAATGGCGTCTTTGGTAATTTCATGAAACACAATCCGCTGGACTGACTCCGGTTTCATGCCTAACAATTCTGCCAAATGCCAGGAAATGGCTTCTCCTTCGCGGTCTTCATCTGTTGCAAACAAAACTGCGTCAGCAGTTTTGGCGATTGCCTTGAGTTCTTTTACTCTTTTCTTCGCTTTGAGCGGAACTAAGTACTGCGGAGCAAAGTCATGTTCAATATCAATCCCCATTTTGCTCTTGGGTAAATCACGCACATGACCAAACGAAGCTTCCACCACGTAGTCCTTGCCCAGAAAGCGCGAAATAGTTTTTGCTTTGGTTGGGCTTTCTACAATAACTAATTTTTTTGCCATGGTCAGCGTTATACAACCTTCCCTCTCAGTCTGTCAACTTTTCTGAACTCGTGCAGTCCACTTTCCAGCCACGCGCCAGACTTGTCCTGCCAACTCTAAACTACTCAACTCATGCAAAATCTGAGCCACAGATTTTCCACTTTTTTGGACCAACTCTTCTGTGCTTAACGCCTCCTGAAGAAGTAGTTCGATTATCCCGTGCCCCTCAGGATTTTTTGCTAACGGTAGCGCTTGCTGTCCCGTGAGACCTAACCACTGGAGTGCGTCTTCTGGTTCACATAACACCTCAGCTCCTTGTTGCAAGAGTTGGTTTGTTCCGGCCCATGCTGCGTTGAGACTGGGACCGGGAAAAGCGGCGACTGATTTTCCTAATTGTAAGGCGTGGTCAACGGTAATTAACGCTCCTGAACCAACCGGTGCTTGAATGACAATGAGATGGCTAACGAGGGCGGCAATAATTCGGTTGCGTGCGGGGTAGGTGTACTTGCCGGCCGGATAGGTAGGTGGGTATTCACTGAGGAGTAGACCACCATGGGCTGCAATTTGCTGGGCCAGTCCCAGGTGTTGTTGTGGAGTAATGGTGCGGTCAGCCAGTCCGCTGCCTAAGACAGCAACAGTATGGCCACCTGCTTTCAGTGCACCGTGATGTGCTTCGGCATCTATTCCCAAGGCCAGACCACTGACTACGGTGCAGCCTGCTTGGGCCAGTAGTTCGCCAACTCGCCGGCTTAACCGCCGTCCGGTAGGATCTGCCCGGCGGGTTCCCACTATGCCGACTAGCGGATGCTTGTCTTGCAGCAAATGAAACTGCCCGCGGAAAAATAATTCCTTAGGCGGATCTACTAAGTGCCACAAGTCTGCAGGGAAGAGGGGATCAGCCCGTCCAATGTGTGAAATGTCTGTCATAGTGAGTAGGCTAGCAGAGGGCTTTTTCGTGACAAGAGGGAATGGTATACTGCCTGTGGAGAACTAATTAGATAATCCAGATTATGAATATTTCACTCATGAACCCAAACGTGTCTTTGTCTGAAATTCAGACCAAGCTACAAGCCCGTTTCCCAGAATACCAGTACAGTGTGAGTAAAAATGTATTTGGCGAATACTTGACCGTTAAAAAATCGACCTTAATAGGTGCTGCGGTACAAAAAAGAAAAGATAACACTTTACGAGTCTTTGGAAACATTCCCTCATTTTGGGCAAGAACGTTTTTTGGAGGTTTACTCCTCATTGCTTTCATTTACTCCAGTTTAAAAAAAGTTGAGAACGAAATTGGAGGATTTCTCCAGCAGACATACGGCAGACAATAAAAAGAATTGCTCCAGATAGGCGGTTTGCGCTATACTGTGTGCATGCAAGTGAAACAAGGAGAGGTGCCTTCCGTAGGAGAAGGTAAAATCATTGGCGACGCAGCCGTGTATAACGACAATGGCAGGTTGCGCGCCATGTCCAAAGTGTGTACGCACTTGGGCTGTTCAGTCGCGTGGTCAGCTGAGGAAAAATCTTTCAACTGTCCATGTCACGGATCAAAATTTAATCCAGATGGTTCAGTCAAAAACGGCCCCGCAGAGGAGCCGTTAGAACCTATGGAAATTTCCATTGAATCTTAACGCACATCTTATGTCGTCTACATTTATTTTCCCTTTGCTCTTTTCCATGATCCCAGTTGCTGTTCTGGGAATTATCATTGCCTTGATTGTGTATACGGTGAAACGGAAGCAAGGCGTGAGTTCTGAAGTTTCATTCACCCCTCGGTTCATTTTGAAAATTTATCTGTACTTCATGATTTTGGCTTCCATCATTACTTTTGTGGGTGGGTTGTCATTCTTACTCAACGGATTTTTTGCCAACCAATTTGGCTCAGAATTTTCTTACCGGCCTGAATATGTAACTCCTGCTGTGCAAGTGGTGGATGCCAACGGCAACCCAAAAGCAGTTGAGCCGGTCTATGAAATTCCAGCTCACGGTGCTGAACGTGACATCATCCGAGGTTTGACCATGGTCATGTTTGGACTGCTCATTGGTGTGATTCATGTGTTGGTGACTCGCGCAGTTGAAACTAAAGAAGAACGCATGCATTCACCACTCTACCGCTTGTATGTGGTCATTGGACTGAGTGTGTTCACCATTGGCAGCTTGATTTCCATCCCAGTTGGTATTTACCGGGCCCTGTCTTATCAATTCATTGAACAACCAGCAACGCTTGATCCGTATCAACGCTTAGTTCCAGGTGAATCCATTGCCAGCGCTATTGCCTACCTCCCATTCTGGATTTATTTCATATGGGGCCTGTACAAACTGCAACAGATTCACAAAGCTGAGCAACCAAAAGCAGCTAAGGCCAAAGCCAAAAAGTAAGTTCGATTTCCAGCTTGATTTAACTCAGTAATTGAGATAATCTAAACCTATGTTGGATTTAAACATAGGACAACTCAGACAGAAACTACAACGCTACCCATTGCAGCAAGCGTACTTATTTGGTTCGTACGCCAGAGGTACAGCCGGTCCTTTATCTGATGTTGACATTGCCTTGTTGTTTAAGTCTCGAGTTAATAAGGACAAAATCGAGTCAAAAATTTTTGCTGACATATCTCAATTGTTACATACAGATAACATTGATATTATTGATATTGAAACAGCCTCACCTCTCTTGGCGCATCGCTCTGTTATTCAAGGAGTGCCCTTGTTGAATCATTCAAGACATGAAGAGGCTGTATTGAAAACAAGCATCTTACATTCTTACGAAGACTCACGTTATTTACGTGAGCTTAAAGCGCGAGCTGCAGTATGACACTTGATCACCAGTCTATTATTGAAAAGAAAGTGAAATTACAGCAGGCCATTCGAGTTTTGGAAGACTTAGGTGGTCGCACGTTAGAAAATTTACAGAAGGATGAGATTGAGATGGGTGCTGTGCTACATTACTTAGCTCTCGGGATAGAATCTATACTTGATATTGGATCACATATACTCACTGAGGATTTTGGAACCTCTCCTCAAACGTATGAAGAGGTCATTCAATTGTTGGGACAAAAAAAAGTGATTTCAATGGAGTTGGCCAAACAGTCTTCCGGCATAGGAAAGTTTCGCAATAAAATGATCCATGAGTATTCTCATATCAATTTTGAAAAAGTGTATGGGTATCTTCAGAAGACACCAAAAGAACTTAAACGATTTGACCAGGCTTTTAGTAGGTATTTGAAGAAAAGAAAAAAAAGCAAAGGAGTAAATTCTATTTAGCCCTTTTTTATTCAAAATATTATAAATTCCCACGTTCCCAAAGCTCTTGTGTGAGATGTAGCCATAAATACAGGATAAAAGCCTAATCCTGCCTTTCCGGCTGCATCTAACCCATTCAAGGAGGTGTTGAGATGACTACAGTGACTCTGTCCCCCGTGATCCTGGAGCCGCCTTCCACGGGCTTCGTACGTGACAAGCGTTCCGAAGGTTGGGACCTGCTGCAAGCGGGCTGCCAGGTCGAGGGCGAATCCGTCCTGGAGCTGGCCGGATTCCTGCTCCTGGGTGAGGAATACGTTAACGGCCGGGTCATGCGTTACCGCTCCCTGGAGATGGGTGGCCGCACGGGCCAGCATCACGCCGAGCGTATGCTCGTCCAGGTTGAGGCCATCCCCACGGAGTGGCGCGAGTTCTACCTGGCGTTCCCAGACACCCTTTGGCGGCGCCCCGGCCGCTGCCTCTTTGTCCCGTGCCTGCGCTGGCGCGACGGCAGGTGGGTGCTTAACTTCCGCTGCGTCGTCCGCGACGCCCGCTGGAACGACGACCATCGGGTCGTCCGCGTCTGCAAGCAGCCTGGGTCCTAGGCGGCCACTTGGATCCGGTTCCGTGTCCCTGCACCTTCAACACCCCTGTTTCGGAGGAATCCCTCGCGGGATTCTACTGGACAGGGGGGGTGTTGTGTTTTAAGAGGTCTGTTGCAAATCGTTTAGCTGTTTTATCCAACGCATGAGAGTCTTGACCCAATCCTCACCTAAGTCCTCTTTATATACCCGCACCGTCCGTTCATCCACGCGTTCAAACGGTTGTTCAACAAATCCATACGCTATTGGATTCATGGTTTTGATGATAATTTTCTCACTCGGTAAACCATTATTCTTGTTAGGATAATTGGTATCTATAGATACAATCTGAGAGGATTGAATGAGTAAACGAATTTCAAACAGATCAAATAATTGTTTAAACTCATACGCTTTGGGTTCCCAGGTGTGCCTGGCTTTGCGTAACTCTTCTTCATCACGAATATTTGCAAATTGTTGATAGAGTAAAATTCGTTCACCTTCATCCGGCACCACATCTTCAGGGATGGTGGTGGACAGGGGAATATCAATCGGTACATCTCTAATGAGTGGCTGCATTTTCCCTTGCTTGAGTTCTGCCACAGCAGAGGAGAGGAGGCGAGAGTAGTAATTCAGACCAATGGTTTCTGCGTGTCCATGCTGATTTTTACCCAAAATAGAACCAACGCCGCGAATTTCCATATCACGCATAGCCAGTTCAAATCCCACACCAAGCTCTTGTGCTTCTTCTAAAGCCTTCAGACGCATCTTGGCTTCATCTGTCAGATCACGCGAATGGTAAAAGAAATATGCATAGGCTTGAGTTGTCCCACGACCAATCCGGCCACGCAGTTGATGCAGTTGAGCCAGACCAAAGTTGGTGGCTCGTTCCACAATTAAGGTGTTGGCCTGCGGAATATCAAGACCATTTTCTATAATAGTAGAACAGACTAGGATATCCACCTGTTGGGTATCAAAAGCATGCATGACGCCTGCCAGTTCACTTTCTGGAAGCTGTCCATGACCCACGCCAATCCGAACCGCCGGAAACCATTGTTGTAATTCATGAGCTTTGGCTTGAATGGTGTCTACGTCATTGTGCAGGAAATACACTTGACCTTTGCGGGCAAGCTCACGGGTGATGGCTGACTTCACTAATTCAGAGTCGTACGGAGTCACAAAGGATTCAATTCCCAGACGTCCGGGTGGAGGAGTGGTGATGGTGGAAATGCCTCGTACGCCACTGAGCGCCAAGTGCAAAGTGCGGGGGAGAGGTGTGGCACTGAGAGTCAGTACGTGTGCTTCAGAGCGGAGTTTACGCAAGACTTCTTTTTGCTTCACACCAAAGCGTTGTTCTTCATCTATGATGACTAAACCCAAGTTTTTGAATTTTACGTCTTTGGACAGAATCCGGTGTGTGCCAATGACAATATCCACATTTCCGGCGGCCAACCTCTTTACAGTGTCTTTTTGATCTGCGGCGGTACGGAAGCGGGAAAGAAGTCCTACGTTGAACCCGGTGTTGGCCAAACGACGCTCAAATGTATCAAAATGTTGCTGAACCAAAATGGTTGTTGGTGCTAGGACGGTCACCTGCATGCCTTGTGCCAACACACGCACTGCAGCCCGCAGAGCCACTTCTGTTTTTCCAAACCCCACGTCACCACATAACAAGCGGTCCATAGGTGTGTCCTTGGCTAAGTCTGCATACACCGCTTCAAGTCCAGTCTGTTGATCTTCCGTGAGTTCATACGGGAAACCAGCATTCACTTGTTCCTCAAGCTCTTGGTGTGGAGTGATGGGCCTGGCTTTGGCTAATTCCCGTTGGGCATAAATCTTGAGCAACTCCTGAGCTAGCTCAAGCGTGTGTTTTTGCACATGACGCACGGCCGTTTCCCAAGTGGCATCATGCAGTGAATGCACTTTGGGGTGAGCTGAACCTACATATTTTTCTACGCGGTCGGCTGTTTCAGCCGGAACATACAACTTATCTTTGCCGGCGTATTCCAAAATTAAATAATCCCGTTTCATCCCATTCACTTCCATCACTGTTGTTCCGCTAAACCGCGCCACACCGTGATACACATGCACCACATAATCTCTAGGAGTAATGGACAAGACTAGGGGTGATCCAGCACCAGCTGTTTTTGAGATCGATTTTCTGGTGTTGGTATGTTTCTTCACCCACTCCGCACCAAACACATCCGCATCACCTATTAAACAAAAATTTCGTTCCTGGTCAGTAAACCCTTCTAATTCCAAGGTAGTTTCCCGTACATCCAAGCTCACAGATTCGGCGAGCGGTTTGAGTTGTTTGTGTGTTGCGTCTGAAAACTGAGTGGCTACCCAACGCCGTTCAAATTGTTTGACCGTCCGAAAAAGTTCTTCTAATCCAACGCTGGAAGGTGGAAGTCGGCGTTGGTGAGTAGCCATCACCCCATCCATCACAAAATGAGACAAGGTCAGCACCGCCGCACGTTGCGTGGGAAGGGGAGTATCTTCTTCATGAATAATGAGTCGGTCTCGGACATTATCCAAGAGTGTATATGTTCCTTTTCCGGCCAAAGAGCATGGGTAGAAGGTCACCGCGCTAGTGACTGCCGCCGCATCTCCTGACTGACTGATTCGTTCAATACTTCCAATCCGGTCATAGTCCCACTGAATGCGGAAATGATTGTTGAGTGATCCAAACACATCAACCACATCTCCAATCACAGAAAAGGTTCCTACTTGCTCTGCCTTTTTCCCCACCCGGTCATACCCAGCTAAGCTGAGTCGTTCGACCACATTACTTTGAGCCAGTTTAGTATCAACGGCTAACTGGAAAGTCAGTTCACGCACGTCACGGGGCGAAACGGTGGAGGTATCTAAAGAGTCCGGGTAAGCCAGCAGTACATCTACCCCAAGCGCCGCACCAGGCGCCGCATTTGTCCATTCTTCTATATCTACCGAGGGTTGAAAAAACAGCAACGCTTGCCGCAACCAGTCGGCCTCCTTTTTACTCTTGGCCAAATACAAAACCCGCCTGTATTTCAATACAGGGGGGAGGGTCTGGCTGAGAAAAAAGACGATTCCGGTCAGATGCGCGAACCCGCCAATCACCTTTTCTTGACCCACAGCCAGCTTTTCTATGGGCATTTCCGGTGTCACCGTAGCCATGAGTATCCTTATTTTAGTGCATTTTTCGCTGCTTGTAAATCGATTTTCATCCAATTTACCGTCCTAACGCTCATTCCGTACGCACACATATTTTGCGACACTTGCACGTGCAGACTAAAAAACATTCAGATTACTTATACTTTACCCTGTGCGTACGCACACAATCTGAGCCGAATACGTTTTGCGACACATGCCATCGCACACCTCAAAACCTAACCAATTTGTCCTTGACAATAACTTCCTTTTTGCTACTATCTGGCGTCCGAGGCAGTTGCCCATACCATGTCGTGCCAAAGATTTGAGTCGTTCATTAACCCTCCTTGATGAACGATTCGTCTCTGGTGCGGCATAGTGCGGGAAACCAATTCGTGAAATTCGCCGTTTGAAGTCCTTGTGTAAAGTGCATGAGAACCCTCCTTCTCATGTTGCCTTGCGCAGGGGCTTGAACCGGCGAATTTTTTATTTCGATTTTCACGCACAGAGCGCAAGGACGGCTCAGAGGGGTCCGCTCATCCGGGAGCTTCAATCACCCTTCTTCGCGGACCCCTCTTCCGCCGCTCGCTTTGTATTCCTAAAAAATCAAAATAAATTTTCCATGTGACAAAGTACCTTTCCACCGGTATCCTTAAGGGTTTTTTCAGCCACGCCGTAATCAATAATGGGAATACGTTCCAGGGTATAGGGAGTAATATCCAAACCAACCTCTTCCAGTACCTCGCGGGTCATGGCTTGTTCAAAAGTCTCTCCCTCATCCACACCTCCTCCGGGAGTATGCCAACAATCTAGGTACACCCCGCCTTTAGACGGATCCTTTCTCCCCAGGAGAAGTTTGTTGTCCTGACTGAAAATAAGGGCCGCTACAATTGTTCTCTGTATTTCCCGCATGGCCTGATGTTATTTAGCAAACTTTGTGTTCCACTCATTCATGGTGGCGTCTATCCCTTCCAGAATAAATGTTTGGACGGCTTGAGATGCTTTTTTGGCCAAAGACTTCACCACCTTTTGTTCTGCCGGTTTGAATTCACCCAAAATATAATCCACAATATTTTTAATCCCGCCAGCGCTCCGCGGCCCAACACCAAAGCGCAGGCGCCCAACTTCTTCTGTTTTGAGTAAGCGCAAAATTCCACCTAAACCCTTATGTCCTCCATTGGAACCCATTTTGCGTACGCGCAACGTTCCTAAGGGTAAATCCTTATCATCATACATAACCAAGATATGTTCCGGTTTTGTTTTCCCAACTACCTGAGCCACCACTTTTCCCGAGTTATTCATCATCTTCATAGGCTTCACCAACACCACGCTTTGGGACTTCACTTTGGTTTTGGCGGTCATGGCGCCGGAGTATTTGTCCAGTTTCCAATCGTCCTTTTTTACGCCCAAGTCCTTAGCTAGCTGGTCTATGACTATAAACCCAGAACTATGTCTGGACCAAACATACTCTTCTCCTGGATTCCCTAAACCAATGACAAATTTTGTGGCCATACGTTGTGTAGGTTACTTATAGTCGGGCTGTGCCCGTGAAGTTATAAATATTGGAGTGCCTAAAAATTCAAATTCTTCGCGCAAGTGTTTTTCCACTAACTGCACTACGGCTGGAGCTAAGTGTCTTGGTTTTGGAGTGTAGATGACAAATGTGGGAGCTGCCATAGACACTTGAGTCATACCAACCAACTTTAACAGAGGGCGTTTCTTTCCATGTGCTACATCAACTCTGGCTTTAGGATTATATTTATTTTCCACGGTACGTAACACATTCTCACATTCGTCATCAGTTAGGAATTTATTCCGTTCTTCCTGGACTTCCAAGACTAAATCCAGTACGTCCTTCAAGCGTTGCTTGTTCACGCTTGAGATAAACACCATTGGTGCCCAAGACAGGAATGGTAGCTGTGAAGAGAAGTATTTAATGTATTGGTTGATAGTATCTGCAGTTTTATCTGGAACCAAGTCCCATTTGTTGACGGCAATAATCACTCCGCGACGACTTTCCTTAATCAACTCAGCTAACCGTTTGTCCTGATCAGTCACTTCTTTGTTTGCTTCTAACACCAAAACAATCACGTCCGCAATCTTCATGGCATTCAGAGAAGAGTGGACGCTCTCGCGTTCAATCGACTTCAAATTTCCTTCTGATTGGTTAAGTAATTTGCTGCGGCGTCTGATCCCGGCGGTGTCTAACAACACCATGGGTCTTTCTTTATAGGTAAACTCAGATTGGTTGATATCTCTGGTGGTGTGAGCAACAGAAGACACAATGGCGCGTTCTTCACCCACTAAGGCGTTCAAGAAAGAACTCTTTCCCACATTTGGTCTTCCCACAATAGCAATCTTGATTTCAGGTTCAAGCGGCTTTTCTTTGCTGACCGGAAGCAGTTTAGTCATTTCATCCAATAAGTCACCAGTCCCGGATCCATTTGTTGCCGACAAAAAGATGACCGTTTTAAATCCTAATCCAAATGCCTCTGTTTGCGCTTCTTGCCTCACAGTTTGTGTATCACATTTGTTCACAGCCAAAATAACTGGCTTGCCGGACTCACGCAGCTCACGGGCAATGCGCCGGTCTTCTGGAGAAATGCCGACGCGTCCATCTACCACAAACACTAACACCTCGGAACTTTCAATGGCGCGTCTGGCGTAGTCTTCTATAGCGCGGTCCAGCTCTTCTTTGCCTAGCTGGTCCAACCCTCCGGTATCAACTAACTCAAATGTCGCTTTATTCCAACCAACCACAGAAGTATTCCAATCCCGTGTTGTCCCGGGCATGGGTGAAACAATTGCCTTCCGTTTTTCTGCTAAGCGGTTAAACAAGGTCGATTTTCCCACGTTGGCTCGCCCCACAAGGGAAACCTTAGGGAGTTTTTGAGTGATGATTTGTGATGAGTTCATTCGTTTGCTTTTTCAGCCACGCTATAGTCCAGCCCCAGGACAACAATAAAGTCTGTTCCAGGCGGAACTTCTTTAGTGTTGACTACGGCCGGATCTAATGCAGTTTCAGTGACCGTTTTGATGTGTTGTGTCCCTACGTGCAACAGGCTGGCTAACTCATCTAAGGCCACTGGCTTTTCTCCAGCGCTCAGATCAAAAATCAAAGTAGTGGCGTTATCTCGTACCTCTGCATTGGCAATGGTCGTTACATCAAAATGGCTGTTGCGTAACACTTCGGCTGTCCGCGCACCTAAACCCGTGACCTTTGATCCGTTTTGAATAACTACGGTCGGCTCCTCTTTCACTAACTCCGGTTGATCAAACACGGTACTGGCCATTTGTTGAATTTCTGAGAAGTCACCCAAACCTACTTTGGGCAACAACACATATGCGCCGGTTTCCGGAACAATTTCAGACGTTAAAAATCCACCCTCACCTTGATCAATGACTCGACTCACCATATTTTCAGACGGAATATCTCTTGCCAAGGCGCCAAGGTGGGCAAGCTCCCAGATTTCCGCATTGGTGCGCACATGGTCGCCTAAACTGGTGAAGATTGACAAAATTTTGGTGGGATTTAAGAGAGTTCCGGCGGACAACAAGTCTTCCCGTACGGCGTTGATAATAATTTGTTGCCGGGCTGACCGGGCGAAGTCGGAGTTTTCTCCGTGGTTGCCGTGACGGGAGCGGGCAAACTGCAAGGCTTGTTCACCTGTGAAATGACGCCAGCCTTGTTCAAAGCTAACGGTTTGGTAGCCGTAATTATAGTCTGGGTACTGGCTGTCCGTGAAAGAATTTTCCACATACACATCCACGCCACCCATGTCATCAATGATTTGGCGGAACCCGTCAAAATCTACGCTGACATAATAGTGGAGAGGCAACCCCAAGACCTCTTCCACCTTTTCTTGCGCAAACTCCACGCCGCCGTAGTCCAAGGCGTAGTTTATTTTCCGCCATTCTTGCTCTGCTGGTTTTTTTCCACCAAAGTTCACCACCAAATCACGCGGAATGGAAATCATGACCACCTCGTCTGTTGAGGGTTTAATGGACGCCACCATAATGGTGTCCGTCAGCCCCCCGCCCGGGTGTCCGTCTCCGCCATAGCCTAAAATCAAAATATTGATGCGGTCAGCCTTTTCACCTTTTACCGGTTCTTCTTTGGTGGCAGATAAAATTCCCAATTGCTTCCACAAGCTGTCAGTATTGCTGTCAATAATTTTATCTTGAGCTGATAACACCACACTAGACACTGCTCCTCCAATCATACCCCACAAGATCAAAGCCACCCCCACCAGGCCGGTGAGGACCATACGGGCGTGGGTAGGAACGGCGGTTTCTGAGGGTATGGCAGGTTCTACGGGTTCTGTTGGACCATCAAAAGGCAAGTCATACTTCATGCAACGATTATATTGATTTTTTATGCCTTTCGTCAACTGTGCTATACTTTTTTCATGACCAATTTCACGCGATCTGTTTTGTGGTCTATCAGTAGCCTAGCCTTGGCTGTTTTTTTGGTCTGGAGTGTGAGCCCGCAACCAGTCGTGGCTTTAGTTGTGGTCCCCAACCGGGTGACCCAGGCCGTTGATTTGGGAGAAACATTCAACAAAAAAATTCGGATCACAAATGAAACAACGACTGACCAAAGCTACACGCTCAGCCTTCAGCCGTTTGAGTTTGGTTTGCGCGGAGAATTACTATTGAACCAGGGGTCTACTGCGGCAGTTTCCTGGTTGAGCTTGGATCAGACACAAGTGAGCGTGGTCCCGGGACAAACCGCAGAGGTCAGTCTAACGGTGATTGTTCCCGCAGACGCTCAATCAGGTGGGTATGCTGCCGCAGTGGTGGTGAGTCCGGCCACTGGATCCACAGAAGTAGTGACCAGTACGCAAATCATGCTGAACGTCAAAGGCGGGTTGCAGCAGGCGGCTAAATTTTCTGTGTTTTCTGTAGACGATACGGTTTATACACCCGGACAACAGATTCAGTTTCAGGTGGAATTTGAAAATACCGGGAACGCCAACCTAACGCCCATTGGGCAGATTGACCTGTATAGAGGAGAGGACTGGATAGGCGATATTCCACTCAACCCCAAAAAACAACTGGTATTAGCAGGGGCGACACGAAATTTTGATGTTACTTGGAATTCCACGTTGGGTTTTGGGAAGTACACGGCGCAAGCCACGGTGAATGCCGAAAACGATTTGCAGGCAGAGTCTCAACCGGTCAGTTTCTGGATCCTGAGTTGGGAACGAGTGATCCCGGTGGTAGTGGCCTTGATCACTTTTTTGATTGCCGCTTCAGTCCTGTTGCGCCACCCAGCCAAACAGAATTGACCAAAGCCAAAAAATGGCATATACTTGGCCTAATTTGATAAATTTTGGGTATGTTCATGAATGAATCACAACGTTCTGCTGTGCGCAGGACAGTCAGAAATTCCTTAGAGTTTCTCTGGGAGGTACTAAAAGTAGTGATTGTGGTGTTTGCCATTATCATTCCTGTTCGGCATTACCTGATTAAGCCCTTTTATGTCCGGGGGGCCTCTATGGAACCTAACTTTCATGATTATGAATATTTGGTAGTGGATGAGCTGTCGTATAGGCTACGTGCACCGGAGAGAGGAGAAGTGGTCGTGTTGAAAGATCCCTTAGACCCCAGCCAGTATTTTATCAAACGTATAGTTGGTCTGCCGGGAGAACATATTGTAGTGAGAGACGGCACCGTACGGATTAATGGAAAGAAGTTAGATGAAACTCAATACCTAGACGACTCTGTTCGCACCACCGGACATGATGATGTGACTCTTCAGGAGGGCGAATATTACCTCATGGGAGATAATCGAACAGCCAGTTTGGATTCACGCGTGTTTGGACCGTTAGACAAAAGTGAGTTTGTTGGCCGAACATGGATTAGAGCCTGGCCACTGACGGAGATCGAATTATTTTCCCCTTTTACTTATCCAGAATAAAGCTTATGCCAAAGACAACTAAAAAAGCTGCCCCTAAGACAGCCGTTGCAGAACAGGTCGTCAAACTGAAAATTCCTAAAACCAAAGGACAGCTCCAGTTGGTCAGAGGGATGAGAGATATTTTGCCTAATGAACAGCCATATTGGCAGTTTGTGGTGCGCAAGTGCGAACACATGGCTGAGGTGTATGGGTACGACCGGATTGATACGCCTATAGTAGAACACACTTCGTTGTTTGTCCGGGCTGTGGGTGAAGCCACTGACATTGTAGAAAAGGAAATGTACGCCTTTCAGGATAAAAGCGGCGAGTACATTGCCTTACGTCCGGAGTTGACGGCCGGTATTGCCCGGGCCTATGTAGAACACGGTATGGTGAACCAGCCACAACCGGTGAAGTTGTTTAGCTGGGGTCCGTTTTTCCGGCATGACCGACCGCAAGCCGGACGGTACCGCCAAGCACACCACTTTGGTGCGGAAATTATTGGGTCAGCTGAACCTATTTTGGATGCTGAACTGATTAGTATTGCGTATCACTTGTACCAAGAGCTAGGTTTAGATGTGGTGGTGCAAGTCAACAGTATTGGTGATGCCGCTTGCCGGCCGGCCTACCGCGGTCAACTTATGGAGTATTATAAGAAACATAAACGCGAGTTGTGTGAGGACTGTAAACGTCGTTTGGCTAAGAATCCATTGCGTTTGTTGGACTGTAAAGTAGACCACTGCAAAGAGCTGGCTCAAAACGCACCCCAGACCATAGACCATTTATGTGAGGAATGTAAAACGCACTTTACGCAAGTTTTGGAATATTTGGATAGTGCTGAAATTGTGTATCAACTGAATCCACGGATTGTGCGCGGTTTGGATTACTATACGCGGACAGCCTTTGAGTTTGCTTTGCCAGGTGAGAACGGTGAGCCGGGCATGGCCTTAGGAGGCGGCGGACGGTATGACGGATTGTTGGCCAGTTTGGGTGCGCGGGAGGCCACCCCGGCGGTTGGCTTTGGATTGGGGATAGAGCGGATCATTCTGGCCATGAAGGAACGGAATGTGCCTATGTTGTTGCCTCCACGGCCGGACGTGTTTTTTGCTCAGATAGGAGCCAGCGCACGGAAGCGTTCACTCAAGATATTAGAAGACTTGCGCAAAGCTGGATTCCGTGTCCGGGCTAACCTGACTAGAGAAGCACTTGGTCCCCAGCTTGGTTTGGCTGATAGATATGGTGCACGCTTTGCTTTGATTTTAGGACAAAAAGAAATTATTGATGAGACTATTCTGTTGCGTGAAATGCTGACTGGCTCACAAGAAGTGATTGATATTGAAAAAATGATTCCTGAATTGAAGAAGCGTTTGGACAAACTTGGCCCAGATACTGAACAGCGCATGGTGACCCCCATGCAAGAGGCTGGCGATCCAAATGCTCAACCCGGAGAAGATGGGGAGGGTTTCAAACCGCCGGTTGAAGATGTAGCCGATGAGAAAAAGGGAAAATAGGTATGGAAGACTGCATCTTTTGTAAAATAGTGGCCAAGCAAATTCCGGCTGACATTAAGTTTGAGGATAATGAGATTCTAGTTTTCAAAGACATTGCCCCAAAAGCTAAAATCCATTGGTTGGTTGTGCCTAAGAAACACATCCCTTCACTACAAGCATTGACTAGCGAGGATTCCAAGTTAGCCGGACATCTCATCATGAACATTCCAACCATTGCTTTTAAGGCAGGAGTAAATGAAACCGGCTATAAAGTATTTATGAATACAGGTCCTCATGGAGAACAAGTTGTTCCACATATCCACATGCACTTAATGGGCGGAGAGCCGCTGCATGGACCAACTCGAGTAAGCTAAATCAAAATGGGGATTTCTTCTAGTAGAGTGTGCACATTGTATGTGTCGTAAAAGATGCGTGCGTACGCACGCCTGAATCTTTAGGATTTGTCATCTTTTTCTGCCCGGGCAGAAATAGGGGTCTGCACGTGCAGACTTTTGTCGCCTTAGCTGAATGATGGCGGTAGAGGGTCGATACGGCGGCGTAAGAGGGGTCTGCGAAGAAGGGTGTTTGAAGCTCCCGGATGAGCAGACCCCTCTGAGCCGTCTTTGTCGTTCTCTGCTGAAAATCGAATTTGACCTAGTTCCAAAAAAATTGTAGAATTTTGGTACCTATGAACAGGATTTATTTTGCAAAGGAGGTGGCACTATTTCAGTAATAGATGTAAACAAAAAAGAGGGCGAATCAAATGAAAGTTTGATGCGTCGTTTTACCCGTAGGGTTCAGTCCACGGGAATGATTAACCGTGTCAAAAAACGTCAGTTTATGGCTAAAAAGCCTAATAAGCGCGCCGTGCGTTTGAAGGCTATTCGCCGAACCAAAATGGCTGATGAGCGCGAATATTTACGTAAAATTGGAAAACTAGACGAAGTGCTGGAACGTGGCCGCGGCCGCAAAGGCAAACCAACCCGTCCGTCAGCCCCTAGACCATAACCTATTTAACCTTACAGGAGCATGACTGCAGCAGCATTGTTCACTCAAATCAATACCGATTTGAAACAGGCCATGAAGCAATCTCAAGCAGAGGCCACCAACACCTTGCGGATGTTAGTTTCCGCCGTTCGCAACGAACAGATTGCCAAACAAAAAGACTTGTCTGATGAAGATGTGGTTGCAGTTGTGTCCCGTGAAGTGAAAAAACGGCGTGATTCCGTGACTCAGTATACGGCGGCCGGCCGCGCGGATTTGGCCGACAAGGAAAAGGCGGAAATTTCCATTTTGCAAAAATACTTGCCCGAGCAATTGAGTGAAGATCAAATTCGGGAGCAAGTGAAAATGGTTATAGGAGAAAATGCCGGTGCGCCGTTTGGGAAAGTCATGGGCGCGGCCATGGCCAAGCTCAAAGGTCAGGCAGATGGAAACGTGGTTCAACGACTAGTCAAAGAACAATTAGGGTAAAAACGATTATGCGGAGGACAGCATCATCATACGTAACCTGGGGCAGCTTACTTGGAGTGGCCAGCGTGATTGGGTTAGTGGCCATAGCCTGGGCGGATCCGGCCTCAGCCCAAATTTCTACTGCGTTTGACATCACCGGACTAGGTACGCGTTCTCCCGTTGAGATCGCGCTGTCCTTAATTAACTGGATGTTGGGCATTCTGGCTCTGGTGGCTGTGGTATTTATTTTGTACGGCGGATTTTTATGGCTGACCAGTGCGGGGAGTGAAGAGAAGATTGAGCAGGCCAAGCGGGTACTGATTAATGCCGGTATTGGGCTGCTGATCATTTTGGCCGCATGGGGGATAGTGTTATACATACTCTCGGTCCTTTTAGCGGCAACCGGCACAGGCAATGTGAATGGCGGAGGTGGATGTACCACTGACTGTTATGGTGGTGGGCTCCCTCCGAGCGGTTCCACTTTTTATGTTCGCAGCACTGATCCAAGGGATACAGAGACTGATGTAGTGTTGTGTACAGATATCTATATCCTGCTGTCTAAAGATATTGATACTATCACGGCCACTGCTGCAACCTTAGCCAGTGCCAATCCGACGTTTTATGTAAGAGCAGTTGATTCATCTACTCTCCAAGACAAAGCTGGTAATGGAGGGGCTTGTGCGGCCAATGCGGACTGTGCTTCCACTCTATGTGACACAACTAGCTTCACTTGTACGGGTGACAATCTAGCCGGAAGTATAGAACTTGATGTTTTAGATGCCGGTGAAACCACTGACCATTTTTCATTTTTACCTTCCTCTGATTTTGAATCTGATACTACTTATACGGCCACCGTGGCCGGGGGATCAAGCGGTATCTTATCTGAGATCTCTACTGGTGCGCTAACCATGGATGAGGATCACACCTTCACCTTTACAACCGGCACTTCTACTGATACCACTTCTCCGTATGTGTCGGAAATTTCCGGAAGTTCTCCCTTCCCCTCTGAAGGAGAAACAGACGTGTGTTTGAATACCCCAATCAACTACCAATTCTCTGAAGCCATTAGAACCTACACCGTGGATGATGACACCTCTTTTCTAGTCTCCTCAGACTCAACTTTGCCCAGCACCAACTTAGTCGATCTGCGCTCGTTTGACTTTGGTGGTGACCGGAACTATGCCATGACTCGTCCTTCCGCCGCTCTGACGGCAAACTCTACATATTACTCTGAACTGTACGGTGGTGATATTGACGCAACGACCAGCGCATTTTCTCATGTGATTACGGATGCTTGCGGAAATCCTCTAGATGGTGACTTTGACGGAACACCTGCAGGAAATGTGGGGGGAGACGATTATTTTTCACCCGCTTACGACTTTAATGGCGACGGAACAGCGGATGATCCATTGGACTGGCAAACCGGAGATAATGCCTCGTGTATTCCGTTGATTGAAGCTATCAGCCCGACCAATGAGTACTATGGGTATGGAGATGATCCAACCACCACCGGAGATGATAGTGATGCCACCAGTATTTCCATCACAGGTGAATACCTGACTCCTAACCCAGAAGTCATTTTTAATGACACTATTTACTCTTCTACCGGAGATTTATCCTGCTTTGACCAAGAACTTCCACCAAACGAGGAAACGGTCTGTTTCTTGTCAGCCTCCTTATCTGAGGACCTGACTAAGCTACCGGTTGGTTCTCAAGACGGAGATGTGCGTGTGGTGGTGGCGGGTGAAGGAAGTCAATGTTTGTTTGATGAAGATGCAGACGGTACGGTGAGTTGTGCTTTTACGGTAGATAGCCCGTACATTGATTACATGGATCCGCATGATTCGGCACCAGGTGATTATGTCACCGTGGGCGGAGAGAATTTTGGTGATACTGAAGGGTTCGTGTATTTCCGAGCGGATGAAGAGACAGTAAAGGCTGGATACCCGGAATATGTGGTGGCTGATCTGCCAGATTCGTGTGGAGATACCTGGAGCGACACGCAAGTAGTTGTGGTTGTGCCAGATGACTATCCTGTGGGCACGGACTTGGATATTCAGCTTGAAACAAAAGATGGCTACTGGTCAAATTTTACTTACTTCACTATTTCAGATACAGACCGACCGTCTTTGTGTGCCATGGCTCCTGAGTGTAATGATGCTGGCGCTCAGTCAAGCACTCTTACCGGGAAGAAGTTGGGAAGTTCAGGCACGGTGTTTTATGGAACCGGAGTGGGAACCAGTACCAGTTGGAGCACTAATTCTATCAACGTTGTCTCACCTGGAGATATTACGGACGGTGAATACTATGTAAAAGTAGAAGTGGACGGGAATACCTCAAATGGACTGGAGTATAACATTCCGTGTCCGGCAGGGAGTACATCTGGAACGCCGCCGGGTGGCTCTACCTTTTATGTGCGGGCCACTGATCCTGAGGATGGTGAAACAGATGTAACGCTGTGTACGGATGTGTATGCCGTGTTCTCAGATGATATAACTGTGAGTAGTGCAATCAAGAGTAATTTTTACCTTCAAATTCAAGGGGGTTTAGGCGCCAGGACTAGCTGCTCAGCCAACACGGACTGCGCGTCTGCTTCCTGTTCCGGTGGGACCTGTCAGAAAAATGTGGTCAGCGGCAGCATAGAGCTTGATTCAGATGCCTCCAGTAACGGTACAGATCACGCCTCTTTCCTGCCTTCAACGGACTTTGAGGCCAATACCACCTATCTTGGCACTATTGTGGGTGGAACAAGCGGTCTTTTGGGGAGTGACGGTACAGCCCTGGATAATGACCATACTTTTACCTTTACCACCGGAACAACTACAGACACTGTCCCTCCGTACGTAGCAGAAAGCTCCTCATCTCCCTATCCAGCAGACGGGGCGACTGACGTGTGTTTGAACACGGCCGTAGCCTTTGGTTTTTCAGAAGCCATGCGGACATATACCTTTGATGATTCAAATTCAGTCCTGATTTCTTCCGCCTCAGACTTTAGCACAGCCAGCTTGGAGAACTTGCAAAGCTTTGACTTTGGAACAGATAGAGATTCAGCCACCACACGGGTGTTCAATACTTTAAATTCTGAATTTGACTATTACTCACGGTTGTATGGAGGCGACTTACAATCAGATGGTACCTACGACAACGTGGTGACTGACGCCTGCGGTAATCCTCTGGACGGTGACTTTGACGGAGCTAGCGAAGGTGCGCACGTGGATGATTATTTAGGCAGTGCTGACACTGATCAACCTATTAATTGGACGACCGGCACAACGGCCGAATGTGCTCCCATCATCACTTCTATCTCACCAACCAACGAATATTACGGCGTAGCCGGAGAGACTGACGATTATTTGAGCATAGCAGGATTCTACCTGACCCCAAACCCTGATGTTGTCTTTTTTCAAAACCAGTATTCTTCTGACGGCGAAGAAACCTGTTTTGATACAGATTCACCTCCAGATGTGGAAGCGGAATGTTATGATTCCATTAACTCTGAAGAACATGAATTGTTCAGCAAGATTCCAGTTGGCTCAGAAGACGGATCAGTCTCCGTCACAGTGGCTGGCTTGAGTTCCAGTTGTTCGTTTGATGAAGACGGTGACGGTTCCACTAGCTGTCAAATTTCTATTGATAGTCCTCATATTGATTATGTCTCTCCCAGTGATGCAGCGGCCGGTGATTACGTGACTATTGGAGGCACTAATTTTGGCAGTTCCACCGGAACAGTCTATTTTAGGTCTTCAGACGGTACAGACGTGACAGCAGAGTTGCCTCCTTCGTCTTGTGGTGATACCTGGACGGATACTCAGATTGTGGTAGTGGTGCCCAGCGACTTTGCCTCGGGGACGGCCTTGGATGTTCAGGTGCAAATGAATTCCTCGCTTGGCGGGTACTATTCAAATCTGGAAGACTTTGATGTGTCTGATGCAAATCGACCTTCTGTGTGTTCTGTGAGCCCGTCTTGTCATGATTCCGCAGGACAAGCAGCCACCATCACCGGGAAGAAGTTTGGATCAAGCGGAACGGTCAACTACGGGGAGACGGCAGGGAGCAGTACCTCTTGGGCAGACACCAGCATTGCCGCGGTGGCTCCAAGCAGTTTAGTGCAGGATGAATATTATCTTACTGTCACTGACGTCAGCGGAAATGAATCAAATGGAGTGAGTTATGATATTCCATGTAACAACGCTCCTGAAGTTGTTGAGGTTAGTTTATGTGAGGAGAGTTCAGAAATTTATCCTCTGCCTAACCCCACGCCGAATGAGGATGAGGCTTGTGTCAACTCAGATATTGAGGTGATGTTTGATCTGGATATGGACGACACCACATTCACGACTACTAACTTGACTTTGGTGGAATGTAATACAGTTCCCAACACTGACGGTACTGACACGTTTTCCTCTTCCGACTGTTCCACTACAAACTTAATCCAGTCAGGGTTTATAGACCAAACTGAAACCGTCACCTATGACACCACCACCTATTACGGATTCCGTGTAGACCCAGATGATTTTGATGCCAATACATGGTATCAGATGACCATAGAGTCTGACGTGCAAAGCGCGGCCGGGGTTGGTTTGGCGGAAGACTACACCTACCACTTTAAGGTGAGAGATTCAGATGAGCCATGTGCCTTGTCTAGTATTGCCATCCAGCCGTCCTCTATTACCCATAATGCGTATTGTGCAGATGCAAATGATGATGGAGACACGGCAGATAGCGGAGAATGTCCGCGCACGGATGGTGAGTATTCAGGAAGCGCCTATTCAGGTGAATGTTTGCTCCTAGATTCAGATGCATATAGCTGGAGCTGGGCTCTGACTAACCCGACCGGAGCGGATTGTACAGACGTGGATAATGATGGGTTGTCTTCTTCTCAGGAAACGACTCAGGGGACAGATGCCAGCAATAAAGATTCAGACGGTGATACCTATGAAGATGGTTGGGAGGTTGAACAAGGCACAGATCCTCTTGTTGCAACTTCTGTCCCTACCACATCCGGAGATCTCACGGCTGATGATATCTGTGAAGATACAGAAGCTTGTGTTGATACGGCCGGAGTTGGCACATGTACCAGTGTGGTGGGAGATTTTAGTGACTCAGGTTCGGGAGATTTCAGCTCATCCGGTGCGAAAGTGACGGTCTACCCAGGCGGAAGTGACAATGATAACCAAGGGACCGCTGACGTAGATGCTGAGGCTTCCGGTCTCACGGATGACGCTGTGTATAAAGTTGATTTTGGATACTGTGAATCAGATCGGGATTGCGAATTGTCCTGCGCTGGTTCAACCTGCGACGACAGTATTAACCGTTGCACCCCCGTGGTCACTGACTTCTCTCCAACCAGTGGAGAGTTGGGTACTTGGGTGACTATTAATGGTTGTATGTTTGGGCCAAGCAAAGGGAATGTGCAGTGGGAAGACGGCTCAACGGTTATAGATACTGACTGGCCGGATGAGGTATTGTGCGGGGACACCTGGACTGATACCCAAATTGTGACTGCATTTCCTACCTTGTATGCTGCGGGTTCAGACGGAGTGGCGGATGATACTGTTCCTACCAGTTCTTACGCTGTTAATGTTATGAATACCTATGATCTGGAGGATACCACTTCCACTGAATTCCAGGTGAATACAGATGTGCACGCGGGACTCTGCCGTATCTCACCTGATGCGCAGACAATAGGGGAAAGTGTGAATTTTTATGGTCAGAATTTTGATGTTACAGAAGGAACGGTTTCTTTTAATCCAGCCAGCGGTTCCACTACACCTTCTGCTCGTGTGTCTGCAGATGTGGATGAGACCACTTGGGCTGATACACAAATCAGCACCATTCTTCCGGACGGTGCGCAAACTGGTTTATCCGCTTCCGGTGAAGAAGGGGTGAAAGTAGTCTTGTCAGATGGCAGTACAGAGTCAAATGCACTTGATTTTACTGTGACCTACGAGGCACCTACGATTGAATCAAGTGACCCAGCAGACGGAGATGTGGACATTTGTCCTAATGCGGCTTTGAGCGTAGATTTCTCTGAAGACATGACTGGATTTAGTTTTGGATCTAGCGCGTCAGTCCGCTTGTATACAGTCATTACGGATAGCAGCGGAACTGAGACTTTGACCAGTGTTCCAATACGACCGGTTTCTACTAGCGGCAGTTCTATAACCATTACTCCACGGACATCATTAGACGTATCTTCTGTTTATCGGATTGTGTTGATCAGTGAAACTTCAAGTCAAATTGTGGGTGTGAATTCCGGTTTGAATTTAGCAGACGGTACAGCCTTAATAGAATTTACTACCAGTAGTGTTATTTGTACCCCTGACCATATTGAAGTCACCGTGAGCGCAAATGAGCTGGAAGAAAACTTAGACCTTGACGCCAGTGGTGTGATTGAAGACGAAGACGTCAATCTGTCCAGTTGGACTTACACTGAGGCGGATGAAGCGCGCGAATGGACGGCGCGTATGTATGATAGTAATGATAACGAATTGGCTAATGTAGCGGATCTCTCCTGGACTTGGAGTTGGTCTCCCTTGTATGACGAAACCGCTTGTGTGAATGCGGTTTGGGTCAGCTCAATTGAAGGTGACACGGATTTAGATCTGTTGGAAGATGAGTACGAAGATGTGATTGGGACTGATCCGGAGGATTACGACACTGATGGTGACGGCTTTGGTGACGGGTGGGAGCTAGAAGTTGATACAGACCCGTTAGATCAGAACTCTTTTCCAAATGCGACTGATGTGGCTGATAATGATGGTCTGCTTATTTCAGAAGAAACCCAATACGGAACAGACTACACTGAATACGACACTGATGGTGACGGCTTTGGTGACGGGTGGGAAGTCTTAAATGGCTCTGATCCACTAGATGTAATTGAATTTCCAACCGTGGCTGACCCAACCACCACGGCTGATGCAGATGCAGATGGCTTGTTTGAAGTCACTGGGGCAACTGAAGAGACTACCTATGGGACAAATTCTTCTGATAACGACACAGATGGTGACACCTGGTTGGACGGATGGGAAGTCCTGTACGGCACTGATCCAAATGACTCGGCTTCCGTTCCTGCATTGGCTGACCCCGGTACAGATAATGATGGAGATGGTTTAGGCTCTGTTGAGGAAGGGGTTGAGGGTACCAGTAATAGTGACTATGACTCAGATGATGATGGTTTTGGAGATGGTTGGGAAGTTGATAAGGCAACTGACCCAACGGATGACGCTAGTTACCCCACGGAAGCTGAAACACTCACTGGTCTGGATGAATCCCAAACAGTAGTGTCTGGAGATGAGGACAATGAAACCTCATCTGTGGCTGTGACCGCCAACGCGCACACCGGTTGGTCAGGTTCCTTTTCTACTACTTCCAGTGTGGCTGTCCAATTCTGTGAGGGGGACAGTTGGCAGTATTCAGATACCATTCAACACATGATGTTATGGTACTGTGATGAAAATCATACCTTGCCTGATTTGGACGGCCCGGTTGTGACCGCTGGCACCAGCAGCACAGAGTACTTCCGCCAGTATTTATTCCCATCAGAAGATGACGACAATGACACCATTGGTATCAGGGTGTATGCCAATAGCACGGATTTTCTGACCCCGGAAGAATGGGTCTTAGCTAACGTTCCTAACGCTGGAGACCTGAGCCTGAGTTCTACCACGGTTGATGGCTACCCGGCGGTCAGAAGCACCAACGCCATCTACGTTGACGCTTCTTATGTGGCCGACTCTTCTGGCGGATACCGTTTGTACAACAACATATATCTGATTACCTGGACACAAGGCGGAGATGCTGAAACCATAGCAGCAGAATTATTAGATAACTGGCAGTTCAACACTAACGTGGATGATTCTGCAGCCACGGATACAATCAGCGGACCAGATCAGGGTTGTGTGTACAGTTCTAAATCAAAACTACAGAGGGATACTGAGCGGTTGATTGAAGTCTACACGGTGTCAGACCTGCTTGAAGACCAATACACGGCAGACAGTGAGTATCCTTTGCCTAAGAGCGACACCTTAAGTTCTTATATTGAACATATTACCAACTCCGTTTGGCCCAGCTGGCAAGGAGCCTTAGGGAATGTCTTAGGCGAAGCTTTAGGTGAGGATCCAATCAACGAGTTCCTGGATGCAACAGATGCAAATGGGGATGCTATCACCGACTATCTGAATGCAGATGCAACTAATGAGTGTCCTTATTCGCCTGACACCAACGAATTCTATGATATCAGCGGTACCTGTTGGGATAATGTCAACCTTGATTTCTACTGTCCAGATAACTCTTATGTGTATCTGTACAAACGTGATGAAACGGATTCAACCGACGCTTGGTTGTACGGTCATATGGAATACACCTCTGATAACGCAAGCGTAGACAGATACTATCCAACTGGTCAGTACAATACCTACGCTTCCAGCTCTACTAACTACAGTCCATGTGGGTCTTCCTATGACTGCAGTTGTTTCAACTTTGCCGTCAACAGTGAAAACGGAGATGTCTTTACTGGAGGAGAATAGCCTATGGCAGTAGAGGATATCTTTGCAGAACCGGGCACCTCTCCCACACCCCAGCCTCCGGTACAGAGGCCCGTGGCCCCTGTGGTTACACCACCACCTGAAGATAAATTTGCTTTCGAGGAAAAACCCAAAAAACGTGGTATACTATGGGTGTTGTTTAGTGTTGTGGTTTTACTGCTAGGCTTGGGTGCGTTTTTAGCCTGGAGGTATGTGTGGTCTGAACCTCAGGCGAACACAACCTCACTCACTCCAGTTGATCTCAACCTCTTGCCTGAAGAAGAGGAATCCGAGGTGCCAACCAATACCTCAACATTGATCAACCAAGCCCCGGCCTCGCCTGATGCAGACAGGGACGGTTTGACTCAGGAGGAGGAGCTGGCTTTTGGGACGTCTGATCAAGACCCAGATTCAGATGATGATGGGTTGAATGATAAGGAAGAGGTTAAGCTCTATACAACGGATCCTAATGACCCAGACACGGACGGAGACACTTTTCCCGACGGGGAAGAGGTCAGGAATTTATACAACCCAAATGGTCCAGGGAAATTGTTTAGCCTAGAAAATATTCAACTTTAAACGCATGGCCAATAACCCACCCAATCTCCCTCCCCCACCAGCTCCCGGCGGATTTGCACCTCCCGGCGGAACGCCTCTGAATAATGCACCAGCTCCCGTCTCTGGCGGACCAGCCTTATCTTATGGTGCACCGGTGGCCGGCTCTGGAGGCGCCACGCAAGCCCCACCAGCTCCCCCTCAGGCCGTCCAACCTGTAGCCCCCAGTTCAGCCGTACCAAAATTGAACCAGCAGCCTATTCCTCCTGCTCGAGGGAGTGCCGTGCTCAGCCAACCAGCCACGGCGTATGGGGCTCAAGCTCGGAGTATGCAGCCAACTCCTCCCGGACAGAATATCAGCGCCGAGCCGGAGGTTCATACCATGCCTGAAAAGTTTTTACCTCAAGCCCAGACCAAAAAACCAATGGGATCACTTAAGAGGATGTTACTGATTGGAGGAACCATTGTGGCTGTGATGTTGATTGTTACGGCTGCGGTGGTGTTAATTTTTTCACGCCAGCAGCAGGCGGCTAATCAAAATGTGACTGTAGTCAATACCTCAAACGTAAATCGAACTAATACGAATGTGGTCAATGTGAACGTTAATCAGAATGTAAATGGTGTGAACGCGAATGCAAACGTTAACACAAATATAAATGCTAACGCAAACGGTAATACCAACACCAACACGAATACTAATACCAACAGCACCATTAATACCAACACCGGAGAAACTCCGGAAATCAGCTCAACCAAAGACACAGATAAAGATAACTTGACGGATAATGAAGAAATCATCTGGGGTTCTGGTCAGTCCAAGCCTGATACTGACGGTGACGGGTTCCTGGACGGTGAAGAGATTCTCAACGGGTATAGCCCAACCTCTACCACCACCTTGGCTCTAGATCCCAACGCGGCCTCCTTTGAGAATGAAACGTACGGCTATACCATATTGTACCCGGCTCGTTGGGTAGCTGGTCAGCTAGATGAATCAGACGTGGATATTCTGTTTACCGCTGAGACAGGGGAGTTTGTAGAAGTAACTGTAGGTTCAAACCCAAAACTGCAAACGGCCAAGCAGTGGTACTTGGAACAATTTCCGGAGATTAACGGGAAGGATTTAGAGTCCTTTGAGCTTACTGGCGTGGTTGGAGTGAAGAGTATTGATGGGCTGACCGGGTATGTTGCTTCCGGTGATACCATTTTGGTGGTGACCTACAATATTGGAACTCGCTCCCAAGCCAATTTCTTGACCACATTTGAGATGATGTTACATACTTTTAGCTTGAGCACCAATGGCGCTACATCTAGCAATCAGAACAACAACCAAAACGCCAATCAGTAAGGTCCAGATAAAACGATTTATCCGGTGTACACAGAAGCTCGTGGCGTTTCCTACAGATTATGACTTGTCCGTGGTATGTGTAGGTGAAACGGCCATGCGGAACTTGCAACGGCGTTACAGGAATAAGCTCACAGCAACCAACGTCCTATCCTTCCCGTATGATGAGACCAGCGGAGAGGTGGTCCTGTGTATCCCGGTGATTCAGCGACAAGCCAAAGCCAAACAGGTGAAATTCCCCGCAGAGTTGCTATACTTACTGAGTCATGGTCTACTTCATTTAGTGGGTTTTGATCATGTCGGGTCAAACCAACAAGCCGAGCGTATGGAACGCCTTGAACAACGCATGTTGCAGCAATGTTATCGTTAAAACAGCTCAGCCATTCGCTCAAATACGCTTTTAAGGGATTCAGGTTTGTATTTGTGCATGAACAGAACTTTCGAATCCAGATCTTTGTTGCCCTACTTGTTTTAATTGCCATGTTGTACTTCCGCATTACCGGCATCCGTGCCGTCATGTTAATTTTTAGCATTGTGTCAGTCTTGGTGTTAGAGGTGATCAATTCCATTTTTGAACACCTAGTGGATTTACTCAAACCACGCCTGCATTATGTTGTGGGGGAAATAAAGAACATGATGGCCGCTTCCGTCCTTTTGGCCTCGGTTTCAGCTGGGATAGTGGGGGTGATCATTTTTTGGCCGTACCTCCTTGGTATAATTCAACGTTTTAGTCTATAATATCCAGCGTATGGCACGAGAGGGTATCATTACAGGATTAGATATTGGGTCAACGACCATTCGCGTGGCTGTAGGCCAAATGAAGCCGGAAGACCGTTCCGTGCATATTATTGGTTGTGCTGAAGCACCTTCCGAGGGGATCAGCAAAGGCGTAGTCACTTCCATTGAGGACGCTGTGGCCTCCGTGAGTCAAGCACTTGAGAAGGCTGAACGTATGACCGGAATCCCGGTAGAACATGCGTATGTGTCTCTCAACGGTTCGCATGTTTTGTCTCAGGACAGTCATGGAGTGGTGGCCGTAGCAAAAGCGAACGGCGAAATAGGTGAGGACGATGTGAAACGGGTGATTGAAGCGGCTCAAACCGTGGCCACCCCGCCCAACTATGAGATTTTACACGTGATTCCGCGCCAATTTACCGTAGATAACCAAACCGGGATCAAAGACCCTTTGGGCATGACCGGGATTAAACTGGAGGTAGACGCTCAGATTATTTTGGGCCTCACCAGCCAGGTCAAGAATCTGACTAAAGTCATTTACCGCACTGGTGTGGATATTGATGAATTGGTGATAGGTGTGCTGGCCGCTTCTGAGTCTGTATTGACTAAAAGACAAAAAGATCTAGGTGTGGCTTTGCTCAACCTTGGGGGATTAACCTCTGGCTTGATGGTGTTTGAAGAGGGTGAGGTGCTACACACTAAGATTCTTCCAGTCGGAGCTGGGCATATCACTAACGACATTGCCATTGGTTTGCGTACCTCAGTTGATTTGGCTGAACGGATTAAGACGGAGTTTGGGACAGTTATTCCAGATGACGTGGGTAAGCATGAGGAAATAGACCTGGCCAAGATGGATCCAAATGAAGCGGTGCGTGTGTCACGCCGGGAGGTGGCGGAGATTATTCAAGCGCGCTTGGAAGAAATTTTTTCAATGGTGAATGCAGAGTTAAAACAGATTGAGCGCCAAGGGAGCTTGCCGGCAGGTATAGTCATTACCGGCGGGGGTGCTAAGTTGCAAGGATTGGTAGAGATGGCAAAAGCCACATTTGCCTTACCGGCCAGCGTAGGTGCTCCGGCTCAATTTCAAACGGCTATAGATAAAGTCTATGATCCGGTCTTTGCTACGGCTGTAGGGTTGGTTATGTGGGGAGCAGCTCAGCAACGGAGTGGAAACGCCGGTGATAAGGTATTTATTCCCAGCTTTTCAGCCGTAGCGGATGTAACGGACAAAATGAAGAAGTGGTTCAAAAATTTGATGCCCTGAATACAAATTATACTCAGACTCCCTTGTCGAATTAAAAAGGCCTTGATATAGTCCTTTTGTAAGTATTATGGTCGAATTAATTTAGTGTTCAGGCAGACGAGTAACCAAATGTCTAAAAAATCATCCTCTCAATTTATGGAAATAAAACCAGCCATTGAGACCTTTGCCAAAATTAAAGTGGTCGGTGTGGGCGGATCCGGAGGCTCAGCCTTGTCTCGCATGATGGATGCGGGTTTGCGCGGTGTAGATTTTGTCGCCATCAACACAGATGCTCAAGCTCTGCAACAGAATCCGTCTCCCATCAAAATTCATATTGGGAAGCAAACCACTCGGGGTTTAGGAGCTGGAATGAATCCAGAGTTAGGTCTCAAAGCTTCTGAAGAAAGTTCAGAAGAAATCCACCAAGCTTTACTTGGTTCAGACATGGTGTTTATCACTTGTGGTTTGGGTGGAGGAACTGGTTCCGGTGCGGGTCCTGATGTAGCGCGTGTGGCTAAAGAAGTTGGAGCTCTGACGGTGGCCATTGTCACCAAACCATTTTCTTTTGAAGGTGAACAACGTCGGACCATTGCTGATCAGGCCTTGAACAAAATGATGGAGCATGTAGACACCATCATCACCATTCCTAATGACCGCTTACTTCAGGTGATTGATAAGAAGACTTCTTTGCTAGATGCATTTAAAGTAGTAGACGAAGTGTTGAAACAGGGTGTGCAAGGGATTTCTGAAATTATCACCATCCCAGGCTTAATCAACGTTGACTTTGCTGATGTCAAAGCGGTCATGGCTGATTCTGGCAGTGCCTTAATGGGCATTGGAACAGCAACCGGTGAAAACAGGGCTATTGAGGCCGCTAAAGCCGCGGTTGATTCTCCTTTGCTTGAAATGTCTATTGAGGGAGCTAAAGGTATCCTGTTTACCATTGCCGGCGGACCAAATTTGGGTATGTATGAAGTGAATGAAGCTGCCCGTGTGATTACTGAATCTGCTGATCCAAACGCCAAGATCATCTTTGGTTCTATCATTGATGAGGCTTTAGGTGACGCCGTGAAGATCACCGTGGTGGCTACCGGCTTTGGAAATGTCCGCAGCAAAAAGGTGAAAGCTGCCACCAACCCGTTCCGCGACGTAACCTCTTCCAGCAACTTGGCTGATTCCGCCGTGTCGGATGCCGGTATGACTCCCATCAGATCTCAGCCCCGTCCAGTAGCGTCTGCTGTAAAGGATGATCAATCAAAAGAAGACTCAGATTTAGAAATTCCCGCCTTCATTCGGAAAAAAATGATGTAACTGGTCCGGGCGAACCTAGCCGTTTCCCTTTTCCTTTGCTATAGTTCAGGCAAGATTATTTAGATTGATCATATGTCTAACCTATCTAAATTCGTTGCCAGCCTGGTACTTGGGGCAAGCCTGCTTGTCCCGTCAATTGCTTTGGCCAAAATTTATACAAAAGTAGAGGTGCTGGAGATTTTGCTCAACAATTTCTACACAGAGGGCTATGACATTGAAACACTGGATTGTGATTTTGATTTTAGCACTTCTGACCTGAAGTTGGCTCTCAATTCAGCGTATTCAGATGGGTATGTTGAAGATGCGCAAGTTCGGTACTTGGGACATAAGTATACCGGCCTGACTGGTTGGCTGACTAAAAAAGATGATACCTACTACCTTTTGACCTTGAAGGGGCCAAAAAGTGCCGGGGAGAAAGAATATGGACGCATCACCTTCAAAGCTAAAATCAAACGCCGGAACCCATACGGTGACATGAAAGGGACCATTACGGTAAAACGTACAGACAGCAACTCATTCTCAGCCTGCTCCGCTAAATCGTCATTTTGAGCCTTGTTCCTCCCATGATATACTAGAACCAGGAGTTATTTTAAGTTTTTTTTGGGAGGATATATGAAAATTCGACTTTCACTGATCAGTCTGGCCACAGGTTCGGCATTTGTCTTGTTGTTTGGCTTGGTCCAACCAAGTTGGGCTTCAGGTGATTATTACGTCAATGCCAATTCAGCTGATAAAAGTGATGATAACTCTTGTCGGTCAACATCAGCTCCGTGCGCCAGTCTGAACGGTGTGATAAGTAAAATTTTGGAATCGGCCACTCCCCAAAATTCAACCGTGTATGCTCAAGGGACATTCACGGAAAGCGTCTTAATTGGTGATACTGAATTGGAAGGTTTGACCCTCACTTGGATGAACAAAGGCACACGGCCAGTGGTGAATGCCGCAGGTGAACAAATGGTGATTATCATTTCTTTCGTAGATAATGTGAGCATTAAGCATTTTGATCTTCAGGGCAGTCAAAATTACGGTATCTATGCCTATGGCAGTTCAGACACGCATATTCAGAATTTGACCATTCAAGACTGTATCATCCATGACCTGGATGCAGACACAACTGCACATTACGGAATTTTGATCAATAGCGTAGATGATGCCCTCATTAAAGAGAATACAATTCACTCGATTGGAAGTACCAACACAAATGCAGATATATATGCTACTGCATATGCAATTTACGTTCAACGCTCTGACCGACCACACGTGATTAATAACATGATTCGAGACTTCACTGTAGATGTTACTTTTACAGAAGAGAATAGCTACGTGTACCCCTTGGTGAGCGGGGTGTATGTGTATGAAGCGGATGGTGCACTGATCAAGAATAATGAAATTAAAGACATTGTTTCCAAAGCAACTCAATCGTACGCTTCTGGGTATCTGTATAGCTTTACCTACGGAATATTTCTGCAGAACTCACTTCATTCCACTATATCCAGGAATACCTTGCGCCGACCAAAGATTCGGGCTGTGTCTAACGCAGATGGGACAACCCCGTATGCCTACTTATACGGTATATATGCAATCTTAACTGATGATACGGTGATCAGTCGGAATAAAATTTTGAACCCGTCGGTGAGTGCACAAGTCTTGGATGATGAAGGAAGCCAAGCATATTTTTATGGAATTTTTACCGACAGTATTGGTCAAGTGAACGTAACGCGGAATACCATTCGGGACGCTTCAGCTAAAGCTATAAATGGATCAGGTAGTCCTGTCCTGTATGGGTTATATATTAATGATGTTGAACAGCCTTACGTTGCCAACAACAGGTTAATTGATCTGGAAACTTCTGCTGAGGGGACCGGCGGTGCCACTACCTATGCCATGAGAATCTCAGATTCCCCAATGACGGATATAGTGCATAACCGAATAGAAAATTTCACCGCAGCAGTTACTGCAGATGACGCAAATAATGATTCCTTGGGTATCTACATAGATTACAACTCCAGTGCAGACATCTTAAACAACCTGATCTATTTCACAGAGTCCGCTACCCAACACAATATTGACGGAATTGTAGTAGATTCAGCTCAGGCTGATCCAGTACGTATTTTTCACAATACCATGCTTAATATGCGCACTTGTCTGCAAGTAGAGAATGGTGCGGTGCTGGAATTTGAAAACAATCTGTGCGCTTTGAGCACCAGCGGGGCTTACGGTGTACAGATAGATGGTGATGCCTATGATCTTGCCAGCGGGTTTATCAGTAATTACAACTTGTTTTACAACTCGGCTGAAGAAGTTCTCATGAATGACTTGGCTGTTGGTATTCTCAGTTGGTCTGATTGGAGGTCAGGTGAATACAAACAAGATAAGAAGAGTGTCAAACAAAATCCGCAACTCAACGTCAGCGATCCAACCAAGAAAGGATACTTACATCTCAAAGCGGACTCACCCGCTATGAATGCTGGTGACGCGGATGTTAATTTTGGAACTGATGCTGTTATGAACGGACTACTGGGCGCGGATTGGGACAACCAAGTCAGACCTAAAGGCGCAACCTATGATATTGGTGCAGATGAATTTACCCTATGAAATGTCCCAGTTGTGGAAATGAAGACACTCGGGTGGTAGATTCCCGCGCCTTAAGTGAAGGCATGGCCATCCGCCGCAGACGGGAATGTGAACAATGTGGTTTCAGGTTTTCCACGCACGAGGAAATCGAATTATTAAACTTAAAAGTGAAGAAGCGGGATTCCGAAGAAGAATTGTACGACCGTTTGAAATTGGAACGGGGGATTAGTCGGGCTTTGGAGAAGCGTCCGGTGGATCCGGAAGTGACGAGTCAGTTGATCACGGCTGTTGAGAGAGATATTCAACTGAAGGCTAAGGGAGATTTGATTAGCTCTGAGGATATTGGTGAAATTGTTATGCGTCACCTGAAACGACTGGACAAAGTGGCGTTTATACGCTTTGCTTCCGTCTACAGACAGTTTGAAGACTTGGAAGAATTCAGGGAAGAATTGGATAAATTATTGAAGAAAAAACGCTAATGTATTGGAAGCCAGAACAAGCTGACATGCCTGACCAGAAGTCTTACGGGAAGGTGCATGTGTATACCGGGGAAGGGAAGGGAAAGACCACGGCCGCTTTAGGCTTGGCCTTGCGGGCTGTGGGTCATGGGAAGCGCGTGCTGATTGTTCAGTTTTTGCATGGCAATAAACAAGCTGGTGAGTTTTTAGCCCAGAACAGATTGGCTCCACATGTGGAGATTGTACAATTTGGAACACCAGAAGGAGCAAACGTTCTGAACCCTAGTGATATAGATTTGTATATTGCTCAGCAAGCCATGGAGTACATTCGTAAGGAAATGGTCAGGCGCCGGCCCGACATTCTGATTTTGGATGAAATTCTTCCGGCCATTCACTTTGGTCTGTTGGATGTAAAAGATGTAGTCGATTTTCTGGAGAACAAACATGCCCAGTTAGAAGTGGTGTTGACCGGACGTTACGCTCATCCGGAAATTTTAAACAGGGCGGATTTGATTACCGTAATGCAGTCCGTGAAATCCTACCTTACCGCAGAGGGCTTTGAGGGTCGTCAGGGGATAGAGCATTAAACTTTTGACCCGTGACGCAATTTGACTACCAAGGCGTGCTAACGTCTAAAAAATACATTGCCCCGGATACGGTGGAGCTGAAAATTCGTCTTGTGCAGCCAACTGAAATACACTTTACAGCCGGTCAGTTTGTGAATATTCAAGCCGGAGATAAGTTGTTCCGTCCCTATTCCATTGCTTCTGCTCCAAGCCAAAAGAGTGAGTTACATTTTGCTATTAAATTAGTGAAAGGCGGTAAAGCTTCCGCGGTATTTGAACACATTCAGGTGGGATCAAAGGTGAATGTCAAGGGTCCGTTTGGAAAGTTCGTGGTGAGTGATGAGGCGGACAGACCTGACCGGAGAAATCGATTTATATTTGTTGCTAGCGGGACGGGATTGGCACCTGTCTTGTCACAACTTAAAGCGTTATTTGAACAAAAAAATCATTTACCTAAGACGTTATACTTTGGGTTTTATGACTCAGCTCGGTATTTATACCGTGAGATGTTGGAAACTTGGGAGAAGGAACATTTGGAGTTTAGAGTGGTGCCTGTGGTGTCTGACCAACCAGTGGACGTGCCGTGGGAGGGTGAACGGGGATTTGTGACTGCACTCTTGGAAAAAGATATTACGGATGTGAACGGACTGGACGTATACGTCTGCGGGAATCCGTTAATGGTTCAGGCAGTGAAGCCGATTCTGTTGGTCAAAGGAGTTGATCCAAAACATGTGCATGAAGAACGTTTCTAAATTACTATATTTTGATCATGCCGCAATTTCTCCCGTGCGGCCGGAAGTGTTGCAAGAACTGGAGCGGGTCAGCCAGGAAGCTTGGGGCAATCCCAGCTCCCTGCATGGTGTTGGCCGGACGGCCAAAGCAGTGTTGGATAACTCGCGGGAGGTGTTGACACACACCCTGTTTGGTGCCCGGCCTGGCCAAGTTATTTTTACCAGCGGGGGAACGGAAGGAAATAACTTGGTGCTCAGAGGTGTAGTTGAGGCCAAGGGGGTGAAAGGTGTGCATATTATTTCTCAACCTACAGAACACACCTCTGTGTTAGAGGTCTTGCGTGCGTTAGAACAAGAAGGCGCGGAGGTTACTTGGTTGCCGGTGGATGAATTTGGGTTGGTGAATGTAGACGATTTGAAACGGGCGGTCCGTCCAAATACGGCCCTCATTTCCATCATGTCCGCCAATAATGAAATTGGAACAGTTCAGCCCATCAAGACACTAGCAGAAGCGGCCAAAGCCGACGCACCCACAGCAGTATTTCACACGGATGCTTGCCAAACGGCTGGCTGGCTAAATTTGAAAGACCTGGGTCCGTTAGATGCCATCACCATCACCGGTACAAAGTTCGGCGGACCTCGTGCCGGAGCCGTATGGGTGAGGCGCGGACTACGGCTGGAACCTCTTCAGTTGGGAGGTGGCCAAGAGTCCGGGTTGCGCAGTGGCACTGAGGCGGTGCCGGAGATTGCTGGATTAGCCAAAGCGGTAGAATTAGCCGGCCAAGAACGGGAAAATCGAACCAGACAACTAATTATTTGGAGAGATCAACTGATCCGGGCCTTCTTGGAGTTGCCTCAGAGCAGACTCAACGGCCATGCTACCCAACGCCTCCCCCAAAACGTCCACCTCAGTTTTGCCGGAGTTTCCGGGGAAACTCTCTTGGTCGCCTTGGACCAAGCCGGCCTAGCCGCCTCTACCGGATCAGCTTGCGCAGCCGGTTCTATAGGGGAATCTCACGTTTTCAAGGCCATTGGATTGCCAAAACGGTACATCCGTGGCAGTCTAAGGCTCACTTTGGGTTGGTCAACCACTGAACAAGAGGTCAAGGCCGGACTGAAACTCATCCCCAAAGTCATTAAGGACTTACGTACAAAACCATGAATTTAGATAGTATTGCCGTGTGCCACGGTGGGCGCTGCTCACTCAAAGGCTCAGACCATATGAAACGGTCTATAGAGGATTTATGGCGCCATAAATATGCGGACAAATATCCTCAAGTGAAGATTGTGGCCACTGGCTGCAACGGCGGCTGCGACCAGGGAATTATTGTGATTGTAAACGGAACGGTAGTGGGTAAACACGCGGACACCAAATTTATTGAAGCCTTGTTTGAAAATCCAGACGCCACGGTCACGGCCATTGTAGAAGCGGAAAGTAAAGACACAGCTACGCTTGAGCGGATTGTGGCCGGAGAATTATTCTGAAATAAAATAACCCTAGTTTTAATTGAAGTCACCTGAGGCTTATGTTAAGCTTCGTCTGGATAAAAATCTAAAATTTTTAGAATGGCTATGGATACAAAACTCCCATTTGATCCGGGAACACTCACCGGAATCAGTGACAAGACCATCATGATTCACGCTGATAAGCTGTATCAGGGGTATGTCAAAAAGAAAAAAGAGATCCAAGATAAGTTAGCGGGATTAAGTGCGGATGACCTGACTAGTGCCAATCAAAGCTTTAGCGCTTTACGTGCGTTGAAAGACGGCGAAACTTTCTCAGTCAATGGCGTCTACTTGCATGAGTTTTATTTTTCAGCCTTGGGTGGAGCTGGTGAGCCAACAGGTGCGCTGGTAGAAGAGATCAAAAAAGTCTACGGTTGGGATCAGTTTGTAGCTGCTTTTTCTGCTTGCGGCATGGCCGCCCGCGGTTGGGTGATTTTGGCGTGGGACACACGTGAAGGACGTCTACGGATCTATACTGCTGATGTGCACAACCAAGGCGGGGTCTGGGGTTGTATCCCACTCCTGGTTCTGGATGTGTATGAACACGCTTATTTTATTGATTATGGTGCTGACCGCAAAGCCTATATCACTGACTGGTGGAAAAACCTGAACTGGAGCGCGGCAGATGCTATCTATACCAAAGTTCAAGGCATGAAATTCGATTTACCCATGTAATTAATGATACTCAACATATGATCAAAGTAGGAAAACTAGCTCCGGAGTTCCGCGTGGAAGCTCTGGTGGGTACAGAGTTCAAAGACGTAGCTTTACGCGACTATAAAGGGAAATGGGTGGTGTTGTATTTCTACCCCCTGGATTTCACCTTCATCTGTCCAACTGAAATTACCGAGTTTAACGACCGGTATGAAGAGTTCACCAAGCTGAAGGCTGAGGTGTTGGGTTGTTCCACAGACTCCGTACACAGCCACAAAGCTTGGATGCAACAGTTAGGCGGACTGAAATACCCATTATTGTCAGATAATACGCATGAAGTCAGCCGGTCGTATGATGTGTTGATTGAAGAAAAGGGGATTGCTTTGCGTGGAGTGTTCATTATTGATTCAGATGGGATGCTGCGCTATGCCGCGGTGCATGATTTGTCGGTGGGTCGGAGCGTAGATGAGGTGTTACGAGTCTTGAACGGTCTTCAGTCCGGCCAACTCTGCCCAGTCGGCTGGAAACCGGGGCAGAAGACCTTGGGCCAGGCCTAAAGTTCAAAAAGTTTTCCACACCAGGTAAATTTTGGCTAATCTGAGGCAATTTCGCAAAACAATATATTGTGTTATGATATTAGCCAAGTACACAACATATAGTATTAATTAACCAAATGGTCCCCTATGACCAAACTCTCTGACCTGGCGCAAAAGGTCTTCTTTGACCGGTACGCGCTCAAAAACTCCGAAGGCAAGCGCGTAGAAGACACACCAGAAGAAATGTGGCACCGCGTGGCCAAATCCATTTCAACCGTTGAATCTACTCCAGATAAACAGGAACATTGGGAAAAGGAATTTTATTCCATTCTGGATGGGTTTAAGTTTGTGCCGGCTGGTCGTATTTTGACCGGTGCTGGTTCAGGTGTGCCGCTCACCTATTATAACTGTTTTGTTATCCCATCTCCGGAGGATTCTCGTGGTGGTATTTTTGACTCAGTCAAAATGATGGTAGAAATTATGGCTCGTGGCGGTGGCGTGGGTGTGAACTTGTCTTCCTTGCGACCTCGCGGTACGTACGTCAAAGGCGTGAACGGTACAGCTTCTGGTTCTGTGTCTTTTGGTGGTCTGTATAGCTTTGCCACCGGTTTGGTGATTCAAGGTGGATCTCGCCGTGGAGCCCTCATGCTCATGTTGAATGATCATCACCCAGACGTGGAAGAATTCATTACCGTCAAACGGACCATGGGCTTGGTCACCAACGCTAACTTGTCTGTGTGTTTATCTGATGCCTTTATGGACGCGGTTAAAGCGGACGCTGATTGGGATCTGCATTACGGCGGAAAGGTGTATAAGACCATCAAAGCTAAAAGTTTGTGGAATCTGATTTCTGAATCTGCTTGGGCTTCTGGTGAGCCAGGACTTATGTTCATTGACCGTTATAACAAACAATCCAACTCTTGGTACTTTGAGAAAATCATTGCTACCAACCCATGTGGTGAACAAGGTCTTCCAGCCTGGGGCGTATGTAACTTAGGCGCCATCAACTTAGGCAACTTCGTTCAAGATGAAAAAATTGCTTGGGATGACCTGCGCCGCACCGTACGTATCTCTATGCGTTTCTTGGACAACGTAGTGGATTCAACCTATTACTTTTTTGATGAAAACAAGAAACAACAGAAATCCATTCGCCGCACTGGTTTAGGGACCATGGGTTTGGCCGACCTGTTGATCAAAATGAAAGTACGCTACGGTTCAGCCAGAGCGATTGAGATTTGTGACGAGGTATACCAGTTCGTTCGAGATGAAGGGTACCGCATGTCCATGGAGATTGCTCAGGAAAAAGGACCGTTCCCTATGTTTGATAAAGAGAAATTTGCGCAAGGTGTGTTCATCAAACGCTTGCCAGAAGATCTGCAAAAATCGATCTACAAGCACGGTATCCGCAATGGTGTTATTTTGACCCAAGCTCCCACCGGTACCACCTCTATCTTAGCCAACGCTTCTTCCGGAATTGAACCAGTGTATGATTTTGCCTTTAAACGCAAAGACCGGTTGGGTGAACATGTGGTGTACTACCCCATGTATAAGGATTGGTTAGATGCAAATCCAAATGCTGTGAAGCCAGACTACTTCACCACAGCTAAAGAGTTGACTCCAGAGGAACATGTCAACATGCAAGCCATCATCCAGAAGTACACTGACTCTTCCATCTCTAAGACGGTGAACGCTCCAGAAAGTCACACCACAGAACAAGTACAAAGCCTGTACATGAAAGCGTATGATTTAGGCTGTAAAGGGATTGCCTATTTTCGGGATAACTCTCGTGATGTGTCGGTGTTGGAGTCTTTGGATAAAAAAGGAAAAGGGGAGGGAGAGAAAAGCGCAACACCGGTTGCGGCTCAAACTCAGCAACCGGTGTTGCGTCCACAACCAAAACCACGTCCAGAAGTGGTATACGGCGCAACGTACAAAGTGAAAACCGGATATGGAACGTTGTTTGTTACAGTCAACCATGATGAAGTTGGGCAACCGTTTGAAGTTTTTGCGACCATTGGCAAGGCCGGTGGATTCTTCCAAGCCAAATCTGAAGCTATCTGTCGTTTGATCTCCTTGGCTTTGCGATCCGGTTTAGATCCACGCACAGTGATTGATCAAATCAAAGGTATCCGTGGGCCTATGCCAGCCTGGACCAGCAAAGGACAAATCCTTTCCATTCCTGATGCTATTGCACATGTCTTAGAGGAGCACTTGCAAGGACCACAGTCTAAACTAGCCCTCAAGTTTGCGGAAGAAGCAAAGCTACAGGCTACTTCACAAGCTGACTTACTCAAAGAAGCCCACTTAGAACCAGTGAAAGACATGACCGCTGGCCAAGAGGTTCCAAGCATGACCCAAGTCCAAGAAGCGCTAGTGGCCGGTGTGTCCGCAAAACCATCCGCCTCACTCAGTCGGTCTGGTGGATCCATAGCAGATCACGGCCTTGCCCCTGAATGTCCAGATTGTGGTGGTGTGTTGGCCTTACAAGAAGGTTGTCTCACTTGTCACGGTTGCGGATTCAGTAAGTGTACATAAGCTAGAGAAAATCGAACTCAACAGGAAAGTGGGTGCAAAACGCCCACTTATCATGTTTGAAACAAATCTGTGGACGGAAAGGGTTGGTGGGCGTAAACTGTCCTCATGTGGGAGGAAGGTAAAATTCAAATTTATACCGGAGACGGCAAGGGCAAGACCACTGCCTCATTAGGTGCAGCCATTCGGGTGGCCGGTGCAGGGCTCAAGGCGGCCATTGTCTATTTTGATAAAGGTGGGAAGCATTACTCTGAGCGCAACATTTTAGATCAACTCAAGGCCAGTGGAGTTCCCATAGAATACGTGGCCACCGGAACTGACCGGATTAATCCGGAGACCGGGGTGTTTAGATTTGAAAATTTGCCAGAAGATGTGACTGAAGCCAAGCGTGGTTTGGAAGTGGCTTTTAATTTTTTGCACCGCCAAGACCCGCCACGGCTGTTAGTCTTGGATGAAATTCTGAACGCCATTCGGGTGAAGTTACTCACGGTTGAAGATGTCTTGAGTTTGTTAGACCAAAAACCCAAATCTATGGAACTCATCCTCACCGGCCGAGAAATTCCTAAAAAAATCAAAGACCACGCTGACTTGATCACAGAAATGAAGTTGCACAAACATTACTTTTACTCTGGGGTGAAGTCTCGGGAGGGGATTGAGTGGTGAGCGGCAAGTCGATCTACACCGTACTGGATGACTTAGGCATTCGGTATACCGAGGTCAAACATCCCGCCCTGTTTACTAGTGCGGAGGGTGAGGCGTATTGGAAAGATATTCCGGGGATCAAAACCAAAAATTTGTTTTTGCGTAACCGCAAAGGGGATGTACATTATTTGGCCATTGTCCCGGTAGACAAGCGCGTTGATTTGAAACGGCTAGCCAAGGCACTTGGCGAGGTTCAACTCAGCTTTGCTTCGCCTGAGCGTTTACTCAAACATTTGGGACTCACGCCCGGTTCGGTTACGCCGTTTGGGTTGATGAATGATGCAGACCATTGCGTGCGGGTGTTACTAGACACGCAGGTTGCTCAAGCGGAAGAACAAGGATTTCATCCCAACATCAATACCGCTACTTTAAGCCTAAAAACAAAAGATCTGCACAAGTTTTTAGATTGGACCGGTTGTTCAGTCCAAATAATAGAACTGTAGACCAGTTGTGCGGCTTTTAAGTTTGCGGTAAACTACACTTATGCGAAAGATTTTTTCATCTGTTGGAGTGATACTCATCACCTGCACGTTTGTGTCTCCGGTTGCGGCGGCTGGCAAGTATAACAGTTATGACTATGAAAATAAGGTTCATAATTACCATTTGACCGAAACGGAAGTGTCATTTGATGGTTCGGTGGTGGTGGAAGTTTCAGATATTGATTCCAACACGCCAGACATTCTGACGGTGTTTACCCCAGATCAACAGAAGCCTGCCTGGACTTATGAGGACGCTGATCCAGAGGCTCCTATGTTTGATGTGGACATATCCAAAGATAGTTCCACTATTGTGGTCTGTGGTGGAAAAATTTGGGTGTTTGACGTAGCTACGGAATCCCTGATCTGGGATTTAGAAGATGAAGCGAATGTGTGGGATGCCTGTACCCTGTCAGAAGACGGGTCGGAGATTTACGTTGCAAACAGAGCTTCCAGCGTTGCTCACTTCACCCGCACCTCAAATGAGATTCAAGACTACTGGACCATGGATGATGGTGGCTTTGTGACTGAGTTGAGTTTGTCGGAAGACGGAACGCATGTGTTAGCGGCGAATGACTATGCCTATACCTTGATAGACTTAACCAGTGGCGAGGTCATCTGGGAAGAGCCAAGTGATGATCAGATAGTGGGCGTTGGTTTGAATGAAGATGGTACCAAAGGGTTTATACTCACGGATGAACATCTCGATTTTCTCAAGACCACATCCGGAAGTCCAGTCTGGAGCCGCTCCTTTGATCCAGACACCAACACCCCGCGAGCATCTATTTCTAACGACGGTTCACGTATAGTGTTGACCACGAATGATGAATACTTGGGGTTGAAGACGGCTAAGCATAGTGTTGCCTGGCGTTTTAAACGCAACGGCTCTGATACTACTTTAGGCATGTCTCAAAACGGAAAGTTTGCCGTGATCACGGAAGGGTTGGATTACATCTACTTGTTTGACTGGGATTTTAAGAAAAAACAACGGCCCATGCATATTCGGACCGCTGTGTTTCCCCGCGGAGCTGGTTTGAGTGGTGACGGGTCGGCCCTGGCTTATACTCATGGGGATTTTCACTTTGAACAAATTCCCCCGGGTGTCTTGGTCACCAACCAGGATATTCCAGTCTATTCCGCCGGTATGAGTATGGACGTACAGTATTTTGTGTCTAACCCAGGAAAAAAAGCGGACTTGAAACTTAAAACGTCTTTAAGTTTGCCCCAGTTTTCTTTCCTGGATGATTTAGGCGCCTCTGTAGACGGAGAACCAGCGGGTGTAAAAATGAAACTGCTGGAATACGCCAACAAAACCTTGCCTGGGTATGAGGTGGTAGATGAACAAGCTGTGACTTTGAAAGCACACACCTCAAAGGCTATAGAAACTTCCTTTACGGTTCCAGATATGATCACTCCGGATTGGTTAGGCGACCTATTGGACCTCCTAGGGTTGGACAACGTATTTGATGACTTGATGGGTGAGTTGGCGGCACCGTTATCTGGCTTAGTGAATAGTGGTTTGTCAGATGCCATGACTGAACAAGCCAACTCAAGCAAAGCAGAAGGCGTTTTCCCACTCTTAGGTCTAGCCAAAATTCAACTCTATGATCCGGACAATAATGAAGTGTATAGTCAGGATTCGTTTATGTTCTTGTATTTAGCTTATTAGGTATGCTGCATCAAATCGCAAAGGGGATATACGGGTTAGCTTTACTCTCCTTAGTAGGTTTGTTTGCGGTTCCGGTTGATGCCGCAGTATCAACCATTACCACTGAATTTTCTGGCTCGGGGGACGAGCTGGTGTATGCCGCACGGATACGCGGCAGCAGCACAGATCCAGGTGGAGAAATGGCCATTGCCTACCCCAGCGAGGATCAATAGACCATATTTGTAACTGCGTATGATTCGTTGGAAACTTGGAGCGAAGTTACTTCTATTGATAATGAACCAGTGAGCGGGGCTTCCCAGGTATCCATGCGGCAACTTGGGATTTTGCCAGTCCGGACATATTGGATTGTGCACTGGGTGACTGATCATTTTGCATCTGACGGCACATTCGTACGTTCTACGTATCATGTGTGGGAAGTCGAGAGGGACGGTTCTCTAAATGACAGTGGAGTAACCACGGGGACTTGGGATGAAGAGAAAATTAAGAGTCATGCTACTGAAGCGGGGGAAGCTGTATTAGAAATAATTCCTGTTTCGCAACCGGATTATAATGGATATATTGTCATGTGGAGGGATGAGAATAAGATATATGCTAACGATTGGTGGATAGATTGGTATGAAGGGGATACAAAATTTCAACTTGATCATGGTGATATAACCGCAGGTTTGTTTCGGCAATCTTACTCAATCATTCCTTATACAACATCTCAATACGGTTATGCTCGTATTCCGTTTTTTGTTGCCTCACAAAACGAAGGTCAACTCCGTTATTCAAAATTTTCAGAAGGAACGAATGAAGTGGAAGCTGATTTTACAAAGACTTGGAATTTAGAAAATGCAGAAGGAGAAATTCTTGCCCCTTTGTTAGGCAGTGGAAAGCAATCTCATATATTTTTTAAGGATGGTGATACATTAGAATGGAAACAATTTGCTTCAAATGGAGATAAGTTGGATCAAGAGACAATCGCAGCGATAGATGGCCTAAGTGCGGAACAAATGAACGCTGTGTACAACCCTTATGGGGACGGTCAATTGGTTGTTTCCTGGATCACGGGAGAAGGAGAGGATGCTTCCATCTATTATCGGTATTGGACTCCAAACACAGGGTGGAATGATGTGACTCTACTGGATCAAAATATTGCTACGGGTTTGAAACCTTTGGTTCAAGGGTTTAAAAATGGGCGACTGCAAATCAGCTGGAAAGACCAAACTAATGCCGTATATGAGGTAACGTATACTCCTTCGACCAAGACTTGGAGTGAAGCGCAGCAGGTGTTTTCCAATTCTTCCAATGTGCAGATAAAAAAACTGGAAAATCGATCTCTGGTTTCTGGCTCAGGAAAAAAATCTCTGATGTACATTCAAAAAAAGAATCGGCGTTATGTGAGACGTTGGAATATGGGATTAGGTCACCAGTTTGAGGATTATGCCTTACCTGAAGGATTTAATTTGCTTGAGCACACTGTTGTGAAACGGAAGGATTTCACCCCCTGGTATTTTGCCCTGGTGAAAGATGGTAAAACTCTTAAAAGTGTGATAGCAGAGGAAAACAGTCTGTTTGAGTAGATATTTTGGTGTGGACTTGCGGGGTTCAGTGTGAGTGCTAGTATGTCTGGGCACTTGAACAAGTTCGTTTGGGAGGCAATGAGGTGTGAATCCTCAACAGTGCCGCTACCGTAAAGTCGGAAAACTCCAACGGACAACATCAACTCATCTCCCGAGCAGGAGAGTGGAGGTCATATACCAAGAAGCCAGAGCTGTCTTGGTTCGCAGATCGAATTGCCCCAGATTTGCCGACCCCATAGCTGTGGTTTTTTGATTTCTATCCTCCTGCTCGTGAGAGAGCCTGTTGTCCCTGTCCCTGAACCCTGTCCCGAGGTCTGTCATGTTCCGTTTTCTGTTTTTGGACCTGCTTCGCCCCTTGCGCCTGTTCCGGGCGCGTCTCCTGGTTCCGGAGGCTCACGCCCCCAGCTGCACCCCGCGCCAGGACTTTTACGTCCAGGCCCAGGTCCAGCCGGACGGCCGCCCCAAAGACCCCACCCGCCGCGACTCCTTCCGGGCCACGCTGGGCGGCTTCCCGCTGGTGTTGTTCGCCCTGAGCGCGGCCGCTGCTTCCACGCCCGGCTGCGTTCCCGGCCAGTCCAGCAGCCTCGCCGTGACCGAGGTGGACTCCTTCACCGTGGGCCAGACCAGCCAGGACGGGATGACCTTGGAGCTGGCGCTGATGAAGCGCGCCGACTCTCTGGGCGTCCAGCTCCGTTGGCATGACTCCGTGGCGCCGGATGCCGTGGACTGCGAACAGTCTATTGGCGGCCCGCGCCTGGTCCGCTGGGACTACCGCGAGGGCTCGTCCACGGACGCGCGGCACTACCTGTTTGAGGTGTACCAGGAGGACGGCGAGCCAATTGGCAACGAGCCCCAGCTCACGACCGTGCTTCGCGCCGGCTACACCGTGGTGGTGCTGGAGGTCAGCTCCGCCTCGTCCGTCTGAGCCTGCCCGGCTCGTCTGCACCTTCAACCCCTGCTTGCTCCGTACTATCCAAGTGAAGTACGGAGCAAGCTTCCCCCCGCATCTATTTTTTTATGCTAGAATAGTTTTGCTCTATGAATCAAAAAATACTTCGTCTGATTTTTGCCTTCCTACTCATTTCTATTGGAATTAGCGGTCGGTTATTTATAGATATTCCCAACGTAGAAACCGTCACGGCCGTGACTTTGTTGGCCGGCGTGCTGTTGGGCGGGTCTTACCTCTGGCTCATTCCACTCTTGGTAGTGGGTTTGTCAGATATGGTGATAGGCAATGACCTGATTTTACTCTATACCTGGACTGGTTGGGTGATGATTGGCTTGATGAGCAAATGGATTCCTAAAGCCAGCAAATCGATTTTCACCCAGACCGCCTACCTGACCGGTGCTGGTGTAGTCTCAACGTTTTTTTTCTTTTTGTGGAGTAACTTTGGCGTGTGGCATTTGTCTGGCATGTATCCACACACTGCTATGGGTTTAGTGGCCAGCTACGTGATGGGATTACCCTTCTTGAAATTCCAAATCCTGGGCAACCTGATGTTGGTTCCAGCAGTTAGCGTAGTGGTGTTGGGTGTGATGAAAGCGGTGAACGCAGTCCAACCAGTTAAGCAAACTCAATTAGAACGAATATGATTCAACCTGGCAAGGTCGTAGTGATAGGAGCCGGATTTGTGGGTTCCACGGCGGCCTACGCCATGTTGATAGAAGGGGTGGCGAGGGAGATTGTTATTCTTGATATTCATAAAGAAAAGGCAGAGGGTGAGGCCTTGGACCTGGAACATGGCATGCAATTTGTACCCGGAGCCAAAATGAGTTTTGGTACGGATTACAAATTAGTCAAAGGAGCACAGATTGTAGTCATTACTGCCGGGGCAAACCAAAAGCCGGGGCAAAGCCGGAGAGATTTGTTTGTGATCAACGCCAATATAGTGAAATCTATTGTGAAGAGTGTGGTGGCGGTGAATAAGGAATGTATTATTCTCATGGTAACCAATCCGGTTGACGCGTTGACCTATGTGGCGTGGAAGGCCAGCGGTTTGCCGCGTGAACGTGTGTTTGGAAGTGGTACCACTTTGGACACTGCTCGCTTACGGTTTTATTTGGGCGAAATGATGGGTGTTTACCCTCAAGGTATTCATGCCTATATGCTAGGAGAACATGGAGACAGTGAATTCCCCGGCTGGTCTGCGGCCAGCGTTGGGGGTGTGGATTTACAAAAATCCAAAGTCTGGAATACAGCCAAGATGGAACAGGCGGCGCTAAAAACTAAACGGGCAGCGTATGAAATTATTTCCCGCAAAGGCGCAACATACTACGCTATTGGGTTGGTGATTGCCCGTTTGGTCAGAGATATGCTAGATGATACGCGTTCTATTATGCCTTTGTCTATGGTACTAAAAGGTGAGTATGGGTTGAACGGAGTTTCCCTTGGCGTACCAGCTGTTTTAGGAGCTTCCGGTGCCCAGATCAAACAAGAACTTCCCCTAAATGCGGAGGAAAAAAAGAAACTCCGCATTTCCGCCAAGATTATTAAAGATCTCATTGACAAGCTCTAGTCTAGGGGTAGAATGTCTACTACACGGAGTCGTATATGAACATCACCAAAGACACATTAATTGGCGAATTACTAGAGGAGCATCCGGAGGCGGAGGCAGTTATTCGTGAACACTTGGGAGATGTGGGTTGCTTGAATTGCCCCGGAAAATATTTTGATACCTTGGAGGCGGGTGCCGCTTTGCACGGCATGAGCCCAGAGCAGATTGAAAGTATGATCAAAGCCATTAAGAAAAAAATAACTCCATAATCTATGCGGATTTCAGCCCATCAACTATTCTGGGGCCTGCTTCTGATTATTTTGGGCTCTTTGCTCCTACTTTCCAATCTAGGGGTGATTAGCCAAGATATTTGGAACTATTGGCCGCTCATTCTTATTCTCGTTGGATTGAAGTTACTTTTTCATGCCTATGGACACGCACACCACACCCCTCTTGATCACCAATAACACCACACTCCCGGTGCGGTATCATTCAGTCTGGCCGGGCATACTTGTTGGCTTAGTCAGTGGGTTTGTATTCAGTCTTGCCGGAGTATATTTTTTCCTCCTGGGACCAGGATTTGTTTGGCTGAACGCGGCACCTCAAACAGCCCAGTCTCTTTCACAAACGTTGGCTGTGCAGGAAGAATCAGCCACCATTGATGTGGTTAAAAAGGTAACGCCAGCGGTGGTGAGTATTGTTATTTCAAAAGAAATCAGTCAACGCAAATTTCCCTACGGACCAACTCCGTATGATGAATTTCAATCAGATGGTTCTGGTTCGACTGAAAAAGTAGAAGTTGGTGGCGGGACAGGGTTTATTATTTCTTCTGATGGTTTGATTTTAACTAATCGGCATGTGGTGTCAGATGAAACCGCAGAGTATACCGTTGTGTTGGATGACGGAACTGAGTATTCAGCTACAGTGCTAGGGCGTGACACATTTAATGATATAGCCGTGGTGAAGATTGAAGCTTCGGGATTGCCAACACTAGAGTTGGGTGATTCTGATTCTTTGCAACAAGGGCAAACGGTGATTGCCGTAGGAAACGTGTTGGCTTTGTATCAAAATACGGTAACTAAAGGCATTGTATCTGGGTTGTCTAGAACCTTAGGCGGTGGAGTATTGTCAGATTTGATTCAAACTGACGCCGCTATTAATGAGGGCAACTCCGGAGGTCCCATGATCAACTTACTTGGTCAGGTTGTGGGGATAAATACGGCAGTGGACCGGGCCGGTGAAGGGATTGGCTTTGCTATCCCCATTAATGAAGCTCGGGTGGTAGTGGAAACAGTCAAAGAGTTTGGTCATATTGTCAGGCCATACTTGGGCGTGCGCTACGTGATGATTGATGAAGAGTTGGCAGCCCAAAATAATCTGGCTTATAGTTATGGAGCGTTAGTCCAGTCTGATCCGTCCAAACCTAAACAACCCGCGGTCATTCCAGGCTCCCCGGCTGATTTAGCTGGTCTGGAAGCCAACGATATTATTTTAGAAATTAACGGAGTGAAAGTGGAAGGCGCTATAGGCTTGCCGAAAGCTCTGGAACAGTTCAAGGTGGGAGATACAGTGACCTTGAAGGTCTACCATGATGGCCAAGAAGTAGAGAAAACCGCCACTTTGGTTGAACGACCTCAGGACGCTGACAAAGAATGAAGGAATATCTGCAACAATTAAACGAGCTGAAAGTTCGGATTGATCACACTTGGCAGTTGATTCATGTGGATCAACTTGAGGCTCGCGTATCCGAAGTAGAAGGACTCATGGCAGCTCCTGA
>CAYIMB010000004.1:0-50805 GCA_964364425.1 uncultured Gammaproteobacteria bacterium
CCCCTTCCGGGGTGCTTTTCACCTTTCCCTCGCGGTACTTGTTCACTATCGATCATAAAATGTATTTAGCCTTAACGCATAGTCGCGCTAGATTCACATAGAATTTCACGTGTTCCATGTTACTCAGGAAAAGAAACAATGGAGTAAAAAATATTTCGCGTACCGGGCTATCACCGTCTGCGGCAGGCCATTCCAGGGCCTTTACACTATATTTTCTTCTTTTGTCTCCACTCCTCTTGCGAGGAAGTCTCTCTCCTACAACCCCATCTCTTTATATTGCTACAAACAAATGGTTTGGGCTTCTCCCTTTTCGTTCGCCACTACTAAGGGAATAACCACTGAATGAACCGATTCAAGAAAGTATCCTGGTTGTGGCTCAATAGTTTGTGCTCGCGCAAGCGCTGCGCTCAAACTATTTCCGCCACATACAGGGTGTTTCCGTTCTCGGTTCAATCAGTGTGGTGTGTTCTCTGTTCCTTCGGCTACTAAGATGTTTCAATTCGCCGAGTACTCTTCATACAGCTATGTATTCACTGCATGATAATGAGAGTGTATCTCATTGGGTTTCCCCATTCGGACATCCCCGGATCAAAGATTGCTTGGCATCTCCCCGAGGCTTATCGCAGCCTGCTACGTCCTTCATCGTCATTTTATGTCTAGGCATCCACCATATACTCTTGTCATCCTAACGCACAGTTAGGAATCGTTCTTCTCGTTGTATTGTCCACCCGCCATTTCCCGTGCGGGGGACGCGCCTTATGCTCTCTCAGCATAATGCGTTGCATGTGTGTGTCTTGTTTATGACACGATTCAAGTTGTCAAATAACGTGTGGTGGAGGTTGTTGATTCGCACCACATGTTCTGCCTCTATAATTAAGGAAGGTCATCTAGTGCTAATCGATTTGACTCCGAGTTGTAAAGTGGACAAAAGAAAAGGGCCGCATCTGGGCGGCCCAACGCGTAAACACACGTTATTTTCAGCCGCTGATACCGTGAGTGGTCAGGAGTGTTAACACGTGAGTGGTTTGAAGGGTTAGCTAATGAATTTGCTAGTGTATGAAGTGAACACGATTATAAAGAAAGTTCGTGAGGCCGTCAAGCCCTTGTATCTGTCAAGGGCAAAAAGGTGTATACTTGACCTAACGCTAAGTTTTAACGTTTTTACTATGAATATCCGAATGTATGCTCTGGCCGTGCCTCTGCTTGGTCTAGGGCTGTTTTTGGCTCCTCAGCCGTCCTTGGCTTTCACCGCCAGCTTAGTCAGCCTCACCCCTGACGCTACAAACATTTCAGACCAGGTGCAACTACCTGAAACTATCACGGGATTTGCGTTCCTGGGAACCGTGGATCAAGCATATGAAGCGGTTATTTCCGTAGATGAAGAACCGGCCATGGTTATTTTACCCGGGGGAGTAATGGATCTAAGCCAAAATTGGACCTACGACTCCTTGGGTAGCCGAGTGATTGTCAATTTCACCGCGAGCGGAATGAAAGGAGAGTTCTCGGAGAATTTTCCGGAAGGTTCAGCAGTATTTGTGGTTGTCCTGGTTCCAGTGGCAGCAGAAGGCACAGATGGTCCGCCGGAAGAAATGAAAGGCGCATGGCTCAGCACAAATATAAGTGACTGGTCCTTAATTACTCCGTCTCAGGAGGCTCCATACTTTGGCTTTGAGCTCACCGGCCCTACCGGAGAAACGGGATTTTTACACATGTTCATTCCTTCTACCGTTATTGATCTGTTAAGTACCTACTCTGGACAAGATTTGAGTGCAGAAAGCATGGCGGTGTTTGAGAACAATGACCAATCTTCCACCAGCGTGACTGATGTAGATGGTAGCGCCTACGTAGACATTAACGTAACATTCACAGACAAAATTACCTCTCCGGCTGCTGAGGCGACCGGAACTGTGGTCAAAGAAATTACCGCTGGAGCAAAACTTCCAATCAGTTTGGCGGCTACCAAATACTCCGTGACTAAAGGCAAAAAAACCACGCTGTATGGTTGGATTAAGAGCGGAAAAGCTGACAAAACCGTGACTCTCTGGCGCAAATTAAAAGGAGCTGATGAATACGTGAAAATCGACACGTTGACAACTGAAGCAGATGGGTATTTCTCTACCAAAGTGGAAGTCACCAAAACAGCCAATTACAAAGTAAAATACAAGAGAAATTCCGGGGCAACAGCCAAGGTTAGTCCAATTCAAAAAGTGCGCGTGAAGTCATAGGCCGCTAGCAAGATGTTTACTGCGCCTAGCGAGTAAATTGGGATAGATGAAGTTACTGCTGCCCAAGCCAAGTATTAATTTACGCATGTGGATGCGTCGAACTGGGTATGCTGAGGTACCAGGGGCAAAGGGAGTGACCAGTTACGCTAAACGCGTACATACCACTCCCTTCCCCCGGTATCACTGTTACATTGAGGACCTTGGTCAGGAGTGGACCATTAATCTCCATCTGGACATGAAAGCGCCTACATATGAAGGCTCCCGCGCGCATTCCGGAGAATATGAAGGTCCACTGATTGAGCAAGAAGCTCAACGCTTATTCAGAATTTCACAAGGCAATTAGCAAGCGGCTTAGAAGGGTCTGCTCATACGGGAGCTTCAACCACCCTTCTTCGCAGACCCTTCTTTCGCCGCTACTACTGTACTTGTTCTATTTTGAGCAAAATCTTGGTTGCACCAATCTCTTTTTCAGTCCCCACGGCAGTTTGAATAGCGATTGAGATAGTATCTTGTTCCCGGACAAACGTACCGCTCATAATCTGAAGAGCGCCAACTTGTTGGTCTTGTGGATTTTGTTCTATCCAGCCAACTCTCTCCAGCTGTTTCTTATACTCCGCATATAAGTTACCTACCAGGGTATCAGAAATATATTCCGCTTCATGCGTTACGCTGGATTCAGCCGTTTCATTGCGCAAAGAAGTCAGCACTTCCACCCGGTCAATAATAGGCAAGTCAGCTGTGGGGAATGTAGTCACCAGACCTACCTGGGTCACAATATTGCTGTTTATAGTCTCCACAGCTTCTCCCGTAGCAGTCGTATTGGTCAGGGTCCCTTGGTTTTGGTGAAAACACGCACTGAATACAAAAATGGAAGCGCTCACCAAGCTCAAAGAGATGATACGACTGTATTTCATAGTGGTTGTTCTAAAATAACTAAAGCTATCTTGTGGTGATGCGGATTCAACTTAGCTGAAAGACTGTCCATACACTGGACATAGTACCAAAAGGAATGGTGGCAGTCTATGTGTGAGACGGAGGTGTGCGAGACGGAGGCTGCTGAGATTTTTTCCTGAGGGCAAACCTGACTGACCAGAAGGCGGTCAAGAATAGACCTATGGCCGTGCCAATCAAACCGCCGTAAAAACTCAACGGCCTATACTTCATCACAATGTGGTGCCGACCTTGGGTGAGGACAATTCCTCGCAACATCAAATCTGTCTTATACATATGCGTTTTTTGTCCATCTACATAAGCATTCCAACCAGGGTAGTTTGTATCGCTCCAGACCAATAGACATGTTCCTGGGGAGTACACATCCAGACTAGCTAAGCTTGCTTTTGGCTCTTGGTAGTTCTCAACTGTTTCAAAGGCACATGCCTCTCCATCAAAGACAGGGAGATCTGGTTGACCTTCTGCAGCCAGGATCACTGCCTCCGTGATAGGATCAAACCCCGGCTGGCGCATGTATTTGATCATATCCCACTCTGCGGAAAAACTGGTCACCCGACCAACCGTGAAGGCTCGGCTAGTAGCGTGTAGATTTTCATATACATACGCGTCATTTCCGCGATACACCAATTTTACCTGGGTCTGCTCAGCTAACACTATGTCCGACTTAATGGGCGTGAGCCGTAAGTCAGCCCATCCGGCCCAATCAGCCACAGTGTCACCCATTGGGTTGGTATGGAAGCAAATGTTTGGGTTGGTTCCAGCATATGAGGAGAGGTCTATGGACTGGTCAAACCAAGTTTGATCAGTCACTTTAGCGACAGGATTAACCTTAGCTTCAAATACCAATTCACCATCTGGTCCGGTCACAACAAATTGCACGCCATCACCAGCGCCAAAATTCCAAGCTTGTTCATCAATACCATAACTAAAACGCAACATTGGGGCGTCCTTGGTGACTGGAAGAGGCGCGCAAGCTAACCCCGGTGTATGTTCAAACAACACTCTCCGCATATCCGCGTGAATATCAAATACGGCTTCACGCAAACTTGGCGTTGGAGGGTTGTGGGAGAGAATGATCTTATTTATTTCATTTTCTGGATACAAATCCAAGGGCGGATTTTGGGCTACCAGATATGTAACATTCAAAATATCAATAAACGGATTATTTACAATTACTGCTGGGATAGCCTCGCCTGGACCACTTTTCTTTCCAGTAAATCGATCTATCACGGAATGGCTGATAAAATGTCGTACATAGGTCATGTAGTCTCCCACAATTAATCCATCCAAATCTCTGATGTCATCCAAATTAAACCCTGAGCTGATATCTGGGTAAAGCAGGCCGTCATACGCATAGATACGAAATGGCTCAGGCCGCGACTTCAAAAATGTTACAAACGGCGGCTGAGTAAATGTTTCGTAGCGCTCTGGACGTCCATGCCGAGGTATAAAATTCCATAATTCCGCTATCAGCAAAACTCCTAAAGCGGTAGCGCCAACTAGGCGCCATTTCACCGCAGATGAAGTCAGTACCAAGAGTCCCAGGGCTAACAACAGGCCAAACACTATCATCACCAGCATGACGTTGGTTCTACTCATATCAAATCCGGGCAATATCCTGACAGCTTGCCAGAGCAAGAGAAGACCTGCCAGTATAGCCGCCACCAGTTCCCATGGCTTCACTTTACGCTCCCACAAAGCCTCTATCCCAAATCCAACCAGGCTGGCCGCACATAACGACACAATGGGTTGGGCGTACTTCATGTACATAACACGGTCAAAGCCCGGAGCATTTCCAATCACTTCATTAATTACCGGGACGCCGTGGATCTTAGCCACGGTGATGGCGCCCAAAATAAGTAAGAATAATCGACTAGATTTCTGTTTAAAGGCAGTAACCGCTCCGACCAAAACTAAAAAGTAAGCCACCATGCCTATATAGTTCAAGGTGTTGGCGTTGACCGGTTGATCCGCAATCAAGAGTGAAGCATTCTGAATATAGGGTAAAACATAGAAGGCCAGGTAGTTGGGTTGAATGTAAATACTGGAACCCACCTCATGGCCGCTCTCATGTGTGGTAATGGCCTGCTGAATAAATTCCAAATTCACCATGTACAATGGCAACACAATCAAACCTACTGGTATGACAATCTGAAGAGCTAAGCGCAAAGCGCGCTTAAACCCATCTCTGTCTTTACTTCTGTACAGCGCAAATAAGCGGTAAGCCCAGAATAAGAACCCGGAAGCTAACACCAAGATTAGGGATTCCGGAATATTACTCAAGAAGACAACAGAGAGAGCGCCCACCATCAACACATACTGGATCCAACGAATACGCTCTTGGCGAGCCACGTTCATGGCATACGCCACCACCCAAAACATGACTGGCGCCAGTAGATCCACATCCATGTTTTGGATGTTTTGTAACATGATAAAATATCCGGAGAAGGCAAACAGAGCGCCCCCCAAAAACGCTGGCCAAACCTTCACTTTGAGCTCACGTAGAAAAAGAAAAAAGAAAAAAACCGCTATGGAAAACCGAGCCAATAGATAAATTTCCCACCCATGCACGTTTGGCATGGCGTACAGAATGAGTTTCAGAGGATAAAAAGCGCTAGAGAGAAAATTAGCAGCCAACGGTTTGCCCACGGCGGCATTATCATTCCACAGTGGCAGATCAAAATTTCTAATAGCTTGTGCGGCCTTAGCCACTTGAGGCTCGCCTGCCCAGGCATTAGAACCTAGGTCCTTCATGAAAACAGCAAACTTGCTGAAGTCAGGCGGAAGTGGATTTATATCCCCATATGCTCCATCATCACCCATGACTCCAGCCGTAAGACCGCCGGGGCTCAGCATGGTCTTGCCCAGAAACACAACGTCATAATAAAACGTCACCGTCAGCGCAGCCGAAAGAACAAAAAAGACCACTACACTGTGGCGCTGTAAAAACAAGCGAAACGGACCGAGCTTAGCCCAGAACATGTCTAATTTTTTCATACGCCAGCATGGTACTGTAGTTCCTGGGCTTGGTCAAACCCTGATTTGCCAAGTCGGTCAGACTTGGATATAGTATTCCAGCTGTATTTATAGCCCTATTAAGTACTTACATCTACTCTATGGAAGTCCAATCAGAAGCTATAGCCGCCCAAGCTAATTACGAGGAATTATCCACCGCCTGGCATGACGGTCAGCGGTATAATCCTGCTACTTTGCACCGCCGTCGTTTGATGTTTCAAATCTTAAAGAAAATCGACTTTCAATCTGTCTTGGAGATTGGTTGTGGGCAACCATACCTCATGCAGTCCATCCAGGCGCTGCGCCCAAATATTGCCTACACTGGTACAGATATTTCAAAAGCTTTGATTGAATCCAACCGCAAGGAATACCCAAGCGGTCGGTTTGAAGTCTTGGATATTGTAAATCAAAATCTACCTGAACAATTTGATTTGATTATTGCCACAGAATCCCTGGAACACGTACCTGATTACCACAAGGCTTTGAAAAACTTAGCCGGCATGGCCAGAAAATATATCTTGATCACCGTCCCATCTTCAAAAGTCTTCCCAATTGACCGCATGATTGGACATTTCCGCCACTACAAACCAGAGGACATGATTAAACCACTGGAGGAGCTTGGGTTTAAAACCACCATTGCCTACAAATGGGGATTCCCTTTCCACAATCTGTACAAGCATTTGATCAACACCATCTCCACCCCGGAAAAAATGCAAAAAACATTTGCCGAGGGAGAATTTACACCCATGAAACGATTTGTATCAAAGGTCTTATATTGGTTGTTTTTTCTAAACATCAAATCTTGGGGATACCAACTAGTTCTCTTAGCCGAACGTAAATAACATTTCTATGATTCGCGAAAAAACAGTTTCGTTGGTAATTCCGGTGTTGAATGAGGAGCAAGGTTTGGAAAAAATGTTACCCCACCTCCCTTCCGGTATTGATGAGGTTATAATTGTAGATGGCGGCTCAAAGGATAAAACCGTTGAGGTAGCTCAAAAATACGGGGCAACCGTGCTGGTGCAGAAGACCAAGGGGTATGGGGCGGCCTACTTTGAGGGCTTTGCTGCGGCTAAAGGGGAGATTATTGCTACCGTTGATGGTGATGCAACCTATCCTTTAAATTCCATCCCGCATATGGTGGAATGGTTGGTTGACCGCAAGTATATATTTGTATCCGGCTCACGTTTCCCACTGTCCAACATGATGAGTATGCACCAGCGTAATTTTATAGGGAACATGGTAGTGACCACTCTCACCAGCTTTTTGTTCAGAACAAAAGTGGTGGATGTAAACTCAGGCATGTGGGTGTTTTATAAATCGTTCTTGGAAAAACCAAAATTCATTTCTGACGCTTGGAATCTTTCTTTGGAAATCAAAATTGAAGCTATTTGTCAAAAAGGTGGCGTATTCATTGAGTACCCTATCAACTACTTTGAACGTCTCGGCGAATCAAAGGTGGTTCGACCTTGGAGAACTGGGTTTAAAAGCTTGTTTTTCTTAGCTGCCAAAAAATGGCAGGTGATGGGACGTTCTCGTCGCGGCGAGATTTAATTACCGGTAGGGAACTTGCTAATCAGACAAGCTGAGCTTAGATACATCTAAGCGTAATGACGTTAGAGCTCGTGTCTCCAATATTCTAATGTATCAACAACGGTTTGCCGGAAGGTATAGTGGGGTGCGTATCCCATGCGTTGGATAAGGGAGTTATCACCCACTATTCTGGAATCATCTGCCGGTCTACGCTTGGATTGATCTTGAACCACCTGAATAGGTGCCGTGGCTTGCTCAGTTAAAATCTTAATCATCTCAGTCAAGGCATGCCCTCGCCCACTGCAAATATTATACATTGATCCAGCCTGCCCTTTCTGCGCCACTAACTTTAAAGCGCGTACAAAGTCACGCACGTCAACAAAGTCACGGATAGAGAAAAGTGGCCCTACTTTCAGTTGTTTAGCTTCACCTCTCTCAATCCGCACAATTCCCTGACAAAAATCGGTTAGAGCATCTCCTTTTTTAGCCGGACCAATAATAGCAAACGGCCGAACATGAATCATGCGCAGGTCGTATGCCCTAGCATACATTTGAGCTAACAAGCCTTGTGCCACTTTACTCACGGCATATGGACTGGTTGGTTGTGTAGGAAAGTCTTCTTTTACCTTTTTGCTTGATTGAGCGGCTAGTCCGTATTCAGCGCTTGAACCCACAGAGATCACTTTAGCTTTAGGGACCAACAAGCGGACCGCTTCATATAACACAATAGATCCGTTGACGTTGGTGGACACAGTGCCTGCCGGATCTTGAAATGACAGCGGGATATTACTTTGAGCGGCTAAATGGAATATTTGATCTGGTTTTGATAGCCGGACTGCCCGCTGCACGTCCTGAGAATTCAGCAAACTGCCTTTCAGGTATGTTACCCCGGCTTTCCGGCCAGCATGTGAACGGGATAAACCAAAAACCTGATACGTGCCACTCAGCAACTGAGCGAGTTGTGTGCCTATAAAGCCATCAACGCCCGTGATAAGTATGCGCATATCTACAACTGATGAGTTTGACCGGTACGAGCAGCGTCATATGCTCCCATCACAATCTGCATAGCCCGTACACCATCTTCGCCGTTGCCAATTGGTTGCTGTCTAGACTCTACCGCGCGGGTGAACTCTTGCCATTCAGCCGTCCAGGATTTATCTCCGCCTCGAAATTCTATGGTTTTATAACTAAATGGTCCGTCAGGATCATGCTGACTAATCATCAACTTTTCAACTCCATAGCTAGTGCCCAAGGCCTGCGCCGTGAGCGAGCCCTTCTCACCGTACAGCTCAAATTCAAATAAATTTATCCATTGGGTCAAGCTGGAGTGCACACTGGCAATCACGCCTTGCCCGCTTTTCATTAAAACAAATCCATTATCTTCCAAATCGCCAATGGGCCAGTGGGTGGTAGACATCATACCAGTCACTTCCGTCATGTCGCCTAAAAACCAGCGGAATAAATCTACCAAGTGAATTCCTTGTTCCATCAGCTGACCTCCGCTCACAATCTTGGGATCTGAACGCCATTCCTTTTCTACTCCCTCACGACCGGCAATTCCGTACCGTCCCCTAGCAAACACAGGCTTGCCTATCACTCCGGCCTTAAACTGCTTATATGCTTCCAAAATAGCTGGATGATGGCGGTGGTTGAACCCACATTTCAAAATCTTTCCCGTTTGCTTAGCTACCTCTAACATCTTCTGCCCTTCTTCTACCGTGCGAGCCAGTGGTTTTTCACAGAGTACATCCTTGCCGGCTTGCATGGCGGCAATGGCTATATCTGCGTGACTGTCCGGATACGTCAGAATCATGACCGCGCTTGTTTCTGGATCATTCACTGCCTGTTTCCAGTCCGTTCCAGCCACGCCCCCAAACTGCTGAGTTAAGCCGGTGGCCTTATCCAGCGTCCGATCAATAATAAAACTCACTTCATAATTTTTATCCTGAGCAATAACTGGCAGGCGCCGTGTTGCCTGCAGTCCAGCTCCTATAATGGCTATTTTTTTCATACGTTTATACCTTACCCCGTCCAAACCCCTGGTAGTCAAAACCAGCGGCTTTGACTACTTCAGGTTCAAGAAAATTCTTAGTATCAACTAGGATAGGTGTTTTCATGAGCGCAGACAAGGCTTGAAAGTCGATTTTCGCGAACTCAGGCCACTCCGTCACTAAAATCAAAGCATCTGTCTGTTGGGCCAGCTCCTCTACACTAGCGACTCGAGTCAACGTACCTTGGTACTCCGCCATTTCTTGTTCGCTGGCTTTGGGATCAAAACCCAACACCTTAGCCTGCGCGGACAGCAAACGGTCCATGACTTTGATAGCTGGTGAACGACGCATGGTTGAAGTACCGGGTTTATAGGTCAGCCCTAAAATGCCAATCGATTTACCCGCCAAGTCACCCAAGCGTGCTTTGAGTTTGAGCACCATCTGATCAAACGTATCTTCATTGATAGCCCAGATAGCGTTCAACATGTGAGGTGTATAGTTATGCTCCTTTGAAAACTTTCTGAGCTGAGTGACGTCCCGGGCCAAAGTGCCGCCAGAAAAACCTAAGCCTGGTGACATCAAGGCTTTCTTGCCAATCCGTGTGTCGTGTTTTAAGGCTTGTCCCACCTTGACCGCATCTGCACCTAAACGATCCGCTAAATTAGCCATCTCATTAATAAAAGAAATGGAGGTGGCTAAGAAAGAGTTCAGTGCATGCTTCACCATTTCTGCACTACGTAAATCCATAGGAAGTTTTGGTGTATCAAAAGCAGTGTACAGCTCTAGGGCGGCCTGAGCAGCTACCGGTTCAGTAGCGCCCAAAACCAACATATCTGGTTGCAAGAAACGTGGAATAGCTTGACCAAGTTTTAAATTTTCAGGTGTATAGACTACTCCGCTCTTCCACTTTGGGTTTAACTCTCGCACTCTGGCCTGAATCTGTTCACTTGAACCCAGGGGTACTTGGCTTGTGATGACTAACACGGTTTGAGGTTGTAAGTATGGGGCAACAGCTTCAGCGGCGTTCACTACAGGTGAAATATCCACCTCGTCTTTTTCGTTGACTGGCGAGTCGTAGGCAATTACTACAGCCTCAGCACCGGAGGCATCTTTGGCCTGGGAGGAAAATCGTAATGCACCGGAAGCCAGGTGTTTGTTCATAGCTGCTTCTAACCCAGGCTCAAATAATGGCGGTGTTCCGGCTTGGAGACTAGCCGCTTTGGAGGGATCAAATTCTAGACCCACTACGTTGAATCCCTTTTCCGCAAAACCAACTGCATTCACCGCACCTAAATGCCAAATTCCAATCACGCAAACATTTTTCATATCTTCAACAAGTTAACCAACAATCTTAGCGGCCTGATCTATATTTTCAACGCTCAAACGATACGGTTCCGTACCTAACAAACGTCTAGTAGCTGTTCTGACTGCTTCATTAGATGTGCGTCTGGCCCACCAGCCTAAGTCATGAATTTTACCCGTGTCCAATAACACCACCGGTTGGTCACCTGGCCAACCTCTAGGTGTGCCGGTGAGGTTATATTTCACATCCTTTAAACCCATTTCAGCAATAATAATTTCTGCAATTTCCATAACCTTGGAAGTAGAGTCCGTGCCCAAGTTTACCAACACTGGAAATGGTCCTTCCGGGAGGCGGTGATAGGTATACAACATGCCATGAATACATTCTTCCACCAAAAAGTAATTTTTTTCGCCTTTACCCGTACCCAGGACCTCTAGTTCCTGCGGATTCTCTTTCAGTTTACGGATAAAATCAAAGATGACTCCGTGGTTGGTTCGTTCGCCAATCACATTTCCAAACCTATACATCCATGGGGTAATACCAAACAAGCTACAATAAGCTGAAATGAAGGCCTCGCATGAAATTTTACCTGCCCCGTATAAAGACAGTGGCAATAACGGTCCGGATGTTTCATTGAAAGCCCCTTGAATAGATTCGCCATATACTGCGCCAGTGGAAGCAAATAGTAATTGCTTCACACCATTAACGTGCATGGCCTCTAACAGATTCCATGTCCCAATCACACTTCGCTCTAAATCAATCCGGTGTTGCTTGAAGCCTGATGGAATATCTGTGTTAGCAGCAAAATGCCAAATCACGTCATGGCCAGCCATGGCTTTGGTCAAAGTTTCCAGGTCAGTCAGGTCAGCTTGATGAAAAGTGATTTTTCCTTGAGCCACGTAGTCTTTAATATGTTTGTCGGTGGACAAACTCAGATTGTCGTACACCGTTACTTGGCAACCAGCGGAAACAAGGAGATCAACCGCATGACTCCCAATAAATCCGGCGCCGCCGGTGACAAACCATTTTTTTTGACGGTCTTCTGGGGTAAGAACAGAGGTAGGCGTGGTCATGCGTGTGTAGATAAAAATTGTTCTAAGTCTGCAATGCCTTGGTGCGACCCAATTTCGTAAAAACGGGTCGGCACGGAGAAGGCAGCTAAATCACCGGTGGGCGTGAGAATATCAAAATAGTCAGATAAAGGGAAACTGGTCTTGTCTACCTGAGGGATAATGGACTTTCTAAACACATTTAACCCATATTCCATGTGCTTTGCCCCAACTGGTGGCGGCTCCTTCTGATATTTCAATACGGTATGTTCATCCCGCAACAATACGCGACTTGGTTCAATTTGATTGTCGTTGTTGTACACACACATTAACCCTAGTTTCTGTTGTTGTTCAAAAAAAGCAAACACTGGTTGGAGCTCTTGGAGTAGATAAGAATCTCCATACATGACGGCAAACGTGTCGTCCAGCAAATCAGCTGCGTGCTTCAAGGCTCCTCCTGTATCTAATTTTCCTTGTTCTACGCTGTACTGAATGCGCAAACCAAAATCTGCACCATCTCCAAAATGATGTATGATCTGATCTGCAAAATGTCCCACGCACATTACCACCTCTTCTATCCCGTTGCGCTTAAACAGACGCAGTTGATGAGCTAAAAATGGTTCACCTAAAATAGGAACCATAGACTTTGGAATGGTTTTGGTGATGGGGTATAGGCGCGTGGCCAACCCTCCAGCCAATACCACTATCTGCTTAATCATGTGTGAACCGGGGATCTGTAAGTAAAGCTCTGCTGGTAGCTTGCACAGCTTGCCGAGAAGTATAGTGTGACTTCCAGCCTATGCGTTTAATGGCTGAGTTGGTTAATCTAATGACCGCCACATCTCCCTTCCAACCAATCTTACCTGGCGTATGATGCCGGCTCACACCTTTGAGGCCCATCTCCTGAATCACCACATCTGCAATAGCATTGACGTTGATAAAGGACTCTGAGGAAAGATTATATATATTGACCGTATCCTTTCCCTTTTTGTAGACCAGGAGCAAAGCATCTATCACGTCTGATACATGCAAGTACGCTTTACTTTGTCTCCCATCACCCAAAATACGGAGTTGGCGAGGGTCTTTCATTAAGCGCCCGACAAAATCAAACACCACCCCATGAGTAGCGCGTGGTCCTATAATATTGGCTGGCCTTAACATACACGCCCGCATTCCAAACAAATGCGCAAAGGCGCTAATCAAGCCTTCCGCTCCTAACTTGGTAGCTCCATACATGGAAACCGGCTTCAAAGGACCAAACGTTTCAGCCAAATATTTGGCTCCGTGGTCTCCATACACTCCGCTGCCTGACGTATACACAATAGTTTTCACTCCATGCTGATGCATAGTTTGCAACAAAGAAAATGTTGCCACCAAGGAATGTTGGAAATCCAAAGTGGGATCCTCTACCCCTCGCGCAATATCTGCATTGGCCGCCAAATGAAAGACTACATCAACCTTAGCTGGCCATGCACGTTTGAGTTTGGCCGTCTCACGCAAATCGATCTTCACAAAACGGAACCGTTTATTCTTCAGGTGATGCGCAATAAAGTTTTTATCTCCACCGCTCAAGTTATCCATCACCGTCACTGTGTGGCCCTGGCTCATGAGCCGGTCCACTAGATGCGACCCAATAAATCCGGACCCGCCTGTGACAACTACCTTCATACGCGTGAAACTAAAAATACACCAACCATAATGACTCCTATACCCACTACTTTCATGGTCGACAACGATTCACCAAAAATAAAGTGCGCCGCCACACCAACCATGATATATGACATGGCCAGCATGGGCTGCGCTACGGACAACTGAATGCGTGACAACACAAAGATGTAAGCCACAAAGCTCAGTCCCAACAAGATGATGCCAACCACCGTATAGGGATTTACGGCTGGGCCCAACAAAGCAAACCAGCCTTGCGCCGTAGAGAGTTTTTGTCCGCCTACAATGGCACCAGCTCCTTTTTTCACCAACAAGCTAGCACTGGCATTCAGGGTGACCGTGGTCAGCATGAGCAAAAAGTCAGTTTTTGTCATTCCAGTCAATTACTTCAAGGCACCCAAAGCTTTTGCAGCATCCTGCAAGAATTGAACGACCGTTTCCTTGGTTCGACCAGACAGCTGAGATTTGGCCAGGACGTCCGGCGGAATAGTCAAAATATGTGCCCCAGTTGTAGACCAAGAATCCATGTTTTCCGGTGTGCGTACGGAACCAACAATAATTTCTGTTTGCATTTTGTGCAGGTCTAACCATTCACGCACTTCCATCAAAATCCGAGACGCAATGTCTACACCATGTTCTTCTGAAATACGTCCGCCAAAAATGGAAATGATGTGGTTAAAGGGAGCTGGCTTGGACGCCACCTTGCGTCCATTCTCTAAGGCAATGGCTGCTAACATGGCCTGATTCATGGTCATAATAGCCGTCACATTTACGGCAATTCCCTCTGCGGCCAGCTGGTGAATCACGGGCAACATGGAACCACCCTGCCTATCAGTGATGGTAATTTTTACCATGATATTTGGCGCCCAAGTCACAAAGTCATGAGCTTGTTGCAACATTTCTTCTGGATTATCTGTGGTAACTTCAACGGATAGTGGGCGTGGGGAAATCAACTTGGCAATGGCAATCTGTAACTCCTTTGCCTCAGCTTTACTTGTGGCACCGGATTTCAACATGATGCTTGGGTTGGTGGTTACACCATCACAAATTCCCCAAGACAAGTATTTTTGCACTTCCTTAATATCTCCAGAATCAATAAAGATTTTCATACGCAGCTCTGAGCTATAAATTGGTTAAAATGTATTGCGCGGCTTGTTTCAAGCTGGGAACGCAAGTAGTTGCATTATGACATTCCCCCCCAACAAAAATCAAGTGGTTTGTGGGGATTCCGGCTGATAGCCCGGCCTGGACGTCTGTATCAGCATCTCCAACCAACCAACACGCACTTAGATCAAGCTCAAAATCGATTAACCCCTGACGAATCAACCCAGGAGCTGGTTTCCGGCAATCACATACTTTCAGTAATTCAGGGACCGCCACCTGGGCAGCGTCTGGATGATGTTGACAAGCATACACACCATCAAGCGCTGCCTCAGATCCAAGCAGGTCATGGATCCGCTGGGTGATAGCCGCGTCATCCTCCCACGTTGTTTTCCCTTTGGCAATATTTGGTTGGTTGGTGACCACCAACAGCAAGAACTCGGCCGCCTTCAGTTGCTGCAACCCCTCTACCACACCCGGCAATAACGCAACATCAGCAACCGTGCGCGGGGTCTCCCGTGGACCGCGGTCTAACATCAAACGGTTAATCACTCCGTCGCGGTCTAAAAACACGGCGCGTTTTACTCCAGCGCCGGTAAGCATACTTATTCTGCTTCTACCACGCGAACGACCTTCACCTTTTGTAAGGCCGTCACAATAATATGATCCAACACCAGCTGCCAAGATTCAGAGTGAGGGGTAATGCGGGATTCGTGCATCAGCGGAATAACCAACACCGCGTCTCCCAGTTCTTGGGTCCGGCCTTGTGGTTTTCCCACCACGCCAACTATTTTTCCACCCTGAGCTTTAGCGTATTCTACGGCTTTCACCAGGTTGGAAGAGGTGGTGGCGCTGCCTCCGCCCACAGAGTAGACAAACAACGTATCAGTCTGTCCAAAGTGATGCATTTGCATTTGGCGCCAGAAGAATGAATCCCAACCCTCATCATTAGCCAGCGCAGTAAACAAGGATGGGTTGTCAGTCAAACACATGGTTGAGATGCCGGCAATTTTATTAAAGTCATTGGCTGAGTGAGAGCCGGTTCCGGCTCCTCCCCCTATGCCCACAAAAAATACACGGCCTTGTTTCTCTTTGGTCTCCTGAATGACAGTGATCATCTTCTCAATCACGGGAACTTTTTCTGCCTGGAGCTTCTGGGCAATCTGTTCTGTCTCCTTGAGGAACTGGGTGATGTATGCTTCAAACATATCTTTCGTGTGTAAATCGATTTAATGCAGGTGGATAATACGGCTGCCATTGAACTCAAATGACCAAGGAATTTCTACCATCCCCAGGTCATCCATAATGGCCCGGAGCTTGTCCTTGCCCGCCGGGGAGTAAAACATCATATAAGCTCCCTGGGTGCTGGCGCCAATCACCTTGCCACCAAATGCCCCTGCTTGTCTAGCCAGGTTATACGCATGCTCTATAGCCGGGTCTGCCGCCCCAGAATATTGCTTTTTCACCTCCCAATGATCATGCAGAAGTTCTCCAAACTTATCTGGCTGTCCGTTCAACATGGCATCCCGCTGAGCCAAGCCAATTTCCTTAATAGTAGATAGATAATTCTCCTGGTTGTTAGAAGATTTTCCCTGGCTAGTCCCAACATTCGCCGTAGCTTTAGCCAACGCTTCCTGCGCCGTCATTTTCCGTTCCAACCTGGTTCCAAACAACATGATATTATCCTCCAACTCAGAAATGGTATGCCGGTGGAGCTCTAGCGGAATGACGTTCACCTCACCTTGTTGGTTAATTTCAAATGAAGTAATTCCGCCAAAGGCAGCAATGTACTGATCTTGTTTACCGGTTGAGGTGGAACCCACCAAATCATGTTCTACATGATACGCCTCTTCTGCTAAATTCAATGCACTCACTGTCTTTTCTCCGCGGAGTGTATGTAAAATTTGTAGTAGTCCAACGGTCATGGCCCCGGACACACCCAGGCCTGATTTTGACTTCACGTCAGAGATCACATTTATTTCCAGTCCTCTAGTGCGGAATAGTGGGTGCTTCCACTGGTCAAAGCCCAGCATGTTTAGAGAGTTCTTGAAGTAGGCGTGTTCTATCTCATCAATTGAGGTAACCCGTTCAGACACGTTTGAGTATTTGATCACATAGTTGTTGTCATTCCGCACATTGACCGTGAGGTAGACAAACTGATTAATGGCCGCGGACGTCCAAAAGCCGCCGAATTTTTCATAGTAGGCTGCAACATCTGTTCCCCCGCCTCCCATGGAGAGGCGTACCGGCGTCTGACACACTAACATACGCATAGACTCAATTTCTATCACCCCCTGACCCCTGGTGTCAAATGTGAATTCCTGGTATAATAAGCTGGATGAAAAACTTGAAAAAAATACGGAAAGCTGTTATTCCCGTTGCCGGTTTAGGCACTCGCTTTCTCCCCATGACTAAGGCCATGCCCAAGGAAATGCTTCCTTTGGTAGACAAGCCTGTCATTCAATACATTGTTGAGGAGCTGGTAGCTGCCGGGATTGAGGAGGTCATTATTGTCACCAGTGCCAACAAACGAGCTATAGAGGATCACTTTGACCGCAATTTTGAGCTTGAATACCGCCTACAAAAAGACGGTAAGCGCGAACTATTGGACGAGGTGCGCAAAATCCAAAATTTGGCTCGATTTGCTTTTGTTCGTCAGCAGGAACCGCTGGGCAACGGCCATGCGTTGTTACAAGCCAAGTTGTTGATAGGCAATGAACCGTTTGCCTTTGCCTACGGAGATGACATTTTGGAAGGCAAGGTGCCGGCCATCAAACAAATGTTGGAAGTGTATGAAGAGTACGGTACCACCACCATTGGGGTGGTGAAAGTGGATGATGAAGGTACCAGAAATTACGGAATTATTAAAGCTGAAAAAATCAGTGCCAAGGTGTCTAGGGTGGTAGGCACAATTGAAAAACCAGGACCGGAAGCCGCCCCCTCACACTGGGCCAACCCAGGTCGGTATATTTTTACTCCTTCCATCTTCACCGCTTTAGAAAAAATTCGCCCGGGCAAAGGCGGAGAAATTTGGGTCGCAGACGCCGTGTCCCATTTACTCAAAACTGAACCCATTTACGCCCGTGAGCTGGAGTGCGAATATTTTGATTGTGGAAATAAACTTGGATACTTAAAGGCAGTTCTGCACCACGCGGTCAAACATGACCATTACGGCAAAGAAATAAAAGTCTATCTTAAATCCATCACATGAGATTATCATCTCGTTCGGTGTTGTTGCTTGTACTCGGCGTGGTGGCCGTGGGAGGTGTTGTAGCCGGAATACTCTTGTTCAGAGGGCCGTCTAACACCGTAGCTCTTCCTAAAGCAGTTACCCTGACCTATTGGAGAGTGTTTGATGAACAAGAAGACATTCAGTCCTATATTGATGCGTATCAAACAGAATTTCCGTACGTAAAGATTGGGGTAAGAAACTTTACCCTAGATGAATATGAAGAAGCCCTCATCTCTGCCTGGGCCAAGGGTGAAGGACCGGATATGTACTCCATTCCAAATTACTGGCTGGGAAAATACGTCCAGTATTCTGCTCCCTTGCCGGCTGAACTGAGTCTGGTGCGCATTACAGAACGGAGTCGCTTGGGCCGGAAAGAGGTGCTCTCCACCCGGGATCAAGTCCGCGGCCTCAGTGTGCAGGAAGTCAAAAATGGTTGGGTGGATGCGGTGGCTGAGGACGTGGTATTTGATGATCAAGTCTATGGCCTGCCCTACTCCATAGACACCATGGTCATGTATTACAACAAAGACTTGCTGGCCCAAGCCGGAATTGCCGTTCCTCCTGCTTTGTGGGCAGACTTTGTAGATGATGTGCCAAAGATTTCTGTCATCAACGAGACGGATGAGATATTACGTTCTGGTACAGCTATGGGCACGCACGGAAATGTGCAGCGCTACTTTGATCTTCTGTCCATACTCATGATGCAAAATGGAGCCACCATGGCTGACGGCAATTCAGCTAGATTCAACATTGAGTCAGACGTGCGCCCAGGGTACTACCCAGGACTAGCAGCCACCACGTTTTATACAGACTTTGCCAATCCCAGGAAGTCCGTATATTCGTGGACTGAGGAACAGCCTGACTCATTAGAATCATTCACCAACGGACAAACTGCTTTCTTCTTTGGATACTGGTACCACTTGGCTGAAATCCAAAAGCGCTCGCCGTCCCTCAACTTTGGGATTGCACCAATTCCTCAAATTTCAAGCGGACAACAAGTGAATTACGCTAACTATTGGGTTGAATCTGTGGCCGCTTCCAGCCCAAACCAAGATCTGGCCTGGGCCTTTATTCAGGCGGTGGCCAAAGGACCGCAGACGTATTTACTCAACACTGGGCGTCCGGCCGCTTTACGCACAGAGGTGGCTAAACAACAGGCAGACCCTATTCTGGCTACCTTTGCCAACCAAGCATTAACAGCTAAAACGTGGTACCATGGGAGTGATCCGGAAACGGCTGAGAAAATTTTTGCAGAGTTAATTGATGCCATCCGGCTGGGCACCAGTGAAGAACCTCTCGACACGGTAGATATTGCCGCCAGACAAATAAGCCAAACTTTAGAACTGAGCGAATAATCTCCATGACGTTGTCTCAACTGCTCTCAACCGGAACCTGGACCAAGCGCGTAGTGAGCACGGCTATCCTTGTGGGCGTCATAGCATTTGCCTGGCTGGCAACTCCTGAGGTGACCTTGGCCCAAGGCCTCCTGCCGGCTTGCGCAGAGGCTGGAGACTGCACACTGTGTGATGTGGTGGGAGTGTTTATCAACTTCGCGGCGTTAATTACGGAGTGGTTAGGCGTTTTGGCCGTTTTGATGTTTGTGATAGGTGGAGTATTTATTATTATTGCCGGAGGTAATCCGGAACGGGCCAAGCGCGGACGCCAAATCATAGGCGGGACCTTATTTGGCAGTGTAATTGTAGTCAGCGGATGGTTGATCATTAACTTCACCTTGGCCGCTTTACTCAACGCAGACTTTGATGATGTTTCGTTATTCCCAACAGTCACTGACACCGGCGAATCTGCCGGCGGAGGCGAGGTATGGTATGAATTGGCCTGCACGCCAGTCTACCAGGATTGTAGTGGGGCTACAGATGGTTCGCTTTGCTCAGATTCCACCTGTGACAAAAATTGTGTCTGTTCCACCGGAAGCTGCATTACCTACTGTGACTTCTTGCAAGTCCAAGGCACGTTCAGCTCCACTGTCTGTCAAGCCAGTACCAAGGCATGTGACGCAGGCTATAACCCAATTGACTTCTGGTGTGATCTAAGCTCAGCTGGAGAGGAGCAGGTCTGCTGCGTTCCCCAAACAAACTAAATATACCCTTATGCATAAGACGAATCGATTTCATCCATCAATACTTACCAGCGCAAGCTTGGCGGCGGTACTCCCCATGCTAGCCCGCGCCGCCACCACCACCTACACCCTGCCCAATCCATTTGGCTCAGCCCAAAGCCCGGCCGAGGTAGTGGTCAACGTCATTGAATTCGCCTTGGGGTTGATTGGCCTGTTAGCCTTAGTCATGTTCATCTACGGCGGCTTTGTCATTTTAACCGCCCACGGCAACGCCGACCAATTCAAAAAAGGAACACACACCTTGCTCTACGCGGTGCTTGGTATGGCCGTTATCCTCACCAGCTACTCTGTGTTGAACTACATCTTCACCAACATTTACGGCTTCACTGCTTAAAGATAAATCCCGTCTTAGCTTGCGGTTCCTCCGGTAGCGGTGAGCAACTGTTCAAACACGTATTGAGCCACTCCGTAGGCAGTCATCACAATCACTAAACCAATAATAGCCGCCTTCAAAATGCCTTTGGCCGTCTCTATGCGTTTTTCTTCACCGCCCGCTGTCATCCAGGTAAACCCTCCGTACAAAATCAGGGTCACGGCAATCAGACCCAAAATTCCCAGAACCCACTCAATAATATTAACCGTAACCGTAGCCGGGTTTTCCGTTCCAATGCCTTCAGGCGCATCAATTCCAGAAGGAAGAAATGAAATGGCCCGGGTCATGAGAGGCAGGCCCAACCCCACCACTACAGCTCCCACAGACGCCGCTCGTTGCATAAATTTTGGCATACACGTTGGTGAAGATTCTTGTTTGGTAGTATAGAAGTTACCATGTCGATTGACAACAGGCAGTATCCCCCGTATTGGCCCCGCGGTCGGTGTGGGGGTTGCTGTCGTTTTGGAACAGCGGTTTGTGGAGTAGGCTGCTGAAAATCGACTCAAATCTTGTGAGGAAAATACAGGTGTGCTATACTTTTTTAATAAGTTAGACTTATTTCTTAATAAGCTTTATGAAACAAGCACTCATTCGGTACGGAGCCATTGCCCTAGGCGCCTTAGCCGCCACGCCAGCCTATGCCCAAATTAACACCGGAATTGGTGGAAACTTGAGCATTGGTAATGAAGATCCAGAAGCCATTGTGATCTCTTTGATCAACTGGGTTCTTGGTATCTTGGCCTTAATTGCCGTGATCTTCATCTTAATTGGTGGTTTCCGCTGGATGACTGCTGGTGGAAATGAAGAGTCTGTAGAAACAGCCAAAAAGATTTTGATTGCCGCCATCATTGGTTTGGTGATCATTATGGCTGCTTGGGGTATTGCTCTCTACGCCGTCACTGTTCTTGGAAACACCACTGGCGCCACCTTCGTCTGAGATAACATCGAATTACTCGCGAACACAACACCGCCTCCATAGGCGGTGTTGTTGTTTATGGAAACATGCGTGGTGTGCATGTGCGTATTTCAGCTTCTGCCCGGGCAGACGTTCATCGCACGGGCAGACCGGACCAATAACCTAAAAGATCTAAATTCCTTAGGGATTTAGGTATACCGGGAACGAGTTTATGCATACGCACCGAGTAGGCATTGAGCTAGAGTGGGTTCTGTTCCTCAAGCAAAAACACTGACGCTTCGTCGTCTTTGTAGACTTCTTCAAAATCTTCGTCGCGGCGGAGTTGGTTTTGCAGGCGAGCATGGTCCACGGCCACAAAGACATAGCGAGCCTGAAAGTCTTGGCCTATGATCTCTGATAATCGACCCTCTTCTTTACCCGTAGTCACGTTTACATACTTCCAATACAGATTTTCATCATATAAATACAAAAAGGTCGGGTCCAATCCAATAATGTAGGTATTATGTGGGTCGTGGGCAAATAACAACGGAAATCCGTCCCAATCATCATGAAATACCAAACTGCCTTCTGGGGTGTGCTCGCTCATCCAAGCTGCGGCCCCTTGCCAGCGGTTCATGGGAATGGAAGTTGAAAACTGCCGCTTGTTGTCATACAACCCCTTAGCCGCAATGGCCGGGATAATGACCACAAAATACATCACCAACAAAGCACTGAGTGCCGTGTGCCAGTTTGAGCTCAAGATGAACGCGCGAATCTTTGTCCAGCGCTGTTCCAGGTGCCGACCAATGTCCGTTGCTCCCCATGTGACAGTCACACACAACCAACCCCACGGAACGGCGTACTCAATAAAGCGGCGACTCTTGAGCGTCAGGGCAAAAAAGAACAGAGTTAGCAACAGAGTAGCCCAAGACAACCCAGTCGTCCGTTTGTGAAACCAAACAGTCAGCACAATCACACTGATGAACGTAATGCCTAAGATGGCTGTATCCGGAACCAAAAACTGCCATGGGTAGGGATACCATTCAGCTCCTACCGTGATCACATCTTGATAATTCACCAGACCAATCTGCACCACTTGCTGCCACAAAAACCTCATGTTGTTTGGAACGTACGGATTAAACAGCGTGCCGGCGACCGTACCAATAAAAGCCACCAGAGTAGGAATACAGGCCTCTTTCCACCAAGCCTTGAGCAGTCGCTTGGCGTGCTGCCATCTCAGCCACAGCGAGTGGTCTGGCGCAGAGGTGGGAAAAAATAACTGGCGCAGGTGAGTACGATTATCACTCAACGCCATAGCCGTACCGGTGATGCCGGCCACTACCCAGAGCAAGGCAAAGCCACCATGAGCCCAGGCATACAAAAATCCCAGCAAAAATAACCAAGGGTATTTCTTTTGAACTACCAGCCAAAACCCCACAAATAACAGGATTAGGGCCAGGGCTGAGGCTTTAGTCAGCCCCAGTCTGAAATCAAACGGACGTGTGGCTAACAACAAAAAGGCGGCCAGACTGGGTAGCCATCCGCCAATGGAACGAGCTATGTAAAACCATACCAGGAAAAATGTGGCGGCTAAAAAAATGGTGGCTACCTTCACCCCTGTAAACATGGGCAACCACTTTACAAATGGAACCAGAATAAGGTGATAGAGCAGGTGATGGTCAGTGAAATGCTCGTACAAGTAGGTATAACGCAAATATGGGAAGCTGGTAATAATCCCCTGTTCACTCATCAGTTGCGCTAAGCGCGCATGATAAAAAGAATCCGGATCTGCAAAGGTAGGATCAAGCAGGAGCCAAGTGAATACCCCGGCGGCGGCTAAAAAAATAATCGGGCCGCCAATCCACCCGTGATGTGCAACCCAGGACTGAAAGCGCAACCACCAAGACCTGCGGTGCATTTATTTTACTTTGGCTAACTGTTCTTTAAAGTAGTCGACCTTGGGAATAGGCGACGGGTCAATGCCGTATAATAAAGCTGAGTACACAGATAAAAACTCCCCAAAGGCCAGCATCCAGCCACATTCTTCCAACAAAGACGCTGGGGGGATGTGAACCTCCTGCCAGCTGACACCAGACTGCCGCATCACTTCTCCGGTCACCGGATACCTCGCCTGATTTCTGGGATGATAACTTTTAGACACAAAGCTTAAGGCCACCACTTGCTTGACTAAGCTGGCGGGAAAAACCAACCCTTCCATGAGATGGTGGTTAGCTTCAGGCAAAGCAAAATACGTGGACAAACATTTGCCGTTTTCATTCAGCTGGTTAGACAACACGTGCGCCGTGCCCAATAAATGTTCAGAGGCAAACACCCAAATAAATTTTCCAGTCAATTTTTCCACCAGTTGCTTAGCCGGATTTTTGACTGCGGGTATAGCCGGATTACATTCGGCAATCACAGACTCAACTCTGGTACGCACTGCGTCAATTTGAGTTTGAGAAATATCCACCAAGCCAAAGCGCTCTAACAAGCCTAGCAATCCAAAGACGGAATAACCAATGGCCATGCGCGGTTGTTTGCATGGGTTAAATTTTGGGTCAATCACATAACCCAAAACGCCTTGTTTCTCTACCATATCAGCCAGTATGCCGGCGGCGGTAATGACAGCCACGTGCTTCGTCTTCTGCATGGCCAGTCGAGTTACGTTCAATGTCTCATCAGTATCTCCGGAATAGCTGGAAAAAATCACCAGCGTCCGGTCATTGACTGAAGCGGGCACGGCATAATCATTGATCACTTCAATTGGCACTTTCAGCACATGTCTAAACGCGGCCTGAATGACGTGCGTGCCCAAGGCTGAACCACCCATTCCAAACACCACCACTAAGTCAATTTTTCCCTGGATCACCGGGCGGGCGAGTGTTTGCGTGGCAGCCCAGGCGTCTCTAACCTGATCAGCTAAACTGGCTACAGAACCCAGCATGTTACTTTTGTCTATTGTTAGGAGTGAAGCGTTATCAAGTTGAGACATAATCTATGGTTAATGAATCTTTTACAGTTTACGTGGATTCTTTCAGCTTCACAAGTCCTTGTGAAGTCCTTCACAATACGGAATTTTTAATATAAGCTAGGGCCACTTTTTACTCTATATGTCAGGACATAGCAAGTGGGCCACTATCAAACGGTCAAAGGGAGCGGCTGACGCTAAGCGTGCTGTTTTATTTACCAAGCTGGCCAAAAACATCAGTGTTGCGGCTCGGCAGGGGAAAGACCCGGTAATGAACCCGTCTTTGCGTGAGGCAATTGATAAAGCCCGGGCTAGCAGCATGCCCAAAGACAACATTGAGCGAGCAGTCTTGCGTGGAGCAGGTGAGCTGCCCGGACAAACCCTGGAAGAAATGACCTATGAAGGCCACGGTCCGGGCGGAGTGGCCTTCTATATATTAACCGTCACGGACAACTCCAACCGCACCGTCCAGGAGCTCAAACGTTTATTGTCTTCACATGGCGGCTCTTTAGGTGGCCCTGGGGCTGTGGCTTGGATGTTTCAGCGCAAAGGGGTGTTGCGTTACGCGCAGCTGAATGATGAACAAGAGCTAGTGGCTATAGATGCCGGGGCAGAAGATATCCAGCGGGAAACTGAGGGAGTCACCGTACTCACTCCTCCGGATCTGTTGGAAACAGTCAAAACGGCGGTGGCCTGTGGGGCCGGGATTCCCCTGTCGGCCGGAGTAGAGTATGTCCCTAACACTCAACAAGAAGTTTCTGATCCTAAAATGAAGGAACAATTAGAAAATATGTATGAGGAGTTGGAAAGCTCAGAAGATGTGAGTGAATTTTTTGATAACGCCAAGCTAGTCTAATGCCAAACGGCCGGATTATTTTAGGGATAGATCCCGGATACGACATCTGCGGATTTGGGGTGATCTCTGATAGCTACGGCCAATCAACCCACCTGAGACACGGGGTGATTAGGCCACCTAAAGCAGAGTTGTCTCAACGCTTGTTGTACTTACACACCGCCTTGGCTGATTTGGTGAAAGAGGTAAATCCAGACGTGGTTGGACTAGAACGCCTGTACTTCACCAACAACGCAAAAACGGCTATAAACGTTGGTCAGGCGCGAGGTGTGATACTGCTGACCCTTGCGCAACAGGGCCTAGATGTGAAAGAATTTACGCCACTAGAAATTAAACAAGCCATCACCGGCTTTGGGCAAGCCCCAAAAGAGCAAATTCAAAAAATGGTCCAGATGATATTAAAACTAGACGCCTTGCCTACACCGGATGACGCGGCAGACGGCTTAGCTATTGCGCTGTGCACGGCGCAACACCTTGGACGAGTATGAGAATTCTTTTCTTATACGATTTTCCCCTGTGGGGCAACGGTTCTGCTCACTTCATGCGCCATCTGATTTCTGAGTTGGTCAGTTTTGGACATGAGGTAGCGGTAGTCACCCCAGACAAACGCCGCCTACAAAAAAATGTGCGAACGTTTACGGTACCTTGGCAGGAAACTCCCGTCTTTGTGGCTCACCCTGAGCTGCCTAAAGCTAAGCCCTACGCAAAGCTCAACTCAGTCGACATAGCCGGCCTGCACTGCGCTTACTTACACACCGCCATCAGGGCCTATAAAGAGTTTAAGCCGGACGTGGTGCACGTGAATCACCTTTTTTTGATCACTTGGGCGGCGCGGTACTTAAAAGCTATTTTGAAAGCCAAATATATCATCACCGTACACGGCTCTGACCTACATGCTTTGGCCAACGACCGCAGATATCAATTAATGACCGGTGATGCAGTCAAAGGCGCCATGATGATTACGCCGGTGAGCGGTGATACACGAGCTTGGTTTACTCAACTCTTTGGCCGTGGGTTTGACTACAAACTGCGCACTCAGCCAGGTGGCGTGGACGTAAACTTATTCCCAAAATGTCTAGATACGTCCATGATTGAACGGAGGTATAAGTTAAAAGGAAAAAATGTGGTCATGTTTGCCGGACGCCTGACACCCCAAAAAGGTACCCAATACTTGATCCGGGCCGCACGCAAAATCAAAGGCGAAGTGTTCATTGTAGGAGACGGGTCTGAACGAAAAAAGCTGGAGAAGTTAGCCCGGGAGTTAAAATTAAAAAACATACACTTCTTGGGTTATTTTGGCCGACGTCACACCAGAGAACTGAAAGAATTTTACTACCGTTCAGACGTGTTTGTGGCCCCCAGCGTCTGGGAAGAACCGCTCGGCCTGGTTATTTTGGAGGCTATGGTTTGTGAAACGCCGGTGGTGGTGACGCGTAAAGGCGGAATCCCGCTGGCGGTCAAAGATAAGGTGAACGGATTATTTGTGCGCGCCCGCAATAGTGATGATATTGCGGAGAAAGTAAATTACCTGTTGGACAACCCACAGATGAGCGTCAAAATGGGGAAGATGGCGCGGCAGATCGTTCTGGAAAAATTCAACTGGACCAACATTGCGCGCAGATTTGAGCGTATATATATAGAAATGGCTCCTCCAACCAACGGAAATAACAAAAAGTAGGGCTTGAAAAATTGGCCGTTTTGGGATAAAATGAACACATGCATATTGTGTTATTAGGCGGTGGGATCACCCCGGACGGGCAGTTGCCTGACAAAAAATTTATCCAGGAGAGGTTGTGCAAAGTACAAGAGTTACACGCCCAGCTCAGGGCTCCAATTATTATTTCAGGGGGATATAGCTATTTACTTGAAGAGGCACCTCCTAGGACAGAAGCTGCGGCCATGAGGGAAGCGTTGGTGGCCATGGGCGTTCCGGAGAAGGCTATTACTCTTGAAGAACAATCCAAAGATACTGTCAGTAATGCTTATTTTGTAAAAAAAATCTTGGGTCAATCTGAAGATGCGCTGGTCATAGTCACCTCAGACTTTCACGCTGAACGTGCAGAATATATTTTCAAACAAGTGTTTGGTGATAACTGCGACATCCGCGTTGAAGCCGCGCCATCCTTTCTCCCTTCGGAACAATTTGAAAAAATCACTGCTCACCAAAAAGAGTTAATTGGGAAAACCCAAGAACTGTTCAAAGGTATGGAACCAGGTGATGAAACTTTTTTAGATGGAAAGTTTTTCTCTGATCCATATTATACTGAGGAGCGTCCAGCTTGGGTGAGAAAATTTGTAGCCAATGGCCACTAATATAAAGCTATGAACATTTTAATGGTTCCGCTGCTCAAGCGGAAAATGGGCCCGCAAGTCACTGCTTCCAGACCTCGGGTTATTTTTGAGCTCACTCAGGGCCTCATTGCCCGGGGACATAAGGTGAGTGTCTTGGGTACAAAAAATAGTTCCATACCCGGCGCAAAAATCATTCCAGTCATTCCCAAAAGCATGGTGGAAATGGGTGCGTATGAAAATCCCTTTTATGCGGAAACTGGTTATTTGGTCCAGCTGGCCAAACACCTACAAAAAATCTCTGGGCAGTTTGATATTATTCACAACCATACCTATCCAGAATTTATCAACCTGTTGGTGGAGCCATTGCTCCGGGCTCCCATGGTCACCACGGTCCATGCTCAAATGACTCCTGAGCTTGATCAAACCTTATCAGGTTTTCCAGACAGCAAATTGATCTCTTTGTCTCAAGCGCACAAACGCCTGGCGCATAAAACAAAATTTTGGAAGGTGATCTACAACGGTATTGATACTGATGTATATCGATTTTCAGCACAGAAGGAAAATTATCTGTTGTGGATAGGTCGCCTAGGCAAAGCCAGGGATGCCAAGGGCCAGTTTATTGACGCTAAAGGGGTGCGTAACGCCATTCGTCTGGCTGAAGAAACGGGACAGCGCTTGTTGCTGGCCGGAAATGTGGAAGATAAAAAATTCTTTGATCAAGATGTGAAGCCTCATTTGAACAAAAAAATCCAGTGGGTCGGGGAAGTGTCGTCAGAACAAAGCCTGACAAAATTTGAGGTGGCCAAACTGATGGCTAAAGCCAAAGGATTTTTAATGACCATTAATTGGGAGGAGCCGTTTGGATTAGTCATGGCAGAGGCTATGAGCTGCGGTACACCTGTGGTTGGTTTCAAACGCGGGGCCGTGCCTGAGTTAGTGGAGCATGGGAAAACCGGATTTGTGGCCAAAGATTTTAAAGGCTTAGTGCAAGGAGTAAAAAAATTAGGAGAAATTAATCCTGCGGCCTGCCGCGCCAGGGTAGAAAAATATTTCAGTTTAGACATCACCGTTGGAAATTATTATAAGGCTTACCAACAGGCCATTAAAGAGTGGAAACATTCATGAAACGCTTGCGCATAGCACAGCTCGTTCCTCCGTGGATTACCACACCACCAAAAGGGTACGGAGGTGTTGAGTTGGTGGTTTCTCTTTTGACAGAGGAGTTGGTGCGCCGCGGACATGTTGTTGAATTGATTGCCTCTGGTGACTCACACACTCATGGGCGCTTGCATTCTGCTTGGCCCAAAGCGGTGTATCAACTTCCGGAGTTTGAGTCTGCTATTCAGAACCCAAGCATGGCGAAGTATTGGCTCCCCTCTTTGTTTGCCTTGTCTCACGTAACGGAGACCATGCGTAAATTAAACGTGGATATTATTCATAACAACTTCCATTGGTTTGGCCTGTTGCTTGCCCCATATCTCCCCGCACCCATGGTCACCACTTGGCATGGAAGTTTTGAGGGCTTGGAACCTGTTGAGCTGGAGCTGTTTCGCCGGCACAAAAAACACCCCGTGGTTGCCATCAGCCAAAGACAAAAAGCTGGTGACCAAGTTGGTCTGAACTTTGTTGGTGTTGTGCCTCATGGTATCCGCTTAGATGAATACAAATTTTCAAACAAGCCCGGAACATACGTTGCTTGGCTTGGACGGATCACCGCAAAGAAGGGCGTAGAAGAGGCCATCCGCATAGCCCGCCGAGTTAAAAAACCTATCCGCATAGCCGGTGTGGTGAACCCGGTTGACCAAGCTTACTTCACTAAACGAATCAAACCTCTGCTGGATGGCAAAAACGCTACTTACATAGGCCCGGTCAACCAAAAACAAAAAATAAAATTTCTTGGTGGGGCAGAAAGCTTGTTGTATCCCCTCAAGTGGGAAGAGCCGTTTGGTCTAGTTTTGCTTGAGTCCTTGGCTTGCGGCACGCCGGTGGTGGCCTTAGACCGCGGCGCGGCCGGTGAGATTGTGCAAACTGGGCTGAGTGGTTTTATTGCGCACACCAACCAAGAACTTGAACTATTCTTGCACAAATCGAACCAGCTTTCTCGTCTTGCAGCCAGAAAACGGGCTGAACATTTTTCTGTTGAACGAATGGCTGAGCAGTATGAAAAAATTTATAATCGATTTGCGCGCAAGCCATAAACAGGTATAGTAGCTTCATGCCTAAAAAAAGATTGCGCATTGCGCAGGTTGCTCCACTCTGGACCTCAGTCCCTCCAAAAAAATATGGGGGGACTGAATTAGTGGTGTCTGCCTTAAGCGAAGGACTGGTCAAACGGGGCCACCAGGTTACCCTGTTTGCTTCCGGGGACAGCCAGACCTCCGCCAAGTTAGTCAGTATCACGCCAAAAAATCTGATTGAACGGGGGGTTCCATTTTCAAACCAACTTCTGCCGCTCGCTAGTTTAAACGTGGCCTTCCAGCGGGCCAAGGAATTTGACGTGATTCATACACATGTAGATACGTTTGAGTTATTTTTTCCTGGACTCACAGACACTCCGGCCCTACACACTATCCACAGTGACGTCAGTTGCCCTGCTCCGTCTGAAGCAAGCAAACTCACCTTGGAAACCTACACCCGCTATGCAAAAAATAACTTTGTTGCCATTTCAAGTAACCAGAGAAAGACGTCTGCAGCTCCGCTCAACTGGGTAAAAACTATTCATCATGGACTGAACTTAGAGAACTATCTATTCCATCCAACGGCGCAAGACCACGTAGTCTGGACAGCCAGAATTAGTCCAAAGAAGGGGGCTCTGGAAGCTATTCTGGCCGCCGGGCAAGCCAAGCGAAAGTTGCGTTTGGCCGGGCCAATTATGACAAAGGAAAATCGAAATTATTTTGAGGCGCAGATTTCCCCCCTGTTGAAGGAGCACAACGCAGAATATGTGGGAGAGATTTCTCAAGCTCAAAAATCTGCATTTTTAGGTACTGCTAGCGCGTTGCTCTACCCCGCCTCTTGGGAGGAGCCGTTTGGGTTAGTGATTATAGAAGCCATGGCCTGCGGTACTCCAGTGGTTGCCTTTAACCGAGGAGCTGCGAGTGAGTTAATTGTGGACGGCAAAACGGGATTTTTGGTCCGGACTCTGTCAGAGATGGTCAGGGCCATTGCAAAAGTGCACACACTAGACCGCGCGGCTTGCAGGCAACACATAGAACAGCACTTTTCAGCCGACAGAATGGTCACGGAGTATGAAGAAGTCTACTACCAGCTATTAAAAAAATAGCTCTGGAGCCACTTTTAGGCTATGCTGTGGGTATGAAAAAGACCCACAACAAAAAACTACGCATTGCTGTTTTGGCGTCTAATGCCGTACGGATTCCGCCCAGACCACAAGACGTTCCACCTAATTGGTCCGGCGCCCCAGAGCGCGTGGCATGGCAAATTACTGAAGGGTTGGTCAAACGTGGGCATGCAGTGAGTTTGTATGCTTCAGGTGACGCTCTCACTCATGCGAAGTTGGTATCTATCCGTCAACAAGCTTCTTTTAACGACCAAGCTGTTGGATTGAAACATCACAAGGACTGGGAATTTGCTTTAGCCAGCAAGTGCTACCAAGACGCCGCTCGCTGGGGGTTTGATGTCATGCATTCTCACCTACCTTTAGTCGCCGGTCCCTTAGCTGGATTGATCCGGACTCCAACCGTGCACACCATGCACTCTCCTCTAAACAGCTCCATTCATACTCAATACACCAAAAACCAATTTTACGTTTCCATCTCTCAAAACCAACGCAAGCCCTTTCCCCATCTGCCGTGGTTGGCCACGGTGTACCACGGCCTAGACCTGGCCGAATTTCCGGTTGTACTCAAACCAGCGCCCTATTTAATAGCCGTCGGGCGTATCCACCCCAGCAAAGGCACGCACCTGGCTATTGCCATAGCCAAAAAACTGGGTAAGCCGCTGCGCCTATTGGGCAGTTTTGACCCCAAGGATCCGTATTTTATCAAACAGATTAAACCGCACATTGACGGCAAGCGGATCTTACTCACCGGATTTGTCAGCCGAGCTGAGTACACCCGCACCATTGCTCATGCAGAAGCTATGATTTTCCCTGTGCAGTGGGAAGAGCCTTTTGGCCTTACCATGATTGAGGCCATGGCCTGCGGAGTTCCGGTGGTCAGCTTTCGCCGCGGCTCTGTACCAGAAATTATCCAGGATAAAAAGACTGGCTTTCTTGTCCGCACTCCGGCTCAGGCTGTGGTAGCATTGAAACGCGTTCATACTCTAGACCGGCGTGCGTGCCGGAAGCTGGTTGAGGTTCGATTTTCCATAGACGCCATGCTCACCGGCTATGAACAAGCCTTCTGGCGTTTGGCTGAGCGTAAAACACGAGCATGAAACTGTATCCGGACGTGTGGATAGAGGGGGGATACTACGTTGATTTTGATCAGCTGGGGCAACTGCGCATTATAGGCCCAAATAACCATTTATATTGTGGGCTGGTTGATATTCCCCGTCATGCCATTGTGCTGAAACAGGTGACGACTCGCGAGGATGCTTCCCTGCATATTCAAGGAACGTTCAAAACAAAAAATTTGCGCCTCTACCTTCCGCTCATGGGAGATATGCGCTCAGTGCGCACAAAAATTACGGAAGATCCCCAATTCTTGGGCTTACGCAAACAGCATCCGGATTTATTTTTGCCTCACGTTTCAAAAGTACAGCATACCAAAAACGGTACCGTGCTTACCTTCAGGCGCGAATACGCCCAACATCTGTATCAAACCGTTTGGATTCTGCCGTCCAGCGTTCAGGTTCGTCCCATAGAGTCTCCGCTCAAAGGTATAGAACTCACTTCATCTACCAGCACCATTCCATTCACCCTGATTGCTGATACAGATGAGATCCAAAAACTCCGGATATCTGACACGTTCATCACCCACCCAACGGATTTTAACTGGAGCGTGTATGGCAGGCTTGCTCCCTTAGTCAAACGTGAACTCAAGCTGACCCAGAAAGAAGTAGAGCACATGCTGACCTGGAGAAAAACTTCTGGCGACCGCTTTGGCACCCTGTTTCCACGGGATTGGATGGAGTCTGCGGATATTGGATTGCATGATTTAACCGCAGAGACCAGGATGCTTATGTACACAGAAGCATTGCGCCACGTGAACGCAAAAGGCGAGGCGTGGCATGAGGACGTGGTGGGTGAACTCCGGGCTACTTTTCAGGCCGCCGGGAAAGATGTGGTTGACCGTAAAATGATTGACCTGGAGCCTCACCTGATTATGGGGTTAGAGAAACTACCGGATGACTTTTTGTTGGACCCTCGCACACTGCAACACATTCAACGGGTAGCTAAATTGGTGATTCAAACAGCGAGGAAGCGGAAACCAATCATCTTTAAAAAAAAGACAGCCAACCAATATTACCTGAGCGGAAATTGGAGAGATTCCGGTTGGGCCTACAAGCAGCTGTCTCCGCTAGTTGCCCCGTTTGACGTGAATGCCGTGTTCTACCCTAAGGCTCTTCAGGTGTTGCACACCAAAGAACACTTGCTGAACCTCAACACCAAGGACCTGCATTCCATTTTGGATGATTGGATGGCTGTGAAAGAAGCATATCGATTTTCAAATCCTGACGGCCGTTCTGCCTTTGCCCTGGCTCTGCTTGGAACTACGGCGCGCTGGGGAGGGGAAAAAGGTGGGAAGTTACTGGATATAAATCATTTGGATGAATCCTACTATTTCACATATTTAGACGGGACAGCCAAAGAAGTTGGGTCATTTGTGGACCGCCTGTTAGATCCGGAATACTTTTATACCCCCAGCGGTCCGCTGTTAGTAGCTAAAAACAATCACTATGGATTCACCTCTGAGGAGTATCACGGTGAGGTGATTTGGACCAAGCAGGTGGCCTATACCATTTTAGGGTTATCTAAACATCTGAAAACTGCCGTCATCCAAGAGTGGCCGTTGCCGCTCAAACGAAAAATCAAACAAGCTATCATCAAAACCTGTGAGAACATGATCCGTGTATATAGCCGGCTGGGCTATATTCCAGAAGTGCATCTGGATGTAGGCGGAAAACCGCAACTTCCCAACGACCCGGAAGGGGTGAGTCGAGTCCAATTATGGTCCGCCGTAGGCGCCCGCCGGATTTTCCGCAAATATCACGACATGAAAACGGATTTGCGCTATAAATTTCACGACTAGGTTGGCGGCTCAGCAGAGCCTGCCAGCCAAGCCCAGGAGGTATGATATACTGTACCCATGATCATCAAGGACTATTGTTCTAAGCATTGTAACCCGGAGCGGCCGGAAATACGTAAGGACTACGTTCAGGATAAGTTTGTCATTATTGCCCCCAAGCGGGCGGCCAGGCCGCATGACGTGAGTTATGAGGATGATAACAGGCAGGCCAAGCAGCGCGGAAAATTCTGTTGGTTTTGTCCGGGGTCCATGAACAAAGAAACTCCTCTGGCCCTAGTGGGAACAAAAAAACGCTGGGATATTTTTGTGGTCAAAAATAAATACCCTGCCGTGTCCTTAGACAACCCTCACGCCTATGGCACGCAAGAGGTGGTAGTGGAAACTCCGCACCCGGACCAACAGCTTGAGGAATTATCAGTCAGCCACATTGAGTCCTTGTTCAAAATCTACGCTCAGCGCCTGCAAGAAATTCAAGCCAACAAACGGATTCAATATGTGCTGATCTTCAAAAACAACGGCGGCCGCGCCGGGGCATCCATTCAACATGCCCACTCTCAAATCTTTGCCACGGAATTCTTGCCTCCACACTTGTTTGATAAGGCGCAACAAGTACAAAAATATAAATTGCGCACCGGGCGTTGCGTCTACTGTGACGTCATTAAAAAAGAACTTTCCAGTCCGCGCTTAGTCTACCAAGACAAGCACGTGGTGGCCTTCACGCCTTACGCTAGCCTACACAACTATGAGATCTGGATTTTACCCAAGCGTCACTTTGATAATATTACAGACATCAAGCCGGCTGAGCGCACCTCCTGGGCCACATTACTAAAAACCGTCTTGAAAAAAGTCACCAAACTTGGTCTTCCCTACAACTACTACTTCCACCAAGTGGTGAATGATGAAGACCAACACTTGTACATGAAAATTGCCCCGCGCGGCTCAGTCTGGGCTGGGGTAGAAATTGGCTCAGGTCTCATTATTAACCCTATTTCGCCGGAAGATGCGGCGGCGTACTACCGGGGGCGTTAGTCTGCTTTGAGTTTGAGAAACTTTCGTTTGCCAACTTGCAATACCACTCCCTGTTTCAAATCTTTTGGTTCGATTTTCATTCCAGGATCAGCCGCCTTCTGATCATTCAGCTTCACCCCGCCCTGTTTCACCAACCGGCTGGCGTCTGTACGTGAGCTGGCCAGCTTATTTTCCATCATCACGTCCACAATACTAGCCGACCCCACCAGCTTGTATTCCGGCATGTCATCTGGTGCCTGTTTGTTGGCAAACACTTGCTTAAACTGTTCAGCTGCGCGGTCTGCTTCAGCACTAGAGTAGTACATGGACGTAACGGTATGTGCTAGGCGCGCTTTCACGTTGCGCGGGTTTTCTCCTTGTTTGAGCGCCCGGTCCATATCTGCAATCTCATCTTCAGGCACATCTGTAGCCAGCACAAACATGGGAATGATAGCTGCGTCCCCTTGAGCCATGACCTTGCCGTACATGTCAGCTGCGTCACTATCTAAGGGAATAAAATTCCCTTCACTCTTGCTCATCTTCTTACCCTGAGCATCCAGCAGCAATGGCGTAGCCACCACACCCATTTCTTTTTGAACCATTTGCTTCATCAACGTCCGGCCGGCCAACATGTTGAACGTCTGGTCCGTACCACCCACTTCTATGTCCACGTCCATGGCTACAGGGTCATACCCTTGCATCAGCGGGTACAAAAACTCATGCAGAGAAATGGGCTTCTCTTCTTTTAGGCGCCTTTGAAACATGTCACGTTCCAACATTTGCTGGACGGTAAAGTGTGCAGCCAGATGCACCACGTCTTCAAAACTCAGGCGGCCCAACCACTCGGAGTTAAATCGAATTTCAATGGGATTTTCTCTGTCTTCAAAGTTAAGCACTTTAGCTGCTTGTTTACGATAGGTGGCAAAATTTTGTCGCACCTCTTCCTCAGTCAATTGCTTGCGTGCAGCGTCTTTGCCCGTAGGGTCACCAATCCGTCCAGTAAAATCTCCAATCAACAAAATAATACGGTGCCCAAGGGAATGAAAGTCCCGTAGTTTGCGCAAAGGGAGGGTATGGCCAATGTGTAGTTTTGTGCTGGTCGGGTCAATTCCCAGATACACGGTCAAGCGGCGACCGCTGGACAGTTCTTTTTCCAGGAACTGCTCCGTAGGGTAGGCCTTGTCCACCCCACGCCGCAAGACTGCCTGGATGCGCTTTTTATCCGTACTCATTTTTGCCTTTGGTGTAGTCATAAACCAATGCTAGCAAACCTCTATAAAACGAGGAAGGGGGTGGGTTCGCTCTGGTAATTCGGATTTGCTACACTGTGCGTATGATCATAGGCGTTGACGTTGGAGGAACAAAAATTGCGGCGGCCTCCGTACGCCGTGGCCGCGTGGGTCAGGCCGTGGTGCTGGCCACTCCTCAAACACAACGCCCCAATGAGGTGTTGCGGGTGATTGTTCAAGCCGTGCGTCAGGTCGCTGGAGCAGAACACGTATCTGCTATTGGCTTGGGTGTGGCTGGAATGATTGATTGGCGCAGCGGCAAGGTTATTCAATCTGTTCCATTTGGTTCTGGTGTAGTTGAATTCCCCCTAGGCCCCCGCCTCTCACGCACCTTCCACTGCTCCGTTGCCCTTGAAAATGACGCCAACGTCTTTGCTTTAGGCGAAGCCTTGCACGGAGCGGCACGTCAATATAGAAACGTAGTTGGCCTGACCGTTGGCACTGGCATTGGTGCCGGAATTATTTTTGACCGAGAAATTTACCACGGGAAAAATAACTTAGCCGGTGAGGTTGGGTTTATCATTCAGGACAACGGACGAACATTTCAGGATTTAGCTAACGGTGCCGCACTCAAGCGCTACGGCAAACCACATGAAGTGACACAGCTTGGGTATGGCCTGTTTTCCCTCCTGACTACACTAGACCCCGACTGTATTGTGGTGGGCGGCGGAGTGGCCAAAGAGGCCAAAATAGTAGAAAAGGCTAGACAAAAAGCCTATTCCCGCGTATATTACCCCGGATTACGGCAGACCCCTATCCTTATTTCAGAACTGTTTGAGCAAGCGGCAATCTTAGGAGCAGCGGAATTAGCCCGGAGGCTGCTGTAACAACACTTATGCCTATTCACGGACTAACGCAAAAAAAACCAGCCAGTGCGGACAGCAAGGGGAAGTCGACTTCCACGCACGGAGAAGGCGCGGGCAAAAAACCAAAACGCAAATCAGCACAACGGTCCCGCAGACAAAAAATTCTGCGCGGGATTGGGTTGGCGGTGTTGGGTGGCTGTATAGCTGCGGTTTTAGGTGTGGCTGGAATTTTTGCCTACTACGCCAAAGATTTACCCAACCCAGAAAAAATTACTGACCGTCATGTTTCAGAAAGCACTAAGGTATACGCGCGTGATGGGGTGACCGTGTTGTATGAAGTTGGGGAAGTGAAACGGACTACTGTTGCTTTGGATCAAATTGATGATCAGATCAAGTGGGCGACCATTGCCTTGGAGGATCATAATTTTTATCACCACCGTGGAGTTGAACTAAAGGCCATTTTCCGTTCACTTGGGGTAAACTTTTTAAGCGGTGGTTCTCAGGGTGGCTCAACCATCACTCAGCAGTTTGTACGGAACGTGGCCCTAAAAAATGATGAGGGAGACTTTGACCGCAGCCTCACCCGTAAAATAAAAGAGGCCATTTTGGCGCTTGAAGTAGAGCGCAAATACTCCAAGGATCAGATTTTAGCTGGGTACTTAAATGAAGTGTGGTACGGCGGAAACTACTACGGCGTAGAGTCTGCCTCACAAGGCTACTTTGGTATATCTGCTAAAGACGTCAGCTTGGCCCAGGCGGCCACACTGGCTTCTCTGCCTAAGGGTGGGTCTATTATGACCGACCCGGACCGCCTGAAAGAACGGCGTGACTACGCCTTAGATCAAATGGCGGATTTGGGGTATGTAACTGAGGAAGAGGCTGTGGCGGCTAAGGCGGAAGAGGTGAATATGCGTCAGCGGGTTGACGCCATCACTGCTGCACACTTTGTATTCTACGTTACAGATGAATTGATTAAAAAATATGGTGAGACAACGGTCTTGGGTGGGGGGTTGAAAGTGACCACTACGCTGGATCTGGACAAACAAGGCCTGGCTGAACAAGCTGTTGCTGGGGGTATGGATAAAGTACGTGCCAACGGCGGGTCAAACGCTGGGTTAGTAGCCATAGATACGCATACCGGCCAAATTCTAGCTATGGTTGGCTCATATGATTTTTTTGCGGATGATACTGGACAAGTCAACGTCACTACACGCCTGAATTCACCCGGCTCAAGCATCAAGCCGCTGGTGTATTACAACGCCTTCAAAAAGGGATACATTCCTGAGACAAAGGTGTTTGACGTGGAGACAGACTTTCCAACTGAAACTGGAATCTACCACCCGCGCAATTTCTCTTTAGATCAAAATGGTCCTATCACCTTGCGCTCTGCTCTCAACCGTTCATTAAATATTCCGGCGGTAAAAATGGCATACCTGACCGGTATAGACATGTTGCTTGAAACCGCCGACGCTTTAGGCTACACCACCCTGACTGACAGGGACAACTATGGGCTGTCCTTAGCTATTGGCGGCGGGGACGTGACGCTGTTAGACCACACTTCCGCCTTTGCTACCCTTGCTCGTGAGGGCGAGCGCCATCCAGTCACTGGGGTATTAAAAGTAGAGACCTCAACCGGCCAAGTCTTATATGAATGGAAAGACGCACCACAACAAGCCCTGGACCAGAAAGCAGCGCGCATCTTGAATAGCGTCCTATCTGACCAGGCTGCCCGTGGGTATACGTTTGCTCCGCTGAACCTCAAGGACCGGCCTGTGGCAGCTAAAACCGGAACCAGCCAAGAGTTCCGTGACGCCTGGACCATGGGCTATACGCCTTCCTTGGCTGCCGGAGTCTGGGTCGGCAACAATGACAACACTAAGATGAATCAAAATGCTGGGGCAGACGGCGTGTCTTTGGCTGCTCCCATTTGGAATACCTTTATGACCCGTGCTTTAGACGGCACGTCTGCGGAAACATTCCAAAAAGCGGAATATACTGCTTCCAACCCCGGCGTGTTGGGAAATCTAGAAAAAAGAGAGACCAAAAAAATAGACAAGGTCACCAAGAAACTGATCCCGGACGAGTGTGTGGCTGCGTACCCGCCAGAGTATATGGAAGATAAGGAATTTAAGGTGGCGCATGACCTGCTGTTCTGGGTGGACAAGAGTAACCCCAATGGGGGCGTACCAGAACACCCGGAACAAGACCCTATGTTTACGGCTTGGGAGACTGGCGTAACCAAATGGGCGGAAGAAAAACCAGATGAGTATCTCACAGAAAAAACTCCGCGCGAACAGTGCGACTTGCGTGACCCGCGCAAAGCCCCAACAGTGACTATCACTTCTCCAGAAAGTGGCGAAACCTTAGTGGGCAACGACTGGAGACTACGCGGGCAAGTGATTCCGGGCAGCGGCCGGACTATAGTGAAGTTAGATTTCTACGTTGACGCTATCCGCGTAGATTCACAAAGTCTGTCCATCACCTCTACTACAAACGTGGTGGCCAACTACGTGCCAACTACTCTCACGGCGGGCGCTCATGCATTTAAACTAGTCGCCACAGATAGCCTGGGAACCAGCACTGAATCTGCAGTCTCCTTTACCTACCAAAAATCTGGTTCCAAGAACGACTCCAACACTAATCGCGGGGAAGAGTAGGGCCGGTCGTTAGCGCTCCTAGCGAATGGCCCCTTCCCGTCTAGCCCGGAATCTAAACCCGGTCAGCTCAATTCCCTTCTTTCGCAATTCATCTAACAAAAAAGTTTCTTGCAGACGTATCTCTGCGCTTGCTGCGGCCACATCTGTTTCTATGATCGCCAACTTTTGAATCACTTGCACCGCCTGGGCATCTTCTGCGTTCAAGTTTAGCTCCTTCAAAAACAGTGAGTTGATAATTTCAATCGCTCCTTGCGCCGCCACCGCTTGGTACGCGCCGCTGGTCCTGAGCAAGCGTTCAAAATCTTTTGGTTCTAGTTTGTGCCACATATAAAGTTCGATTTACACGTGTGGTCTGTCCGGCAAGTTAGGCGTTGAGCCCAGACGCTGCTTCGTAGGCCGTACCTTAATCCCAACACCTGGCACCACTGCCACTTCCTCGGCTGCTAAAATATATAAAGAAAAGGCGAATCGCAATGACTTTGGCACTCTTCTGCTTCGATCTTGCATCAAAGACTCTTGCAGCGCCGCTTTCATCTCTTTCCAATCGCTGCTGGTGGGGGCTACTTCTGCAAATCGGTCAGGCACAGCGAGTCTGGTCCAGGCCAAGAGTATGGCCAGGTCTTCAATGGTCCAGCTTAGGGTGGCAGTCCGTTTAGCTAAGTCCCAAGCCTGGTCAAAAAAATCTTGTTCTTTGGCCGCCTCGCGCGGAAAAACTAGTTGTAACAGCACGGCCGCTTTCATCATTCCTGTGGGGCTAGTCGTGCAATACTGGTTCTTGGTTTTATCGACTGTCCCAAGGCGCTTTCTTAAGCCCTCTCTCTGATCAGGAAACAGCATGGCTATACCCAAATACGTAGCCAAGTCCATAGCTGGCTGCCACTCGTACCCTCTCATGGGGCGTAAATCTAGGTAGATAATGTACCGCTCCCTAATCTCTTCTGGAATATCTTGGTGCGGATCAAATCCAACCAGCTCTGTTTGCTCCTCTGGCCCCAGCACCTCACTCGCTTTTGGTCTGCTCACTCTAGGTTCGCCTGGTTGGTGCAATTTCATATTTGTTCAAACATCCAAATTCCTTAAGGTTTGAGGTGTGCGCACGCACAGATTCTGTGCCCGAGGCAAGCATATCGCCCCTACAAGCCCCCGCTTTACTGCTTAATGGGCATGAGGATGTACAGCTGTTCTGAAGCCTCTTCCGGCACAAACAACGCTGGGTTGTTAGCATCTATCAACGACACTTTCACTTTATTTGATTTGACTGAGCTGATTCCGTCCAACAGGTACCGAAAGTTAAACACTATGGCGTTGGCCTGCCCGTTCACCTCACCATCCACACTACTGACGTTTTCGCCCAGTTGGTTGTTGGCCGCGGAGATGGTGATTTGTTTGCGTTCCGTATCAAACTTCAAATGCACATCATTCATGCCGCTCTTGGTAAACAAGCTGGCCGCCTTGCAGGCGCGCTTTAAGTCTTCAGTATTCACCAACGCCGTGGTGTTGAAGTTGGTTGGGATAATCTGTTGGTATTCTGGGAAGCGCCCTTCAATCAACCGTGTCAACAACTCCACCTCTTCCGTTCTAAACATGGCCTGGTTATCTGCAAACACCAGTTCAACTTGCTGAGCGTCCACGCTGGAGAAAATTCTGTACACCTCAGTCAGTGACTTTCCAGGGACAATCACCTTGAGCTCTGACAAACCACTAGGGGTGACGGGTAACTTATATTCAGCCAAGCGGTAACTGTCGGTAGAAGCCAACATCAGCACAGAGCCCTGCAAGCTCATAAACACGCCAGTAAGCTCCGGACGGGTGTCGTCTCCAGCTACGCAGGGTAAAACGTGTTCTAGGGCACGTAACAGCTCTTGGCGCGACACTGAGAGTTTGTGTGATCTGTCAATGTTGGGTAACAACGGAAATTCTGTCGCATCCGCTCCACGGATTTTACTGTGTTGGCTACCAGAAGTAATTATCAGCTCAGTTCCTTCTAAACTACAGTCCACTCTGTCTCCAGAAACCAAACTAATATAATTCGCAAACACTTGTGCTGGTACTACACACTGTCCAACGCCCTCCACTTTTCCTCTGATGGTTGTAGTTACGCCTATTTCTAAATTTGTTCCTAGCACGGTTAGCATCCCAGCATCTGCCCTAAGCATAAGATAAGACAAGATAGGTAGGTGAGGTGACTTAGCTGCTATGGGACTGACTAGACTTAATCCTCGTTTGAGGTTTTCTTGAGTACAAGAGAATTTCATATACTTTAAAACTAACAATCATACTAATAGCTGTGGACATGTGGGTAAGTCGATTTACCCCCAGAAACACAAGCCGTTGCTCTAGGTGCCCCGTGGGCAACTCCTGGGGACAAAGGTGTGCATGAGACGGGGACGGTTTCAGGCGTCGCTTTTGGAGCAAACTTGTCCTCCGCTTTCCCTCTCCTTTTCCCCAAGCCTACCTGGAGTTTTCCCTATGCTTATCAACATGTAAAGGGCGAGCTGTACACAGGTTCTCCACTAGCTGTTGAACAGGCGCTGACGAATGAGCTGAATATCTTGAATGATCTTCTGGTCTTGCTCTAAGTCTTTCTCAATCTTGGAAACGGCGTGCATGGCAGTGGTGTGGTCCCTACCACCTAGCTCATTTCCAATGTTGGGGAAAGAGGCTTGGAGCTCTTGGCGCATGAGGTAGGCGGCAATTTGGCGCGGGGTTACTAGGTGCTTCTTGCGGCTGATCCCGGTGATTTCAATCAAGGGGACGTCAAAGTATTCGCACACGACGTTGATAATTTGCTTGGAAGTGAGCGCCCCTTTTTTAGCTGGTTGTGAAATAGAAGCCAGTTGTTGCTTCACCTCTTCAACAGATGGTGGGACTCCCTTGAGCTGCTGCCAAGCTAGGACCTTGTTTAGCGCTCCTTCTAACTCTCGGATATTACTTTGAACCAAGTTGGCTATGGCTTGCACCACCTCTGGTGGGAGGGTAGATCCCTTTTCACCAAGCTTGTTATTTAAAATGGCAATCTTTGTTTCTAAATCCGGAGCACCCACGTCCACAATCATCCCCCACTCAAAGCGTGAAATCATCCTGTTTTCAAGGGTTGGAATGGCCTTTGGGGGGCGGTCGGAAGTGAGCACCACTTGCTTTTGGTTGCGGTGCAAGTGATCAAAAGTGTTGAAAAAAGCTTCTTGGGTTCCTTCCTTGCCGGCAATGAATTGGATGTCGTCTATCAGGAGAACGTCTACTGAACGGAATTTGTTTTGAAATTCTTTGGCCGTTCCTTGTTTCACCGCATCCACGTATTCGTTGGTGAAGGCTTCACAGGTGGTATACAGCACCCGGCGCTGTGGCCATTCTTTCAAGACAAAGTGACCAACCGCTTGCATGAGGTGTGTTTTACCTAAACCCACACCACCGTAAATGAATAGCGGGTTGTAGACCACACCAGGTTTTTGCGCCACGGCTTGGCAGGCGGCATGAGCTAGCTCAGTCCTACGGCCTACCACAAAGCAGTCAAAGGAGTAGCGGGTATTTAAGCTAGCTGAGGACACTCTGGCCAGGTGTTCTTGCGAGTACCCGGTGGTTTGTGAGTTGTTTGTGGAAGGAGCGGCCAAGCTTTCCACGGCACGGGCGGCAGCTGGGACCGCCTGGGCGTGGCGGGACAAGAGCCTGGCCGGAGCAGGGCCTGCGGTGATTTTATACACCACCTCTTTGACCTGGCCCTCTGTGACTCTGGAAATGGCTTTCAAAATGTTGGCATGATACTTCTTTTCTACATAGTCTTTATAGAAAAAATTGGGCACGGCAATGGTCACGCGAGGCCCTTCCCAGGTCAAAATATAGGTATTGGAGAGCCAAGTCAGAAAATTTGCCTTGGAAACGGCTAATTCCAGTTCACCTAGCACGGCTTGCCACAACTGTTCTGGCGACATAGGAAGTTATTTTGGCTCAAAATAAGGAGAAATCGACTATACCACAAGAGTTATCAACAACCAAGTAGGCAAGGTGTGGATTATGTGTACCACCTGTGGAAAGCGTGTGAATAACTGTGGAAAACTTTATTTGAGGAGGTACAGGGAGGCCTTGGCGTAGCCCGCATCCAAGGGTTCAAAAGCTGCTTCCCAATTGGACGGAATAGAGACGGGAAGAGCCTCGTCTTTATCACTGATTATCCACACCCGGCCACTGGGCAAGAAGAGGTCGGATAGGTCATTCAGCAGGATGTCCTCCCGTTCAAACACCACGCCGGCGTCTCCAAATTGGTCAAAGGGACGTAAGGTGAAGTATCTGACCTGAGTCAGGTCGCCTAAATAATAGTGAGCATCAAAAAACTGTTCGCGACTCAGGCAGACCACCACATCTCCTGGTTGCCACAGGTCCCGTATGTCTGCCGACAACTCACGCATGGAAAAGGTATCCTGCTTCGCATGTCCAAAGTTGTTGCCGTATGTTTGCACAGTCCACGTACCATAGAGGAGCAAACCAAGCAGGCCGACCGGAACCAACCAACGGAACAAGGGCCTCTTTTTTGTATCATCTGCCAGTAGCCAACTGCCCACTCCCAAGAGAAGGTAAAAAACAGGGGAAAAGGTTACAAAGTATCTGTCGTAATAGTATGGAGTGAGCGGAGGGAGTGAAAGCAAGAACAGGGTGATCATAGGTAAAGACCAATAGCCCAGCAAGACCACCTTGGACAGGGAAGAGAGCCTAGTTGTTTTTATTATTTTATTTACTATGTATCCAAGTAGGGCTGCGCTAACTAAAACAAGCAGCGCGTACCAGCCGGTGAGGCGCCAGCTTAACCGCTCTGGCCGAAAAATTAAAAATGTTGAGATTGTTGAGAGCAATGAATTGATGGACACCTCTTCTATCCAATAATTGTGGATGGTGCCGCCGAGCTGTTGTTGAAAGGAGGGAATCCATGGGATAAAAGCCAAGAGTAATAAAATAAAAGTGACTGGCCACCACCAGGTAGATCTGATCATTTGGCGCAGCTCTCTGGCGTGAATCCAAAACATGGTCCAGTGAGTCAGCACAACCAGAAATCCAAAGTAATGAGTATACAGCAAGGCTACAAGGCTTATTAAATACGCGCCCCAGAGGGCCCACCACCGGGCACCCCGCCGCATATCTTGGTGACTCAGTAAAGACAGGAGAATATGTGTAGCGCACAAGCCTAAAACGGCAGCTAACCCATACATTCTGGCTTCTTGGCCATAGCGCACTAAGGCCGGCGCTAAGGCCAAAAAGGGAAGCGCCCACCAAGCAGCCCTAAGTCCAGCTAAACGTTTTACCAACCACACGCTCAGCCCAAATACCGCCAGCATACACAGCACACTGAAGGACCGGAGCGCCAACACAGACGACCCAAAGATTGTAGCCCACAGCTTCAGCACCAGGTAGTACAATGGCGGGTGGACGTCATAGGCCGCCCGTTTGAGCAGCTCCCCCCAGTCGTACTGAATAAGTAGGGCTGTGAAACTTTCGTCATGCCAGAAGCTCCAGCGGGTGAGGTTGGTGAGCTGCAACCCAAGGAAGACCAAACCGCTGAGCAGGCTGGCTAGGGAAAATCGAACTAAGGGGCGACCAATCAACGGATGCTGCTGACGGATGCGCCAGAGTTCTTGCAGTGTAGCCGTCACGGCTTTCCAGGCTGGTTCCCCGACTAAGCCTGCTGAAAGTTTGGGGTCAGCCCAGTCCGGAATCCCCAAGGTTCGTAGGCGCAAGCGGTTTTCACGGGCTAGTACCAGCAGCTCCAAATCAAAGCCCCAACCAACAGTAGTGAGGTGAGAAAAAAGCTGGTGCGCCGCCTGGCGCGTGAAGCCCTTGAACCCGCACTGAGAATCTTGGATACCCGGAAGCAAGGCTAAGCGGACCAACAGATTAGCGCCACCGGAGAGCAGGCGCCGGCCCAACGTTTTGTGTACTTTCCACAAGTTGCGCGTACCCACGACCATATCCGCCTGACCGGATTCCAACAGCGCAAAGGCCGGCTGGATGTGGCGGAGCGGCGTAGCCAGGTCCGCATCAGTGAACACAATGAACTCCCCCCGGGCGGCCAAGATGCCTGCGCTGACATCTCTCCCTTTGCCCACTTTTTCCCCTGGCAGGATGAGTTGAAAGAATGGAAATCGATTTGCCTGCGCCTCAACCAACCCCCGCGTGTTATCCCGCCCCTCAGCCACAACCACTACCACCTCTGTTTGATCCAGAAGCTGTGTGGCTGACAAATACTGCTGGACCTGCGTCAAGGTTTGGGTGATCAGAGCCGCCTCTTCAAAGGCCGGAATGACCAGGCTGAAACGTGGATTTTGCATTTTTTGATCCTAGCATGAAAGACTGGGAGGACAAATGGTCGTTGACCAAAACGCTTAGGTTTAGTATGGTGCGTGGTACCAATATGCCTAAACGAACTCACCAACCAAAGAAGCGGTCCAGAGCCAAGACGCACGGTTTTCGCAAACGCATGCAAAGCCCAACTGGTCGGCGCGTGTTGCATAAAAGGCGCGCCAAAGGACGCAAACGCCTCACCCCGTAAGCGGGGTGTGTTTGTTGTATGTTGCCTAAGCTGCACCGACTGACCAAAGGAAGCGACTTTAAACGTGTGTACTCCACCGGCAGAAATGCAAATGGACGCCGCTTACGTCTTAAGCTCGCGCCGAATGGACTGAAACAAGTCCGGGTAGGTGTGGTGGTAGCTAACAGCGTGTCTAAGCACGCTACCAAACGGAACAAGGTCAAGCGCCTGATCAGAGAGGCCATTCGTGTTCAGCTCGCACACATCAAACCCGGAATGGATATAGTTATTTCAGCCAACAACCCAAGCCTGACCGCCACATTTCAAGATATGCAAAGTGAACTGGCCTGGTTACTTACGAGGGCTAAACTACGGACATGAAAAAACTCATACTCGGATTGATTCGCCTGTACCAACGGACCCTTTCCCCGGACCACGGGATATTTTCCCAAGTTACCGCCTATGGGTGTAAGTTTTACCCAACCTGTTCTGAATACGCACATCAAGCTATTTCCCGCCACGGAGTTACATCCGGAGGTCTCATGGGCCTCAAGCGGATTGGTCGCTGCCATCCATTCACCGCCGGCGGAGTAGACGAGGTACCATCCTAAATTAACACATACATATGATAGAGTTGTTCAACACCGTCCTGTACGAACCCATGTTTAATGCCTTGATCTGGCTGTACCACGTTATTCCACACAAGGACTTAGGGTTTAGTATTATTTTGCTCACCATAGGCATTAAGCTAGTCTTGTTTTGGCCGGCCCTGTCTGCACTGAAGGCGCAAAAACAACTCCAGGACACGCAACCAAAAATTGCCGAACTGAAAGCGAAGTATAAAGACAACAAAGAAGAGCTGGGGCGTCAGTTGATGTCTTTTTATAAGACTAATAAGGTCAACCCCTTCTCTTCTTGTTTGCCGCTGTTGATTCAACTGCCTATTTTGATTGCTTTGTACAAAGTGTTTTTTGGAGGATTACAAACAGATGCAACGACAGGCATTTTGGTCAGTGATCAGGTAGCTCACCTGTATGGTTGGTTGCGGGATGTCTATGCCTCCACCCCATTAAACACAACCTTTTTGGGCTTTGTTCACTTGAGTGAAACACACAACATTTATCTGGCGGTGCTGGCTGGCGCGGCCCAATTCTGGCAAGCCAAAATGCTGAGCACTAAGCGCGCTGCACTGAAAGTGTCCGGAGCTAAAGATGAAGACCTGGCCGCGGCCATGAACAAGCAGATGTTGTATGTGCTCCCGGTGATTACCGTCATTTTTGGGTACCAATTCCCTGCCGGCGTGACGTTGTATTGGTTAGCCACCACTGGATTCACCGTCTTGCAACAACTTTACTTCTTAAAATGGCATCATCCCAGAGCAGTGGCCAAGGCCACTACTCTCCCCTCCTCTTCCCCTTCCCTCCCTGATCGAAAAAAAGAAATTATCATCACTCCCGTAAAAAAATAAACGTATGCGAGCCCAAGTTCTCAGAGATCTTCTGCGTCTTCCGGTCACCACGGAGTCCGGAGAGTTTTTGGGCCGGGTGAGCGACGTTGAGCTTGAGCTTGAATCAGCCAGTGTCCGCGCCTACCTGGTTTCCCCCTCCTTTGTGAAGGGACTCTTCACCAGCGAACAATATATTATTACCCCCAGTCAAGTGGTCAGCATCAGTGCAGACAAAATGATCGTTAAAGATGGTGTGGTGGGAGAAAAAGAAACCCCTCGCCGCAACTTACAGCAGCCCCTCCCCCAACACCCCACCCCTCTGACTAAGCAAGAGGAATAACTTCAATCTGACGGGATTGATCTGGGAGGACAGTAAAATTTATTTCCACACTCCCAGGAATGCGCCACTGCTGTTTTGGCCACTCCACTGCCAGTAAACGCCTGGAATATTCTACCCACTCATCTAAGGGAAGTGGATTTGGTTCGTCTTCTAGACGGTAGAGGTCTACATGCATGAGCAGATCGAACTGTTTTTTATACTGTTTGGCTGTGACCGGGTATTCTTTCATTAAGGTGAAGGTGGGTGATGGCACCTCTCCTTTCCAGCCCACCGCTTGAGCCAATCCGCGCACAAAGGTCGACTTTCCTGTGCCTAATTGCCCAGTGAGTAAAAAAATCCGCGCGCCATCTTGCAGGAGTTTTTGTGCCAATTTTTTGGTTTCCTCTGGTGAGTACGTGATATATGTTTTTGACTTAAGGCCCATTTTCTGGTAAAATAAAGGAGTTATGGCTTTTGTTGATATAAAACGACTACTTCAGGCTGCGGCGCAACAAGGGGCTTCAGATCTTCATATTGTGGTAGGTCGTCCTCCCGTGCTCCGGGTGAACGGCGAACTTACTGATACTAACGCTTCTGTGGTGACTCCTCAAGAGGCAGAACGCGCTGTGTCTTTTTTGCTGACCCGGGAGCAGATGCAACGGTATACGGATGAAAAGGAACTAGACTTTTCATATCAGATAGAAGACGGGACCAGGTTCCGTATTAATATTCACCGGGAGAAAGAGCATGCTGGGCTGGTGGCTCGTGTGGTGCCAAATGTTGTGCCGACTATGGAGGAGCTGGGGTTGCCGCCACTGGTTGGGCGCTTGGCGCATTTGCACAACGGGCTGTTGTTGTTTACCGGGCCGACTGGTTCTGGTAAGTCGTCATCTTTGGCGGCTATCATTAATTACGTCAATCAAAACAGGAACGTTCATGTAGTTACTTTGGAGGATCCTATTGAGTTTGTGTTTCAAAGTGAACAAAGCTTGATTCGGCAACGCCAGCTTGGTGTGGATTTTATTTCTTTTGATTCGGCGCTGAAACATGTGGTGCGCCAAGACCCTAATATTATTATGGTGGGTGAAATGCGGGATTTAGAAACCGTGGCCGCGGCCATGACTTTGGCTGAAACCGGACATTTGATTTTGGCCACTTTGCATACACCGTCAGCTGCTCAAACGGTTGACCGGATTATTGATTTTTTTCCGCCACACCAACAGCAACAGATGAGACAACAGTTGAGTTTGGTCTTGCGCGCGGTGGTGGCGCAGACGTTGTTGCTTAAGGTAGGCGGGGGACGCATAGCCGCGCGAGAAATTTTGTTGAATACTCCAGCCGTGGCTAACTTGATTTCAGAAAATAAAGTGCACCAAATTAAATCTGTCATTCAGACTTCTGCGGCAGAAGGGATGCAGACGCTGGATCAGGATTTGAAGCGTCTGGTTACAGAAGGCTTGGTGGAGGTTAGGGAGGCTTCAGTGCGCATGATCAGCCCAAGCACGCTGGAAGAAGTGTAGACCTGGCCGTGTTGTGGAAAAGGTGTGGAAAGACATGGGCGTGGTTTTCCTCGTGAAAATCGAATTTCAGGCGTTTATCCACACCTTGCTTGACGTGAAAAAGCCCTGGTTTATAGTGGCCGCATGTTAGATCAACAAGATAAAGAGTGGATATTGGCAGTCCTGGGAAAGGCTTTGAAGCAGCATGGCCAAACAGAGCGGGGTTGGCTAAATAAAAAGCTAGACGCTTTGCGCCTTGAGCTGGTGCAGGCCATGGCCGAAGGATTCAGCGAGTGCGCCTCAGCTGGGCAGATGGAGCGGGTGGAGGAGAGGCTGGATAGGTTAGAGGGAAGGATGGGCAGTATAGAAAAGAAGTTTGCTTGGGTGGAGGACAATATGGTGACTAAGGAGTATTTGGATATCCGTTTGGGAGAGAGAAAAAAGAAGGAAATACTTTTGCATACAGGACATACCAAAAAAATAAGTTTGTTTGTTCAGAAGTTGTATGATAAAAACATTCTCTCGGGCAAGGAAGCGAATGTGATTTTGGCGCTTGAGCCGTTCCCACAAAAAGTGAGAGAGCATGAGTAAGGGGGTAAAAACAGAACAAGCCCGTAAAAGTCTAGCCGAAGCTTAGGACTCTCACAGGCTTGTTCAAAGTGCAGCGCGGCGCGGGCGGAAGAACACACAGGCGCTGATGAGACCGCTGGCCACCACCATGTAGACCGGGTAAGCCCACAAGATCGGCGTCCAGTGGTGCACCGCCAGGAGGTTGAGCGTGTTCGCGGGGAACCAGATTCCCCAGGCGGTGCGGTCTTCTCCGGCGGGGTCCAGGTAGGCCTTTTTGAGGGTGGGCCAGGCGCCTGAGGTGTCTGCCACTAGGCTGGCCGCAAGCGCCAGTTCAGCCGACCCGGTGGACCACCAGATGAAGATGCTGGTCGCGGCCAACAGGAGGCAGAGCTTGTCGCTGAACTCCCACCCGCCCTCCCCGTGCTTGAACGAGTAGAGGGCGACTACCAGCGGACCCACAACGTAGGCCAGCGGAACCCAGATGCCGTCCCGCGTGCCGGTGGAGTAGCTGGTCAACAGGAGCATGAAACCCACGCCAGTCCAGATCCACCAACCCGCCCTGCTTGGGTGAGTCTTCCCCCGGCGCATGGCCAGGATGTACGGTACGTACCCGGCGAGTCCACCAAGGCCCGCCACCACACCAATCTGTGCTGTGATGTCAGGCATGAAGCCCTCCTAGGTTGGAAGAAGCCGTGAAGATGAAAAGAGCGCCCTAGAGGGCGCTTATAAATATCATAAACGAGTGAATAAAGCAAGAATCGAGTACAGAAGTAAGGGGTCTATTTTTTCGTGTGCAGTATTCTTGAATTAGTCCGAACGTATTTCGCCGCCACGGGCGGCGAGGAAGTCCCCCCACGAAAATTCGGAAAGGCGGCGGAGCCGCACGAATGACAATTTCAAGTTT
>CAYIMB010000005.1:0-50234 GCA_964364425.1 uncultured Gammaproteobacteria bacterium
AACAAATCATGACATAGGAGTAAAAGCTCCGCCCTTTAGGGCGGAGATTCTGTTAATCACCAAAAGTGAGCTTGTCACCTTCTGGCCAGTTTGAATATGTTTTACCTCCAGATTCAGTTACTCCACCAACACCGTTGCCAACGCGGGCTGAAGTGTAATCTGTAAATCGATTTACACAAGGTTTGTGAATGATATACTGAAGCTATATGTGGCTTGTCTTTTTGTTACTCCTTGGAATGCCCGCTCCAGCTTACGCTGAAATGCGCGAAATTATTTTTCCGGTGATTGGAACCACACGGTATAGTGATGACTTTGGTGATCCGCGCGATAGCGGAAACAGAGTGCATCAAGGAAATGATATTTTTGGTTCAAAAGGGATGCCTTAATTGAAGCCGTTGACTTTTCCCTCATTTTCAGGTATGATTATTATTGCAACTGATTTGCAATAATGAATAAAACATGGCCCATTCCTTGGAATTACGAGAGCTTCACGTAGAGGTTGATGGAAAACCCATTTTAAAAGGGCTGTCTTTGCGTTTTAGCTCAGATGACCTGCATGTGATCATGGGTCCTAATGGCAGTGGGAAAAGCACCCTGAGCCAGGTGGTGATGGGTCATCCAAAGTATAAAATCATATCCGGAGATATTTTATTTGATGGAACATCTATCTTGGAGCTCACGCCTGATAAACGAGCCAAGTTAGGTTTATTTTTGGGTTTCCAATACCCACGTGAATTACCCGGTGTGACATACGGACAGTTTTTACGTTTATCAAAGAACGCCATGTTAACTGGCGGTGACACTCCGGCCAAACCACTTTCACCCACCCAGTTTTTGGCTGCCGTAAAAAAACCTTTAGCCCTCTTGGGTATGAAGTCTGACATCCTAGCCCGTTCTGTGAATGAAGGCTTCTCTGGTGGAGAAAAGAAACGAGCGGAGATGTTGCAACTGGCTGTACTTGAACCAAAGTTGGCCATCCTGGATGAAATCGACTCTGGTTTGGATGTGGATGCTCTGAAGGTAGTAGCTGCTGGAATAGAAACCGTGCGCCTGGAACAACACACTGGGATCTTGCTGATCACGCACTACCAACAACTGTTTGAATTTGTGAAACCAAATGTGGTGTCTATTATGGTGGATGGAAAAATTGTGAAAACCGGTGGGCCGGAGCTAGTCAAAGAAGTTGAACTCAGTGGTTACTCTGCTTACCAGAAGTAAATAAATATGCAGAAGAAACTGACATCACTGGCTGTAGATAAAGATTATTCCGGAAATTTTTCCGTTCCAGATAATCCAATTTACAAATCTCCTAAGGGTTTGAGCCGTCAGGTCGTGGAGGAAATTTCACGCCAGAAAAAAGAACCGGAATGGATGTTGAATTTTCGTTTGAAAGCGTTGGAGGTATTTGAGTCAAAGCTCTTGCCTCCTTGGGGAGCGGATTTATCCGGCATAGATTTTACCAACATTCATTACTACTTGCGTACCACGGATAAACCGGTGCGTGATTGGAAAGATGTACCGCAAGATGTGAAAGATACGTTTGACCGCTTGGGCATTCCAGAGGCAGAACGCAAGTTTTTGGCCGGTGCCGGAGCGCAGTTTGATTCAGAGGCGGTGTATCACAATTTGAACGAGAAGTTATCCAAACAAGGAGTGATCTTTGTGGATATGGATACAGCGGTACGTGAGTATCCTGATTTGGTGCGGAAATATTTGGGAACGGTTATTCCGTCAGTTGATAACAAGTTTGCTGCTTTAAATTCAGCGGTGTGGTCTGGTGGATCTTTTATTTATATTCCAAAAGGAGTGCATGTGGAGCTACCGTTGCAAGCGTATTTCCGGATCAACGCCAAGAACATGGGTCAGTTTGAACGGACGTTGATTATTGCTGATGAGGGGAGTTCTGTGCATTATGTGGAGGGGTGTACAAGCCCAGTTTATTCATCGGAAGCACTACACTCTGCCGTGGTTGAAATTTTGGTGCGTCCAAATGCAAATGTGCAATACACTACTATTCAGAATTGGTCTAAGAATGTGTACAACTTGGTGACCAAGCGGGCTATTGCCCAAGCTGGGGCTCAAATGTTTTGGTTGGATTGTAATTTAGGAAGTAAGGTGACCATGAAGTACCCAGCAGTTTTTTTAACTGGTGAGGGAGCAAAAGGAAAAGTAGTTTCTCTGGCTTTAGCTGGTGATGATCAACATCAGGATGCAGGTGCTAAGATGATTCATGCTGCCCCGCGTACGACTTCAACCATTATTTCAAAATCTATTTCCAAAGGTTCTGGCCGTACCTCTTACCGTGGGTTAATCAAAGTCTTACCTAACGCCGTAGGAAGTAAGAGTCATGTGAAATGTGATGCCTTGCTGATGAACACAGATTCCCGTTCAGATACGTACCCGACTATTGATGTGCGGGAGGATGATGCAGAAGTGGCACATGAAGCTACGGTGACCAAAGTTGGTGAGGAACAGCTCTTCTACTTAATGTCCCGTGGATTATCTGAAGCAGAAGCGAATGGCCTCTTGGTGAACGGTTTCTTAAAGGATATTGTGATGACCTTACCTATGGAATACGCCATTGAGTTGAACCGATTGGTGGAATTAGAAATGGAAGGAGCGGTGGGATAATATGCATACTCAAACCATAATAAAAGAATTGGTGCGCGAAGAGTTGGTGGCGGCCGGAGAAACCAAGGTGGCGGTATTAACTTCCCCTGAAAACAGGACTTTTAGGTTAGAAAAGGATGCTAAACTGATCTTAGCGTTGGTCTTTGCTGAGTGGGATGATCAAGAACATGAGTTAAAGGTTATCTTAGATGGCCCGGGCGCTACCTTGAGTACGGTAGGCTTTTTCATTGGAAGGCTGAACACATTTTTTAGATACCATATCAACGTGGAACATAGAGCCCCTTTTACCAAGGGCCATACTTTGATTCGAGGAATTTTAACTGACCAATCCAAAGTAGATGTTCATGGAAATATTTTAATTGCCGAAGGAGCGGTGCAGAGTGACGCTTACTTGAGACATAACACGTTACTCCTGTCAGACAAGGCACATTCCACCACCACTCCGGCGTTAGAGATTTTAGCGGATGACGTGAAAGCCGGTCATGCAGCCACTGTGGGTAAAACTGATGCAGAAAGTTTGTTCTATCTCATGTCCCGTGGACTATCTGAAGCAGAAGCCAGACAAACATTAGTTGATGCGTTTATCACTGAAGCTTTGATTCGTATTCCAGACCCACGCACCCGTGAAGTATCTGAGATGTTAGTTAACCGAGCATTAAATCCTAAAGCTGGCGGTTGTTGCGGCGGGGGATGTTGCAGAGGAAAATAAATTTATGCCTATGTTTAACCCAAAACAACTGAAAGGAGACTTTCCCATCCTGAAGCGTCAGATCAATGGTCAGCCTTTGGTCTATTTAGATAATGCTTCAACTTCTCAAAAACCGAATAGCGTGATTCAGGCGTTGACTGAAGTCTATTCAAATCACTACGCTAATATTCACCGCGGAATTCACACCTTATCTGAAGAAGCGACAGATTTGTTTGAATTTACGCGGCTAACTGTAGCCCAGTTTATTGGTGCTCAACCGGACGAGATTATTTTTACGCGGAACACCACTGAAGCCATTAACTTGGTGGCTTATACCTGGGCAGCTCAACAATTGAAGAAGGGCGACAAGTTAGTTGTTAGTGCTCTGGAGCATCATTCTAACTTAGTGCCCTGGCAGCAAGTGTGTGCTCTGACCGGTGCAACCTTAGACGTGATTCCGTACACTGAGGGGTATGAGCTGGACATGGAAGCAGCTAAACGGATCATAAATAGTAAAACAAAGTTAGTGGCCATCACTCAGATCTCAAATGTGCTGGGGACGGTGGTTCCAGTGAAGGAGATCGCTGCACTATCCCATTCGGTCGGTGCAAAGATTCTAGTAGACGGAGCCCAAAGCGTGCCTCATATGCCTGTTGCTGTACGCGATCTTGATTGTGACTGGTTAGCTTTCTCCTCACACAAGATGTTGGGTCCAAGTGGCGTAGGTGTGTTGTTTGGTAAAAAAGCATTGATGGAACAAATGCCACCCTTTCTGTTTGGCGGTGGAATGATCCGTGAAGTGGACCAGTTCCACACCGGGTTCGCTCCCTCCCCTTACAGATTCGAAGCGGGCACTCCGTCTATAGCCGACGTGATTGCTTTCAAACCCGCCTTGGATTACCTGAACAACTTAGGTATGCAAAATGTGTTTGCCCATGGACAGGATTTATATGCCTACGCGTATAATAAGCTGAAAACACTAGAGTATGTGAAGATATATGGTCCTCAGCCGGGACCAACCAGCGGACCAGTCCTTTCCTTTAACGTGGGAAAGATCCATCCGCATGACGTGGCATCTATTCTAGACCAGCACGGCGTGGCTATTCGGGCTGGACACCACTGCGCTCAACCCTTAATAGATAGACTGGGTGTTCCAGCCACCACCCGGATGAGTTTTTATGTCTATTCCACTAAAGAAGATATAGATGTGGCGTTTGAGGCTATCAAAGATGTGTATGCCAAGTTAGCTTAATCTCACTTATATGGATTTATACTCAGAAGAAATTCTTGAACACTACAAACACCCACAACATGAGGGAACTTTGGAGTCTCCTGACTTTGAAGCAGAAGATTCTAATCCGTTATGCGGTGACAAGATTAAGTTTGCCATGAAGCAAGGCGCTGATGGAAAGATTTCAGACGTGGCGTTTACGGCCGCCGGGTGTGCCATCAGCAAAGCGTCTGCATCCATGTTAACGGAGTACGTTATGGAAAAAAAAGTGGAGCGCCTTCAACACATGAATCCTCAGGAAATGTTGGATCTTCTTGGGTTAAAATTGACGCCTGCCAGAGTAAAGTGTGCGCTCTTGGCGCAGGCGGTCATGCGCAAATCGATTTTAGAAAAAAAGTATCACTTGAAGTAATTATGGCTATGCCAACTAAAGAACAATTGTTTGAAAAGCTAAATGAAGTCATAGACCCGGAGTTGGGCGTAGGGATTGTGGATTTGGGTTTGGTGTATGACGTACGCCAGGAAGATGGTCATGTTGAAGTTGAGATGACCTTAACTTCAGGTGGCTGTCCAGCCGGACCACAACTGACCCAAATGGTAAAAGATGCCTTGGTGGATGTGGCCAAGGAAGTTGATGTGGAGATTGTGTGGGATCCTGCTTGGACACCAAAAAGGATTAAGCCGGAGGTGGCGGCTATTTTAGGTATTGATCCTACTGCCGAGCTTAGCGAGGCAGCCTCCGGGGTTGATTATGAGGATCATGAAGGCCATGAGCATGGTGCAGGAACTGATGATTTACATTCTATCTAAATATGCACCCCAGAGTTTCACCAAACGTGTGTGACCTGCGCGGCAACTTTGTCACTTTTTGGGAAGGTGGACGTAAAACTAATCGTAAGACCACACAAAAGATGGCAGTGTTGCGTGCCTTGTATACAGCCAAGCAACATCATCTGACAGCGGAGCAACTTTTTAAATTAGTAAAACGCCAGGTGCCGACTATTTCTGAGACCACGGTGTACAGAACACTCAAGCGTTTGGTTGAGGAGGGATTGGCAGTCCGCATGCAATTGCTGCCGGAGGTAGATCATTTTGAACGGGTGAGAGAAGCGCATGCGCATGTGGTGTGTGATGGTTGCGGAAAAATTGAAGATGCGCCGGCTCAGACCACGGCTGGATCCAAGCCAGAAATTCGAATTAAAAACTTTTCAGTCACGCACACAAATATCACTTTTCATGGTGTGTGCAACGCCTGTCGCCAACGCACCGGCAAGCCAGTATACTTACGGCGCACGTAATTCCGCGTGCTGGAGGAGACAGGGAGGTCCAAATGCCTAGGTGTTTGATTCTCTGTCTGGTGGGATGTGGTTCCGGCGGCAAGACCGTTGACATGGTCTACGGGGAGTATGCGGCTGATCTGGCGCTGGACGCCAAGCTCAGCCCGGACATCACCCTCAAGCACCCTGACGACGCCTGGCTGTTGGTGACCTTCTACGATCCCGAACCGAACGACGACGTTCCCGAGCTGTGGGCTGACCTGGACCTGGACGCGCAGGTGTTGATCTACGGTCAGGAGATTAATGAGAACTCGGCTGAGCCCATCCAGGGCGTGACCGTGGACGAGCTGCTGCTGGACTGCCTGCTCAAGCTCCCCTTGGCCACGCTCAAGGTGGAGGGTGAGTTTTCCCAGGACATGCTGGAGCTCTACCTGAACGTGGAAAAGGTCGGCGAGGTCTGGATGATCCTGCAGGTCCCGGAAGAAGAGGATGTGGAGGAAGTGTGAGCTCTTTGACGCCGGAGGGGTGCTCTGCTCGTCAGAACGCCCCTCCCTTTCGTCTTTGATACTATGAAAAAATTTCTAAAACGATTTTCAACGCGCAGCACCCTGTGGAGCCTGTGGTCAGTCTGGGTGATTACGGTGTGCGCAGTGCAACTCTGGCGTCTGAACCACTTAGCCTACACTGGTTTTGATTTGGCCATTTACACTCAAGTTTTTTGGAACCTCACGCACGGCAACGGATTTTTTTCCTCCATCCAAGACCATACCTACTTGAGCGACCACCTTGAACCAATCCTCTTGATGTTCTGGCCGTTGATGAAAGTATGGTTTTCGCCTTTGTGGTTGTTGTGGGGTCAAACGCTAATACTCGCCAGTTCTATTTTCCCGTTATACCGTCTGACCCGCCGCGTACTCCCTGAACGCCAAGCTCTGATCCTGCCCATATTATTTTTACTCCACACGACGCTGTGGAATACGGCAACTATAGAGTTTCATGCCTTGGCTTTGGCGACACCTCTCCTGCTCTGGGTAGGTGTCCTCTTAGTTGAGGGTAAGGCCAAGTGGTGGCAGTGGACGCTCTTATTGGCTGCGCTGGCTTTGGTGCGTGAAGAAATGGGCCTAGTGGTAATAGGTTTTGGCGTGTTGGCTGCGCTGAAAAAACGCGGCTGGCGTTGGTGGCTCCCTGCAATTTTAGTTGGCGCCCTCTGGACGGGCGTCAGCCAATGGATCCAGTCATGGTTTGTTGATGCTTACCGCTATACCTATTATTTTCCCTGGTTCGACAATCTCCAGCAAGGCCAGTATTCAGACGGCTTCTTTTCTGCGCTAGGCTTCCTGTTCCGTCTAGACGTACTCCGCATGGTGTTAGAAGCCATCCTCGCTGTAGGCTTAGTCTGGCTTCTGGCCGCGGAGTGGCTAATTCCGGCCATTCCGGTGATAGCATCTTTTGCGCTGCTGGATGCCGGTGTATCTAACGCCATGATTGAGGGGTATCACGCGACTGTACCGTTTACCTTGTTCTGGGCCGCCCTGCCGTTTGGACTTCAGCGCACACAGAAATTACTCAAGCGCGTGTTGCGTTCCGGGCCTCCCATTCCATACGGATTCCTTCTGGGCATGGTAGCTCCAGCCATGCTGAGCACTTGGCTGTTTTTGTGGTGGCAGTATCCCGCAGGCACAAGCGAGTATCAACCGGAAGATATTCAAGTGCTCTTGGACCGGGTAGATGAGGAAGATGGTGTGGTGGCGTCCGCAGCGTTTTTACCTCTGCTAGCAAATCGAACCAACCTTCAGGCGAGCTGGTATATATTTAGAGGAGAAGATGAATTTTTAACTGCGCCCTACACTCTTTCTGCAGAAACACGGTGGCTGTTGTTTGATACCAATGAGTTTTTAGATCTACGGACGCAACGAGACGAGTTTTGGTTGGAGCATGAACAGTTTTTAGAGCTGTTGAGAACGCAGTTTACGCCAGTGGCTTCTATTGGGTCAGTGGTATTATTTGAACATATAGATCAACAAGCCTTGCACCGTTCAACTTTTACCTCCCTTATGCACTATGCTTCCGGAACCCCGGAGGCCATCCCAGAAGAACTGATTTTGGCGAATGCGGACCGGCCTGAAGCGTTGGTCTTGTTAGGACCACATACAACAGTCGTAGGCAACCATCTGTTTGTAGATTTGTATGTGAGCAAACCCGCTCGTTGGAAAAAATTAGAGACAGACTTCATCACCCCGGTCATTCGGATTCAAAACGGTGACCAACACATCACCGTTCCTCTTGGGTACGGCCTGATCACTCCAGATACGGTCCAGGCGGGTGACCGGATGCAAATGGATATTACTTTGCCGGAACGGATGCTGCGCGCGGGCAGATCGAACTTGGAGCTGAAGATCACAGGAGAATTAATTCAGCTCAAGGGACTGTCCTATGGACGTCACCAGTCTATTATCCACCGCACCAGTTGGGTTGAAACCTTCCTGGACACGACCCTTCCTATTGAGTAAGGTAAGGCCATGGCGTTAACCCCGGTTGAAGAAATCAAACAAAAGTTGGACCTGTTGGATGTGGTGGGTGAATACGTGAAGCTCACCAAATCTGGTCGGAACCACAAAGGTCTGTGTCCGTTTCACTCAGAAAAGAGCCCGTCTTTTATGGTGAATCAGGATAAACAGATTTTTCATTGTTTTGGCTGCAACAAGGGTGGCGACGTTTTTACCTTTATTGGTGAGATAGAAGGTCTCGATTTTCCCGAGACTCTCCGGCTCCTGGCGCAAAAGGCCGGCGTGACATTACGCAGGCAAAACCCGGCTTGGCAAAATCAGAAGACCAAGTGGATGGACTTGCTCCGTCTGGCGGCGGATTTTTATCACCTGTCTTTGGTAAAGTCTCACGAAGGTGAGCGAGCGCGGAAGTATTTAGATGGGCGCTTTTTGACTTCTGAGGTGATAGAACAGTGGAACATGGGATACTCATCTGAACAGTGGGATACATTGTTGCAGTTTATGAAACGGAAAGGTTTTGCGGAAAAAGACTTGGAGACTTTGGGGTTGGTGGTGCGAAGGGAATCTGGAACAGGCTATTACGACCGTTTCCGCGGGCGAATTATGTTTCCTATTCAAGATATGCACGGACAGGTGATTGGATTTGGTGGCAGAATTGTACAGGCTTTGGAAAACACGGCCAAATATATAAATTCTCCGCAAACTCCAGTGTACAACAAGAGTGAGGTGCTGTACGGAATCTACCAAGCCAAAGAACATATTCGGAAAGCTGGTGTGGTGATAGTGGTGGAAGGATACATGGACGTGATTGGTTGCCATTTGGCCGGATTTAAAAATGTAGTAGCTTCCAGTGGTACAGCGCTAACAGAAGAACAGGTGCGCCAGTTGAAACGCTACGCTCCAACGGTGATTTTATCCTTTGACCAAGATGCGGCTGGTGAAGCAGCAGCTTGGCGCGGGATTGAAGTGGCTCTTGCTCAGGGGATGAATGTCCGTGTGCTGACGGTTCCGTTTGGGAAAGATCCGGACGAAGCGTGCCATGCAGATCCTCAAGCCTTTGCACAAGCTATCAAGGAGGCAGAGCCGGTGATGGATTATTATTTTTCTTCGGCTGTGAAATGCAACTCACCTGCAACGGTGGAAGGGAAGAAAGCTTTGGCCCAAACGCTCCTTCCTTTTATCAGTCGGCTGCCAGATACGGTTGAACAAATTCATTATACACAAAAGTTGGCGGACTTGATTCATGTGCCGGAAGAGGTGTTGCGTGCCCGTTTAGTTCCGGTGAAAAAAACTGCGTCCACACCGGTAAGTCAGGCTGCAGCGCGGCTTCAGACGCCGGTGCAGGTGACCACTCCTGCTGACAGATTTACTTTGGTTTCTGAGCGAATTTTGGCTTTACTCCTGACTCACCCGCGCCTCTTACCCCAGGCGAAGCTAGATTTATTACCGGAATTTATGGTCACTCCGGAGCAACAGACCCTTTACACCGCTATCATAAGTTGGTATGATCGCGGTCAACTTGGGGACCTTTCTAGTGAACTAGAATCTGACGCGCAGATAGCCGCCCAGCTCCCGCGGCTTCTTCTGCTCTCCGCCGATCAATTTGAGACTCTGGATAGCGAGCAAGCTGCCACTGAGTTCGCTCAATTGATCAAGGAGTTTCGTTTGCAGGCTGTAATGAAACGGCTTCGCACCATACAACAAGAGTTGATCAGCGCGGAACGGCAACAGGATTCCAAACGCGTGAAGCAACTGACTGACGAAAGTCAACAACTTACTCAACAATTGTTCAATTTGGAATAACATGCCAAAAAAACCTGTAAAGAAAGTTGCCAAGACAAAAGTTCATACAGTAAAAAAAGCCAAGGGCGCTTCAAAACCAAAAAAAGTTCTGAAAGCCAAGCCGGCTCCAAAGGTAGGTAAAGGTGGAAAGGCTCTAAAGGCTGTGAAAGCAGCCAAGGCATCTAAGGCGGCTAAAGCGCCTCGCGTAAAATACGTGAAGGCGGAATTTCCCATTGAAGCCGCTGCCAACTTAATGAAGAAGGCGCGCATGCGTGGTTTCATCACAGAGACTGAGTTGTTGTATGCCTTACCAAACTTGGAGGATTACATAGATGAATATCAAAACTGGTTGAGTGGTTTAGAAGACCACGGTTTGCAAGTGTTGGAATCAGATCAGGGGATTGTAGGGCTGACCCAAGCTGGTGTGCATGCCGTACAACCTAAGAAAGCAGAAAAAAAACGCTTTGACTTGGGAGATATTTCTAATGACTCCATTCAGATGTACTTGCGGGAAATTGGTAAAGTACCTTTGCTCTCAACCGAAGAGGAAATTAGACTCGCAAAATTAAAAGAACGCGGCGACCAGGAAGCCAAGCGCCGGTTGATAGAAGCCAACTTGCGGTTGGTGGTGTCCATTGCCAAAAAATTCACCGGACGTTCTCTTTCCCTCTTAGATTTAATTCAAGAAGGCAACATTGGTTTGTTTCGCGCGGTTGAAAAGTTTGACTACCGCAAAGGCTATAAATTCTCTACCTACGCCACCTGGTGGATTCGTCAGGCCATTACCCGTTCTTTGGCGGACCAGTCCCGAACCATTCGTATTCCGGTGCACATGGTGGAAACTATCAACAAGTTTACCCAAATTGAACGTCAGTTGATTCAGACGCTGGGACGTGAACCGTTGCCAGAAGAGATTGCGGCTGAAATGGGAGAGCCCTTGGACCGCGTGATGCAAATTTTGAAAATTTCTCAAGATACGGTGTCGTTAGAAACTTCAGTGGGTGATGATGACTCAGAAGATTCCACTTTGGGTGACTTTATTGAAGATGTGAAGTCCATCTCTCCTGCGGCTGCGGCTTCCTTGCAGCTGTTGCGGGACCACGTAGGTGAAGCTATCCGCGACCTACCTCCGCGCGAACAAAAAATTCTGGAAATGCGCTTTGGGTTAGTGGACGGTGTAGCTCATACTTTGGAAGAAGTTGGTCAGGAGTTTGGAGTGACGCGTGAACGTATCCGGCAGATTGAGGCCAAAGCTTTAGAGAAAATTCAAAATCATCCTGCTATGCGGAAGTTGAAGGATTACTAATTTCATATTCAATCATATGAATCCAAGTATAATTCCCCCACCCCAATTTCTAGTAGGGTTTGTCTGTACTATGCAGACGCATTGGTCAATCACTATTTTTAGGTCTCGTGCTGCTTGCAGTGGCTGCAGCTGTTTTATTTTTTAGAAAACGAGTCTCAAAAAAAATCTGGATTCCAGTCTTTATTTTGATCCTACTATGTGGCCTCGCCACCTTATTCCATTTGGATTACTCTTGCGGGGAGGTGGAAAGTAATATTCTAACCCGCTTTCGGGGGGTCAAATTACTTCCTGCCTGGCTTGAACAGTAGAGTGTAAGACTATAATTGAACAGACAAGGTGCTGATAGCGTCGTTCGTGAGTTTAAGCCAATAGCGCACCTTTTTGTATTTTTTGGCCGCCCGATTCAATAATTGTAAGTCTCGATCCTCATCGGATGTGATCCCTTTGTTATACAGAGCTACCCCATCTGAGTAGTAGGCACTGGCATTGGTAAATCTGGTTTTAAATTTCTGAATTTCATCAGTACTGAATAGTTCCACGTACAAGTCGTAGATTTCTTGGGTATCTTCTAAGGTACCTTCATAATCTAAACGAGCTGCATTATCAAAGTTTTTTAAATAATCCTCAACTGCATCATGCGGAACTCTTTTATTAGAGGATATGTAGTTTCTGGCATCAGTGATACTTGTTTCAACTTCTCCTAAACCATCATCTGCGGTCTCCTCATCTCCGGCTAAAGCTAAGCCAGCATCTAAATCTTCCTGGTAGGTTTGGATTTGAGCAATGAGTTTTCTAAAAGAAATACGGATAATTTTTGTGTCTTGCTCAGGTATGGTATTGATATATTTGGTGACTGATAGCAACCCTTGGGTTTTAACTACAGCCTCAGATAAAATTGGATAGGCCTCGTTGTATTTTATAACAGCTAGCTCATAATCAGCATTTTCAATAGAATCATCCTCTAATTCTAGATCTTGAGCAGCAGCTAAGTCATCAACAATCATGTCCATGTTGGTTTCAAAGTTATCGATTTTGTTTTGTAATTTTTCTGAGTCTGATCTAGTAGCTGCTAAGGCTGGAGTAGCCAACAAACAACTTCCTACAAGGAGGCTGGTGAGAGTAAGTATTTTTTTCATAGAATAGTAAAGTTAAACTTGAGTATTAGTATAGCATTCGGTAAGATATAGGGGAATATTTTTAGGGTAATTATCAACACTATGGCAAACATTGGATTATTCATTGGGCGCTTTCAACCTTTTCATAAAGGTCATTTAGCCGTAGTGCAAGGGATGATGAAAGTCTGCGACAAAGTGATTATGGGCATGGGTAGTTCACAGTTTTCCCGTACAGAATTTAACCCGTTTACGGCGGATGAACGACGGCAAATGATTGGCATGGCGGTGGAAGAAGCGGGGATTGATTTAGAACGATTTGTATTACTAGAACTTCCAGACATGCCTTCAGATGAAGGTTGGGTGGATCATGTATTCAGAATCACTGGTTCAGTCACCAAAGTCTGGAGCGGTAATGAACACACCAGAAAACTGTTTGAGGCAGGTAACATGCCGGTGCAGAATATTTCTCCAGTCCCAGGAATTTCCGCTACTGCCATCCGCGAATCCGTTGCCAAGGGTGATGGCGAATGGCACAAACAAGTGCCAAAAGAAGTCAAAGATTGGATTATCCAAAACGGCGGACAAGATATAATCAAACAATCCCGTGACAAGTCAGATCCGGCAGAACGACCGGAGATGTGGAGGGTGGGATAGTACAGCAAATATGGATCAAGACTGGAAAATTATTATTGATTTTACTCAGGTAGCTCCAGAAGGCATTTTGGTTGAAGATTTGCTTGAGGTTTTGTAATAAACTGTGCCCGGGTACGGATTTTGACCTAGTTTAAATCGATTTTCACCAGATTGCCTGCTTGTGCTATACTCTCATAGATAACTTTTTATTTGTGGAGGTATGAAAAATAAGTTGAAACAGCTCGGGTTGACTCTGGTGACCACGAGTCTTTTAGTTATGCCGCAACTGGCGGCTGCGCGGGTAAATGTCAGCATTAATGGTACAAGCAACGGAGAAGTCCTCTACGCCTTTAAGGGTCCGGTTGGGATAGACAGTAAAATTACCGTGAGCAGAAGTGCAGGAAGCATTTCTTCCGCTAAAGCGCGCGCTGTGTTTCATAAATATACGGTCAACATAGGCAATGAGGTGATTAGTGCCGGCACAGAAGGTGATGATGAGTACACCCATGTCAGGGCTGGCTCACTCTTTTTTGGGAAGGCCAAATTTGTGGCGGCCAAAAAAGGGGCTACAGTCAAGAATTTCAAAATTACCTACCACGTGGATGGAGACGTGGGTTGCTCTATCTCTGATCCTGAGATAGGTGAGGGATATGCAGAAGCCTTTGTAGAGAGCCAGATTCGTTTTAATGACAGTAATAAGTTTGTTGGTACAGAATTAGTAGATGGAGCGACCGGTGATCAAGGCGGGACAGGAGATTTTGCCGGAATGTTTGATGGTAGCACTTATGAAGTTGGTATAGACCACAACTTTAAGGTGAACTTGGGTAAACTGAAGGACGGGAAAGTCTACCCCATGTTATTTTTTGGTGCCACCTATGTGTCTTACGGAGCTGACGTGCCAATTGACTTCTGTTACTCTGATTTTTTGAACACTTCCAAGTTCAGTGTGGATGCAGACATTGCGGATATCAAAGGTCAATTCAAAATTACTCCGGCCAAACAAGTAGATTCACTGATTGATCCGCAACCGTGGGATTCAGCCACCTATCCAGACCTCACCATCTATATTGAACATGAAAACGAGACCTTCCTAAATAACATTGACGCAAATCAAATTCAATTATTTGAACGCTTGGGTGATGCCGGTTCCATCCAACCAAAATCAATTGAAGACGTAGGCGACTTTGATCAGGACGGTGTGCCAGACAGGGGAATGGTGTTTGATGGTGTGTCGCTGTTTGACTTGCTGCAGATTGAAATACTAGGGTTCAAAAATGACACCACCCTGTACCTGATTGGTGAGACGGATAGCGGAATACCGTTTGTCAGCGCCATTCCGTTTGAAAGTACGCCGCTCTAGGGTGCTCTAAGGTTGACAAACCGCATGAAAATCGACTACACTGAAGATACAATTTGGTTCATATTCGGAGGTAGCTCAGTGGTAGAGCAATCGGCTGTGAAATGACGCAGCCTCTGTCTGAAAAGACAGTTGAAAACGGGGAGAATTGCTGGGAGCCTACACTTTCCACGGTTATGTGCGCGTGGTGAAGTATGGTGATCAGCAGCCGAGCGTTGGTTTCCAACGAAGGTTCAGAGACTAGGACGTACGTCCGTACTTGAAGTGTGGGATGAATTTGCAGTCACGGGACAACACCTGACGAACGGATCATCCGCGCGGATGGGAAGCCCCCCGGGCCCTCAGCATTACCGTAAGGTTTTGGCGGGTCATGATATAGTCCACCCTTGGGAGAAATCTCAAGACCAGTGTAACCGATGGGTCGTGGGTTCGAACCCCACCCTCCGAGCCAGATGCCGTCCGACAAAAAGTGCTTGATTTGCTCCGAATTTCGTGAGTTATTGGCCTCGTGAGGGGCTGGCGGCGACGGGCTCCGGAGCCTCACTGCCCACCGGATGCCCAAACTTCGAAGGTGCGAGGGGACGGTCGAGCGAGACCACCGCCTCGCGGAGGAGCTCCGGAACAACGTGAAGGTATCGCTCCGTGACCGCCACGGACGAGTGGCCGAGCAGGAGCTGGGCCGTCCGCGTGTCGTGGTGCCGGGCGACGATCCCGGTGGCGAAGGTGTGCCGGAGCTGGTGCCGGCCGACCCGACGCATGCCGAGCTCGTCGCAGACCCGGTGGAGGAACTTCAGGGCGGTCTCGTCCCGGAGGTACCCGCCATCGGAGCGGGGGAACACGAGATCCTCGGGTCGTCGGCCCCCGGAAACTTGGGAAGCTATGGAGGAACTAACGAAGTTGGGTTTGGTGAAAGCCATTGGGGTGGCGAATTTTACTGGACCTATGTTGGTGGATCTGTTGACCTATGCAAAAGTGGTGCCGGCGGTGAATCAAATCGAACTCCATCCGTACAATCCGCAAACGAAATTAATTGAATTTTGTACCTATCACGGCATAGGAGTCACGGCGTATTCTCCTTTAGGCTCTCCGGGTGGCATGGCGAACCCCAAGGATATTTTTTTATTGAAAGATGAAGTCTTGGGGAAAATTGCTGGCGTTCATGGGAAGACGCCAGCTCAGGTATTATTACGCTGGGGAATTCAGCGGGGAACGGTGGTCATACCAAAAAGTGTGAATCCTGAACACATCATGGAAAATAGTCAGGTGTTTGATTTCATATTGACTGAAGACGAAATGGTTCAACTGACGGCTCTTGGCCGGCACCACCGGTATGTTGATCCATGGGAGTGGTGGAGGATTCCGTATTTTGATTAGGATGACTTATGTTAACTTTATAAAGTTAACTACTTATTGACTAACTTTATAAAGTTTGTTAATATGTCTGGTATGAACAAGAAACCTTTGACCACACGCCAAAAACTACAAGTCATCCAAAAAATGCTGGGCTTGACCCAAACCAAGTTAGCTGAAAAATTTGGTGTCTCTTTTGTTGCTTTTAACGGTTGGTGGACTGAAAAGTCTACGCCCCGACCTAAAATGCAAGCCTTGATTGAGGAGTTACTTTTAGAAGTGACTGGTCAAAAAATCATTCCAATAGCTCAGTTAGTTACCAAGAAAAAAGAGCTGGGTAAAAAATCAGCAGCACACAAGAATATAATAACTCAAATTTTAGCTCAGCCTGATATTCGTGATCAATTTATTTTAAAGCTCACTTACCATAGTAATAGTATTGAGGGGAGTACACTGACAGAACCTGATACAGCCGCTATTTTATTTGACAATACTGCTTTGCCAAATAAAAGTTTAACTGAACAGTTGGAAGCAAAAAACCACCAAACAGCCTTAAATTACTTATTTGATCAGATTGTCACAAAAGAAAAGATTGATGAAAATTTGGTTTTAAAGTTACATAGCATTTTAATGAACGGTGTGAGATCAGATGCGGGTTTTTACCGTCGTCATGGTGTCAGAATCACCGGTGTAGACTTACCAACGGCTAATTATGTAAGCGTGCCAAAATTAATGCATTCCATTTTTACTGAAATATCAAAAAACCACACAGATGTGGTTTCATTATCTACACGTGTTCATAGTCGATTTGAACAGATCCATCCTTTTTCTGATGGGAACGGCCGCGTTGGTCGACTACTTATGAATGCCATTTTTCTAAAACATAACTTGGCCCCGGCTATCATACAACAACAGCAAAAGCAGCTGTACTATACATTTCTTTTCAAAGCTCAAACAACCACTGATCAAAGTCAATTGGAAGATTTTTTATGCAATGCCGTTATGGAAGGATTTAAGATTTTAGAGCGTTTAGATTAACTCATAACAAATATGACAAGCCCTATTAGTGACTTAGAGCGCCGAGCAGTCTTAGGTGAAGCTAAAGCCTTAACTGAACTTTCTCATCGCACAGAACAAGCAACTAATGACAGTGAATGTGAGGCTTATGTTGATGCGTTTGACCGTGTCGCAATGCTGTACGCAATGGGAAGATTTGACGCTAATGAATGGCAAGCATTCAAGGCGGTTGTCAAAAAGCAAAATGAAATGGTTGTCCATGTTGATGAGGCTGAATGGAATAATGAAGTAGTTGAACGGATGCAATTTGAAATGCTGGTTCTTGAAAAGATGATGCAACAGGATTTAGTCTCAGATAGAGCGACGCATGAACGGGAGGTTTTACCTTCAATCATGCAAATGTTTATTTCTGACGCGGAGCGTGCTGCCATAGAAGAAGAATACTGCCGCCGCTGGATTGAGGCCGCTAGAGCATGTCTGACCTCACCACGATTTTTGGAATTACCTGACGATGTTTTTTACGAACTGCTTGAGGTGGTTGCTTACAAGCTTGAAGACGATGAGGATGTTCAGTGTCCAGACTGTGGTTCTACTGAAGTAGAAACGATCAGCGACTAGTTTTTGTTTTGATGATGAATCAAATGAAAATAACTCTGAACATCGAATTTGAAAAAGCTGTTCGTCTAAGAAGCATTGACGCGCGAAGTGAAACAAAAGTTGGATGTGGATATTATTTTTAACGATTTGAATATGAACCAGGGAAAATCGTATTTAAAAAAATCTTGGGTCAGTCCAAAATTAGTTAAGCAACCTTCGCGTTAACTGGTACAGGAGTGTTTGCGCTAGACGAAAAATTCAAGCTGGCGAAGAGGTGACGGCTGATTACGCTTTGTGGGTAACCTACCCAGGATGGATAACTATTACTGAGTGTCAATGTGGTTCACCGCTGTGTCGGGGTAAAGTCACGGGTGATGATTGGAAATTACCTGAATTGCAAGATCGATATTCAGGGCATTTTCCGCCGTATCTCCAAGGGAGGTTAGATATCTAAATAGGCCCAAGGCTGCTAAACTACTTTCAAGAAATGGAAATTTTTTTTCTTAATCCAAAGCAACTCATTGCAATGAGAGATTATCCGCCTCTGCACAGCCCAAAGGCATTTGTTGCGTATCAGAAAAAATTCCTGGCAGGCGAGAAAGTTGAGCCGGTGGTTGTTATTCCGTCTGGCCTCGTGATTGAACATCTAAAGAAAAATACTGATCGTTTTAATACGTACAGACAAGAACTAGAACGTTTTCTTGATCAACACCCATTGGCCGCCTATTTTATGCTCGGGGGTAAACATAGGTCTGCTGCTGCAACAATTTTAGGTTTAAAAATTCCCTGCCTGGTGGTTCATAATGACTCCGATGTCAACAAGATTCACGCTCTTATGGCGGATGGCAAACTGAAGGGTGTGCCAAGTGTTGGAAAAGATTTTGAAGTAACGCTTTCTGAACTTGAACAACATTATTTTGAAAACAAAGTTTTTTGGAGTATGGATGAGAAGACAAAAGCAATGGTAGATGGCGGAGATATCTCTAAGATTAAAACCAGACGTCACAAAAATGAAAATTTATATTAGTCAGTCAAGCAAATCCAACTTCCGAATCTTTTTCCGCGAAGCGGATAACTAAAAAGTTTTCTGAAAATTGATCAATTAAACCCATGAACTCAAAGCAGACCGTAGAAAATATTCTGGCCTTAGCTGATATCCGGATTAACGGGGAGCATCCTTGGGATATTCAGGTGCATAATGAGAAATTATTTGACCGAGTGTTAGCGCAAGGGTCGCTGGGTTTGGGCGAAGCATACATGGATGGTTGGTGGGATGTGCAAAGTCTGGATCAATTTTTCACTCGGGTGCTAAACGCCCGGCTGGAAACAAAAATTCCTCGGAATATTGGTTTGATTTTTTCGGCGGTCAAGGCGCGACTAATGAATCAACAAAGTAAATCAAAAGCTTTTGAAGTTGGAGAGGCGCACTATGATATTGGCAATGACTTGTATCAAGCCATGTTGGATGCGCGGCTAACTTACACCTGTGGGTATTGGAAAGAGGCTGCAACTTTAAATGAGGCTCAGGAAGCCAAGTTAGATTTAGTGTGCCAAAAGTTGAAGTTAAAACCAGGGCAACGAGTTTTGGATATTGGTTGCGGGTGGGGAAGTTTTCTGAAGTTTGCCGCGGAAAAGTATGGTATTCAAGGTGTAGGCGTCACCGTGTCTACAGAACAGGTCGCTTTGGCCCGTGAGTTGTGCGCCGGCTTGCCTATAGAAATTCGTTTACAAGATTATCGCGAGGTAAAAGAATCATTTGATCATGTGGTGTCTTTGGGCATGTTTGAGCATGTGGGAGTGAAAAATTACCGGACGTATATGGAGGTGGCCAGCCGCTGTCTCAAGGATGACGGATTATTTTTATTACACACCATAGGCGGAAATAAATCCGTGACTCATACCGATGCCTGGATTGAGAAGCATATTTTCCCAAATTCCATGTTACCGTCTGTGGCCCAGATAGGCACTTCAATAGAAGGTTTGTTTGTCATGGAAGACTGGCATAGTTTTGGAGCGTATTATGACCATACGCTCATGGCTTGGTTTCAAAACTTTGATCATGCCTGGCCAGAATTGCGTGAAAAATACGGCGACAGATTCTACCGCATGTGGAAATATTATTTGTTATCTTGTGCCGGCTCATTCCGTGCACGCCGCAACCAACTGTGGCAAGTGGTGTTATCAAAACATGGTGTGCCCGGAGGATATCTTGAGTCTCAAATCCTTAAGGGCTATACTGTAGTCAATTAGTTTTTTTAAGAAAAACATATGGAAGGATATGATTCAAATCGATTATCTCTGAGCCTTCAAGGCCTAGTGGGCGGTGTTGCCCTCTTTGGTCTCCTGGCCCTGGCCCAACCAGCAGCCGCGGCAGGATGTGAGGGGATTACTATAGATAACGATCCGGCGGATTGGGAGGATGTTGAATCAATAGTTTCAGATGAACAAGAAGAAACGGGGTTGGTGTATTACTATGATGGCTCGGCTTGGAAAACGGAGAGTTCAGGTTCAGATCTGTACTCAACAGACCTTCAACTGATGCAGGATTTGGAAGTGTTGAAAGTGTGTAATTCAGCCACGCAGCTTCAACTGTATATTGATGCCTATCATCCGTTGCTGGCTTACTTAGACATTGAAAGCGGAGATTACTTTGAATTTGGTGATGGGAATGGTCCGGATGGGAGCTTGGTTCTGCCGGCTGATTTAGATTTTTGGTTGGTGTTTAAGCTACAGGAAACAGACAGCAGTAGTACCTTCTACTATGCCATTTACTTTTACGCGCAGGAAGGTGACTTGGGCTTAGAAACTGGTCCAACTCAAACAGCTATCTACAAAGAGTCAGAGGATGTGAAGTTTAATGAGGCAACCTTTAATCCAAATGAGGATGAGCTATTGGTGGAGATTGAGGATGATTCCAGCAAAGACGACTCTAAGAAAGATGGAGGGAAAAACGTGGATGTGAGCGGAGGATTTGAAACTGACGTGCCGTTAGTCAATAGTGATGGCACGGGTTTGTTTAATGTCAGTAATATCTTGTATAGCGATACCTTAAAAATGACCGTAGCTACGTATTCGGGAACCGATTTTTCAGCAGGGAATTCTGTGAATAGGCAGGCTGAGATTTCTCCGTTTGATGAGACTGACAAAACAACCTACAAAATAAAAAAGGCGAGTGTGGTGGGCTTGAGCATTCCAGATAAAAAGCGCACGGCTACGGAAGTGCGAGTGAAGTGGGATACGTTGTCTGATGCCACTTCTTACCAAGTACGGGTCACTACCTTGAAAGGAAAGAAGTTGTTAACAGATGAAACTACAAACACCTACTTTGATGTCACTGGATTAGAAGCAGGCCACACTTACTTAGTCCAAGTCAGAGCTCTGGTTGGAGAGCTGTATACCTCATGGTCTAAAAAGGTAGAGTTTAAAACGCGGAAGAGTGATTGAGATGTAGAGAACCAAGCAACTCTTTTACTTCTGTAGGCGTCAGATGTCTCCACTCTCCAATCCGTAAATCTCCTAATTCAATATTCATGACGCGTGTTCGCTTCAGGGCTTTTACATTTACATTCATGGCTTCACACATTCTGCGGATTTGACGGTTGCGTCCTTCCACCAAGGTAATCATAAACGTTGTGTCATCAACTTGCTCCACCTGTGCTGGCATAGTTTTCCGTCCCAAGATTTCTATTCCTGTGGCCATAGCATGCAAAAATTCCGGAGTGATGCGGCGGTCTATGGTCACTAAATATTCTTTTTCATGTTGGCCCTTGGCTTGAGTGATCTTGTTAGCCACTTCACCATCATTTGTTAACAAGATCAGCCCAGATGAACCAACGTCTAGCCGACCAACTGTGAATAACCGTTCTGGATAGTTCACGGCTTGAATAATATTTCCTGCGGCTTCTGGATCTGCGGTACAGATGACGCCAACAGGTTTGTAATACGCCAAATACACATAATCCCCAGACGGTTTATCCACCGCTTTTCCATTGACCACAATCTGTTCTGTCCCATCCACTTTCACGCCCAACTCCGCCGGTACGTTATTCACCAACACTTTTCCAGCGGCAATCAAACGATCTGCTTCACGCCTTGAGCACACCCCGGCTTCAACTAGGTACTTATTCAGACGCTTTGGTTCCATATAACCCAGCATAACTAGGTTTTAGCTTTTTTACTAGCGCAAATTGCACCAAACACAGAAATAGCATAAAATATACACAACGTTCCTTAATTTTTCCAAAAAGTATATGATCAAAAAATTATTGTTCGGAGCGGGGGTGCTTTTTGCTTTGTCTTTTAGTGTTCCGGCCTTGGCAACTACAACGGCAACTGACAACGAAACTGAGTTCACCCAAGAATTTGGGGGAATGCTGGTGTCTACCGGAAATGCTGTTCGGGTGCAGACGGCAACAGATAAGGATGTGTTTTTAGCCGGAAGCATGATTCGAGTTGAGGCTCCGGTTAATGGAGATGTGTTTGCCGCTGGAAATGAAGTGCAAATTCTGGATGTGGTGAACGGTTCCGTCCGAGCAGCCGGCAATACCGTGACGATAGATTCAGAAATCATGGGCAACGTCATGGCCGTTGGCTCAACAGTGATCATCACGAAAAACGCCATTGTTCACGGATATGTAAATGCCTATGGCGCAACTATTATCATTGACGGCAAGGTAGATAAAAATGTTGATGTGCGCGGCGACCAAATGAGCGTGAATGGTATCTTGGGTGGAGAATCTTATTTTGAGGGAAGTTGGTTAGACTTTGGTGCTTCATCTCTCATTGACGCCCCAACTACTGTACGCCTTTCCAACGCGCCGGTTTTTCAAGTTGGTTCTCAAGGGCAGGATCTGACAACGTTTATTCAACTAACACAACCGGCAAGAGAAGCGGATGATTCTCGATTTACCGCCGGAGATTTCTTCATGTGGCTGATGTGGTCCTTGTTCAAATATGCCAGCTTCTTACTGATCACCATTGTCCTCATTGCCGTATTTCCTTCTGTTGTAAACAACACCACGCAGGCCATGCACCAGAAGATGGGCAAGACCTGGGGTTGGGGAGCACTGGCTTTTTTGATCATGCCGTCCGCCTTGGTGGTAGTTGCTTTGACTGTGATTGGGTTGCCGTTGTCTCTCTTAGCCAGCGTAGTCTACGTGATCAGTCTGGTGTTAGCGGAGATTTTGACTGCTGTTTTGGTGGGTAGGTGGTTGCTTAAAACACCGGAATCCAAAGTGACTAAGGGTCAACTCATTGGCGCAGCTGCGTTAGGTTTAGCGCTGGGCACCGTGGTCGTGAGCATCCCGTTCCTTGGAGGTTTGGTGAAAATGGCCGCCATGATGTATGGGTTTGGCGGGATTTTAGTGGTTGTCTTTGGGCGTCACGTGAGCAAGGGGAAATAAGCTTAGGGCTTGCTTTTTAAGGGGTTTTAGAGTAGACTCGCTGCTTAACTGAATCTAGACAAGAACTATGGCTTATCCAGGGAAAAGAACAGGTCCAAGAAGGGACTTTAAATCACGTGATTACGGAGATAGAGATGGTGTCAGACCACAACTTCATGATGCAACCTGCGCAGAATGTGGTAATGACTGCCAAGTCCCATTCAAACCAAACGGTAAGAAACCGGTATTGTGTGGCAATTGCTTTAAGAAAGATAGCGGTCCACGGGAAAGCCGGGACAGCAAACCATGGGAACGAGGCAATGATCGTCCATCCTTTGGAGACAGACGACCTCAACGTGCTCCTCGGGAAGACTTCCGCGGCGGCAGCAACGGAAACGACCAAGTAGCGGCACAGTTGAAAGAGATCAATGAGAAATTAGACGCTTTGATAGCCGCTTTGTCCGAAGCGCAATAAGCAATAATGACTGGCTATGGATTATTCTTCTTTACAGAAAAATATCCAAAGCCAGTCGTTTGCTGAAGTGCCACTTTCTGTTTCACCAGAACACGTACAGACAGCTGTTTAGTTTTTTTATGAAAACAATACAAAAACATACGCACGCAGATCGTATTTCTATCGCCAAGTCCATGGTACCTGGTATTAAAAAAATGTTCGGATCTAATCTCGTAGCTATTGCTGTTAGAGGATCTACGGCTAAAAATACAGACGGTCCATATTCTGATTTAGAGCTGTTTGCTTTTATACGGAAAATGCCTGAAGATCAAAAGTATAAGCCGTATGGAAAACTAAGAAAGATCGTTGATGGTTTGCTGATTGAACTCATTTGGGTCACCCCAGACACTTATCTTAGTCAGGTGAAGGATATTTCGCCTGCCTGGTTTGGGAGCGGAGCCGATTATTTACTTCCACTATTTGAGTCTAGAATCATTCAAACTTTGAACGCGTTCAAGCCTGAGAATAAGGAAAAGAAATGTTTAGATCAGGCAGCGGCACTTTGGGATCATTTACAAGAAGCGGCTACCAAGGTGTTGAATGCAGCTCTGGCAAAAAACAAATCAGGCATGCCTCTGGTGATGGGCGACCTGTTTAGCAATATGTTAAAAATGGTTTCATTCCTGAATGCGAAACCGTACACTACCTTCGCTCAGTTGGTAACGGAATCAAGGAAGATGAAATATAGACCCAAGGATTTTGAAAAGTTGACTAAACTGATTGTAAATGGAGAGTATGGAAAGTGCAGTGAAATTTTTAAGTTAGTATATAGTGTGATGGAGGAATTTGAACAAGTGTTGTTGGAGGCAGGCTATACACTGGATGCCCGGAAACCTTTACCATAAACAAAAAGAAAGACATTTCTACAATTCAGAGTTATACTATCAGCGTGAAGTCAGCTTTGGTTATTGCCATCCGTAATTTATTCGGCGAAAAAGGTCGCCTCCTGATTTCTGCTGGCGGGGTGGCCTTTTCTGTTACCTTGATACTGATTTTGCTTGGTTTGTATTTTGGTTGGCAATTACAAATGACCAGATTTTTAGGCAGTGTGCCAGCTGATTTATGGGTGGGTCAGCCAGGTTCTGGCGACCTCAGTCATTCCATATCCATTTTATCTATCAGCACACAAGATGAGCTGGAGCAAATTGAAGGAGTGGATCGGGCGGTTCCGTTTTCCGGGCGGAGAGGTGGGGTAGAAATTAACGGAAATGAAGTGGCTTTGTATTTGATTGGTCTTGAGGAAGGCGGTTTGGTCAAGCCATACGCTATGGAAGAGGGAAAAGAGATTCCATCTAACGGGGAGATCGTTATTGACGAATCTCTGGCTACTAATCAAGGGTTGGCCGTGGGTGATGAGATTGAAATGTTTGACCGTAAGTTTGAAATTGTTGGCTTGAGTTCTGGCGGAAACATTCTAGCCTTTACCTATGCGTTTATTTCTCTAGACGATTTGAACGAGCTCATGGAGTTTGAGCAGTTTACCAACTATTTCATGATTCAGACGGATGACCCTATAGGTGTGAAAGCAAGGATTGAGGACCAGTTTCCAAATATGCAGGCCTTTGAACAAGAAGTTTTTTTGGACCGGAATGCGGAGCTCATCCGGGAAACATTCCTTCCCATTATTGCCGTGTTAGTAGTGATTGCTATTTCTGTGGGCACGGCCGTGATTGGCCTCACTATTTTTACCGCCACCATAGAAAAATCTCGGGAGTATGGGGTCCTGAAAGCCATGGGGTATTTTAATCATCAAATTTTTTCCATTGCCGCTATTCAGTCGTTTGCCTCTGGCCTCATTGGATTTGCGGCCGGGAATATTCTTTCCCCGCTGATTGCAAAACTGGCGGCTAGCTACACTGGTGGGTTTGTGTATGAACTTGGTGTACGTGAGATAGCCTGGGTAGGGAGCATGACCTTGCTCATGATTATTTTAGCTGTACTTCTTCCGCTTCGTCGTATTATCTCTATTGATCCTGCTGCAGTGTTCAAAGCCTAAAGCCATGAAACCAATACTACAAGCACACAACGTATCCAAAATTTTCTTCCCTGGAACCCCGGCGGAAGTCCGGGCCGTGGATAGCATTGACTTTGAACTGCAGCGTGGAGAAATTGTTATGATCATGGGACCTTCTGGTGGAGGTAAAACTACCTTACTCACCATGTTTGGAGGTTTGCTCACTCCTACTCATGGGACTATCTCCCTGGAACATAAGGAACTGACCAAGCTCCGACAATCTAAAATTACCCGCCTCCGCCGGGAACGTCTGGGGTTTATTTTCCAGTCATTTAACCTGTTAGAAAATCTGACCGCGCTAGAAAATGTGACGGTCGCCGGATTTTCCGTGGAAAATCGAACTGAACGAGCGACAGAGCTGTTAAGCAAACTAGGCTTGAGCAAACGCCTGCACGCTAAACCAAAAAATTTATCTGGCGGAGAACGTCAGCGTGTGGCCATTGCGCGCGCGTTGATTAACGACCCGGCGTTAATTTTAGCGGATGAACCAACTGCCAACTTAGACAGTCACATTGGGCATGAGGTGATGAAAATTTTATGTTCTATTGGTTGTGAACAGGGGAAAAGCATTATTATTGTGAGTCACGACGAGCGGATTAAAGATGTGGCCCACCGTGTGGTGTATATAGAAGATGGTCATTTTACCAGAACGGAAAAGGGGAAGCATGATCAAACCTGTACTATGAAGGATCATACTTTTACGTCTAAGGGAAATGTTCAATTAAACCATAAGCACTAATTTATTTCAAATATGCAAGTAATCAAATACGTTCTGGTGTCTGCTTTCCTTCTGCTGGGTCTATCCGCAACGCCAGCGTTAGCTCACATGGGCAACATATCCTCTTCTCAGTACAAGCTCATGCAACAGATGATGGGCTCAGATACGCTGAACACCCAGGAAGAATTAGAAATTCAGATGATGGGGGAGGCCAACCATGAACGCATGGAGGTACTAATGGCTGAATTGATAGCTGGAAGTCTGACCACAGAAGAACAAACGGAGTTTGTACAAATGATGCAGAATTCCCAAACGGCACAAGGCAGTCAAATGATGATGAACCGCCTGCAAATGTCAGCCGGGATGATGAATTTGGGTCTAGATGAAGGTGGATTTACTGGGCGGTCCATGATGGGTGACGGATTTGGAGCTATGGTTTGGGTGTTTTGGGTCACAGCAGTTTTGATTTGGATAGCGCTTCTGCTGGCCATTTTTGGGTGCGCGAAGTATTTACTTGCCAGAAAATAAAAAATTCCCTTCCGGGAATTTGGCCTAGCAACAACACGGTCAATGTAACAGATTGGGGAACATTCCGCAATCTTGTTTTATTTTTTGTCTGTGCTACAAAAACTATAAGCACCTTGAAAACCAGGTCCTAAAAGTCCAATCTAATTCTTAACCCCAACCACCATGCTGATTACCATGGAGACCGCCCCGCATTGGGTCATAGCCGCCTTCACTATCCTCAACGTGATTGTGCTGGCTTGGACCCTGAAAATCTTCAATCAGCAGTTCGTTCAGATGTTCATTCAGACTCGTGAGTTAGCTGAGCCTTACTTACGTCTCAAGCTGGCAGATCATGCCGAGCTTGAAGCTCAGGTAGATGAACGAAATCAAATGAACATTCACGAATTAACGGACTGGCTGGTGTTCAACGAAGGGAAGGCTCATGCTTTAGACCTCCGGCTGTATATGGTCCGGCGGGGACGCCTGCAGCCAATCGAACTCAAGCACATTCCCTTCATTCGTTCGTCCGGTGATTCGGTCGTCATGTCTCCTCACGTGAAACGCTTATATGAACAGGTCCCTGACCACATGGCAAAGCGTCATGATCTGCGCAACAAGCATGCCCTGGGAGACGACTGGTTGATCCACGTGGTGTATCTGGACCGCGGTCGGGAACGCTACCACGCGGAGTTCAGGTTCGCCCCTGAGTACAACGACGGGTTTGAGATCATCACACTGGAACAAAAGATGACCGACCGGAATCACGCCTGCACCTTGCCCGCTTTGCACCAACCGTCTCTGCAGTAGCAACCTCTGCTCTGCAAGACCCCCTGCTACCTCAGGTGGCGGGGGTTCCTTTTGCAAATATTGTAGATTATTTAGATATTTGATACGGTTAATCCATGGGAAGTTTTATTGAACTCAATGACACCTTGCAGCTGACCCCCGAACAAGGGTTTCCGGCTGAATTAAGCCTGGAACAGCATTTGAAAACGCCGTTTGAGCTTGACCAGTTTTCCGGAAAAAATTTTCATTTTCAAGGTAAATCCGGAATCCGCATTTTTCACGCTCCGCCAGTCAGGAATTTTTTAGTTGAAAACAGAAATGGCAAATGGATTTACTGGGGGTTAGTACACATCACCCAAGTGGTTCATGACTATGTTAAACAAAAAACCTCGGGACAATTTTTTCTTATATATTTGAATTCACCGGATGAAATGAAGGTTGCGCATGACTTGATTGATGGCCGTGAAGATAAAAAGTTTTTTACGTCACTAGAGCAAAAGATATGAAAGTCATTGTCCTGGGAGCCGGCATTGGAGGATTGACCGCAGCTCACGAATTAGCTAAACGCGACATCCAAGTTGTTGTGTATGAACGCAACGACCGCGTAGGTGGTTTGGCGCGGAGCAAGTATTATACACAGGACAAAAAAACGTACCCGGTTGAATATTCTTGGAGGGTGTACGGCACGGGCTACAAAAATCTGCAACGGGTATTAAAAGAAATTCCACTTCGGGAAGACCAAGATAAATCGATCTTCAATAATTTACTCCGCGTTGCCACGTACATTTTTCCTCGTTTTGACCGGCCGGAAGTCATTTTATCTCCGGAATACAAAACGCAGGGGAGTGCTTGGGATTTGAGTAGTCAGGAGAAATTGCAAATGATTGATAAGATGTTCTACTGTATAACCATGTCACGTACTCGGATGGATTCTATGGATAAGCTGAAGTGGAAAGATTTTTGTGAGGATCTTTCCGGAGAAGCAAAGAAATACATGGTGAGAATGTGGGGTCCAGTGTTGGGCATGGATCCTTCTTATATGAGTTTTCCGGTGGTGGCGCGGATTGTGGGTGTAGTGTTTGGAGGATTTTTAAGTACGGCCGGTGCGTTGTATCTCATGAAAAAACCAACCAATGACGGATGGTTTGATGAGTGGGTAGCGTACTTGGAAAGTAAGGGCGTGAGTATTCAGACACAGCATGCACTCCGTGACATCAGAATAAAAGACGGGAAGGTTTCAGGAGTGAGTGTGTATGATGTTGAACAGGATAGTGAAGTTGAAGATACGGCTGATTACTACGTGCTAGGATTATCAGTTGAGGCGTTGGCCAAAATTGTTGAAGCGCATCCAGATTTGAAGAAGATTCCGGAATTACACAATTCTATTCCTCTGGCTAAGGTCAGTCGTCAGGTGCAGTTGTCTGTCCAGATTTTCTTAGATCAAACCGTCATCTATCCTACACACCAGCCACCTATTTTGTATTTACCAGATTCTCCTTGGGCCATTATCATTGAGCCGCAAGAATTAGTTTGGGGAAAAACATATTCAACTGATCCACGAGTGAAATCTGTGTGGTCAGTAGGTATTTGTCAGACTGATGAACCTGGTATTTTGATCAAAAAATCATTCAATGAGTGTAGTCAGGAAGAAATTCGTCAGGAAGTGTGGGCTCAGATCAAACGCTCGTATGCTCAGGCCAACATAAAAACTGAAAGTGGTGAAAAAGTGAGTGAACAGCATGAAGTCCTATTTTATATGTGGGATAGTTTCAAATACAACCCATACACCAAACTCATGGAGATTTGGGAACCTAAATTTAGCAATAACGCAGCATCTCTCCAATACCAACCGAGCAGCTCTACTTCTGTTTCAAATTTATTTTTTGCAACCGGTTATACTAAAACAGATCGATTTATCTACAGTATGGAATCCGCCGCAGAAGCTGGAACGAATTGTGTGAATAAAATTTTAGAGGTCAGCGGAACAAGACAACCAAAAACAAAAAAATATCCGTTTAAACTCCCGGTATCTATTTTAAAACCGTTAATCTGGATTGACGCGGGTTTATTTAAACTTGGACTGCCTCACATGGGAGATATGTTGCCAAATAGTTTGTGGATGATGGGAGGTTACGCCTGCTTACTGTGCCTTGTTTTTGCTGGTGTTGTTTGGGGATTCGCTCAGGTTCTTTTCTTGGTAAACTATCAGTATGTCTCTACATAATTTCTTTTTGATTGTAAGAATCACCCTGTGTCTCAGCGTGCTATTAGTTCTTCCAGTCCAAGCTAAGATCAACCCTCTGGCTGGCTTGTCATTTTATGTAGACCCAAGTTCAGGTGCCAAACAACAAGTACAAGAATGGAAGGAATTTCGGCCAGATGACTCCGATTTGATTCGACTGATTGCCCGTGAACCTCAGGCCAAATGGTTTGGAGATTGGAATAGTTTTCCGAAGCGAGAAGTGGAGGCTTACGTGGATGCCGCTGAGGCTGATGGAACTGTTCCGCTCTTAGTGATATACAACATTCCGTTTCGTGATTGCGACAGTTATTCAGCCGGAGGAGCGGTGAACGCAGCGGCCTACAGAAACTTTGTTGACCGTGTGGTGGCTGGGGTTAGAGACAGATTAGTAGTGGTGATTATTGAACCTGACGCCTTGGCAGCAGCCAGCTGTTTAACTCAACAGCAAAAAACAAAACGATTTGAACTAGTAGAATACGCCGTTCATGCACTCAAAACACAGACACCGGCGGTAGTGTACGTTGATGCTGGTAACGCCAACTGGATTTCTGCTTCAAGCATGGCCAAGCGACTCAAGCAATCCGGAATTCAGCAAGCTGACGGTTTTGCTCTGAACGTTTCTAGTTTCTACACCACTAAGCGTTCCCGCTTGTACGGCAAAACTCTTTCTGCCTTGGTAGGGAACAAGCACTTTGTGATTGATACCAGTAGAAACGGGCTAGGTGCAGCACCTGATTATGCCTGGTGTAATCCGCCTGGCCGTGGCTTAGGCCGCGCCCCAACCACAGACCTTGCGCATTCCCTAGTAGATGCGCTACTTTGGGTAAAGTCACCAGGCGAATCTGACGGTGAATGTAACGGAGGTCCGGCAGCAGGCGAGTGGTGGGCAGACTATGCCCTTGGTCTAGCCAAGCGAGCAAACCTTTAAATCAACACTATTTTTGGCAATAGTCGCTGTTTGTTCCACTGGTTGGATCTCCTGGAGGTAAACTCCAGACTTGTTTGGCATCTGGAGTAGGCAACAGATCAAACCAACAAATTGCATATGGTGCCAGTATGTTGTCATCCGTGTGCTCAGCTGCCCAGGTAGAGTTTTTTGAGGCGGCATTTTTTTGACGCAGATCATAGACTCCAAAATCAAAGAATGTGTTGGTGTTGGCGGTAACTCCCACGGCGGTAGCAATGGTTGTTCCAGCCGTAACCAACACGGGTGGTTCTATGAATTGGGTTTGAGATTGCCCTTCCTGAGCTGGAGTAAACTGTTCAGCTAAGGCTTGGAATTCTGGTGTGAGTGTATACAGGTGTCCAATACGGTACATTAAGCCACACGGAGCAATGAAATCAAAGGTATATTGAAATTCTCCCTCTGCTAGGTAGCGCGCTCCGTCTACTACATACGCATCAAACGGTGCTAAGACTGAAACCTGGTCATTTTCCAGTCCATCAAAGCGAAAGCCTCCGTGTGGTTTATAATTTCCACCACGAGTTTGTCCGGGATAAAGAATGGAAGTAGCTTGGGAAATGTCAGTTGGAGATTCTATTTGTAAAGGTTCTGGACAATCCGGCACCTCACCAACAGCGCGCCACTTTGTTTCGTCAAAATTCCACGTTGGAGCGGAAGAAGTTTCAGGCGAGTTATTTTGTACAGTTTGGTCAGTACTGAGTGGAGTAGGTGGGATGCACAGGGCTCCTAAGCTCACTAGGACTAAGGTACCAGTCAGAACAATAGAAAATGTATTTTTCATATGCTGGTAGTGTAATTTTTTCTGACATGTATGTCTATAAGTGCTATACTTTACTTATGATAGACATCACGCCCATTCTACAAGCCGCTCAGGCGGGCGGAAAGGTATTAAAGGGATACTTTGGAAAAAACTTGGAGATCACAGAAAAGACGACGGTTGGTGACTTTAGAACTCAGGCTGATTTAGATTCAGAAAAAGTTGTTTTAGAGATATTAGGGCAAGCTTTTCCAGAATTTAATTTACACGGAGAGGAATCTGGATTGCAGGACAAAGGATCTGAATATACTTTTTTTGTTGATCCGTTGGACGGGTCAAATAATTTTGTGTTAGGTATTCCATATTTTTCATGCAGCATTGGGTTAGCCAAAGGGGATCAGGGTATAGTTGGTGTAGTGTATAATCCTATTGCTGAGCAACTGTTTTCTGCTCAAGCTGGTCAAGGCGCAAAGTTAAATGGTCAGCCAATTCAGGTGAGTAAGGAACAAAATCCGGAACGCTGCTCAGTGGCCCTGGCCTGTGGATATGAAACGCCAGTAGAGTTTCAAAACAAATTATTTAACCAGTTGCATGAAGATCTAAAACGTGTGCTCACCAATTGGGGAGTGGCTTTAGATTTTTGTTTGCTTGCTTCAGGAACAATTGAAGGGCTGGTGTTTAAAGATCTGGAAGTGTATGACTTTGTAGCCGGTAAAGTGATTGCCCAAGAAGCTGGAGCTAAGCTGACTGGATTTGATGGATCTGCAGCACTTGATTTTAGACAAGCCGCCTGTGTAGCCAGTAATGGATCTCCTATACATCAAAAGATATTGGACATGCTGCATATAAAAGCCGGGTAAATCGATTTTCAGGAAAATAGGAAAATTCTCTAAAAAAGAAGAGGCGCCGCAGAGGTTCCCGGGTGAGGGGAACATACGGCGCATCTTCAAGGTGCAGAGTCGGAGGTGGGAATCCGACTACAGGACGTGCGACTCCACGTGGCTGAAGTCGCGGGCCGGGGCGAAGGACCCCAGCTTGAGTGGCGCGTTGATCCGGCCGTTCAGTTGCACCTCGCCCCGCTGACCCTTGACCAGCTCGGTCACCAGGCGCGCGGTGATGGGCGCATGCATGAGTCCGTGGCCGGAGAAGCCACAGGCGTGCATCAGCCCGTCCACCTGTTCGTCCCAGCCGATGAGCGGCGAGTGGTCCGGCGTGTCGCCGTAGTACCCGCAGGTCATGCTGATGCCCTCGTTGGTCGGGGGCACCAGGCTGGGCGCGAACTCCCGCACCTGGTTGATCATGAGGTGGCTGTAGGGCGGTTCCACTTTACCATTGAAGCCAGCCTCGATCCGGTCCTGGTCCTCGCTGGTGAAGTTGGGATCCGGGTCTGCATCGTGCGCCCAGCCGGTCATGAGCGAGCCCGCGTCGGGACGGCTGTACGCCACCCGACCCGGACCCATGCCGTAGATCGTCATGGGGAGCTTGCGCCACCCCTCCGGATCCACGTTGACGGGCTTCGGCGTGAACGCCAGGTACCGCTTGATGGGCTTGATGGGGAGTTCCATGCCCCCCAGAGCCCGGCTCAGGCGCGGACCCCAGGCGTTGGTGCAGTTGATCACCACGTCGCCCTCCACCAGGCGGCCATCCGCCAGGTAGACCCCACGGATGCGCCCGCCCTCCAGCTTGGCGCTGACCACCTCGGCGTTCTCCAGCACGGTCACCCCGAGCTCACGCGCCCGGCGGAAACCGAGCATGTAGATCAGGTCGTGCTTGAGGAAGCCGTCGGTGGGACACCAGGTGGCGGCACCGATCCGCCACATCTGTTCGCCGTTGAGGTGCGGCCAGCGGGCCTGGACCTCGTTCACGCCCAGCAGCTCGACCGGCAGGCCCAACGCCTGCTGCATGTCCACGTTGCTGCGCACCTGCCGCATGGTCTCTTCCGTCACACGCCGACCCTTGCGGTTCCACAGCTCCACGCTCTCGGGATCCTCCCACAGGAAAAGGTAGCCGTTGGCCACCAGGACCTGTTCGCGCTGATCCGCCGGCGTGTGCAGGTGCTCGTGGATGTCCGTGTACCACTGCTCGCTGTAGACCATCCCCAGTACGGTCTCCGGGACGCCGAACTGCGCCCGGATGCAGGCCGCCGAGCGGCTGCTGCTGCCGTTGCCGACCAGTGCCTGTTCCAGCACGGTGACCTTGAACCCGGCTTCAGCCAGCTTGACCGCGCAGAGCGCGCCGGTGGCACCGCCACCGATGATGATGTGGCCACCCGAAGGCAGCGGGTTTGCTTCAGACATCTCGACCTCCTGAGGGCTCAAAGCCCATTTTGACGTTTTTTCAAGCACCCCTTCAGTTGAAGGGTGTAGGCCAATCCTAGTACATCATGGGAAAAAGTCAAAGTGACCTGGGCATAAGTCTGAGGCCGTGAACACATTTATTATTTTATGGAATTCGATGTTCATCCGATTCAAAAACGAAGAAGAGCGGCGACTAGTTTGACCTAGCCGTCGCTCTTCAAGGGTGCAAGCGGAGAAAAACTCTACTTGGCCAGCAAGCCCAGGTAGTGCATGTGGGCTTCAGAGGTCGGTACTTCTTCCACCGTTCCATCTGAGCGACGTCGGAACTCCACCACACCCTCGCTGGCCTTGCGGCCGACGGTGATGCGGAGGGGAATGCCCAGCAGGTCCGCATCCGCGAACTTCTGGCCACCCCGGAGATCACGGTCGTCCAGCATGACCTGGACGCCATTCTCTTGGAAGTTCCGGTAGAGCGCTTTAGCTGCATTCATCTGGACGGTGTCAGCGGCGTTGACTGGAACGATGATTACTTGGTAGGGAGCAATGCTCTCAGGCCAGATGATCCCGTCCTTGTCGCGGCTCTGTTCCACCACGGTCTGCAACAGGCGGGTCACCCCAATCCCGTAGCAGCCCATCCAGATGTCCTGCATCTTACCGCCAGCGTCCCGGAACTGGGCGCCCATCTTCTGGGCGTACCCGGTCTGGAGCATAAAGATGTGGCCGACTTCAATCCCGTGGGATTCAGTCAGCTTGGCTTCACACTCCGGACACTGATGTCCAGCCTTGGTTTGGTGCAGGTCGTGGAAGGACGTGGGCACAGGGAGTTCATCACTCCCAAAGTTCACGTCCAGCGCGTGGTAGTCCGTTTCGTTCAGCCCACACAGGAAATTCGTCATTCCCTGGGTGGACTGGTCGAACAGGATGTCACGCACCTGGCCGTGCTCCACCAGGCCCAGCGGCCCGGCGAACCCGACCTCCGCACCCGTCACCTCACGCACCGTCTCCGCCTCCGCCGCCGCCACCTCGTCCGCGCCCAGGGCGTTCCGAACCTTGACCAGGTTGATCTCCAGGTCGCCCCGGATGCACACCGCGACGTTGTACGTCTCGGCCCCCTTGGTCACGGTCAGGACGATGGTCTTCACCATCCGGTCCGCGGTGATGCCTTCTGCCTTGAACAGGCCTTCCAGCTCCACCACGGTCCTGGTTCCCGGCGTGTGCTCGCCACGGCGCCCTACCTTCGGCACGCTGTACTCCGGCCGCGGGTAGCGGCTGGTGGCGCGCTCCAGGTTGGCCCCGTAGTTGCAGGCCGCGCAGGTGATCAGCACGTCCTCGCCCACCTCCTCGGAGATGGCCATGAACTCGGCGCTGCCCTTGCCGCCAATGGCCCCGCTGTCCGCCTGCACCGCAATGCAGCGGCGCAACCCCACCCGGCTGAAGATCCGGGTGTAGAGCGTGCGGAACAGCTCGAACGACTTGCGCATGCCGGCCTCGTCCACGTCGAACGAGTAGGCGTCCGACATGTCGAACTCCACCCCACGCAGCAGACCGCCGTGGGGACGCGTCTCCGCCCGGAACTTCCAGCCGATCTGGTGGAAGATCACCGGCAGGTCCTGGTAGGACTGGACCTCCAGCGCGGCCAGCCAGGTGACCACCTCCTCGGCGGTCGGAGCCAGGCCGAACTCGCGACCCGTGTTCGGGTTCCGCGTGGTGAGCATGGTCTTGCTCGCCTGGTAGCGGTCCCAGCGGCCGGTCTTGTCCCACAGCTCCTTCGGCTGGATGATGGGCAGGTTGACGTTCAGGACGCCATCCCGCTCCATCTCCGCGAAGATGATGTCCTGCAGCTTGCGCCACACCCGGAAGCCCAGCGGAGCGAGGACGAACAGCCCCCGTTCCACCTGCCGGATGTAGCCAGCCCGAACCAGCAGCGCGTGGGCCCCGGACAGGCCCTCGGCCGCCTGACGGCGGGTCTTCGGAATTAACTTTGAGATACGCATGATGACTCTCCTTGTAGAGTTGTGCCATCTTAGGCCCACGGGGCGGCCTTGTCCACTTTTTTCTATTGTTGAAAAAACAACTAGTCCCAAGCCTTGGATACTTTTTTTGCTCGGGTAAATGCAGCCTTCAAAGCCGCTTGGTAAATCTGTTGTGTGTGTCGATTTGCAAACACCTTCAACGCCGCTTCGGTAGTTCCCTTTTTTGAGGTGACTTTCTTCCGGAGTAACGCAGGATCTTCACCTGATTGTTTGAGGAGTTGGCTGGCTCCAACTAGGGTCTGTGTAGACAGCTTGTGTGCTTCTGCTTGAGTCAGGCCTAGATGGACACCACTCGCTGTCATATACTCAGCTAAGGCAAAGACGTAGGCTGGTCCAGAACCTGAGATGGCGGTGGCTACATCCACTAATTGTTCTTGTCTTACTTCTTGAGCTTCACCAAATGATTCAAATAATTTTTGCACTAATTTTTTTTGCGCCCTTTTAATTTCTCGAGTTGCGCACCACACCGTCATTCCCATCCCAATTTGAGCCGGCATGTTTGGCATAGCTCTGATAATTTTTGTGTGCCCACTTTCTCGTTGCAATCCTTTCAGCGTAGCCCCAACCATAATGGAGATTAAAATAGCTGAAGAGGGAATAAGTCCCCGCATATTCGCTAGGGCTATTTTTCCATCTTGAGGTTTGACTGCTAGTAACACCACCTGAGCTTCACGGAGTCCGGCTTGAATGGAAGGGGCCAGCTTGGTTCCGGAAATCGGTGTGATTTTTTTGTCTGGACGGTCAACTAAAGTAACAGCCCATGACCCCTCTTGAACTAAGGCTTTGGCCATAGCCAGGCCCATATTTCCAGCTCCAATGATGGTGACTTTGGTTTTCATTCTTAGAGTAAAATAAGATTGTTGGCGTGGACCACATCTGTATCAAACGGCTTTTCTCCAGAACGTAAGGCCGTTTGTAATTCTTCACTGGACAGGTTGGCCAAACCAATGGCGATGGTTTCTTTTTGAGCATCCAGTATCTCCACACTGTCTCCCGGTGCAAATTGTCCGTAGATAGTTTTTACACCCACGGCCAATAATGACTTACGCTTCTTTACAGCCGCTGCCGCGCCAGCATCCAGCACAATTGATCCATCAGAAATTTTGGCCGACATGAGCCAGCGGTCACGGATGCCTAATGAAGTTGCTTGTTGAGTTCTGGCCTTGCACACCGTCCCAAATTTGGCTGTGCCTTGTATCAGTTGGGGAATTGATTGCACTACGGCACCACTCATGATGTGAGTTTGGATTCCGGCGGAAGTAGCCAAGCGTGCCGCCTTCAACTTCCCGGTCATTCCTCCTCTCCCAAGCTGAGACTTCCCGCCTTGAGTCATTTTTAATAACTCCAAGTTTACGTTTTCAATCTCTTCAAATAGTTGAGCTCCGGTGGTGGCTGGGTGGGCAGAAAATACACCTTCAACGTCGGTGCACAGCAGTACTCTGTCTGCTTGTGTGGTGATAGCAATGATGGCGGCTAAATGATCATTGTCTGGGAAGTCGTTTGTGCCTTCGGCCGTGGTCGCATCATTCTCATTTAAGACCGGTATAAATTTAGTGTTCAGTAACTCCTCTATGGTTTTTACCAAAGTGGTGTGCCGATCTCTTTCTGTAATATCAAACTTGGTCAGCAGCAGCAGAGACAGGTCAATTTTTCTGGCGAACTGATCCAGCTCCCGGGTCATCATGAGTTGACCAATAGAGGCCCGAGCTTGTTTAGTTTGGACGGTCTTCACCTTCTTGCCTGCGGCCACGGCCCCAGACAGAACTAAAATGACCTCATGTCCCTGTGTTTTAAGCTGTTGGCAGGTATCAAATAAGGCTTGGACAAATGCTAAACGCAGGACACCATCTTTGCGCTCAGGGTCTATGACCAGCTGAGATCCACATTTGATAACAATCCGTTCTGCCATAGGGTTATTCGCGGATTTGTCCATCTCCAAATACAATATATTTGGTGACAGTTAAATCCTCTAGCCCCATAGGACCCATGCCATGGATTTTGGCTGTACTAATTCCAACTTCTGCACCCAGACCAAACTCAGCTCCATCTGTAAATCGAGTTGAAGCGTTGACATAGGTAGCGGCACTGTCAACTGAAGTCACAAACTCCCAAGCGCGCTCATAATTTTCAGTCACAATTCCATCAGCCAAACCACTACTGTAGTGTTGCAGATGTTCCAGCGCTCCTTGCATTCCGGCCACCACTTTCATAGTAATGATCAAGTCAAGATATTCTGTACTCCAATCCGCTGCTTGAGCTGCGACCACCCCCGGCGCCAACTTCTGCGTTTGTTCACAACCCCTAACTTCCACTCCCTTGGCTTGCAAGGCAGCGACTATGCTTGGCACCGCCTGCTGGGCAATCGACTCATCAATCAAGACTTTCTCCAATGAATTACAGACCGAAGGGTTTGAAATTTTTCCATTGACCACAATCTTCGTGGCCATATCAATATTCGCTGATGCATCAACATACATATGTGTGACCCCTTTACGGTGGTGCAAGACCGGCATCTTGGCGCTGGCGCACACGGCATCAATCAGCCGTTGTCCGCCACGAGGAATGATCAAATCGATTTGATCTGCCATTTCAGCTAAGACTGGTACGGCCGCATGGTCTTGCACAGCAATGAACTGAACAGCTTCTTGAGGAACACCAGCTGCACTAAAGGCGCGTACCACTAATTCAGCCAGGAATGTATTGGTGCCGAGTGCTTCTTTACCCCCACGGAGAATGCAGGCATTACCTGATTTAATGGCTAGACACGCAATGTCAATAGTCACGCTGGGACGTGATTCGTAAATGCAACAGAGGACTCCAATGGGAATTCTGATTTTGGCAATGCGCAAACCGTTGGGGCGGCGATTCATTTTTACCACTTCACCTACAGGGTCTGGTAAAGCGGCCACTGACCGCGCACTCTCGGCTAAAGCTTTAATTTTTTCTGGGGTAAGCACCAACCGTTGCAACAAGACTGGACTGGTTTTTCCGGTCCAGGTGGTGATATCTGTCTGGTTGACTTTCAAGATCTGTTCAGTTTCTTGTTCGAGTAAATCCGCCAACGCCAACAAGGCCGCATTTTTTGTGTCGGTTGATAATTTTCTCATGTGTTGGCTAGTTCGTTTGGCCGCCACGGCCTGGGCTTGAACTTGGGTAGTTAATTGTGCATCCATAGAGTAGTAAGATAGTCCAGAACGAAGAACGGGTCAACTTCGCGTATGGTAAAGCGTTATATAACCCTCATTACAAAAATGGTGGACCGTATTACCATATGATTTTGATTATTGGGTATGATGAGGATGAGTTCATCACGCATGATCCGGGAACTATGTACGGAAGCCAGTATCACTACAATCAAGACGTTTTGTATAACGCCATTCATGATTTGACTGATCCTGAAACAGATATTGCCTCAGGAGAGAAGGCGATTGTGGTTGTGGATTTATAGAATTATTTTTTGAAGCGCTTGAACGGATTTTTTCCGCTGATCAACAGGTATATTCCAGCAATGGGGAATACAATATTTCCGGCGAGGGCAATAATCAGGACGTTACCCGTGGAACGCCATGTCATATAGTTGGCTAGGGTGAGACCAGCTCCTAGTACCAACATAATAGCTCCGGCGGCGCGCATGGAATTTTTTACTTTTGGACTGGAAGCTAGGGCTGGGTTAGCAGCCAGGTCCGCTTGTTGCCGCTTAGCCTCTTCCACCCCAGTTTTGAGTCTTTGTTTGAAAGTTTCAAGCATAGTAGTTATTTTTTCAATTTTGAGCACAGCGTTGTCTGTGGATGTAACGCTGACAATTCTGGAGGAGAATTTTTTCATCTCCCAACAGGCGAATGGCGTGACGAAGCCGCAGCACCTCATCCCGCAACTTAGCTCCTGCCATCTGAGGTAAATCTGTATCCAGGGGCATGCCGCAAATAATACAGATAGATGCGAAGAGAGTCCACCATGCGTGTGAGGCAAGGTGGACTCTCTGAATGTACAGGCGACGGGTGGGATCAAACCACCAGGTGGATCTTCTGCTCCGGACGGGCTGAGCTCAGGAGGGCCTGCCGGAGGAGCTCCTCTTCCGCACGGCGCAGGCGGGGGACTACCACGCCGTTGGTGTAGTAGTGGAAGTGGGCGTAGCTGATGGCCATGGCGAAGGCGCGAGCCAACGCGTCCGGCCGGTTCTTCAGCACCCACCCCATGAACTTCCAGTACTCCCGGCGGTAGGGAGCCCAGACCCCCTGCTTGAGGAACGAGCGGGGGACGGCACCCAGCTCCCGGCGGTTGGTCTTCCGGGCGGGACCTGGCTTCCAGCCTTGAATGGCCCTGAGAGCACGGTCGAAGTACTGCTTGGGAGAGTACAGGCGTTCCAGTACGCGCCGGTACCCGCGGACCAGCTCCAGCTGGGTCAGCTGGAGCGGGATGACGTTGGTCAGCTTGAACTGATCACCGTCCGCCTCCTCGCTGGTCAGGCGTCCTTCACGCTTCAGCCGAGCCTCCAAGGGAGTCCCGGCCAGAGCAATCAAGGTCCCAACCATGGCGAAGTCAATCGCCGCCGCCTCCACAAACTCGGCCATGGCGTCAAAGCAGTCCGCCGTGTCCGAGTCAAAGCCCAGGATGAACCCGCCGTAGACCATCAGTCCGTGCCGACGGATCTCACCCACGGATTCCACCAGGTTGATCCCGGTGTTCTGGAACTTCATGGCCTCCTTGAGCGCTGCGGTGGACGGGGATTCAATCCCCATGAACACCGCGAAGAACCCCGCGGCGGTCATGTTGTCCATGAGCTGCGGCATCTTGGCCAACCGCAGATCCGCCTCCGTGTACAGGCCAAACGGGTACCCACGCTCGGCTTGCCAGGCCTGCAGCGGTTCCATGAGCTGCTCCACCAGCTTCACGTTGCCAATGAAGTTGTCATCCACCACGAACACGTTGCCGCGGAAGCCGGTCTGGTACAGCGCCTCCAGCTCAGCCAGGACCTGCTTGGTCGTCTTGTACCGCGGCTTGCGCCCGTACATGACAATGATGTCACAGAATTCGCAGCGCTGGGGACAGCCGCGGGACATCTGGACAGCCATGGAGTTGTAGTCCTCCACGTTGAGCAGGTCGAACCGCGGGACCGGCGCCTCAGCCAAGCTGGGCTGGGCCGGCGCGCGGTAGATGGGCGCAATGGACGCTCGGTGGAAGTCATCCACCAGGCTGGCCAGGAATTCCTGGTCTTCCAGTTCGCCAATCACGCGGCTGGTGGCCAGGGTGAGCTCCGGGGCCTCAGGGAGGCTGGTCACAAACGGCCCGCCGACCACGCTCGGCTTGCCCAGGCGTTGGCAGCGCTCCACCACGACCTGGATGGCCGCCCGGTGGATGATCATCCCGCTGATGAAGACCACGTCGCAGGTGCGGATGTGGTCGTCAGTCAGCTTCTGGATGTTTTCGTCCACCAGCCGGAACTGCCAGTGCTGGGGCAGAAGCGCGGCCACGGTGATGAGCGACAGGGGCGGCATGACCGCCTTGACCTGGGTGTACTTGATGGCCGTGTAGAACGACCAGTAGGAGTCCGGGGTGCACGGCTGCACCAACAGAACGCGAAGAATGGGTGAAAAGGGCATGTCGGTTCCTTGGAAAATAGGTGAGTGTAAGCAACCTAACAGACACCTTAGGACAGTTTGGCTCTGGCAGCAAGCGTGGTATAGTCAGGGCATGTGGACCAGAGTGTATGAGCCAATACTATAACCCCAAGCGTAAAAAAAACGTTTACGACCCCAAGTCTCAGCGGCCCTTCCGTTTGAGTCGTTCAAAGTTGGATTTATTTCTGAACTGCCCAAGGTGTTTTTACCTTGACCGTCGCCTAGGTGTGGGTCAGCCCCCTGGCTTTCCGTTTAACTTGAACAGTGCTGTAGATAAGCTCCTGAAAAAAGAGTTCGATGTGCGCAGGGCGGCCGGCCAACCCCATCCCTTAATGAAAGAGTATAAGGTTGATGCCGTGCCGTTTGAACATGCACAACTAAATGAATGGAGAGACTCTTTGCGCGGAGGGATTACTTACTTGCATCAACCAACCAAACTGTTTATCACCGGCGGTGTAGATGATATCTGGGTCAAGCCAAATGGTGAGTTGATTATTGTGGATTACAAGGCTACGTCTAAACAGGAGGAGGTGAGCCTGGACGCAGACTGGCAAATTGGGTACAAGCGTCAAATGGAAATATATCAGTGGCTGTTCCGTAAAAATCGATTTACTGTTTCTTCCACCGGCTACTTTGTGTATTGTAACGGCCTGACTGACCGGGAAGCCTTTGATGGGCGTTTGGAGTTTGATATTAAGCTTATTCCCTATATTGGTGACGACTCTTGGATTGAAAACGCCATCACTCAAGCTTGGGAGTGTTTGCAAAGTGATGAGTTACCTCAACCAAATTTAAATTGTGATTACTGCGCGTACCGGATGGCTACGCACAAAGCGGAGTTTTCAGATTAGTCCATGAAGTGTAATGGAACGAGCAGCTGTTTGATTTCGTTAAAGCGGTAATCCAACATTTTGCGTCCCACAAAGATAGTGGTGACGTTGGTGTGTTCTTTAGACAAGGCGTCTATGTTGTCTTGAAGTAAACCAGTTCGACTAATGAATTCAAACTCTAGTGGAGCATCCCCAGCCTTTTCTCGCTCAGCATTCATTTTGGCAAATGTTTTTTTAGCTTCAGCTTCAATTTCAGCCGAAAGTTCCGGAGTGTATTTTTGTTCCAAGCACAGCATCACAAATACTCGTTTGATGGAGTGGTTGCTGGCCCAAGTGACCACATACGGTAAGCGGTCTATGAACGAACGTCCGCGAGTGACTAACACGACCAGAGGAGCTTCACCTAACTGAACTTTTTTGGTGTCAGAAATTGGCTCAGCCACCTTGAGTGTAGTAGCTGCCCAAGGAGTCAGAATAGGTTCAACAATCAAAGTGAGTAAAATAACCCACATGCCAATTGGGACTAGACCATCCATGCCGGGTAAGCCAAAGCTCACGACCGTCACTAACAACACGGCTGGGATAGCTCCGGTTTCCCGGATAAAGGAGATAAACACTAGCTCACGCCAGGAAAATCGATTTTTTCCAAAGAAAGAAAAACCGCCCAAAGTAAGAAATACCGTAAAAGGGCGGATGATGCCCATGAATACAATGGCGGCCGCAATACCAACTCCAGCATAAGACAACAGTTCTTGAGGATTCACTAAGGAGCCTAGCAGGATGAAAATAGTTGGTTTGAAGAAACCATCAATCAAATGATTGAAGAAGCGTTCTGTTTCATGCAACTTTTCAGTTAAGCTGAAGAGTAAACCAGCTATGAAAGCGGCCAGGTACCCGCTTCCTCCAAAGGAGAGGGCTAGGGTAAAAATGATGATGGGAATAAACAAGAAGAAAGCCGAGTCAGCTTCAAATTCTTGTTCGTGGCTTTGCTTGAATTTTTTCAAAATTTCTAAGAACCCGTAGCCAACAACGCCGAAAATAATTCCGAACGCAAGTTGTTTAGCCAGAATAATTCCACTTTCTGCGCTGAAAATGGCTCCGTACCAGTCTGTAACACTGCCTAAAACCACGCCACTGATCATGAGTCCTAAGAAGGCAACGGTGAGTAAGGTACCGGTTACGTCCGTCACAGCACTTTCTGAAATAATAAGGTCCTTGGTATCCCTATTCTTAAAGCGTAAACGTTTGAGAATGGGGATAATGGCTGCCGGGTCGGTGGAGGCTAAGACCGCACCCAGGAGGACGGCCACTAACAGGGAAATGGACACATGGAACCAAGTTCCAAGTACAGCTACGCTTAAGGAAAGTAATAGAGCAGTGGCCAGTAACCCCGGAAAGGAGAGTGAGAATATTTTCCAGAATAGTTTTTTGAAATTTGCGAATGGGGTTTCTAATCCACCGCTGAATAAGATGAGTGTTGCTCCAAACCCAACTAGCACGCCTAGGACTTCTTGTTTTTCCACAATTGGTTGGAGTAGACCGTGACCAGCTAATCCAAAGAAAATAGCAATGACAAAGGAGGGAAGTTTAGTGCTGTCAGCAATATAGAAGACGACGAAACTTAAAACAAATAAAACAGAGATGATGAAGAAGGTCTCAATCAACTCATGTTCACCCTGGGCTTCAAAAAAATAAAAAATCTCTGGTCCAAAGACGGAAATCACAGCCACCACAACCAGAGCAATGAATGAGGATAGATATTTTGTATAATTTTTCATACCCGGAGAGTTGTAACGAAATTCATGAGTGTCGTCAACTACAAGAATAGCCAAGTATGATATACTGAGTGATAGAATAATCGGTAAAGAGTATCCAAATGAAAAACCAACATATTTTGCTTTCGTTCCTGGCCGTGTCTGGGCTTGTGTTAGCTAGTATCTCAGCCCCGGTGCGGGCAGATGGTAACCTAGTGGACGACCAGACCATTTCGGTGGCAACTAACCTGGGCCTGTTTGGTGGCACGGCAGAAGACATAGCCACTGATCCCAACAGTGATGCAGTGTATTTTGCCTCCATGAGTCCCAGCGGCATCTTCTCTTCAATTGATTTAGGTGATACCTGGACTGGCTTGCCGTCTGATACCAACTATGGCACAGGGAAAGCGGTAGAAGTTGATCCTGATACGGGTGCGGTGTTTGCCTTGATTGGTGACAGCCTCTTGCGCAGTGAAGATCAAGGTACTCATTGGGAGGATAAAACGGCCAATGTCATAGAGCCTGCCTTTAAGGATGATATGGTGTTTGGGCAGAGCAGGCTTTTGATTGCGTTGAATGGTGGCAGTGTAGGCGTGAGTGATGATGGAGGAGACACTTTTGAAAAAAGTACCGTTGATTCCAGCATGGAAATTACCTCCCTGGCTTCAGCCGGAGCTGGTGGGGTATTTTACGCCGTGACTAGCGACGGAGAGAGTGAAACCTTATACCAAAGCACGGATGGTGGAGAAACTTGGACTGACATGGACGTATCTGCGCATGGAGTAGCCAGTGGCGGCCGGTTTAATGAAATTTCCGTTGATCCGGATTCGGATGCTCATCTAGTTTTAATTTCTATTATTGGTGAATACCCTAACCACCAGTCATTTGATACCGGTGACACCTGGAGCACGCTTACGGACGAAGATGGTGATGCGGTGGGCGGCGCGCATGCCACGTTTGATGGAACCGGTCGTCTGTATGTAGGCTCTCAGTATACAGATAATCCAGCAGCCTCTCCTATGGTATGGGAACAGCTCGCCACCGGAACCCCAAATTCGTCCATTTATGCCGACGCGTTTGATACGGATGAAGAAGATTTCAATATTCTTTATACCAACAGCTCGTATGGAGTAGCCCGGAGTGAAGATCGTGGTTTAAGTTGGGAAGATGTGGTCAGCGGAGTGACGGCAGTGAAAGTTATGGATGTCAGTCAAGCCACTGATAAGGATATAGTCTGGATTGGGGCTAACGGCGGTTTAGCTAAAACAGAAAACTTTACTGATAACTCACCTACCTGGGAATACCCAATTTTGCCAACCGGTGGGAGCAGCAACATTAGAGCTGTTTGGGTTAAACCGGATGACGCTGATACGGTGGTGATGGGTGGTTCTACCTTTTTTTACTACACCACAGACGGAGGTGACACATGGAACCAGAGCGAAGCGGTAGGTTTTTCAGGCGGCGTCCAAGACATTATCCAATCTCGCTTGGATGACAATACGGTGTACGCGGTATTCTATGATGACGATTTATCCGCGGAGGATACCGGTGGGGTATATATGAGTGAGGATGCTGGACAGACCTGGACAGACTTAGAACTGCCAGATAATTTGCCTGCCATTTCCTTAGCTGTAGCCGCGGATGACACCCTGTACGTAGGGATTGGAGGTGATGCTGCGACCACCGGCATTTATCAGTATGCCGGGGGTGCATGGGCGCTCTTAAGTGAATCCCCTCAAACGCCTCAAATCACTAGTCTCCTGGCCCACCCAAGTGATGCCAGCTTGCTCTACGCCACAACAGAGAATGATTCAACCGGAGGAGCGTTTTATACTTCAACTGATGCCGGAGTGACTTGGAACAGGCAAGATACCGGAATTGAAAATATTAACCACTTGGATACGCTGACTTGGCAAAATTCTTCCTCAAACATCTACCTGTCTGGACAGGATGGATCTAACTTAAATGGTGTGGTGTATAAATCCACAGATAGTGGAAACTCATGGAGCTTGTTTTACACCGGGCTCAAACAAGAATCCTTCTACACCATGTTGTTTGACGGACTGCTCTTAGGCAATGACAGAGGTTTATACGGTATTCAGTCTAAGGCTAAACTGAAATTCACTGTGAGTGATTCAACCTTGTCCGCGGGAGAGACGCTCACCCTGAACATGCGGTTAAGAGACGCGGCTACCGGTGATCCGTTGGAAAACAAAAAACTGAAGGTGTTTAAAAAGGTGGGAAAGAATGGAGAGTGGGTGTTGCTTGAGACCGTACGCACAAACGCCAAAGGCAAAGCCAAGCTTGAACTTTCACCGGCCAAAAAAACACGCTATAAAGTCCGTTGGGTGCCTAAGAAAGCGGCAGCCGAGGAGTATACTACGGCCACCTCAGTAATCAGAAAAGTCACTCTAGACTAATATGCCCAAGCAAACACAGGATCACTCCACCGGTATAGTGGTTATTTTGCTCATTCTTCTTGCCGTGGTAGCGGCCATTGCCTCGACCTTTTTCTACTCAAGACTCTGGGCCACCTCATCTTATACATCCAGGCCGGTGACAGTGATAAAAACAAAAGAGGTCAATACCAACACTGCAGCAACGGAGGAAGTACATATTACTGCCCCAGAAAAAAACAGCCAGGTCACTACTCCCATTGCCGTGTCTGGAACAGCCCCTGGCACCTGGTTCTTTGAGGGTTCGTTTCCTGTTCGTCTGGAAGACCTCCAAGGGAATATACTCACCCAAACGTACACCCAAGCCCAAGGAGAGTGGATGACGGAAGGACCGGTTGAGTTTACCTCCAGTGTTGAGTATTCTGTATCTGAAGAGACTAGCGCCGTGCTGGTGTTCCAACCAGATGATCCATCTGGCCTTGGAGTGACTGAAGAATATAGACATCCCGTTCTTCTACTGCCATGAAATTTTTTCAACCTTGGACGTGGGTAAAAATTGCTTGGGCCCAAGCTGTTGTGGGCACAGTCGTTAGCTTATATGCCAGTGAGGTCATGGGGCTGATTCCGTGCACGCTGTGTTGGTATCAACGCATTGCCTTATATCCTTTAGCGATTATCTTTGGTATTGCCATCTGGCGCAAAGATACCTTTGTCTTTTGGTATGGCTTGCCTCTCAGTCTGATTGGAGCAGCATTTGCGTTGTATCACTCCATGTTGCAATGGGGATGGCTCACCAAAGGCTTGTTCACCTGCGTATCCGGAGTGCCCTGCAACGTAGCCACATTCAACCTGTTTGGATTTGTGAATTTTCCCTTTCTTTCCTTCTTAGGTTTTGGGGTCATCCTAGTCTGTTTGTGGATGTTCAAACGCAGCCTCCAACCAGCTAAGTCGATTTGAACCTCAGTGGATCAAACACATCTGCCCACTCATGTTTTCCGTGCAGAATAAGGTGCGTGTTGACTTGAGCGCTCACGGCGCTGAAGGTCATGCCGTTACCGGAAAACCCTGTTCCTACAAAGACTGTTTTGTTGGCAGTAATAGCTCCTATGCAGGGAAGGCCGTCAGGTGTTTCTAGAATTTGGCCGCCCCACAGGGATGAAAAGGTGAAGCGGACCTCAGGGAAGAGTTTTGCTAAGTAATTTTTGAGTGTTTGATGCGGATTTTGTTTTGGAGTCTGTCCCATCAGGTGATCTGCGCCGCCTAAAATAATTCTGTCATGGTCAACCTGGCGGTCTACTCTAAAATAATGATACGGCGACTCTGTATCCCAAAAGAGAGCTTCAGGCAATATGCCGGATGGTCCGTTTGCTTCAAGTGCATAGGTTTGCCAGGAGGTAACCGGAGGAGTCCAAATGTCTTGTGTGAGTTGTGGCAGGTGGGTACACACAACCACTTGGTGTGCAGTGACAGTTCCTTGTGGAGTAACTAATTGGTGACCTTGGCCGGCTGCCGGCTGAACCCATTTAGTGACTTTGGTTTTTTCAAATAATTGACCACCTCTTTGCTCTAGAGCTTTGCTCAACCCAGTTAAAAATTTTCTGGGGTGAAATTTTGCTTGGTCAGGAATAGACAGATGACCCTTAGATTGAAATTGCACATGGTTCCTCATCCACTCAGCTTTGAGTCCCGGTTGTTGGGCTTGCGCCATTTCTGCTTGGAGCATTTTTTCACCTGCTTCATCTTGCGTAAATACCATAGCCTCACACCTGAACAGGTCACAGGCAATAGATTCTTCAATAGAAATTTCTTCCAGTCGGTGAATAGCCCACTGTCCTGCTTCCCAGATTTGTCTGGCGGTTTGTGCGCCGTAGCGGGTCGTTAACTCTACCAAAGACAAGTCCATGACCTTGGTCAGAAAAGCCGTGGTATAACCGGATTCTCCGCTGCCGATCGAACTTTTTTCCACTAGCGCTACGGATACTCCGTGTTTGGCCAAGGCGTAAGCCGTGAGCATCCCGTTCATCCCGCCACCTACCACGGCTACGTCAACGCTGATGTCTCCCGCCAGCGGAGGAAATTCCACCTTCGGCGGCCAATCTGCTAACCAAGGGGAAGTGTTGAGTACAGGCATGCCAACAGTAAACCACTATTTGCAGATTTCTTCAAAACACTTTAACCTAGAGTGAATGATAGAGCTCTACCAAAAGGAGGATTGTCCGTATTGCGCTAAAGTCCGTCAGGTGTTGACTGACCTGCATGTGGATTGGATTTCACGCACAGCGCCCAAAGGAGCAAAGCAGAGGGAGAAGTTGTTGGAGCTGGGAGGCAAAGAACAAGTTCCGTTTATGCTAGATACGGAGACGGGAGTAATGATGTATGAGTCGGATAACATTATTACCTACTTACGACAGCAATACGGGGGATACAGGGCCGGAAGTTAAATCTACAGGTATGACTGAATTGCAAAGTATTTACCAAGAATACAGGTGCCCTAATGACAACAAGTTACTGTTTAAGGGGTTGTTGGTGGAGGGGGAAGTTGAGGTCAAGTGCAAATATTGCAAGGAGTTGGTCACCATTCATCAAGGTCAGGTAGAGGGTATTATTTGCTTGAAACCAGATTGTGTGAAACGGGTAAATAAAGTATAATTCTCCCAGAAGAGTGTTTACTATGCCTATTGCAAAACAAACAAATCAGTGGTTAAAACGAATTCTGGTAGGGCTGTGCTTGGGCTTGGTGATAGCTGGATTTGTGTGGCTGATTACACAGGATGTACAACGGACTCAACAGACTGCTACTAATCTGGAAGTAGATTTGACCGGAGGCTCAGATTGGATACGTGGAAACGGAGAGGCACGGGCCGTGGTGGTTGAATACAGTGATTTCCAGTGCCCGGCTTGTGCAGCGTATGAGCCGGTGGTGGACCGAATGTTGGAAGAGCTGGGCGACCAGGTGGTGTTGGTGTATAGACACTATCCGCTCACCTCTATTCACAATAATGCTCAGTTGGCCGCCCAAGCAGCTGAAGCAGCCGGCCTTCAAGGAAAGTTTTGGGAAATGCATGATCAGTTATTTTTACAGCAAACTGTTTGGTCTGAAGTAAAGGACCCAACCGACATGTTTGTTGAATACGCTTTGGATGTTGGCCTTGATACAGACAAATTTTTAGTCGATTTGAACTCAGACCAAGTCAAAGAATTAGTGGCGGAAGACTTGGCGAGTGGAAATTTACTTGGGGTACAGGGCACACCAACGTTTTATGTGAACGGGAAGAAAATGCCCGGTGTACGTTCATACAATGAGTTTTTACAGTTTGTAAAAGATCAATTTTCTCTTTAACCATATGGATTGGGGCATACTCATTAAGATTTCTCATATCATAGGCACCGTTTTAGGTGTGGGAGGAGATACGTTTGGTGCTATTTTTTACTTTAAGGCCATGCAGGACGGTGAGATGGACGTGAGTGAAAGTAAGCTCCTGCGAGTGTGTTTTACTGTGTTACACATTGGGTTGGTGATACTGGTTATTTCAGGCTTTGGATACTTTCTGGAATTCCGCTTGGAGGGATTCCCGGAACGGATTTTGCAAGACCGTTTTATAGCCAAAATGGCTTTGGTAGGAATTCTGTTAATCAACGCCATACTTCTTCAGGTGCGCAAGGTTCCAGTTTGGTTGGGAGGTGCCATTTCGATTGTCTCTTGGTATGCCGCCCTTATCTTAGGGGCCTGGAGAGGCATACCGTATGAGCTTTGGCAGATAGCCCTGGTCTACGTTGCGGCCATTATTGTGGCGGCTATAGGTGAACGCCTCATGAGAAAACGACTATCTATACCTCTATGAATTTACTCCAAACAATTTCGCTTGTTGTCCATGTTATTTCCGGCGTGGTTGGCGTGATAGCGGCTTACGCTATCTTGATTGAAATATTGC
>CAYIMB010000006.1:0-49768 GCA_964364425.1 uncultured Gammaproteobacteria bacterium
ACTATTCTACATCCCGCTTTTTATTCCTTACACACTAAAAGTATACGGTATCCTGGGTTGAACCTGGAGCGTTCAGATGTAGGCCAGCACCTCGTCCGTTAGCGCCAGGTGCCGGGCGAATAGGTGAGCCAGAGCCGGCGCTAGGGAGTGCATCCATGGCATGATGGTCTCATAGTGGATCCGGAGCAGCACGCCCACCAAACTGAGAGTCAGACCCACCATCTTCTTGAGGTCCAGGAGCTCGCCGTAGAACAGGCGGGCGCCCAGCGTGCCGACCAGGATGGTGATCACCACCATCACGGCCTCTGGAGAACGGTGTTGATGTAGCGGTCCGCCAGGATGATAGCCAGGCGGGAGCCGCAGTCCAGGATGGGCAAGCCGGTCCCGGGGACGGGATGGCCGCTGAACGTGCAGTCCAGCACCACCTCCCATGGCACCAGGTGGACCTGGAGCTGCTCCGTCGGCTCCAGCCGCTGCGGAGTAGGGGTGAGTCCTCTGGCCAGGAACATGTGACAGCGCTTGGCACCGTCCGTGCCTGGCGTGGCGCTGATGATGCGGTCCGTTTGGGGGACGTGGACGCCCAGGTAGTGCCAATCCTTGGCACACCAGCCGCCCTCTTGCCCCAGTTCAGCCCTCGCCGCCGCCTGCGGGGTTTCAAACCCGCGGGTGTTGCCGGCAATCAGCTGGAGGGACCAGCCCTCGGCCACATGGTCCTGCTTGATCAGAACGGCCTGGTCGCCGGCGGTCAGAGCCACCACCTGGATGTAGTCCGGGTCGTGGCTGACCGTGAAGTGGTGTTCCGTGGGGTCTTCCCCGTACCGCACCACCCGGTCGGATACACGCAGGAAGCGCGTGCTGACCACGTCCGTCTCTCCTACCACTCGCCAACCGCTGTTGTGACGGGGCATGAATCCTCCTTGAAGTATGCTTCCAAAAGGGAAGCTGGCGAGTCTACCTGACTTCCCGGGGTTTTGTCAACGCCCCGCCTCCAGCCAACCCAACTTCCAAGCTGCTTTGTAGCCGGTTCCCAAATCAGTTAAATCCCCCCGTTCTAAGAGGTCCAAAAATGCTTTTTTATCCATCCGCACTAGTTCAATAAATTCATGTTGATCTTCTTGTATGTCTGCCACCCGTGTGCAGTTGATGGCCAAAAATTGGTGCGTGCGTGAAGTGGTATAGGCCCCTCGCCAGGTGGCTCCAAGCGGAGTCAGCTCACCTGCAAATCCGGTTTCTTCACGTAATTCCCGCACCGCTGCTTGCTTTGGTGTTTCACCCGGTTCCATATACCCACCTACCAAATCCCACACCTCGCACTCCGGTCCTGGACGGTACTGCTTCACCGTCAACACTTGTCCTTCAGGCGTGACTGCTACCACCGCCACACTTTGCGGGTCTGCTACCACATCAAAGTCGGTCACCTCACCAGACGGCAGGCGATACGTTTTTTTTAGCATAGGCCTAAAGCCTGCCTGATATTTTTTCTCAGATATTTTTTCCCAGTGCATGTAAATCCAATTTACAGGAATTTTTTAACCGCAGCCTGAATGGCTTCACTATCAATCTCTTCGTATCTTAATAACTCAGCTGGTTTTCCGCTGTGCGGCATTTTACGTACAGCCAGACTGACCACAGGAGTAGAGGAGTGGTTCAACGCGCTGTGTACAGCTTCCCCTAAACCACCTTCCGCAAAATGATCTTCTACGGTGATCAGTCCTTTTGTTACGGTCGCGGCCTTGGTCAACGTTTCTGTATCAATTGGTTTGATGCTGTAGAGGTCTATCACGCGAATCATCACGCCTTGAGCCTTTAGCGCCTCATAAACCTTGAGAGCTTCAACTAAAGTGATTCCGGCGGCGACCACGCACACCACATCTTGCTCAGATTCTTTTACTACCTTGCTTCCGCCAATGGTGAAGGTGTCATCCGGTGAATAGATCACCGGAGTCTCCGCCCGTGTGGTTCTGATATACACCAAGCCTTTGTGCGCGGCGGCTAACTCCACCATCCGTTCAGCTGAAACGGCATCTGACGGGTACAAGATGACACTTCCCAGGAGCGTGCGGAACATGGCTATATCTTCCAAACCCATTTGAGATGAACCGTCCTCACCTATAGACACTCCGGCGTGTGAACCGCAGAGTTTGATATTGGAATGCGCGTATTGGCTCATGCGGATTTGATCAAAGGCCCTGGTGTAGAAAGCGGCAAAGGTAGACACAAAGGGAATTTTCCCCCGTCGAGCAAATCCCATGGCTGCTCCCACCATATTTTGTTCAGCTATAAACATTTCAAAAAATCTGTCCGGAAATTCTTTTTTAAACAACTCCGCGTACGTTGAGTTACTGGTCTCCGCATCCAAGACCACTAATTCAGGAGTGGTTGCTCCCAGTCGAGCTAAAGCAGTGCCGTACGCTTTCCGAGTAGCTACTGGTTTGCTGACGTCATAGGCCTGCAGAGGAGTTGCTGAGCCAGAACTTGAATCCACCAGGTGTGTTCCGGAGACTTCCGGTGTTGCAAAGGTTCCTCTCACTTTCGTATCTACATCTCCCAATTCTTTGAGTGCTTGTTTGAACTCTTCCAGTTTGAGTGGCTTCCCATGCCAGCTGTCTTTGTTTTCCAGAAGAGACACGCCTTTTCCTTTGAGCGTTTTGGCAATCAGCATGACTGGTTTGTCAGTGCTGCCTTGAGCTTTTGTGTAGGCCGCCGTTACTTCATCCAAGTTGTGCCCGTCTATCACCACTGTTTCCCAACCAAAAGCTTCCACGCGGCGCTGATATGTTTCTAAGTCATGTCCCAACATGGTTTCTCCACGTTGACCAAGTCTATTTACATCAATAATTCCAACTAAGTTGTTGAGTTTATAGTAGCTGGCCAGTTGCATGGCTTCCCACTGTGAACCCTCGGCCATTTCACTGTCACCTAACAGGACAAATGTTCGGTAGGACAATCCGTCCAGTTTGGCATTCAAGGCCATGCCAACACCAACGGACAATCCTTGGCCTAAGGACCCCGTTGGAACTTCCGTATATGGGAACTCCATGGTGGGATGACCTTCTACCCGGCTGCCAAATGTGCGTAGGGTCATCAGCTCTTGCTCACTGACTAAACCCGCTGCTGCCCACAACGAATAAAATAGAGGAGAGGCGTGACCTTTAGAAAAAATTAAGCGGTCGTTGTTGAGCGCCTCCGGCGCTCTAGCGTCGTACCGGAAAAAACCGCCAAACATGAGCGCTACCATTAACTCAACTGCTGAGAGTGAAGAACTCGGATGTCCTGATCCCGCCTCAGTTGTGGATTCCAAGATGTAATAACGCACTAAACGAGCAAGAGAGATAAGATTGTTCATGTGACAAGAGTACCCAGTTCGATTTACTCGCGCAAGAGCTGGCGCAACAAATCGATTTTCTCTTACCTACGCCAGAGCCTATGCTCTGTCGCCCTCACATCAACAGTATGCGCAATCTCATGGCGAGGTTTACACAAAGGAACCATAAACACAGGGTTATGAGCGGGGTCATTCGCAAACCGTAGTTTATGGTGGATGTTTACAGCCAGATTGGTACAACCACGCCGCGCACATTTTGTCCCATATTCCTCTCGGAGCACACGTTTTGTCTGAGTGGGGATGTAGCGGGAAGGTTTAGCGCTCTTTCTAGCTGGTTCTTCTGCCAACTCCTGTTTTTCTTTTTGAATCCTTTCCTTCCTCTGGGCCAACACCTCTCTCAGGACTTGGTTTACGTCAATTCCTTTGTTCTGGAGGTCCAAGAATTGTTGTTTTACATCTATAGCAAGATTCAGCTCATGAGATTGAACCACCTTCTGTACAGAATATATTGTTCTGTTGGGGTTTGAGGCGTTCACGTGAACGCCTTTCGTATATTTAATGTCTTTGACCATGGTCTCCAAAGCACGGGTGGAAAGAAGATGAGTTGGGTTCAAAATAAACCCCTGATTCTCGGCCGTGGCCACAGAAGCAATCTTTGAGAGCTTAGATACAGGCACAGAACCTGTGGTTAAAGCTTGATGCAGGCGTGGAGTTATTTCAAACCTTTTCTCCAGTCTTAAAACTAACAACACCTGCTCCCTAGATACCCCGCCTACCTTAGCCGCAAACTCAAAGATGGAAGTACATCCTGTCTGGAGATACAGCTTCCTCTGCTCTACCTCAGGCAACAAGCCTAAAAACTTCTGTTTCCAGAGTTTGGCTTGAGTGCCGTATCTGGTACAGAGTTCTAGGAGTTGGGTATCAGACATGGAGGGTAGGGAAGAAGTTTCCTCTGGGCAGGCAACCAGCTTAGTTGTGGGCCGGAACATTGGAGTGAGGGGTGAATAGGACATAGAAATCTTACTTAAAAATCATCTCTTTTTACCCCTTCTTTGTATCACACGGCTCCCTCCAGTCAAGCCAAAAAATGCTTACTTTTTGGCTAAGGTTAGAGAAGAAACAGGGGTGTGGAGAACTGAGTTTAGAGCCCATTTTTTTACCCTAAAAAATGATGGTTGGCGAAATGAACCAAGTATTCTAAACCTCTTTTTTCACTTGAAAAATCAGGCAAAAAATGATATATTGCATGTATGAAATTAAGATCATCTCGGGAAGCACCTCCTCGTATGCGAGGGAAAGAATTCTTGCGTCCGACCGCGGAACAGGAGGAAGATTCTTTTGTTCCAGAACGAGACGTCCATGAACGAGATTGGCAAATGGCCCAAATTTTACTGATTCAAGCTTTGAGTAAACCAAGGAGTGACAAGCTGCATGTTGAAAGAACGACAAGTCTGGTGGAGTGCATGGAACTCATTGACTCAAAGCGCGCGCATGAACTTGTAACTGATGCCGCTCTAGTAGCTCATGTAGGAACCATTACAGATATGGATCATTTTTCAGAAGAACAGAGGGAGCGTTCCAAGCGGATGATTTGGGCAAACTTGAAAATACATGGGATAGAAACCACTCCTCCTGCTTCATTGGCTACATTTGAAACTGCCATGGAAACAACCTTTGATTCTTTAAAGGATGTAAGCGGTCACCCCAACTGGCATATTGATCTGGCAAAGGATTTGCGTATGACTTTACAGAGGTTCCCGGAGAAGAGAACAGATCTTTTGGAAAGACTGGAACAAGATAAAGGAACGTTTTGGACAGCTATGTTAGGGGTATTGCGTGAAAGTGATTTTAATGACTATTGGAAGGCCCACTTTAGTTTTGAACTTGCCTCAGAGCTTTGCCTGATTGATCCAACCCGAGCTTCTGAAGTGAAAGCGATACTCAGTCCTCACTGGCCAACAATTTTGAATATCTTGAAATCTCGCCAACGCGAGAGTAATAGTTTTGAATTGTTTGATCCCAAAGAAACTCTTGATCCAAAGAATCACAAGAAGCTCAAGGCCATTAGTGGTACGACGAATGAACTCTATGATGTCTATTTTTTTGATTTGGTTACGGTCCTCACTATTCTTTCAGCCGAAGAGGCTGAGATTGATGCGCAGGGCCGGATAAAACTCACTCGACGGGCGGAGCGTGTGGCTGGGCAATCAAAATTACCGGAAAGGTTGGTCGTGTAGATTGAAAATCGACCTTTCACTTGCAAAAAGCCCAGAATTTGCTATACTGACCTTACTTGCACCATTTATTTTTACATATGCCTCAATACCCTGCTCAACGCGTCGGAGTTTTTGTCGACGTGTCTAACATGTACTACAGCGCCCGCGCGTTGTATCAAGCCCGAGTGAATTTTCAATCTATTTTAGAAGATGCCGTTGGAAAACGGCAGCTTGTTCGTGCCCTGGCTTACGTCATTAAAGCGGAAGCACCTGAAGAACAAGCATTTTTTGATGCTCTCGCCAAACAAGGTTGGGAGGTTAGACAAAAAGACCTGCAAGTATTTGTAGGTGGAGCTAAGAAAGGGGACTGGGATGTGGGAATAGCCATGGACGTTCTGCGTTTAGCTGCTAAGTTAGACGTAGTGGTAATAGTTTCCGGGGATGGAGACTACGCTGAATTGGTGAAATATGTGAAAGCTTTGGGTACTAGAGTAGAGGCTATGGCCTTTAGTGCCTCAACCTCAAAACTGTTGGTTGCTGAGGTGGATGGTTTTACCGACTTGGCGCAAGACACATCAAGGTATATTATTGGTGGGCAGAGACGAGCGAATGCGAGTCTCAAAGGGAGTCCCGAAGCGAGTCTCAATTCCTCTTCCCGGCCCGTCGGTCTACCCACACCCCCGTCGCCCGTTTCTTTGCCTGCGTTGGATGACCTTCCGGTCATCAAAGCTCCTAATAAATTAAGCCCAAAAGGGACTCCGGCTCAAAAGCGCCGTGCCCCAAGGGTAACTGTTTAACTACACCTCTATGGCTACAACCCAAGTCACGCCAGCCCCTACTCCAACTCCAGAAGCACCAAAAAAGAGTCGCATCTGGTTGTGGGTACTGATCATTATTGGAGTATTGCTTCTCCTGGGTGGAATTGCCACCGGTTTGATAGTGTTCTTTGTGTATAAAGCCGGAACTTCTGTAGTGAATGACATCAACTCTGCCTACAACTACAACACCAACACCTCAACAACGGATGAAGCCTGGTTGGCAGACGCCCAGCTCGTCTCAGATTATACCCTGGGCTACTCATTCTACATGCCAGCTGATTGGACCTTTGACACTGAAGACACTTGGGAAACCGGCTTTTCCAATGATTACGTTTTCATTTATTATGATGAAGAATTTGGAAAAACCACTAACCACTTCATCTTCCGCCGTGATGACTACACTGCAGACCGCCCAGACATCACCTTGGGTGAATACTCCAGCGACTTTGTAGCTGACTTAAACGAAGGGATTGAGGCTGGTGATTTTGGCATTGTCAGCACATCTAACCGAACCTTTGGTTCCTTGGATTACAACGGTTATGTAGTAGTCCTGGGCAATGGTGACACAGGTGAACGCAACTTCTACGTTATGACAGTGATTAACGGAGTCGCCTACGAATTCGCCGCTTTCTACTTTGAAGACCAAGAAGAAAAAGCTTTGGCTGATTTGGAAAAAGTCTTGGAGACAGTAGTCTTGTACTAGCCCGCCGCCTCCCTCCTTGACTTCTAGGGCAAAATATTGTTATGGTAGCTGACACAACGGTCACTTGGTTTTGGCTTGAGCCCCAAGACTCGGTGCCTGAATAATTAGTCTAAACTATAGCTCGCTATGCTCACTAAAGATAAGAAGGATAAGATCATTGAGAAGTACCAAACCCACGCGGGTGATACTGGTTCCCCTCAGGTGCAGATTGCCATTTTAACCGCTGAAATTCGTTATTTGACTGATCACTTGAAAGAACATAAAAAGGATTTTTCTTCACGCCGCGGTCTGTTGCGCAAAGTTGGCCAACGTCGCCGCTTACTCCGCTACCTCAAAAAAGATGATCATTCAGGGTACATGAAGTTGATTGAGAAGTTGGAGATTAAAGATAACGTCTAATGCCCAGACTGAACCGCAGTCGGAATAGAAACGGTGCCCTATTTCTAGGGTTTTTAGTGGTTGCCGCCTTGATTGCCGTGGTGGCGGTCAAACGTGCCGAACCAAGTTCCTCTACCAATGCCAACCAAACAGCTGCTACCAACAACACTAACGTAACCGAAGGTGTGGGTGGCGGGCAGGTCGAAATACCGGTGAATGAAAACCCACCTGGCACCAAAACTTACACCAACGAGGAATTGGGAGTAACAGTGTATGGAGTGCCCACTGCCAAAGAAACAGTCTCAGGTGAAATCACCACTATAGATTTTGGAGGCAAGGATTCGCTGTCTGTCCTAAGCCCTGATCTGGAAGGAATTGTCCGTGAATCCATTGGATCCATTGCAGAAACCACCATCACCATAGATGGTGTGTCCGGGTTGAGTCTGACTGGTGCTAGCGCCAAAGACGGTTCCTCCCGCACGCTCGTGTTAGTTGATGTAAATAACAAGTTATTTGTATTTGATGTAAGTGCGGCGTTTCTCGCCGCACTTCTGTCCAACGTAGAGTTTAAAAAATAAATTATGACAACGTATCAGATTGAGTGGGGTGGGAAAACATTAAAGATTGAAACAGGTAAATTAGCTGGATTGGCCAATGGTTCCGCTACCGTTCAATACGGAGAAACGGTGGTGTTAGCTACCGTCGTCATGGGTAAAGAGCCCAAAAAGGGCATGAGCTATTTCCCTTTGACTGTGGACTATAAAGAAACTTGGTATGCCGCCGGAAAAATTTCCGGTTCCCGCTGGGTCAAACGTGAAGGACGGCCAACAGATGAGGCGGTGTTGACCGGTCGGATTGTAGACCGTTCCATTCGCCCGTTGTTTGATGACACCATGCGGGTAGACATTCAGGTTGTTACCAGCGTGTTGTCTTTTGATGGAGAAGTGGATGGTGATATCCCAGCAGTGATTGGTGCCGCTTGTGCCTTAATGATCTCAGACATTCCTTTTGCCGGCCCGCTGGCTGCTGTCACTGTTGGTTTGAAAGATGGTGAATGGATTTTGAATCCAACGCTTGAAGAGCGAAAGCAGAACGATTTAAACATCCTAGTTTCCGGCCGTAATGGTCGTGTTGTTATGATTGAAGCTGATGGCAAAGAAGCGGGGGAAGACCATGTGATCAAAGGAGTGGAATGGGCCGTGGAACAAATGCAACCGGTATTAGATTTGTTACAACAAATTCAAAAAGAAAACGGGAAAGAAAAGCGCACTATTAAAGCTCCAGAGTTGGATGCTGAAGCAGTAGCTAAACAAGCTGAAGTGAAACAAAAGGTTGATGCAGTGGCTCAAGCTCGGTTGAGCGAGTTATTTGGAATTAAATCGAAACAAGAACGCTTGGCCAAAGAGACTGAGGTTAAAGCTGCTGTAACGGCAACGGTAGCTGCTGAGGATGTAGAAGCTGCTTTGGAAGAGTTTGAAAAACTGTACGAAGCAGAATTCCGCTCACAGATTTTGGATAAAAAAGTACGCGTGGACGGTCGTGCGACTGATGAGGTGAGACCTCTTAGAGTGGAGATAGACCTCATGCCACGGACACACGGTTCCGCCTTATTTGAACGGGGTGAAACGCAAGTGCTGTCCTTGGTGACTTTGGGTGCCCCTGGTGACGAACAATGGATTGATCAGATGGAATTAGAAGGCAAAAAACGCTTCATGCACCACTACAACTTCCCAGGCTTCTCCGTGGGTGAAATCACTACTCGTATGGGCACTAGCCGCCGGGATATAGGTCACGGGATGTTGGCCGAGAAAGCCTTAGAGCCAGTGGTTCCAGAAAAAGATAAATTTCCATACACCATTCGTGTAGTATCTGAAGTGTTGTGTTCTAATGGTTCCAGTTCTCAAGCTTCTGCCTGTGCTTCTTCCATGGCTATGATGGCCGCCGGTGTTCCAATCAACGGATTGGTGGCCGGAATTGCTATGGGCTTGGTGTCTGCAGATGATGGAGCCCGTTACCAAGTGTTGACTGACATTCAAGGTGTTGAAGATCACTCTGGTGAGATGGATTTCAAAGTAGCTGGCACGCGCCGCGGGGTCACCGCTATACAACTTGATATTAAAAGTGGCGGCATTTCTCTTGCTGTGGTCAGAGATGCCGTGCGCGGTGCGCAAACGGCCCGCGCAACCATTTTGGACGCCATGGAAATGGTGATTAAGGAACCTCGGGCTGAAATGTCTGAGCACGCGCCAAGGATTGAGACTTTGAAGATTGATCAAGATAAAATCCGCGACCTGATTGGTCCGGGCGGCAAGATGATCAACGCCATTATTGATGAATTTGAAGTGGGCATAGATATTGAAGATGACGGAACCGTGTTTGTGACATCTGATAAGGCAGAAAATATGGCCAAAGCGGTTGAGAAGATCAAAGGAGTCACTCGGGTGATCCAAGAAGGTGAAATTATTGAAGGTCCAATCACTCAAATCATGACTGACAGAAATACCGGAAGTGAAATTGGAGCCATTGTTTCCTTAGGTGGTGCTCAAGACGGCATGATTCACATTAGTGCCGTAACTAACGGACGCATCCGCAAAGTTTCTGACATCTTAAAGGTTGGTGATGTAGTGACAGTCAAAGTGATGGAAGTAGATAAAGAACGTGGACGTGTAGGACTAAGCCGCAAAGCTTTACTTGATCCTTCAGTTCCAGATCCATTGGTGAAACCAGGTATGCTCATGAACCCAGAAGAAGGATTTGGTGGTGGCGGCGGATTCCGCGGATCACGTGGTGGTGGCGGCGGATTCCGCGGATCACGCCCAGGCGGTCAGGGAGGCCAAGGCGGCCGGTTCAACGACCGCAACCGTCCATCTGCATCTGATGAGGCTCCTCAAGCCCCAACTGGTCCTATCAGCATCTAATCAAATCAAATTTCATCTCAATGGCAACCCTGTTTGTTATTACTGGACCCAGCGGAGCCGGCAAGGACTCGGTGATTCAAGCTGTGGCTCAGGCCGGGCAGCCATTTAATGGAATTATTACCACCACTTCGCGTTCTCTCCGTAAAGGGGAGGAACAAAACAAGTCGTATCACTTTATTTCTCGTCCGGAGTTTCAGCAGAAAATCGACTCAGGAGAAATGGTGGAATGGGCTGAAGTATATGGAAATTTATACGGATCAACCAAACAAGAGGTTGATCAGGCGCTTACTCAAGATGGACCTGTCATAGTTAAAGTTGACCCTCAGGGTGCCCGAACATTCAAAAAACTGTATCCAGAGGCGGTGGCTATCTTTGTGATGCCGCCTTCGTTTGAGTTTTTGGAGAAGCGCCTCATTAATAGGGCTACGGATAAACCGGAAATTATCAAAAAGCGGCTAGAATTAGCCAAAAAAGAGTTGCAGAACCTGTTGGATTGGGACTTTTTAGTGGTCAACGATGAAGGGAAGTTGCAGGATGCTGCTCAAGAGGTGGTGGATATTATGCAACTGAAGCTCAAAAAATAGGTCAGATTTTGCGACACCTGCACGTGCAGATGTTAAAACACTGAAATTCCCTAATGATTCAGGCATGCCTAGGCACGGATATTTTGCGACACATGCGTACGCACGGCTGTTGTGGATAACTTGTGACTACTATCCACAGTAGTTGTGGATAAGTTGGGGGTATATGTGGAGGTATGAGGGTATTTTAGGGTTTTTTATGCCTGAAAAATCGACCTATTTTGGCTAAAATTAGCAGATAATGGCCAGGTGTATTGCGCCCAAGTGATTTTTATGCTATATTTATATTGTTCTCTGCTAGCATCTAGGCAAAAAACAAAAACAAACAGGGCCAATCACAATAGTGCTTACACCGGTCTTCGGACCAAGGAGAGCCGTGAGGCAACCCAATCCCTAGCGGAGGCATTGAAAACTCGCCTGATGACGCCTAGTAAGTCAGAGGGTCGCACACAAGGTTTCTACTCAAATGTTGTTACTTGCCGCAAGGCGGGTAATGGCTTAAATAGAGGCCTCGGGGCGTATGTCCTCTCCGTTTAGCGCATTTTGCGCGGGATTGGGGGCTATACGCCCCTTTTTCGTTGGCAAAATTTCTGATACCATTCGTCTAACTTAACTATCACTTTCCTTAATTCGATTTTCCTTATGTTAGATCAAACACTTTTGGATACATTACGCGCCAAGCTGGTGGCTGAAAAAGCAGAACTTGAGACAGAGCTTCATACGGTAGGAGAAAAAGACACGGGAGATCAGGTTCCGGGCCAGGAGCACCGGGCCAAATTTCCTGATTACGGGGACGACAAGTTAGATTCGTCTGAGTCAGGCGCGAATGAAGTGGCAGATTTTGCAGCTGACGCCAGCGCAGTGGTGTTGTTAGAGCGCCGGATGAAAGATGTGGAAGCGGCTTTGGAACGGATGGACGCAGAAACATTTGGAGTGTGTGAGAAGTGTGGCAAAGAAATAGATCAAGCCCGGCTTGAAGCGAATCCGGCGTCTCGCATGTGTTCAGATGATGCTAACCCAGTGTCACCCAAGCCTTCATGGTAAAGGGGTCTTGGATAGCGGGATCATCTGTGGGGGTAGCACTGGCTGTGGTCTTTGACCAGTGGAGTAAATGGTTTTTTGTACATCACCAGGAACGGACGTACGGGGTAGTTTCAGGTTTATCACTTGATTTCACTCGGAATTACGGTTTGGCTTTTGGTCTGAGCGCTAACCGCTGGGTGATTGTAGTTATTTCCATACTCTTGATGGGATTTTTATTTTGGTTTGCCAGAGCGGAGTGGAAAAATGCTCACCCCCTGGCTGCTGTGGCCTCTTTACTTATGGGCGTAGGCGCATTGAGTAACTTGGTTGACCGTCTGCGCTTTGGGTACGTAGTGGACTGGATCAGTGTGCAATACTGGTCTGTGTTTAATTTGGCTGATGTCTGGATCACCCTTGGTGCTATACTCATTGTGATCCAATATTGGAAACATGATTATGGAAAGAAAACCAAGACCGCGCCGCCAAGCGCAAGTTGAAGAGTTTGCCCATGCCAGGGTCAGAGAATTTTCTGACGAGCAGAAGTTGTTTTTGCAGTATAGTGATGAATTGTCACGCAATGTCATTCAGAGTCCTGAAGATATCCCGGAAGAATATCCAGATGAACTCAAACGAGCCATTCAAAATTACTGGGGGGCGTATGTTCGCTTTTTGCGTGGCTTGAAAGTTGAAGACAGACAAGCTCTCAAGTTGGCTGAACGGAACGCTGACTATTACGAACAAACGTTTTCTGGCCCAGTCAAACGGCTGAAATCACGCCTGAAGCAAGAAGGCGAACGGTCGAATGGATATATTGGTAAAGGTTCAAATGGAGCTGCCTATGCACTAGAAGTGGGAGGAGTTGAGTATGTAGTGAAGTTTGGAGGGAGCGCTACTCAAGCTAACTTTGAAGTTCGGGCACTGGTGCGGGCCAAAGGAATTCCGCGTGTCGCTCAGATTGTTGCCTATTCTTTTGAAGATAGGGCGCAAGTGATGGAGCGTCTGCCTGGAAAGGACGTGACGCAACTTGATCCAGCTATAGTGTCTAAGGCGACTGACCAGCAAATGGTTGACCTGGTCAGGACCGTTCAGCAGTTGGCTGCCCGGGGAGTGGTTATAGATCCCAAACCTTCAAATTTTTTGTATGATCGCAAGGCTGGGTTTAGCGTTTTGGATTATCATACGGCTCATGCAGGTTCATCCAAAGTGGCGGAGCAGGTCATGTCGGTGCGGCATGCGCTCACCTGGCAACCAAATACTTTCAAATATCCTGAGCATGATGATCCTGAGGCCGACAAAAAAATAAAGCAAAATTCCATTCAACGACAACGGGAATATCTGCCGCGCTTGATCCGGTTTGTGACAGTCTTGGAGGAGCAATTTCCAGACATCATCTTTAATTGGAGGATGCACCGCCGGCGCATCAAACAGGAGGCCAAGCAACATGGCGGAGAATTTTTAAGAAAAGATGATTTAGTGATGAGTGATTCACGAGTATTGAGCTCTGTGCAATTACTGGAAGAGCATGCTCCTTGGGTGTTTGAATGACTATGCCAGACACAGAGTTTCAAAAACGAGTTGAAGATTTTATGTGTGAAGCCTGCGGCATGTATGTGGTTGGAGGAGGATATACCAACCATTGTCCGGCCTGTTTAGTGTCCAAGCACGTGGATGTACACCCTGGTGACCGGGCGGCGGACTGCGGTGGGTTGATGCGTGTTGTGAAGATCGATTTGAAAGATGGCGAGTGGCGTTTGCTCCACCGTTGTCGCCGTTGCGGGTATGAAAAAAGGAACAAGGTGTCGGCTGAGGATTCGCAAGAACGGTTGGCAGAAGTGGTCCAAGAAGTGAATAAACAAAAGCGGGGTTAATCTTATCCACAGACGGTTCTTAAGACCCACTTGACCGCTGGTATCCTTGATCTATGATGGGTTCGTGAAAATCAGATCAGATGACAACGAACTCGTAACTAAAGGGTATTTACGCCAAGAATTTATAGTTTTTGGAAAGGAGATGGATTTTAAGATAGACCAAAAGTTTGATGAAAAGTTTGAAATGATTAGGGCGGATTTGGCTATCTGGAAAGATGAGATTTTAACCTCAAATGATAAAGTGGTTAAAAAACTGGACACCTGGCTGACGGAACGGGCTATGATTCATGCAAATTATGAGAGGTTAGAAGCTAGAGTTACTATACTTGAGAAAGTGTAAGCCTGAGCCGTGCCTAGGCACTTTTTGGCAAACAAAAAACCCCGCTAGGGGTTATTTGTTATTCAGTGGATTCCATGTTGTGAAATTCGATTTACATGCAGTGCACTGAAGGGGGGAGAGTGGATGTCCTCCCCCGAAGGTGCACGCGGACTGGTCAGGCCTGGCTCTGCGCGGCGGCGAGTAGCTCCAGCAAGGCGACTTCCCCCCAGCTCCGGTAGGTGCGGAAGGCACCGGCCTGGAGCAGAGCGTTGTGGACTTCCGGCCGGTCGTACACCGGCACACCCACGGCCACGGACCCGGCGGCCAGGGCGGCCTGTACGCCGCGGGGCGAGTCCTCAAACACGAGCTGAGCGGAGGGCGAGATGCCCATCCGTTCGGCCGTCTTCAGGAACACGTCCGGGGTGGGCTTGGGGTTGGTTACGTCCTCGCGCAGGATGATGTGCCTGCGCGGGAACAGCTTGCTCAGCCCCGAGCGGTTGAGCAGGACCTGAGCTTCCTCCTTGGCCGTGAGCGACCCAATGCTCACCTCCAGCCTCTGGATCAGTGCTTTGACGAGTACCATGTTCCAGCCCGGACGGGTCTGGAACGTGGCCCACCGGAGATTCTCCCGGTACAAGGTCTTCTTCCGGGCCAGGAGCTCCGCTGCGGTCACCCCGCTCGGGTTCCCCGCCAGCTCCAGCATCTCCTGGTAGATGACCTCGTCCGGGCCGCCAATGAAGTGCGGCAGCACATCTCCGCGCAGGCACTGCTCCAGGGTGAGCTTGAGTCCCAGCTCCCTGGCAATCTGCAGGTGGGCCCGGTGGTGTGCCGGCTCCACGTTGACGAGTGTACCTTCCAAGTCGAAGGCGATTCCACGGATGGTACGCAAGGTATCCTCCAAACTGGAAAGGGTTGTAGAAGGGGTTGTAAAAGAATAACGGACTCAGGGGTATACCGTATTTTGATACAAAAAGCAAGGGGTAAGCACTTCGTCTGCCCGGGCAGAGACCACCTCACTTGACGTGAGACAGCCGTCTGGTACAAAGCCTTTGGGCGTTCGTACGGTCAGACATATGCATGTCAGATTGCATTCTTTGGTGCTGCACGGTTTGGAAGGTCAGGTGATAGACGTGGAGGTAGATGTGGCTAGCGGATTCCCACAATTTTTATTGGTGGGCTTGGCGGACACGGTGGTACAGGAAGCGCGGGAGAGAGTTCGTAGTGCGTTGAAGAATAGTGGATACAGATTCCCAGACGGCAGAGTAACCGTTAGCTTGTCGCCCAGTCATGTGCGTAAAGAAGGGGCGTGGTTTGATCTGCCCATTGCCTTGGGTATCTTGCTGGGCAGCGGACAGATTCATGACGCGGCCAGTGTCACTGAGCGTGCAGTGTTCTGCGCCGAGTTAGGCTTAGACGGTTCAGTCCGCGCCACGGCCAAAGAGTTGGCGCAAGTCATGTCCCTGGAGTCAGGCCAAAAAGCGCGGCCGGCAGTGCTGGCCCGCGGAGCTTTGGATTCCTTGTATGGTGTGCAGGCTGAATGTTGCGGCGTGGGAAGTTTGCGTGAAGTGGCGGACGGGCTGGACGCGGGCACGCTGCGCTGGGGTCTGCCGCCAGCTCCTCCAGTGGAGGCGCGACCTTTCCCCCAGTTACCAAAGTTGAAAGGTATGGCTTGTGTTGAACGAGCCATGCAAGTGGCTTTAGTGGGAAGGCATCATGCTGTATTGTATGGTCCACCCGGCACCGGCAAAAGCGTGCTGAGTCAGCTCACCTGTTACTGGAATCCAGATTTAAGCACCAGCAGCGCACTCCAAGTGGGTCAAGTGTGGTCTGCGGCCGGAATGAATCCGGCTGAAATTTTGACTAGTCACGCTCCGCCCTTCCGTGCTCCCCATCACACCGCCTCAGCCCCCGCCATGGTAGGCGGTGGACAGCCGCTCAGAGCAGGAGAAATTTCTCTGAGTCACCACGGCATCCTGTTTTTAGATGAATTACCAGAATTTAGGCGAGAGGTGTTAGAGGCCTTGCGTGAACCTCTGCAAGAGGGCGTGATTACTATTAACCGCGCCAACGGGAGCGCTACGTTTCCAGCCCAAACTCAGGTGATTGCCACGCTCAACCCGTGTCCTTGTGGATTTTGGGGTGACGCGGAACGGACCTGTACCTGTAGCGGGGCGTTGTTGGAAAAATATCGGCGTAAACTTTCCGGTCCGCTGCTGGACAGGTTTGCTCTGAGCATTCGAGTGGACCGGGTGAGTGCCCAAGATGTTTTGCAGGGAGGCGGAGAAGTATACACACACCAAGAAATTCAAATGGTGCGCGTGCGTGTTCAGACGGCGCGTCAGGTGTTGGAGTCTCAAGTGCGCCCGGACGTGTTGTCCTCTGAAACGCAGGAGGTCTTAGTCCAAGCTGCGGATACATTTTCACTTTCGCCACGCACCATTAGCACAACGTGTGCGGTGGCACGTTCCATAGCCGCCCTGGACGGACGGGTCCGTGTGACGGCCGCTGACATGGCTGAAGCCTTACAATACCGATGGCGCGGGTGGACGGAAGGCTAGTCTCCCGGCAACTTCCATTTTTTAGGTGCCACAATAACTACAAATTCGCCTTGGGTGAGTTTGGGGTCTTGCTCAAATTCTTTTAAAATAGCCACGGCGGGGCCAACGAAAGTTCGTTCAAATACTTTAGTCAGTTCTTTTACCAAAATGACTGGCCGCTCGCCAACCGTGGCATGTAGTTCTTGGACTAATTTTTTTATGCGGTGGGTCGATTCAAATACCGCCACCGCTTCGTCTGACTCTGCCACCCGGCCCAACACCTTTTGCCGCCCTTTTAGCGGCATGTACCCCAAAAATAAAAAGTGAGAGACGTCTACGCCAGAGATGGACAGCGCAGCAGTCAGGGCAGACGGTCCAGGCACGGCCACCACGGGAGCATCAACGCCACGGGCGGCTGCCACCAACACGCCTCCCGGATCAGAAATGCCAGGAGTACCCGCGTCTGTAATCAAAGCTACGTCTTGTCCGGAAGAGAGGCGGTCGGTGATCTGCTGTAAATCGAAATCCGAGCTATGTTGGTGAAAAGAAACGGTGGGCGTGGTGACCCCTAGAGCCTTCAACAACGTTTTTGACGTCCGAGTATCTTCACACGTGATCACGGCCACACTCTTAAGCACTTCCACCGCCCGGAAGGTGATATCTTGCAGGTTTCCTATAGGAGTTGCGACCACAAATAGCGTCCCGCTTGCATGGCTGTCCATAAAAGGTATACTGACAGATGTGAATTGTTAAGTAAACACGCATGAAAATACTTATTGTCGAAGATGATAAATTCCTGAGCGAGCTCATTTCCACCAAGCTCACTAAAGAAGGGTATGAGGTCAGTATTGCTCTGGACGGAGAAACCGGTTTAGAAAAAGCCAAAACAGAAAAGCCCGGGATTGTGTTGTTGGATATTTTGTTGCCTGGAATTTCTGGATTTGAGGTGTTGGAACAGATCAAGAAGAGTGAAGATTCAGCGGTGAAGAATATTCCGGTGTTGATTTTGTCCAACTTTGGTCAGGAATCAAAAGTCCAACAAGGGTTGAGTTTAGGCGCAGTCGATTATCTCGTGAAAGCCAACTTTACCACCGGTGAAATTGTAGAAAAGATCCGAGCTATCATGGCCAAGAAATAAGATCGATTTTCACTGGAGGTGGGCAGGGAAGTTCGTAGGGACCGGTGGTCTCGCCGCGCACGCTTCGCGTTTGCGACGGCTCGCCACCTACGCACTCGGCTCGCGAACCCTGTCGCGAGCCTCCGTGAGTTCCCTACCCACCGTCTTGCAAACCATCTAAACACCACAACCGGCTTATCTGGTCGGTTGTTTGTACTCAGTCTCAATTTTTTCCGCCAGTATGAGTTTGATTAAAGACTGGTAGGGAACATCTTTTTTGTTGGCCAACACCTTAATTTCAGTCAGCATACTTTCCGGCAGGCGTAACGAGATGGTTTCTGTTGATGGTTTCAAGTTTGGGAACCGCACTGGCTTGGCCTGGGACCAGTCCAGGTATTCGGCCGAATCATGTTTTGCCCAAAAGGCCCGCTCAGCATTTTCATTTTTGAAGTGGGGTACTTTTTTAAGTTGTTTGTTCATATATACTCCTTTCTTTTTTATTCATGTTTCTGGCGGAAATAACTCTCACCTTTTGCCCTCTCAGTGTGAACGAGACAAACAGTAACCGCAAGTCCTATTCAAAACCAAAAGGTCTGCACGTGCAGACCTTTTGTTACTTTTCATAAGTGTTGGCTCGGAGGGCGTGGGCTTTGACGGAGCTTCAATCACCGTCACGCCCACATCCCTCCTGCGCCGCCACTTCTTAAAAGTAACTGAACGGATTCACAAAGCGGCCATTGACCATAGTTTCAAAGTGGATGTGACATCCGGTTGACCGACCTGTGGTTCCTTCAGATCCAAGATACTGTCCGCGTGACACGGTTTGTCCGTTAGACACGTTAATGCTAGTCATGTGGCCATAGCGGGTGCGCAATCCATTTCCATGATCAATCACCACTTGGTTTCCGTATCCACCGTACCAACCGGCACTGACCACTCGTCCGGATTCAGCCGCCCAGACCGGGTCACCACAGGCACCGTCAATGTCCACACCAGTATGGTAAGCACCAAAGTATTGGCTGATTTTACGTGTGGTGGTTGGCCATTGTAATTTGGTTCCGCTTGGTACAGCATTTACCGCCGGAGTACTGGAGAAGATGCTGCCCACAGAAGCCAATTTGACGACTGGAGGAGGAGCTGGTTGTTCACCATCAGGAATAATCAACTCTGTACCGGCAGTGATGGCAGAAGCATCCACTAATCCGTTAAAGGCCACAATGTCATCCACGTTTCCACCAAACTTTTGGGCAATACTAGCCAAAGTCTCACCTGATTGTACGGTGTGAGCCACTCCGGTCACCGGCAAGATATACAACTCTTGGCCCGGACGAATAGTGGAAGTAGAGGCTAAGTTGTTAGACCACAGAATGGTTTGTGTGGTGATATCAAACTGAGCAGCAATAGTAGACAAGGTGTCACCTTCCTGCACAGTGTATTTCTGAATGTTGTCAGACAAGCCAAACATAGCAGAGTTGTTCAGAATAGTTGAAGCCACCAAGGCACCGTCATTCAGGCTAGTGTCCACATCAGCTGCTTCAGGAGTTTCTGTGACTGCAGCTAACTGAGGCGTTGAGTTGGTTAAGACCGCTTGTTGATCAACGTAGGTTTTTTGTTTGGGACGAATGGAATCCTTGGTAATCACCACTTCTTCATCTGGTGAGAAGACTTGGGTGAATAAACTTTTCCGTCCAAATTCTTCCACCGTCACTTCTTTGGCTTGCACCAAGTTGGTGCTGGTCACAACCACCGTCACTAACACCACACCCACCTGAATCAGGTAGCGACTGGTAAAAATGCCCAACACTTTATGTTGGAAGAAGAACACCTTTTTAAATCGATTTGAAAGCGTGAAGTACACCTGATATATACGAGTCGCTACCGGTAACAGCATCACTTCCCATACGGTAATGAGGGGACGAAACAGCAAGACCAAAAAGACAAAGCGTAAAGCTCGTCCGAACGCTGCCAGTCCATGGACTGTTGCCAGTGCCAATTTCAGAAGCAGAGTTTTGGTTTGAAGTTGTATAAGAAGGTCCTTTTGGTTCAGCGCTACGTAGCTTTGCGGTGCAAGGGCCACCGGTGTGTCTCCACGCTGATCAAAATTTAAGTGCCAAGAGGATACTCTTTGGGAGCTCACCTGTCAATATGATAAGCTCATATTTTGGCTAATGTTAGCCAAGTAAAATGAAATAATGCCTGTGGTTAGCCAAAAAACGCCCCTCTTGACTGCCAGTTAAATTTACGCTCAAATACAAGCACTTTCTGGGGATTTCATGTATTTTCTCCGTGTTCGTCGGATGCCGTTCACGACTGGCGTGCTGATTGGGCTTTTCCTGCCCTTGCCGGAGCCTTACGCTCACGTGGCGCACCTCTGGGGCTTCATCTGCATGTCTGTGATCCTGGTGGAGCACCTGCTGACCGTGGCTCTGTGCGTTCGCTGGGGTGGCTGGAAGGAGGGGGTTCAGGTAGCCGGACGGGCCTTGTTTTCAGCTGGTCTGACCTTGCCCGAGTTCAATCTGAGGGTCAAGGAGGTCAACCGTCGGGTGCGGGAAGAATGGGAGCAGGAGCGCCGGCTGGCTGCTGAAAGGGCGGCGACCCAACAAGCTGCCAAGCGAGCTCTGCTGGAAGAACGGGCACGCCGCTACGTTCGGCGGCTGAGCCGGCTGATTGGTGCAGATGACCCTGGTGTGGCCAAGTTCAGTCACACTCTGGCCCAACTGGACCAGGCTGCAGCTGAAGTCCGGCTGGCGCGGGTTCAACGCTTGGCCGGATTCCTGGAGCAGGCCCGTCCCTTGGGTGAGCAGCACGTGGTTCACCTGGAGCAACTGTTCAGTCAGGGACTGAGTCCGGCTGAACAGGACAGCGCGGCGCAGACGTACCTGACCACGGTCAGGCGTACGGGCGTCTTGTTGGAGGAGGCTCGCCTCCTGGGTGTCCAGGGTGAGGTGGCTCAGACCTTGGAGCACCAAGGAGAAGAAGCAGCCCACCAGGTCCTGGTCCATGTGCGGGCTAGGGTTGCGCGTCACCTGGAACTGCAGCAACTCAAGGCGGATGTTGACCGCACTCCGGCCCACGACCGTGGACACCTGAACGAGCTCCTGGCTGTGGTTAAGGCTCAGTTGGCTGACCCGCGCCAGTTCCGCAAGGCTGTCTACACCCTGCGTCAGGCCCTGCCACAGAACGGCCACAACTCCCTCCGGTAGCCGTACTGTCCGCACCCGCACATTAAGAAGAGCGACGACTATGTCACTGAACACTGTTCAGCGCTACTGGTCGCCGCTCTTTTTCGTTCAGCACTTGGCGGGTAAGGTGTGTGTGCTAAGATCTGTCGTATGGCATATAACCACCAGGAGATCGAACCAAAATGGCAGAAACGCTGGGAAGACGAAGGTGTTTTTCAGGTGACAGAAGATCCAAATAAAAAGAAATGGTATACCTTGATTGAGTTTCCCTATCCGTCCGGTGCCGGGCTCCACGTGGGGCATGTGCGTTCATTTACCGCTTGGGACATTGCTTCACGCTTGAAGCGTCGGCAGGGGATGAACGTGTTGTATCCGATTGGTTTTGATGCTTTTGGGTTGCCCACAGAAAATTACGCTCTGAAGAATAACATTCACCCACGTCAGGCCACAGAAGATAATATTGCTAACTTTACCCTGCAGATCAAAAGTTTGGGCCTGTCTTTTGATTGGTCGCGCGCTGTGGATACGACTGATCCGAAATACTACAAATGGACGCAATGGATTTTTCTTCAGTTGTTTAAGGCTGGCCTAGCCTATCAGGCAGAGATTCCAATCAACTGGTGTCCTAAGGATAAGATTGGCTTGGCCAATGAAGAGGTGCTTCAAGGCAAGTGTGAACGCTGCGGCACGCAAACCGTGCAACGGTTGAAGAGGCAGTGGATGTTAAAGATCACGGCTTACGCTGACCGGTTGATTGATGACTTGAAAACAGTCGATTACCTACCGCAGATTGCCCAACAACAAATCAACTGGATTGGTCGCAGTCATGGCATTAACATTACCTATCCAATTGCTGATACAGACAAAACCGTCACTGTCTTCACCACGCGGCCAGACACTAACTTTGGTGCCACGTTTGTGGCGCTGGCTCCGGATGGGCAGACCACCGCCGAACTGTTGGCTAGTATGCCGCAGCAGGCTGAAGTCAAAGCGTACACTGAACTCTGCAAACAAAAAGCTGAGTTAGAACGCGTACAAGATGATAAAGAAAAAACAGGTGTGTTTACCGGATTGTACGCCGTGAATCACCTGACCGGGTTTAAGATGCCAGTGTACGTGAGTGACTTTGTGTTAGGGGGCGTAGGTACTGGAGCTCTGGTAGGCGTGCCCGGGCATGACTTACGTGATTTCCAGTTTGCACAGAAGATGCAGTTGAAAATTTTGCGTGTAGTGGTGGGTGTAAATGGAGACACGTCAGAGATTGCGCGGCCAGAGCAGGTTCAGGAAGAAGTTGGGACTATGGTCAATAGCGACTTTTTGAATGGTCTGGAAATTCACGTAGCGACTGAGAAAGTGATGGAGCATATGGTGGAACAAGGGTGGGGGAAGCGGGTAGTGAACTACAAACTGCGTGACTGGGTGTTTTCCCGCCAGCGCTATTGGGGTGAACCTATTCCCATTATTCATTGCGCCGAATGCGGGCCGCAACCTGTGCCAGATGAACAACTGCCTGTGGTCTTGCCTGATGTAGAAAATTACAAACCAACGGATACAGGAGAGTCACCGCTGGCCAACATGAAGATTTGGAAAAGTGTAGCTTGCCCCAATTGTGGTGGACACGGAGAGCGTGAGACAGATGTGATGCCCAACTGGGCCGGATCCAGTTGGTATTTTTTACGCTATACGGACCCTAAGAATGACGCGGCCTTTGCATCACCTGAAAAGTTGAAGTATTGGATGCCAGTAGACATCTATAACGGGGGCATGGAGCACACTACACTACACTTGTTGTATTCTCGTTTCTGGCATAAGTTCCTGTTTGACCAGGGACTTGTGCCAACCTCTGAACCATACGCTCGTCGCGTGTCGCACGGCATGGTGTTGGCTGCTGACGGCAAAAAAATGAGTAAATCGATTGGCAATGTGGTGAATCCTGATGACGTGGTAGCCGAATTTGGTGCGGACACCGTACGCATGTATGAAATGTTTATGGGTCCGTATGATGAAGCGGTGTCGTGGGACCAAAGCAGCATTAAAGGGGTGCGGCGGTTTTTAGACCGGACATATAACCTGTCAGAAAAAGTGGGCAACCCGCCGGAAACGCATAAAGCTACACATGTGTTGCATCAGACCTTGGTCAAAATTCAAGATGACATACAGGACATGAAGTTTAACACGGCCGTGTCTGCCATGATGATGGCCTTAAATGAGCTGGAGAAACTTCCGTCTATTGCACGTGAGGACTGGGAACTGTTTTTGCACATAGTCAATCCCTTTGCTCCGCACCTGACAGAAGAGTTATGGGAGAAATTAGGACAGAGCACCATCTTATCTACTGAACCTTGGCCGCAAGCGAACGAAGAATACTTGAAACAGGACACGGTACGGATTATTGTCCAAGTGAATGGGAAGGTGCGAGCCCAACTAGACCTTCCATTTGGCGCTGGGGACAATGAATTAGAAGGAGCGGCCCTGGCCAATGAACGTGTGCAGGAATTTTTGACCGGAAAAATACCTAAAAAGGTGATTGTGGTGCCCGGACGGTTGGTCAACATAGTGGTCTAGACGCAGGTGAAGCCACTTTCAGCCCAGCAGCTTAAAAACGCGCGCACCATTCTCCGCCAAGGAGGAGTAGTTGTGTTACCATCTGAATCTTCTTACGGTCTGTTTACACCTATCCGTTCAGCAGCTGGGATTAAACGCATTTTGGTCTTGAAGGGCAGACGTGATACTAAGTTCACGCTGGTGGCCAGTTCTTTGGCCCAGGTACAAAAGTTTTTTCCTGCCGCTCGTTCAAAACAGTTTACCCGCGCAGCTCAAGCCGTGTGGCCGGGGCCGGTGTCTCTAGTTGTGTCTCGCCGTATGAGTGTGCGGGTGCCGGACTTACCTATGCTGCGTGACCTGGCTCAAGCGGTGGGCCAACCCTTGGTGGCCACCAGTGCTAACCAGGCAGGACAGCCGGCGGCCTACTCTGTAGTGCAGGTCGGCCGTCAGATAGACCTTACGCAGGTGGATGCGGTGGTGGATGGTGGGTCACTACCCAGACGGAAACCCTCGGCCGTGGTGGTGGTGACTGAGGCGGGCGTACAGGTGCTACGGGAGGGACCGGCACACGTAAATCGAACTTTGAAACGGATATATGAATAAGCAAGAATTAGTCTTTTTACTCAATAAATACGCTATCAAACCACAGAGGTCTAAGGGGCAGAATTTCCTTTTGGACCAGCGCGTGATCACAAAGATTATACAGGCCGCTGAACTGACAAAAGAGAGTTTGGTGGTGGAGATTGGGCCCGGTGTGGGGGTGCTCACTAGCGCTCTGTGTGAACAGGCGGCGCACGTCATAGCGGTGGAAGTGGATCAACGTATGATTACCATTTTGGAAAAGCTCACCAGCGTAAACCCGGGACTCAAGATAGTCCGACAGGATATTTTAAGTATCAATTATGCAGACTTAACCGCCGTCCGTCCGTATACCCTAGTCGGCAACCTTCCATACAACATTACTTCAGCTATTTTTAAACATGCTTTAGAGTCTGAACATCAACCAGAGCGGATGGTGGTGATGGTGCAAAAAGAAGTCGGGGAACGCATCATGGCCAAACCGGGGGAGATGAGCCTGTTGGCTTTGAGCGTCCAATTGTACGGAACCCCGTCTTTTGTGACCATGGTGAGCAGGACCTCTTTCCACCCTCAGCCAGATGTTACCAGTATGGTGATACAGATAGACCAGATTCATCATCCAAAGGATGTACACATCAAAACACTCTTCAAACTGGCCCACATGGGATTTGGAGGAAAACGCAAACAACTACACAATACGTTAGCTGGCGGGTTGAGGCTGTCACCTGATGACACTAAACGGTTGATGAACCAAGCAAAAGTTGACCCAACTATTCGTCCCCAAGAACTTTCTGTCCAAAACTGGAAAGATCTAGCTAATACAGTTGATCATTTTCAGGAAAGTTGATATAATCAATTCAGTTTTGATATTGAGTACGCCAGAAATACATGGCTTTACGGATTGAAGATAGATTAACCACAATAGCGTTGGTTGTGATAGGTGGATTAACCTTACTTTTGGGTGTATTTAACATTCGCCAAACCATCAAAGCGACTTTTTTTGGTGAACTTGGAGCTTCTGACGTTACTCTAAATCAAGCTGAGCAAAATCAGCTCAACAATTTGCGTTTTAAAGATACTGATTCAGACGGGGTAACGGATTATGATGAGCTGTATGTGTATAACACCAGCCCATATCTGGCAGATAGCGACTCTGACGGTACAGATGACAATACGGAAATAGCCGCCGGAACTGATCCAAACTGTAACGGAGCTGATTGTTTGCAAATCAGAACCGGGAACCAAACCGTCTCAACCAACACTGCTCCATCAGGAACGGTCAATACTTCCTCCACCACAAATACAGCCGTTGCAGGGACCGCTGGTACTCCAACCACGGCGGAAATTCGGCAAACTCTCCTGAATGCAGGCGTGGCTCAAGAAATGCTAGACCAAATAGATGACGCTACCTTGTTGCAGCTGTATCAGGAGACATTGACTGAGACCAGTGCTACCCCAGGTACTACTAATACTGCAACGGACGCTAATTATGCTGACCTCCTAGAGGACGAATCCATCACCAGTACACAGGACCTAGAAAACTTAACACCTGATCAAATCCGCCAACTCCTGATTTCTTCCGGCATAGATGAAGCTATCTTGAACCAAGTCAGTGATGCAGACCTGTTGGTGATTTATAAACAAGCCTTAGGAGAGGCTACTGCTGAGACTGAACAATAATATGCAAGACAAACGGAGCAAATTAAACTGGAGACATAGGCTGAAGCAATTTTTCCTTGCTTGGGTGATGGTTGTGGTTTTTGCCCTGCCTATTGCCGGAGTGCTGGTGACACGTCCGCAACCCGCCTTAGCGCAAGGTGCTCCAACGATAGATATTGCCAACCTGACTCAGAATTTAGGTAAATTTATCAAGGATGTAGTGTTGGAAGGGTTGAAGCAAGGTGCGGCGCTTGCTTTCAAAAATGCTTTGAAAGTATTTGTCAGCCAAATTGCCTACGACACGGCGGTGTGGATTGGGTCCGGTGATGAGAATCAGAAACCTCTGCTGTATACCAAGGACGTTGGAGCCTACTTAACTGATGTAGGTGACGCCGCTGCCGGAGAATTTTTGAACACCCTATTTTCTGAAAACGGGTACTTTGAATATGACTTATGTCAGCCAACAGATATTGATGCCCAGCTTTTTTTGAACCTGGCTATAGGGATTGCCATCCCGCAATCTAATTTTGACACCCTAGGTATTCAACTGCCTGAGGCAGACATGCCGGTAGTGGAGTGTACCTTTACTGACATCACGGAAAATTTTCAAGAATCCAGCTTGGACGCAGACTTTGCTACTAACGTAGCTCTCATATTCATCCCAACAAACAATGATTTTGGTGTGTACTCAACTGCGGTTGGTGCCGGCTATGAGGTAACCGCAGATCAAGGGGAAGAAGCGGTGATAGATCGTTTGAAGGGAGACTTCATGGCCGTAGACGGGAAAGTATCTGATTATGTTGCTACTCCTGGTTCAGTGGTGGAGCATCAGTACTTCCTCAGTTTGGATGCTTCCAGCTATCCGCAGACCACCTACACCGGTCAGCTTCTGGCTGACACCATTGATATTTTCACGTCCACTTTAATTTCAAAATTGTTAGAACGCCTAAAGAATGGGTTAATTGCAGATTTTACCACACCAAATATCACAGATTCATTGTCTGGCTCCAGCTCCACTTCCGGGGGAGTCAGTGCGGCTGAGGAGAAATATCTTACTTTTAAAGAGATTCCGCTGACTCGGGGTGGAGATATAGATATTTTGTCAGATTTAGCCAACTGTCCGGATCAAGGGAGAGATGTGACCAACTGTGTGATAGATGAAGGATTCCGTTCTGCTATAGAACAAGGCAAAACGGTACAGCAGGCTTTAGATGAGGGTTTGATAGATGGCGGTAGGCCATTTGGCTTTGGTGAAGGCGGATTACCCATTGAGTCTCCAGAGGAAGGCATCCAATACCGCTCAACTATTATTTTAAAACATTACCGGATTGTCCCGGTCGGTTGGCAGATTGCAGCTGAATATTTACGCGACTTTGGCGGTGGCACCAGCATCACATTGCAGGATTTGGTGGACGCGTATGACCAATGTGATTCCACTGACTACTCCCCGTACTGTAAATTAGTTGACCCGGATTGGGTGCTGACCAGCCCAGCCGGTATCTGTAATTTGCAAGGCTATGGGCAAAATGTTTTATCAAGTCGATTTGAAGATGATGACGGCCTGGATTCTACCCCAGAACGGCCTAACCTCTTACGCGCCCAGACCTGTGTAGATGACCAATCCTGTTTAAAAACAGACTCTGATGGAAACTGTATTGCCTATGGCTACTGTACAGAGGAAAAACGTATTTACCGTTTCCAGGGAGACGAATGTCCGGAACAAAATTCTTCCTGCCAAACCTACTCAGATTCTAACGGGGATGAGACGTCTTACTTGAGAAATACTCTGAATTTCAACAATTGTAATGCCAACTCTGTTGGCTGCCAGTGGTATTGTACGGAATATAATGAGATTAACTTGGATTGGCAGTGTTCGCAGAATGGGTATACCTATGAAACTTGCAGCACCACTTCTTCTGCCTACGACTCCGCAAGCGGAACCTGCGCCTGTACGGCGGATGATGCCAGCGCCTGTGACATGCAGGAAGGAGCATTTAAGTGTTCCACAGATTTAGGAACGGCCTGTACGCTGGGTGAAGTAGCAGACTCTGCAGTGGTGGGTCAAGATTCAGCCATCAACTTTAATAATCAAGTGGCTACTTGCGCTGATGGTGATGTTGGTTGTACCACTTACACTGAGACCACCACGGGAGCAAATTTGATCTTTAACTCCAGCTTTGAGTATTTCAATGCATATAGTGATGTCCCTGAAGATGTGGTGCGCGGTGAAGATGAGTTAACAGATACCACGTTTGATACGTTTGGGTTCTACGCTGCAGATTCCAGCGACCCAGGTACGGCCTGTGTGGCTGATTCAGGTACAGACGAGTGTATTGGCTGGGAAAAAACCGGTCGGGTGTTTGCCACCAGCGACGACGTGTTTGATGGCTTTGTGGCCGCAGAGTTAGAAGGCGTGGCTACATTAACGTATGAGCTTGAAACCGGCTATACATTGGCTAACAGAACATTTGATCTGTCGTTCATGTCCCAGAACACCGGAACCACCGGTTGTTTAGGCGAGGTCACCTTGAATGGGGAGCTGTTGGAAAATCTTGACTACACCGGAGGTTCATCTTCCAACCTGGCTTATGAAGGGGACCAAACTTGGACGACTAATGTGTTTGAAGCCTATACCTATCCTTCAACCACCTCAGACACAACCACTGAACTGTCTTTACACATTACCGTACCAAGTAGTTGTGCTGACCCAATCAAATTTGATTCCTTTGACCTGACTGAAACTGATGACTCTTCTGACTATACGGCGTATGGCACTACTGAACTGATTTCCATGAATGGGGATGCCTTAGAATGTGCAGTTGAAGATGTGGGCTGTGAGGAATATACGCCAGTCGGAGGAACTTCAACTGATGCTATCCCGGGTCAAATCACCAACCCGCTATCAGAGGCTTGTGCCGGTGCAGATGGTTTTGCGGACTCGTCATGCAGCCAGTGTAACGGTACCACCAGTGATGATGAGTTTGTGGGTTGTGACTTTTACCAAGAACAGCCGCTCACTAACGCCGCCCCTGTTCCTAGCTTGGCCGGATTTACCACCCTGCCAACTGGTGATGAACGTGAGGGAATTGTCCAACGCACCGGCTTCTACTGTAACAACTCCGGATATGAAGGCGTGAGTTGTTATGATGATACGGATTGTGGTAGCTCGGGGGAATGTATAGATTCTGTTTCGATTATCCCGTCCACGGCTGACATTTGTAGCGCTCAGTACGTTGGCTGTGAAGAATATACCAACTTAGATGTGGTGAGTGAAGGTGGCGAGGGCTTAGAGTACTACTCTTACATTAAGCAGTGTGTGAAGGACACTCCGGAGCAAAGAGATAACGATGAGATCAGTACATTTGTCACCTTTGAAGGGTCAGACGTTTCCGGATACTCTCTCCGTTCATTTGATCTGAAAAAATCAAATGTAGATGATGGCCCATGTACCAACCTGGATTTATATGGATCAACGGCGGAAAGCTCAGAAGCCGACTGTATTGATGATACCACCGCTGCAGATGCAGACGGGGATGGTATTATAGACGGCAGCGGTCAGAAAACTTGTTCAGCTTCATCTTTAGGAACGGTAGATGCAGACTGTACAGAGTTTATTGACCCAGATACGGGAACCAGCTACTACCGCTTGAAGTCTTACACCATCACGGCTTCAGATGACTGTCATCCGTTGCGTAACGAGCTGGATGGCCGGATTTACTATTCTGTCCCGTCTGAATCCACTGAGTGTCCAGTGTCACAAAACTTGTGTCGCGAGTACAAAGGGTCAGCCGGTGGTGATGTATTTCAAGCCATTAACGAAGATTTTGAAGATGCGGTCTGGGACTCCGTGGGCACCGGTACGGTGGAGCAATCATCTGAATCCACAGCTGCCGGCGGGCATAGCATGCACTTGTCCAGCGGGACAGCCACTTACGACTTGTTTACCGTGGGTGATGAGGGAACCACCAGCTCTTTAGATGAAGGAAAAACCTACGTGGTAGAGCTCTGGGCCAAGGAAGCGGACGGAGGGTCTGGTCTAAGCGTGTACTTTGATTCTGCTACATCTACCAGTGCTGACGCGTCAGTTTACTTTGTAGAGAACTCAGTCAACAGCGTCTCAGGTGAAACGGTGACCATCACTGAGGGTGATTGGAATAAATATACCTTTGGGCCGGTCATTATGCCACGAGCCGGAGAAGCAGATGATCAGTTTGTCATCTATTGGGATGACAGTACGGATTTATATATAGATAATGTGGTCTTGGAAGAAAGTGATGCTCAATACCTGATTAAAAATACGGCTGACACTTGTGCCGGATATGAAGGCTGTGAGGATTATACTGACCGAGCTGGGGATACTCACTATATCAAATCGTTTAGCCGCTTGTGTGAAGAGCAATACGTGGGCTGTGAAGCTATTATAGATACACAAAATTCAGATTCACCGTTTACTCAAGAGTTTAATACGGAGAATGACTTTACCAGCTCAACTGGCCCGAATGATGACGTAACAGTTGCAGCAGATCAGGTGGTGGCCTGGGTGAATGATGAAGATAACTACTGCACCGCCTCCGCTGCCGGTTGTACTGAATTTGGGCAGCCTGAGGTGGATGAAACAAGCGGGTATGCGGACAGCTTTACTGCGGTCACCTACCTAAATGATCCGGATAGCTATAGCAGTATTCTGTGTGAGACAGATGCTTTAGCGTGTGACGAATATACCAGCTCAAATGATGAATTAGTCTACTTCAAAGACCCTGGTGACCGGACGTGTGAATACCGGCAAGAGACAGACGGCTCTGATTTTGCCTGGTTTATTACGGGTACAGACACGGAGTGTCCGTTGTTTGATGAGACAGACAGCCCAAGCCAGCCCATGGGAGCTATATGTGACGGAGGAGACAGGGATGGTCTATTCTGTGTGAGTGATGAAGACTGTCCGGATGATGACACCACAGATACGGATGAACCACATTGTCGGAGCGACTTATCTACAGATGCTGATGGGAACACGTACCCAGATACTGGCTGGACTGGCACTTGCTCCGCCGCTTACTCAGGTTGTACGGAGTATCAGGATACGGCCACGGACAATCTCATTCCAAACGGTGGGTTTGAAGAAGATGTGTATGATTATGATGAAAACAGCGGCGAAACAGATGAAAGTGTAGAATCTTCAGACGGTGTCCCAGACTATTTTGAAAATTTCCTGTTTGGTTGTGATAAGTTTGCCCAAAGCACTTCAGAAGCTCATACGGGAACTGATAGTTTAGAGATTGCACAAGATGGGCTTTCTATTTCTGGAGATGGCATAGGTTGCTCCGTTGTGCCTGAAGAAAGAATTGACATAGATGCCTCTAAAACTTACACCCTGTCTGCCAACGTGATGGTTCCTCATGCTTTTTCCGGCACGGTTAATGCGAGCCTGGTTTCTTTGGGACTCTATTACTATGACGCAGACGGAAGCTTCCTGTTTTACGACTATGATGGAGATGGCACCAAGGGTGACGCTGATGATTACGTAGAATTTAACGTGGCCGCCGCAGCTGAGACCATTTCCAGTGATGAGAATGGAGTGTGGATGAGGTACAGTGGTCAAGTTGGAAATCGATTAGAAATGGCCTGGCCGTCCGTGAATAATCAGTGGGGCGCAGATGTTGCTTCCGTCCGTCCATTTGTGTACGCCTACACGCCAAGCGGAGAGGCCTTGTATGTAGATAATTTTTCTTTGACTGAAAATTCCGCCTATTTCTATGTGAACGAATCTGTAGATGGCGCGCCGGAAAGTGATCAGAATACGTGTAACGGGGAAGTGGACATTGGTGGTGGGTGTGTAGCGTTCAGAGATGTCACCAATAAGGACTTAACGTATTTGTCTGCGGTGGAGGCGGAAACAGAGGTGAATAGTGAATTCTCAGTCAGCTCATGTATCATTGGGGCTACAGAATCTGATGATGAGAATTGTCGGTTTAATGCAGATACGGCTGATGGGAATGCGGTGTTGCAGGTGAGGCCGGATAGGGAGTGTGAGACGTGGCTGAGTTGTTTAACCGCTTCCATTACTACGGACTCAGAAGGAAATGAGGTAATAACCTGTTTAGAAATTGGAGGATGTGATGAGTTGTCTGACAGCGGCCTGTGTTCTAACAGCTTGGGACACACGGATGCTGATGACCTGGGTAGTTCAGATGATCTCACTTTACGCTCTCGTGCTGGGTCTACAAGTCGACTTGATGACTTATTGAACTTATCTGGGTATTCAACTGTTGGAGTAGAATGGGGGGAGACAGACGGTGCTTGTACCTCCGGAGCTTGTGTTGATGGACCACACGAAGGTGACACCTGTAGCACTGATGACGATTGTCAGGACGACATGATTATACAAGGGTATTACCCGTATGAGGACATGGTCCAAGAAGGTGAGGATGGACTGAGTGATGGAAACGATGATTTGATTGAATTTGGGGACTTTGAAACGGTTAACTGTTCCGCAACATCACCTCAGTACTTGTCTTTTGATGGTGGGTCTACGGCTGTTTCCGTGACCACGGTGTTCAGTTCAAGTATAGACAAAGGCCAGACCTGCGTAGTTGATGATCACTGTCGTAATCCTAATACAGAGGCAAAAATGACTGAGATTGAGAATGCTGATGATCAGGGCACGGCAGATGTGGAATATAAAATTAGCAGCTCATTGTTTGTAGATCTTAATTCGTCCTTTAATTATGCTGATGGCTGGTGTGAAAATCCTGATGAGCTAGGAGAAGGTTGGGAGTTATGGGATCCAACTGACACCTCAACCTTTATTTCAATTGTTGAGTATGACCCTTCAGTTGATTTCAGTAATCCAACTTCTGCGGATGACCAGTTTTTTGAAGATCCTCAGGCTGGGTCCATAACTCTTGATCTTGATAACGTATTATATGTCCAGCCGTCTGGAGCTGGTCAGGGAGTTGAATATGCATTGGACGTTGATGGTATTGTAAACGCTAGTCAATATGCCGTGTCCTTTAATGCCGCCTTTGGTGAGGCAACAAGTGGCAGTGAACATTTGACCGTAGGTCTAAGGTATTCTGATGGCTCAACTGAAACAACTGATTATTTCCATATTTGTGACTCAGAGTGGGACTGTGGCAATACAGTGGTTGAAATTGACAGTACCATGACTTCATATGCCCTGACGGTCACTGCATCTGACAAACAAGAAGATACCACCAGTATTACGCTGTTTATCCAAGAGAATGGAGATTCAGGATTTTATTTAGATGATGTAAGTATGTTGCCAGTCCTGGAGGTGAACAAAAGCTTAGATGATGTGGCTAGAGAATGTAGGGCCTACCCGGCTGAAAGTGCCTTATTATGTCATTATGAGGATAACGGTGCCGTATACCAAGGTGTTGAAGGGTATTGTGTTGAACATGACGGGCTATTTACCAATAAATGTGTGACTTGGTGGCCGGTAGATGTTATTAGCGGAGCAAATGATGTAAGGACCAAAACAGCAGTCGGTTATACGGGTAGAGTCCCGGTCTATTACTGTGCGTTGGCTAAGGGACTGGAAGACCTGGCGGTGTGTGATGGAGGAGACAGGGATGGGGCCATCTGTACCGGACAAACGGACGCCTATTGCCAAGGGTCTAGTTCTTCAGGTGAATGTGTGAGTGGGGTGTATTATACGGATGATTATGAAGGGATATATGGCTTGGACCATACCAACACTACCGACCTTGGTACCCAAGGGTACCAGTCAGTCGCTCGTGAAATTACATTCGTCATGGATGGTGATAAAAATTCTAACTCCGCTTTGTTGGCCAGAATTTCGCCACCAACAGCGCCAGAAGAAATTATTACCTTATCTGATATCAACGAAATCAGAATTTCTATGGAAGGAGGAGATCAGGAAGCAGGTGATAGCACTGAGGAGTGGCCTTTGATCAATGATATTTTTAGCCTGACTGATACATATTCTGATGTAACGTCCCAAACCTATCATGTCACTGTAGCTGATGATGGCAGTTTAACCCAACCTGATGGTACTGACATAGTTCCAGAGGACATGTTGTATGTGATACAAAATGACTCAGGGGCTGATGATGGGTTGTATTGCCGGTGGGTGTATAACGGTATTGATGAAAACGGAACCGGTGAGTTGCAATGGGTATTTTCGTCTGAAAATGACCTGACTGATCAGACCAACTTTTTGGGCGGTCCAACATTTTGCAACCAAGATTTGTTTGACGAAACCAATTGGGAGGGGTCAGATATTGGCCAATACCTAGACTATCCGGACACTCCTGCAGAGGAATTTGCTTTGTATGATGAAGATGCGGTTGGAGGAAATCAAATACTTGGAAGGAGCTACTTCGGCGAAAATAATGCCATAGGTTTCCGTTGGTACTTTGAAGAGGGGATTTTGAAAAACCTGGCTTGGGTAGTGTGGTCTGATGAAGATGATGATTACGTGGAAGCTCAAATTAAGATTTCTTACTCACTGAATGAGAGTTGCGTCTTGGCCGTGCAAACAGTCAGTGATGACGGGGATACCAGGGCTTGGTTGGACCGATTAACTGCGGACACCACCTACACCTTGCCCAATTCCACGTACGGTTACTCTGATGCTAACAGTCCTTATGGTGCTGTGCATACGGATTTTTCAGAGTATCCTGATATGTGGACTGGCGGAACGTTCAACACATCACCATTCCTTTCTGATGACACCGCGATGTTAACAGTGTATCGCGAGAGTGAATCAAGCGGCTCGGCCTCCCCACTCGCCTGTGTTGGTAAGTGTTCAACCAATATGTGCCAAGGCTACAATGCTCTACACGGAGGGAGTTACGGGGGAGAGAGTCAGACCTGTAATGAAGATGAAGGAGGAGACGGAGTAGTAGATTATGACTGTTCGGCCGAAGGGGATGGGCTGTGTCTAGGTTTGGATGGACATGCGGATAATTCTGCCCAAGGTGTGGTTGAAACCTATGATCCAGGAAATGGGTATTCCCAAGCAGTGTCTGATTATAATGATCAGATAACTGCTGCCTTTATGACGGCCAGAGAAGACTTGCGTCTGATATTTGTTGAACTGCAGGGGGGTAATATTTGGAAAAAAGGGGAAAATGATGATCGTCTAGAGGTAGAAGACATAGGCAGTTACTGGTCCAACGGTATTGGTGGAGATAGTATGTATGATGAAATGGAAGAATGTAGCGGGTCCAGGAGTAATACTGACTACTGTGGCATTCGACCAACAATCAACAACATAGAAGTGAATAGCCAAACGCAGGAAGTATTTATTGAAGATGGCGAATCCATTCGTCTGTCATTTGGTACGGATGCTGATGACAACCAAGTGCCGCTCAGCCAAATTAGAATTCTGTGGGAAGGAATAGATGGCCACACTTTCCGTCAGGACTGGGATGACCAAGCTCATACCGAAGATAACTGGAATGCGGCGCCAAGTGATAATCATATCTACTCTCGCTCATATAACTGTGATGAGTCGGATACTGACCATTATGAAGACCTAGATGATTCAGATGGAGATGGCTACGCTGGAGTATGTGTGTATGAAATTAGACTAGAAATTGAAGATAACTGGGATTTCTGTAGTGGCTTGCAAGATGATGACTCGTTAAGTGAATATCGATCTACACAAGATGGGTATTGTGATGCTTATGACGAATTCAACGGATTTATAGTGGTTTCTCCTGACTAATGTAATGAAAAGGATAAGTGTGGACGGCGGGTCTTGACAAATTTGTCATCATACTTTGTAATACTACCAGTACTAGGATGCCCTTTACATTAGGTGAGCTAAAGATTTTTGGATGAGTCGATTGTCTCCAGCAGTGCTTCATAAATATGTTAGTGAAGCTTTTCTGGAGGCAATCGATTTCGCCAAGTTCCCCAACCCTCCGACATAGGAGTCTCCCATGCGCATGCTTCTCTTGGCGCCCTTGGGCGCCCTCTTCGCCTGCGACGACACGGGCAACTTTCTGGACGGAACGTTCAGCTACGGTACCGAAGGCCAGGACGAGCTGGACAACACCAACGAGGAAGAGGACCTCACCGGGGGCTACGAGTCCTGCGAGGATGCCCTCCGGGCCCTCGGTGAGGACCCCTGGGACTACTCGGGCCTCAGCAGGGACGACGAGGTCGGCCTGTTCGGCACCATCCTCAAGGACGAGGACGCCAACCCCCGCCCCTGGGTGGCCACCGTGTCCCTGCTGGACAGTGGCGACTACCACATCACCTGCGGTGAAGCCGACACGTCCCAGTCCGTGACCCGCGTGGTGCCGGGCCTGGAGGAGTACTGGAGCTGCGCCTTCCAGTTCGACCAGCTCTCCGTGTTCGACCCGGAGAGCGACCCCGCGTGCTCCGAAGGCTACGAGGACTACGCCTACCAGGGCGGCCAGTACTTCGTGCAGGAAGGCCCCGGTGTGTTCGTCCTCGACGAGGACTAGGCCGCACCGCGCCAAGTTCTCACGCCCACCCGCACCTTGGAGAAAGGAGTACGCCCGTCTACCGTCATGCAGCTGCACAAGCTGAGACGGTCTACGGAAACGACTCCTTTTCCATTTGCGTGAAAATCGGTACACATAACTTTGAAAATGATCGTTCGTCTGCATGTTCATCTTGGTAAGGATGAAGATGGAGGCGATTGATCAACTTTCGCTCAAGCCCAAGGAGGCACCATGACCTGGCTTCTGATTCTGATGGCGTGCGTGGACGAAGGGAAGGACAGCGACCAGCGGGACACCGCGGAGACCACGGACACCGGCGACGGTGAGGATTCCGGGGAAACGGGCATCACTTCCGGTTCATCGGCGAGCCTGACGGGGGATGGGTCGTTCACTGCTGCCTCGGTCCTGTACTGGTCCCCACCGGACTGGAGCGAGCAGACCGTGGGTCCCGAGATCCTGATCACCGAGTGGGTCCAGTCCTGTGAGGATCTGGTCTACTACTCCGGTGATCCCAGCTTGGAGGGGGAGGGCCGGTACATCTATCTGATGGGGTATGTCGCCTGCAACGATGGTATTGACGATGGGAGTCCGGAATGGAGCTCCTGCGAGGACGTTCAGCCGACGGAGGGGACGTACGACCGGATGAGCGTCGACGACTGTTCCGGTGTGGATTCCAGCGAGGCCTGCCGGTTCATCACCCTGGCGAACGTCGGCACGGCCCAGGGTCCCGCCGAGGCCGGTGGTTTCACCTGGGGCGACTACACGGAAGCGACCGAGGTGACCCTGACCATCAACCTCTACGACGAAGATGAGGCGGAAGGCTCTCTCCAGCTCGACGGCTTGGAGGGGACGTTCACCTCCGTCACCAACTGCGGTTCGTCCGAGGCGGGGGAGTAGGGTCGATTCAACGCCCGCACACACCGCACCTTCGGAAAGGAGTACGCCCGTTCACCGTCACGCTGCACAAGCTGAGACGGTCTACGGAAACGACTCCTTTTCCATTTGCGTGAAAATCGACATTCTGTGCTGTTTTGCATCACAATACATTTTCTGTTATAATAATGACAGTTCGGAGGATCAGGCGCGTCCAATTTTTCAAACAAAAAACATGTTTTTCTCCGTCTGTAAGGCCATTCTCAAACGCAGCGCGGAATATCAACGCCGCGGTCTCAGGGTATTGCGTCACAGCATTATTCTGCTTTTAGGTTTGGGCATTGCTTCAATTGTCATGATGGTATCCGGACATAACCCGTTTGTGCCGGAGGCGGTTTCAGCCAATTGGATTGCTGATGGGATCAAGGAGGTCATCACTTCACCTCTCACCTTGGGTTCAATGATCAACGGACTACTTGCTGGTATCTTGGTCAGCGTGTTTGGTTTGTTAATGGTTTTTGCTATGTGGCTGACAGTTCAAATGGCCTCATATGATGTGGTGATTAACACTCCCAACGTTATAGTGGCCTGGAAAGTGCTCAGGGACGTGGTAAACCTGTTTTTTGTCATCATTTTGTTGATCATTGCCATTGGAACCACACTCAGACGGGAACAATACATGTGGAATAAAAACCTTCCACGTTTCATTATTGCTGTCATTTTTGTAAATTTCAGCCGAACCATAGTGGCCTTTGTCACCGACTTTGCAGATGTGATCCAGCAAACGTTTGTGGCTGGCATTAGTTCTGTTGGTTTAGCCAGCTTGGTGGGTTCGTTTGGTTTACCATTTTTTACCAGCTTCACCACCTCTTTTGGCGCTAGCGCTGCGGATAAGCTGACTCAACCTGCAGCTATTATTGCCTCCGGATTTATTGTGGTCATTCTGGAGCTGATTGTGATCGCAATCATGTTTGTCTACTTTGTCTTGTTCTTGGGGCGGGTGATTTTACTTTGGTTGCTGGCCGTGTTTGGTCCGGTGGCTTTTGTCAGTTCCATTCTCCCTCAAACCCAAAAGTATTATAAAGATTGGTGGAGCAAGTTGAGCCAAGCCGCTATCTTGGGTCCTATGCTGACCTTCTTTATTTGGTTGGCTATTACTCTTGTGCCTGATCCGACCTCGGCGTCTCTGCAGCTGGGTTCTCTGACCGGCGCTCCGCCCATTCCCGGGGCGGCCGCTGAACCATCTTTCTTGATTGGAGTATTGATGATGGTGTTGATTTTGTACTTCGGGATGCAACAGGGGATGGGTATGGCCGGTGACTTTGGGTCATTTGTTGGGAAGGCGCAGAGTTTTGCCTTTGGTACAGTTTTGGGTGGGTTGGGTAGTGCCGCAGCTTTTGCCGGGAAGGATGTGTTGGGACGCTTAGATTATGGGCAGATGAAAGCACGTCAGGTAATAGGCAGAGGCATTCAATCTAACTTTAAAGGGGGTATAGGTCAGTTTCTTGGTGGGGCTGTGCAAGCCGGCGGAACGTTTGGAAACTTACGTCAAGCATTTTTAGAACGACAGCAGGAAGGCGCCAAGCGCCGGTCAGAACAGGGACTGGAAGCCAACAAGAACTTGGCCACGGCCGTTGGAGTGTGGCCGGTGTTGAAAGCGGTAGAAATAGTGCAGGGGAAGAAGGGGGCAGTGGGGGATGTGCAGGAGAAGGCTGGTGGAGGTTTCAAAACAGCTCTTGATATTATGCAAGACAGCACGGAGCCGATTGCTAAGCGCCAAGAAAAAGCCAGGAAAGAAATTGACGATGCTCTCACCAAGGCGAGAGAAGACCAAGCGGCCGGAAAAATTTCTACAGGTGATTTGAGTGAAGTTGAAGCGTTGGCCAATGAACACCTGGCCGTGGTCAACAGCGCCGCTTGGGCGCCACAGGGAGATTTGGATACTAATGAGACTAATCTGACTAACTTGCGGAACCAATCAGGTACTCTGGATGACTCTATTGCTGACCGACAAGGCAAAATTACTGAACTTGACCGGCAATATACAGCTCAAGAGGCTATTTATAATGACCCTGCCTCAACCCCTGCACAACAGGCAGCTGCTCAAGCTGAAATGACTAGAGTTGATGGTGAGCGCATGACTGAAAATGCCGCACTTCAGGCTGATAGAGATACAAAAAATTCACTCCCAGCAGAAATTGCACGTGTACAAGCTGTGGTTGATGGTCTGAAGGTAACAGTTGATGCCGATCCGGCTATTGCGGCCTTAAAACAAAACGCTGATACTTTACGAGGCAAGGATTCTGATTTGATTGCCAAGGGCCAAACAGCCAGTACCGGAGCATGGCTACCCGTGATTGGACAAGCCCTGGTGAATCTTGGGCAGGAATACGGGACCCAAAAATATCTCGACCAAAAGGGACGTTGGGACAGTGGGACTAAAGAGGCCGAGCGCCAGACTGGTTTAGATAAAGATAACCTAGTTAATTATTTGGTAAAAGCAAACTCAGCGGGGGACGCGAATAAAGTCCAAGCAGCTCTCATGGGTTTGGCCAAGAAAGGGAAGCTCGCGTCCATCACTAGCAACTACAGAGCCTTGCCGGCTGTGGAGCAATTATTTAGTGAAGACTTGAAATCTAAGGGAGCGAGTGATGATGAAATTAAGAAATTTATAGAGGAATTCAGGAAGTCCCCAGGTGATAAAGGGTATCAAGATACAGCTTTGGAATTAATGCTGAAGAAAGCGTATAACGGTGATAAGTCCATGGTTGGTATGATCATGGGCAATATTCGTGACGCTGATCATGAAGCTTCAGGGGCAACAACAGCCTCAACCTACACAGATCCTGTAAATGGATCTACCACGTTGATTGAAATGAAAGTGGTGAAAGAAGGTGGAGAATGGAAGGTTAATTATGATGATAAAGCTCTCAAGGGTCTCACTTCAGAACTAAAAGGGATGAAGCCACCTGAATTTATGTATAACTTGAAGAAGGCCAACCTGTTTAAATCTGACGCGGATGGAAACATTCAAGGCATTTCAAGTTTGTTCAAACACTACATGAAGAATCTTCCGGGTAACTTTCAACAATCGTTAAAGAGTATGAGCGCTGCTACCATCCAGGCCATTAAAGAGAACCAACAACTGCTGGAGGGACAGGTTAACTCTAATCCAACGGCCAAAGAATGGCAGAACATGAAAAAATTATTGGCGCAAATGAAGACTAGGGACATGTTATAATTTTATGCCAATACTAGATATAACCAAATCACTTACCGAAGCAGACCTGCGCACAACAGGATTCTTGGATCAAATCCATGAATATACTCAGATTGCGGCTGAAGTACACAATGGTTTGGAGCTGGATCCTTGGTATAGAGAAATAAAAAAAGTGATTGATGCATCTCCAAATAAACAGGAGTTGGAAGAGGTGCTGAGAGTGGAGCTGGCACAGATGCGGTTTTTGACCAGCGTTCAGTTATTTGAAGAGGAAATTCCTCAAATTTTTACCGCTGACATTGCAGAGGGAGTAAAAATAAAGGCCACGGATTTTGATCCATGGATCATGATCCGAAAAAGATTAGCTACCTACCCACATTGGTTACGGAACGATTTCAAATCGAGATGGTTAAAAGATTTGCATCAAAATGGTCAGACTCTTACCACTAACCAAATTATTGTTGCTGGAGCACAAGTTTCTGGAACGGTCATGAATTGGTTGAAGGATTACGATCTAGCTGTGGGTACATTGGCTCCGGCGGATGCCTTGAAAAAGACGCAGTATGTATTCCGCGGTGCAAATATTCAAAAAACACCAGAGGAGCAACGTGAATACGTACAACGTTTGGTAGAAATTTACGAACATTTGAAACAAGACAGCCTCTCATTAGGGGGAATGGAACAATCACCATTACTTTTGGCAGCTGATGGTAGGTTTAAACGCATTCTGGACGGAGTGATGGTTGATATTGAAACCGGATTACCTGAAGCAGAGTATAAGAAAAAATTTGGCGTTGTGGCGGCGCCTAGTGTAACCACGACGGCTCCCGTTGTTGCGCCTACACCTAGACCAAAACCTACTCCACCGGCACCAGTGCGTAAGCCTGTTGTGCGGTCGGTCACTAAACCAGTTATTGTGCCACCACCGGCAACTCAAGCACCAGCACCAGTCGTCGCTCCAAAACCAAAACGCGTGACTAGAAAGGCCGTGGTGCCTGTTCAGCCAACCCCTCCCGTTGAAACCGCCAGAGTGGCTCAACCGGCGGTCATGACCGACGTGGATATGCAGGCCCTCCCCCCAACCGTCATCAAGCGTCCGTCACCAGCTGCCTCTTCACCCAAACAAACCCCACAACTCACCGGAAACCTGCCAACTGGGTCAGCAACACCTAAGTCAGGGGAGTTAGTCTTCTCAGACGAGGATGAAAAAGAAGTAGCTAACATCAGACAAGTCCAAAAAATCTTTTTCAAAGCACCAGAGGGGATTGATTATGACTACGTGGCCAAAAAGGTGATGGCCGTGCACAAGTTGTTTTTTCCATCCTATGACTTGGAACGTCGCTTTGGTAACTTAGTGACCTCTTATATGAAGGGCGTACGAGACCAGATGGAGTTCAAAGATCTCATGACCAGACCAGAAAATACCGGAGGTCTCAACTTATCAGGCGATGTGACAGATAAAATCATTCTGACTATTGGTGAAGAGGCCCAGAATGCCCCTCAAGCTAAGGCTCGTCAGTTTGGCGCTGCCATTAAATCTCAACTCACGCCTTCCATGGGGCAGGTAAAAAAGGCCATGGCGCAAACGTACGCGACTGAAGGTAAGGTCACAGCAACAGGGGATATGGTGCAAGCTCCGGTGAGAGCTCCAGGTGCCAGAGTGACTAGAACTACTCAACCGACGCCAACCGTACGTGCTCCTTTAGATACACGGAAACCTCTCATGACTGATATTAAAGTCCCGCCTAAAGTCATGGGACCGGTTGACGAATTAGCCAACTTATCAGTAGTGGAGTTTAGACGGTTGGGGGGCACGGCTCAAGCGGCGACGGAAAAAATCAAAGCGAAAATCGATCTTCTGGAAGCAGAATCATTACTCAAACGCTCAGAAGGTATTAAGGCCTGGCAGAACTCACCGGTCAATCAGTTGTATGTGCAGTTGGGCCAAGAAGCTTTGAACACCGGCCGCCAAATGGAAGAGGTGGTCCAACAGCGCACCTGGTCTGAGCAGCCTGTTCTCACTACACAAGAGTTTGACGCCATAGCCGACCTTAACAAACGCTTGCGTTACTAACCATGCAATTTGTTGTCCCTCAATTCATAGAAGTCGAATCCAAAATTATAGGGCCCATCTCTGCCCGACAGTTTGTGATTATGTTGGTGGGTGCAGGGTTGTTGTTTTTGCTGTACAAGTTTGCGCCCTTTTGGTTGTTGATTGTGGGAGGGGCCATGGTCTTTGGTACCGTAGTCATGTTTGGTTTTGTGAAAATTCACAGCCAGCCCTTTCACTGGTTTTTTCTGAGTTTGGTTCAAACCCTTCGTCGGCCCCGTCTCCGTTTGTGGTTTAGAGATGAATTTATCTTTAGAGAGAAGGCCCCCAAAAAGGAAAAGGATCAAGCTAAAGTGGTGGCCAGAGCTAAAGTGCCGGTGAGTAATTCCAGGCTGGCGGAAATGGCCTTATTGGTAGATACTGGAGGTGCGTACATGCAGCCGGAACTGATTCAGAAACCAACGCGTGCGGAGTCGTCAGTGGTGGCGCCGGCGGTGGCCGCACCAGCCCCGGTTCAGCCCAACCAACCTCCCCAGCAGCCCCCGGAAACGCCCCAAGTGTCTGTCAACAACCCTCAATAATATGGCACAAACAGGAGCAAAAACACCAAAACGCACTGCCGCTTCCACCGAACGGTTTTTACCATTTTCTGAGATCAGGGAAAACACCGTCATCATGAAAGACGGGACCATGCGGTCCATTATTTTGGTGTCGTCTATTAACTTTGCGCTAAAAAGTGAGGATGAGCAGAAGGCCATCATTTCCGGTTACGTCAGCTTTTTAAATACCCTTGATTTTCCTTTGCAGATAGTGATCCAGTCACGGAAATTAAATATTGAAGGGTATTTAGCACTCCTCACGCAAAAAGAAAAAGAACAGTTAAACGACTTGCTGCGGGTCCAGATCCAAGAATATAAGCAATATATTTTGCAACTGGTGTCTTTGGCAGAAATTATGGAGAAACGGTTTTATGTAGTGGTGTACCATTCTCCGTATGATAAAAAGAAGAAATCTTGGATGTCCAGGGCCACTGAAGTGTTTGCTCCGGCTAGTGTGGTGAAGCTCCAGCAGGATAAATTCAGAAAATATAAAACAGAGCTGGACCGCAGAATTAGTTTTGTGGCCGGAGGATTGAGTAGTTTGGGTTTAGCGGTGCAACCGCTAGATACGCAAAGTATTATTGAGCTGCTCTACCGCTCGTATAATCCACAAAGCATATCTGAAAAACAGCTAGAAGGTGTAGATAAAATCCGCTTAGATCAAAGCACCTAAACCCATGGCATTTTTTGGCAAAAAAAAGCAGACAGCCCAAGCGGCACCAACCGGTCCAGTTGGCGCTGTAGCTCCTGGTACGCCAGCCCCTACTCAGGCCGCTGACCGGTCGCAGGCGCTGGAATCTGAGCGGGTCTACCGGGCAGGCATTACTACGGTTTTGGATTTGATCTCACCGGCAGCCATGAAGGTCACGCCGCACTACCTGGATTTAGGCGGCCGCTTAGCTTCCACGCTGTATGTGATCACTTACCCCCGCTATATTTCTGTTGGTTGGTTTGCACCTATTATCAATCTGAATGTGGCTTTGGATATAGCTATGTATTTTTACCCGGTCACCCCAGCCGTCATTTTGAAGCAACTCAAGAATAAAGTGGGTGCGTTAGAAGCGCAGCTCATGTCTGACCAGGAGAAGGGCGCGCCGCGTGACCCGTTACGCGAAACCGCTTTGCATGACATTGAAGCCTTGCGTGATGCGCTGACCCAGGGGACAGAGCACTTTTTCCAGTTTGCCCTGTACGTCACGGTGTATGCGGACAATGAAAAACAAATGACTGACCTGACGGAACAGCTGGATAATTTATTTGGTAGCCGGTTGGTGGTAGCTAAACGGGGATTCTATCAAGCTGAACAAGGCTTCACCTCTTGTTTGCCTTTAGCCGCAGATGAGCTGGGTATTTATTTCAACATGAATTCCAGCCCATGTGCTTCTTCCTTCCCGTTTATCTCATCTGATCTTACTAGCGACAAAGGTATCTTGTACGGCATTAACCGCCATAACAATTCTCTCATTTTGTTTGATCGATTTTCACTTCAAAATGCCAACGCCTGCGTGTTTGCCACTTCCGGTGCTGGAAAGTCGTATGCTGTGAAGTTGGAAGTGTTGCGCAGTTTGATGATGGGAACGGATGTGATCATTATTGACCCGGAAAATGAATATAAATATCTGTCAGATTCTGTGGGTGGAACGTACATCAACATTAGTTTGTCATCTGAGGCCAAGTTGAACCCGTTTGACTTGCCCCGCGCGGTGGGAGGAGCTGACCAGCCGGCGGATATTATCCGTAGCGCCGTTATTACCATTAAGGGTTTGTTACGTTTGATGTTAGGAACGTTTACGGCGGCTGAGGATTCCATCATTGACCGGGCGTTGATAGAAACGTACGCTAAAAAGGACATTACGGCCACTTCAGATTTAAGCACCATAGAACCTCCAACCTTAACCGACTTTGAAAATATTTTGGGTGGCTTTGAAGGAACAGAAAACCTGATTATTCGGCTCAAGAAATTTACTGAAGGCACTTTCGCTGGTTTGTTAAACCAACAAACTAACGTACAACTCACTAATCAGTTGGTAGTATTTAGCGTCCGTGACCTGGAAGATGAGTTACGCCCAATGGCAATTTACACCATTGTGAACTATATCTGGAATGTGGTGCGGTCTACCTTGAAAAAGCGTATTTTGGTGATAGATGAAGCGTGGTGGTTAATGCAGAACGAGGATTCAGCTAAGTTTATCTTTGCTTTAGTCAAACGGTGCCGTAAGTATTATCTGGGAGTGACTACCATTACTCAAGATGTGAACGACTTCTTAGGCTCACCATACGGCCAGGCTATTGTGAACAACTCTTCCATGCAGTTGTTGATGAAGCAGTCGTCGGCGTCTATAGATATGATTAAGAAAGTTTTCTTGTTGACGGATGAGGAAAAGTATCTACTTCTGGAGAGCGGCGTGGGCGAAGGTATTTTCTTTGCTGGTCCAAAACACGTGGCAGTAAAAGTGGTCGCGTCTTACACGGAAGATCAAATCATCACATCTGATCCAAAACAATTATTAGAAATTGAAGCGGCTAAGAAAGAATTCCAAGCACAGGCCGCTCAAGGGGGGAGTATAACTGTATGACCAGTCAAACCAAATTTAAACTCGTCATCCTTATTTTTGTTGCGCTACTGGTGTTAGGTGGGGCTGGATTATTTGCTGTTTACAGATTTTACCCTAACACCGCGGTGGTGAACCAAAATGGGATAAACCAAAATACCAACACCGTAAGTAATGGGAACGGTTTACCTAACACAAACGAGGTAGGCATCAACACCAACGCGGTGAATGTGAATGTACCTGTGGGAGGAGAGCCATTGCCGGATGAAGACAGAGTGTTGGCGTTGGGCCGAAGCTTCACTGAACGCTACGGATCATTTTCCAACCAGAATGAATTTGAAAATTTGGAACGACTGATGATTTATATGACAGCTAAGTTGCAAACTGAGACAAATGAATTGATTGCCTCTCAAGAGGGGAAAGACAACTCGGTCTATTTTGGGGTCACCACGGATGTGGTCAGTTTACGCCTAGATAAGTTGGAGGAAAAGCGAGCCGTGGTGGTAGTAGCTACTCGCCGGAGAGAGTCCAAAGAGGGATCAGCCACCAAGGTATTTTCTCAAACCGCTCGGATAGTGCTGGTGAAAGACAGCGGGGAATGGTTGGTTGATAAGTTCGAGTGGCAATAGTATGATTGACCTATGACTGAGAAAACAAAACGTATTTTGCTCGCTGTTGGGTTCGTAGTCGTTACTTTGTTGATGGCGTTTTTACTCTACTGGATTATTTTTCGTCCAACTTTAGGTCCTGTAGTGGTAGAAAACGTAAACGAATTGCCGCCTGGTGTTTTGCCAGAGACAAATGTGAACGGAGGTCCAACTGTGGTGAATATCAACGGGCAGGAAGTGATTATCCCACAGGCCGAACTACCAGTCATATCTACCGTGGCCTTAGGCGACAAGACACTCTCGACTGAACTGACTGATTCAGCCGTTACGAATATGGACCTTTCAGCTGACGGTTCAACCATGCGCTATTATGATCCGGCTAGTGGAACATTTTCCAGGGTGAACGCTGATGGGACCATCACTGCAATCTCAGCTACAGTGTTTAAGGATGTAGATTCTGTGGCCTGGTCACCGGTCAAGGATGAGGCTATTTTAGAGTTTCCGGATGGGAGCAACATTTACTACAACTTTCAGACTGGCAAGCAGGTGACTTTGCCTAAAGAATATGAAGAGTTTAGCTATAGTGGAACAGGGTCAAGTATTGCGTTCAAGTACATGCATATAGATGAGGAACGTAGGGTGCTGGCGGTAGCAAACCCAGACGGTTCCGGAGCCAGGACACTGGAAGCATTAGGTGATAACGCTAACAAGGTAGATGTGAATTTTTCACCGGACGGAACAGTTGCTGCTACGTTTAGGGAATTTATTGACGCACACCGGCAGGAAGTGGGGTTTATTGGCCTGAATAATGAAAACTTTAAAGGCATGGTGGTGGAGGGTTCTGGATTTGAAGGAGCTTGGGACCCAGACGGGACCCAGATGGTGTATTCAGTGTATTCTACTGATAGCCGGCTCAAGCCTACGCTTTGGGTGGTGGATGCCAAGGGAAATGATATTGGAAAAAATCGAATTGATTTAGGTGTGAATACATGGGCGGATAAATGCGCCTTCTCTTCTAACGGCGGGTCAGTCTATTGTGGAGTGCCCAAGGATTTACCAAACGGGGCGGGAATTGTGCCAGATCTAGCTCAACGAACCACAGACGACATCTACCAAATCAACTTAAGCACCGGCCAAAAAACCAAAGTGGCTATTCCGGTGGATATTAATGGGGTTGAATCAACATCGGTTGAAAAGATGAGCATCTCTGAAGACGGATCAACCTTATATTACGTAGATGCCATTACCGGCCGGTTGAACAAAATAAATCTAAAGTAGTATGGCTTGGAAGCGCGTGAATTCAGCCCTTGTCTCTGTAGGTGTACTGTCTGGCGTAGGCGTTATATTTGTGTTTGCCTATTTGAAGCAGGTCAACACGCAGGCGGCCATTCCCTCCTCATATGAAGAGGCGGTTATTCAGCGTATCCGGGCAGAGCAAGCTCAGACGGATCCCTTAGTGACATATATCCCAGAGGGCTTACGTGGGACGGATGAGGTACCTGAAATGAATACCACTGATCCCATGTACGGCAACGCGAAAGCACAAGTCAGTATTATTGGTTTTGTGGATTTAGAATGTCCGGCGTGTAAAGAGTTGGATGAGTTAATTCGGAAGCGGGTGGATGACTCAAATGGAACATTACGATTTATTTGGAAAGATTTTCCCATTCCAAGGATTCATAAAAATTCGCAAGATGCGGCTGAGGCTGCTCGGTGTGCGCAACAACAAGGAAAGTTTTTTGAATACACTCAGGATTTATTTAGTAATCAAGCCACCTTAGGTGAAGCGGTGTATATTCAAGCCGCTGAGGAAGAGAACTTAGACTTGGCCGCTTTTACTAACTGCCGTGTCGCAGACGAAATGCTCTCCTTGATTCAACGGGATTATCTCACCGGCAGGTCGTTTCAGGTGGAGGAGACGCCTACGCTGTATGTAGGCGGACGACGCTTAAAAGGGGTGGTGACTGAGGAAGAACTAGACGCGGCTTTGGACCAAGCTTTTGGCCGGTAGGGCTGTGCTTGACGTCATCTACGCGTCAGTTAGCATACAGCTATGAAGAAGCAAATTTTTTCTTGTATCAACTGTGGAGCCCAATATCCTAAATGGGTTGGTCGGTGTGCTGAATGTGGGAAATGGGGAACTATCCAGCAAGAGAGTGGGTTGACCGCTGAACGGAAGGCGGCTACGGCCCATGTTTCGGCCGGAAAGGTGTTGGCTTTGGACCAAGTGGGAGAGGTGGCTACTCAGCGCGTACATACTCGGTTGAGTGAAGTGGACAGAGTGTTAGGTGGAGGGTTGGTTCCCGGGAGTGTGGTGTTGCTGGCGGGTGAGCCTGGTATTGGAAAGTCGACCTTGGTGTTGCAGATGGCCGCAGGGGCTGAGGCAGAGGCCAAAACTATTTTATATGTGGCCGGTGAGGAATCTCCGGAACAAATTCGTTTGCGTATTCAACGTTTGGGCCTGAAGTTTTCAGGTCTAGGATTTTTACCTGAGGTGAATGTTGAAGTGGTAGTCAAAACAATTGAACAAGAAAAGCCCGGTTTGGTGGTTGTGGACTCCATCCAGACCATGCGGCATGAAGAAGTGGATAGCGAGGCTGGTTCAGTCACGCAGATCAGAGCAGCCACTAGCGTGTTGTTGCAACTGGCCAAGCAAACACATGTGCCCATTATTATTATTGGTCATGTGAACAAGGACGGGATGGTAGCCGGGCCAAAGGCCTTGGAACATTTGGTAGACGCCGTTATGTATTTAGAAGGGGAGCGGACGCATCCGTACCGAGTGCTCAGGGCGGAGAAAAACCGTTTTGGTTCAACCAATGAAGTAGGGATTTTTGATATGCAAGAACGCGGGTTGATAGAGGTGGCAAATCCATCCGAGTTATTTTTGGATGGTCGGCATGCCGTGAGCGGTTCATGTGTAACGGCCCTGATGGAAGGGTCGCGGCCGTTGTTGCTTGAGGTGCAGGCCTTAGTCCAACGCACGGTGTTTGGTTTTCCTTTGCGTAAGGCTAGTGGGTTTGATTTAAATCGGTTACATGTGTTGTTAGCGGTATTAGAAAAGCGCGCCGGAGTGGGCGTGTCTACTCAGGACGTGCATGTGAACGTGGTGGGTGGATTGCGTGCGGATGACCCGGGGGTTGATTTGGCCGTGTGTTTGGCTGTGGCTTCTTCTGCGTCAGGCCAGGTGATCCCTCAGGGACTTATGGCTATGGGGGAAGTTGGTTTAGGCGGAGAAGTGCGGCCTGTAGGCAGGGCGCAAGACCGGGTGAATGAAGCCTTGAAGTTGAAATTTAATACCGTGCTGGTGCCACGTCGGTCAAAAGTGAAGGTACCTCAGGGGCTAAAAGTGGTAGAAGTGGAAAGTGTGGGGGAGGCCTTGCGTGCCCTAAAAATGAACTGAGGCGACACATCCGGTGAAGGATGGTCGCCCCTTGTTCGAGCACTTGTCCCCTTATGGGGGAACGTCTGCTCAGGTGCTGCACGGCTCACAGTTGAGCCGTTATATCTACTTGGAATGTGCTGAACTTGGGGGCTAGCCGGCGGCGAGCGCCGGGACCTCCACGGCCTGGGGCCGCTTGGGCAGCGCCGGGCAGGTTGGCGAGTTGGTGCGGACGTAGGCTCCGCTGCCCAGGA
>CAYIMB010000007.1:0-46258 GCA_964364425.1 uncultured Gammaproteobacteria bacterium
GGTTGATCATGCCGTCTCCTTGGTAAGTCTGTCTAGTATATGGGGTCCAGGCCAACCTCTTCATTCCGAACACCGTCCCGACCATCGCGTTCCTCTCAGGCGGCCAGTCGGACGTGGAGGCAACGGCCCACCTCAACGCCATGAACGAGATTGACGACCACCCCTGGCGCCTGACCTTCTCCTACGGGCGGGCCCTGCAGGCCGCACCGCAGAAGGCCTGGGGTGGCAAGCCGGAAAACGTGCAGGCGGCCCAGGCCGCGTTCAACCACCGCGCGCGGATGAACGGACTGGCCACGCTCGGGCTGTGGAAGCCCGAGCTCGAGGGATAGCCACCCAGACGGTCAACCTCGCACCTTCAGTCAGAGCCCACCCTCACCAAGTTCAACACGGTTGAGGTACTGGGCTCTTTCTGTTTTCAAATCGATTTACTACTCGAATTACTTCTTCAACTGCCTCCACAACCCGTCAAAATACGCCCGCATAGCGTCTCTGTTTTCTTTGCCTTTGATTTCTATAGCCGTTGCTCGCTCGCCTGGCGCAAAGGTGAATAACACCACTGAATCCGGATAGATATTAATCTGCATGGGTGAACCATAGTCCTTTTCTTTTGAAAAACGCATGTGAGTGAGCTGAAATTCAGGGTCACCGGCCTTAGTCATCTCCCGTTCCACCAGCTTTTTGTCTTCCTCAAACATCACCAAACGTAAATGCAACCCCCGCTCTATCCGAAACCGGTTATACGTCTCAAACCAAGGGATCATTTCTTTGCGTGTCTCCACTCCGTATGTTCCCCACAGCACCGCATACTCTTCTCCTTCGCGCATCTCCGCTGCTTTGCGGTAAAACAAATCACGTACCTTATCTAAACCACGTGTAATGAACGTATCCTGATTCCACAAAAAGTCAAAATACGCTCTATAACTTTTAAACATGGCCTCGTCTTCCATCAAAAAAGCAATCTTGGCATCCCAGTTGATATGTACCACACAGTTCCCCCAAAAGTACACCACCATAGGTGAATTCATCTCTTGAGAGAGATATTTAAATTCCAAAAACTGTTTGGAGTTTTTTTGACCGGGCAACAAACCCTCAAACCCAGGCAATACATACGTTGGTTGAATCAAATCATGCCACCAAATCTTTTTTTCTATCCGACGCCGATTATAATCCAGCCAATACTCCGGCATGACTCTGTTAATTCCGGCATTCCCGCCTATAAACCAATGCTCAGAAAATTCCAATGACCGCTCCATCATTAACTTCAACCCTTCAACACCCTTATACACTTCCACTTCTGATTGCCTGGCAGCACTTTGATCCCGCAACTCCTTCACCACTTGCTCTAACACATTGCGTTTCCCCTCAAACTGTTCCATCAAGCGCTTGGGATCCGCCGCCTGAAACAAGGCCACGGCTTCCGTATGACTGGAACTGACTAAATGCTTGTGTTCAAGCTGTTTGAGTGACTCATACACAATATGCCGGTGTAAACCTATGTTCTGAATAATGTCTCCAGCCTTGGTCTGACCTAAACGCAATAATTCTAAATACACCTTGGATTCATTTTGCCCAAAGCCTAGTTCCTCTAAAAAATGTTGAATTTGCTCAGTTTTCAAGGGGTTTTTTATCAATGCTGGGATGACAGAATTTTTTTGCTAAGGTTAGCCACTTTTTTGCAAATCGATTTACCCGGGAGCCAAAAACAAGCCTATTTTACTGTCATCTTTATACTGTCATCATAATCTTGTTGACTAATAAATGCAAGTCGTATACTATCCTGAGTCCCAAATCCCTTGGGACTTCCCCTTTCCCCGGAGTCACCATGCTCACCCTCCTGTTGTCACTCACCGCCCAGGCTGCCGCCGCGGAGCTCCAGTCGCCTCAGCTCCGCATGGGCTTCCACGCCCAGGGAGAGCAGCAGGCGCACACCCCGCTTACGCATCTGATGTTCCCGGATGTGGTCAGCGGCGCCGCCCCCTACGTGTACGCGGGGCTCAAGCACCAGTTCACGGACCAGCGCTGGAACCTGGAGACCCTGCTGGGCTCCGGGCTCACTCCGGATGGACTGGACCCGGTGCTGTCCCTGCGCCTGGAGCGCAGCGCGCCCTTGCTCTACCTGTGGGTGGACGCAGAGTACGCGCCGCTCGCGCAGCACAACCTGTACGGCTTCGCCACCGTGGCGGTGCCGCTGGGCCCGTGGCTGGTGGGCGTGGACAGCGAGGACTGGGTGAACTTGGGGGCGGAAGCCGAAGGGGCGACCAACCAGGTCCAATGGTCGGTCGGACCCACGGTCGGCATCAAGCTGGGGCCGTATCTCTTCTTGGCCCAGAGCCTGCTCTGGACCCGGGACGGCCCCATCCCCCGCACCTACTTCCAGCTGTTCCTGTAGCACATTTGAAGTCCGGACTATCACATCACGTGGTGGCCCGGACTTCTGCTGTAAAATACCAAAATTTCCTAATAAATAGGCTGTGGCGTACGCACAGATTCTGGGCCCGGGCATGCCTAGGCATGCTTTTATACGCAACGAGTAGCTTGACAAAATTTTCTTGGTGATTTAAAATTACTATACTTTTCTAGTAATATATGAGTATCTCTAAAGTCACCAGAAACTACCAAATCACTCTCCCACCGGAAGTGCGCCTTCTCCAGCAAATCAGGGTTGGCGACAAGGTGGTGTTTGCTGTTGAGGACGGGAAAATTCATCTATTCAAAATAAAAAAGGATGCCCTTGAAGCCGCTTTTGGAATTTGGGGCAAGGGACCATCCGGAAAAGTGACTCAAAAAAAACTCAGAGCTGAGTGGAATAAACGGGAACAAGCACCTTGATGGCTATCTGCGTTGACACTAATATTTTTATTGATTTTCTGCAGGGTCACCCACCGGCCAAACATTTTTTATCCAAACTGCTTGATCAAGCCAATCCGGTCTACTTTTCAGCTATCACCGAGGCTGAATTACTTTCCGGGCAATCATGCAAGGTAACCAAAACTCGGGAAGCTATTATTTCTCTACTGAATTCTTTCACCAAAGTTGAAGTTGATAATCCAATTGCCCAATTATCTGGGTACATCCGCCGGACGCACCACACAGATCTAGCAGATGCCATGATTGCTGCAACGGCTCTAAAAATGGAAGCAACGTTATATACCAGAAATCAAAAAGACTACACACAAATTGCCCATTTGCACCTTGAGAGTCCGTACGCTTAAACAACCAACCTACACCAGCGGTCTTTCAGGCAAGGCTGAGGTTGATTTGAGCACTTTTTTTGGCATTTCATGTTCAATTCGCCCGTCAGGAGTAATCCGCACAGTTTCAGCGGATAAAATAGTCGCAGCCCAAGCCAGCTCAACATAGTGAAGAAGGTGTTCAACAGTTGAATCTTTTTCGGTAGGGGGATGGGCAAGCCTCCGGAGTTCCTTACGGACCGCTTTCACTTCTTCCGGAGTCAGAAACGAACAAACATCCCAATCAGGCAATACCAATCTTAAATAAGCTAATTCTTTAATGTAGAGACCCAGGTGTCCCCCAAGGAGGTAAAGTTCTTCGTTCTGTTCTTTTGCTTTTACCCCCAACCTTTCTTTTTCCCCTTCCTGAAAAGAATCTGGAAAATACAGCACTCTATTAAACAACGTTGCTGGGCTCCAACCAAGGCGCAATATAAATTTCTCGTCTTCCGGTGCTATCTCTATTGAGTTGCGCTCTCCGGGAAACAACAACATAAATGTTTGAACAACTGAACGTTGGTCAAGATCCTTATGTTTCTTTTCTTGAGTATTGCCCCGGCTGGTCTCCCGTATGGCCTCCTTCAGTCGTCGTTTCAACTCTTGATCTTCATGGAGCGCCCCAAACTCCGAAGGAAACAAGGCATAAAAAAATGCGACGTCACAATACCATTTAAATCCCGAATCAGGCCTGGCCAACTCTTCCAGTGCGGTCCGTTTGACCTCTGTGTCAAAATCCATCCTTGGGTCAAACAGCACTTCTGACCGTTCCTGTTCATGACCTAAGACCTCAGCCGCCCGCTGACGACGCGGTCCAGTCTGTTTTCTCTCTAATTTCATGGGACCAGCCTAGCACAGACCTACGCTTTACACCAAAAACTTCATGTGTTGTGCACGTGAACAATTTCTTGCTAAGGTAATTATATGAACCCCCTCCAAAACGCAGTTTTAGCCACTTTAGCCTTTTTTGACCAGCAAAATTACCCGCTGACAGTACAAGAAATACAACAGTGGTTGATTCGGCGTGAGCAGATCGATTTACCCACAGAACCTCCAACCCTCTCAACACTAGAGGATCTGTTGCACCAACTTCCCCAAGTCAGCACTTGGCGCGGTTTTTACTTCCTACATAAATCAGAGTCAGTTCAGGCGCGCGCGGAGGAGCTGGTTGCGGAACGACTGAGACGCTACGACATTGCAGAAAGAAAATGGCAGATCTTGTTACCCAAAGTGAAAACAATTTCTGTGTTGCCATTCGTGCGGGCAGTATTTGTGGTCAACACACTGGCCTGGTCGCACGCCCGGGCAGACAGCGACGTGGACTTATGCATCATCACGGAGCCGGGACATATTTGGACCGCGCGCCAATTGGTGACCGGATGGGCGGCACTCAAGCGTGACCGGCCGTCACCAACACGTGAGGCCAACACGTTGTGTCTCAGCTTGTACCTAACGGCTGACCAGTTAGGTTTCCAGCCCGTGATGGTGAATGCTGAGGACGTACACTTAGGTATTTGGCTCGCACAGTTTCATCCGGTGTATGATCCGCACAACTTACACCGCAAGTTATGGCAGGCTAATCCATGGATGCAGCAACTGTTGCCCTATGCTCAGCCAGTGGTGCCGGAGTATAGAAGGAAAGTGGGAACGTCAGACACTCGGAGATTCGTTCAAAGAGCGCTAGAAGTGGTGCAGCCCGCGGCAGTAGATCGAACTTTTAAACGCTTACAGATGCGGATCATGCCAACTCACTTACAACAGTTAGCCAACACCCCCGGCGTCGTGATCTCAGATTCTATGCTAAAATTCCACGACAAAGATCCACGTAAACGTCTGTATTTGGAATGGACCAATCACCTCAACGAACTCACGGCTTAATTCACCTCATCCCACGAGCCTGGGAAGGCGTTTTGGTGCTCACGCTGTTCGCACTGCCACTCCAAACTCGTTGGATTTGGCATGAAGCCGTGATTAAAAACGAAGTGTGGGAGTACGGCCGTTTTAGTTTGTATGGTGTGGATCTCCTGATTCTCCTGGCGTTGATCTTGTGGTTAGCCAGCCGCCCGTTCCAACCCACCATCCGCCGTGTGTCTCCCTTGTTGTGGATGAGTGTGACCGGTTTATTGTTAGTCTCATTTTTATCGATCTACTTCGCGCTGGACGCCTCACTCGCCATCAACGGCTTCAGCCGTCTCTTAGAGGGTGTGGCCTTATTCTTCCTGATCACTCAACTGCGTCTGTCCTGGCGCATCCCCGTCTGGACTGTTGTCCTGTCCGGCGCAGTCCAAAGCTTGCTGGCCTTTTTTGAATTTATCCTGCAACGTGTGCCAGAATCCAAATGGTTTGGTCTTGCCACCCAGGATCCGTCCTTCTCCGGTGTGAGCGTAGTCCTGACCTCCGCCGGCCGTTTCCTCCGCGCCTACGGAACCTTCCCTCACCCCAACATTCTGGGTGGATTCTTAGTCTATTGTATTGTGTTGGCTATTGCCCTGCTTGTCACCACAGAAAAAAAACGCGTGCGTATGTGGATTAGCGCCTTTCTCCCGGGACTTTCTGCCGGAATGCTCTTTTCTTTTAGCCGGCAGTCTGTACTTGGCCTCCTAGTCTCCCTCATGTCCTTCCCTTCCATGATGGCGTACAAAGCCAAAGCTCAAATGCGCTTGTGGACCTGGGGTACAGGGATTGTATTTGTCACTTTGGCCGCGTTGGGTGCTATTTTTTCGCCTTTGGTACTGACTCGTCTGAATGTAGCAGGTCCGTTAGAAGAATACTCGTTAGATGCCAGGGCCACTGGTGTACAGCAAGCCAAGAAGCTCTTAGTGGATGTGTGGCCGCAAGGGGTCGGAATTGGAAATTATACCTTGGCCTTGCAGAAGAAGCTTGACTCCAATATTGAAGCCAAAGATATGCAACCAGTCCATATTTTAGGGGTGTTAATTTTGGCCGAGGTAGGAATCTTTGGACTGGCGTTTTACGCCCTGTTTCTGATCTTGCTGTTTTGGGAAGGGAGACATCATCCTGAACCGGCGCGGCGTTCCACGCATTTGGCTATTGCCGGCGCCTTGGTGATTATTCCGGTCTTCCTGGGACTCTGGGATCATTACTTGTGGTCACTGCCCGTTGGCCAATGGATTTTCTGGTCCATGTGCGGACTAGCGGTCTTAGTCACCCACCCCAACGAACAAACAACACACCTATGAAATTAATTTGTTTGAACGTCTGGAATGGAGGAATTCTGTGGGAAAACATGTTGGATTTTTTGCAACAAGAACAGCCGGACATCTTGGTGTTGCAAGAAGTCTACCAGAGCTTAGATACACCTGAAGCCGTGTATGAACGAACCATTGATGCCTTACAAATGAAAATCGATCTGCCCTACTCCGTCTTTGCGCCTGCGTTTTTAAATGTTCACGCTGGTAAAAAAATCCAAAAAGGAAATGCCGTCCTGTCTAAGTTTCCGTTGCAACAAAAAAACGTAATCTTTTTTGATCATCCGTTTGGAGAGGAAGATGATGCTGGGGAATATGGACAAGACTTTACTCACCTTCCGCGGAATTTGCAGCATGTAGAGGTACAGACTGGGTCCACGCCGCTGAATGTATTTAACTTGCAAGGCATCTGGGGTTGGGATGGTTTGGATAACCCGCGACGTAAGGCCATGGGTGAAAAAATCCTGCGAGCCGTCCAGGACTTACCGCACGTCATCTTGGCTGGAGATTTTAACATCAACGAACCGTCGGAACTGATTCAGACTATGAATCAGCATCTGACCAACGTCTTTGCTGGCGAACGCGTAAGCTCATTTAATTTACCGCATAAAAAACACCCAGGCTACGCTACCGCTGTAGTGGATTTCATTTTTGTCACGCCGGATATTCAAGTAAGCTCACATAGCAGCCCGCAAATCGACATATCTGACCATCTCCCACTGATCATAGAGTTTGAGGCTCCAGCCTACCCAGACCCTTTACTTGTACTCTTTTCAGGTTTACCATAGCGGTCTGCACCCTTTCCCCGGAGACTTCTCATGACCGCCGACGACCAATTCACCCCACCTTCAGACCTCGATTTGGAGGTAGATCCCCCTCCCCTTCTGCACTCTCTGCGCTTTGCGCCGCTGATGGAAGATTCCATTTCCATCCTACGCGGTCCTGCCATCCTGAAGCGGGCCACCGAGCTGGGGATTCCTGCAAGCCTGGAGGATGCTGAGTGGTTGATGGCCCACCCGCAGCACATCCCGACCAAGCACAACGGCGACCTCCTGGTGTTCACCGGCACCATCCGCGAATCCGGCACCATCCAGACCGTCCCGCTCCTGTCCCACGTGAGTGGACAGTGGAAACTGTACTGGACTCAACTGATCGGGGTCTGGACTCCCAGCTTCAAGCTGGTGCTCAAATAGCCATTTGGCTTCGCCCCCTCCTACCGCTAATAAAACAGTGGTGGCAGGGGGCGTTGTCATACATGGGCTTGACTTTTCTTCTTCCTAGCACTAAGTTAAATGTATGTATTATGGTGGAAAAGTCAAAATAGTACGTTTAAGTTTAATACTATTTTGTTTATTTCCGCTCGTGGTTCAGGGGACTGAGGCAGAATTTATCTGAAGTGACCTATGCTTACGACCACGGGATGCGTCGAGTTTCCAAGAGTTCGGATGATGCAACAACGCACTATCCCAGTGGGGACTACTCTGTCACCGACGGAACATCGACTGTGTATGTTTCCGCTTCGGCTGGTCTGGTTGCTTCAATTGAGAACAACGGCGTGGACACTACAACACACACCATTCACACAGACCACCTCGGCTCCACGAGCGTTGTCACGGATGAGGATGGTAGTATGATTGAGTTATTGGACTACAACCCTTACGGCACAGAGCGTTTGAGTTGGGGCTCGGGTGATTCCGGTGAGGCAGAATCCCAAAAAACATATATTGGTGAATACTCGGACTCCGAAACAAATCTCTCCTACCTCAATGCGCGCTATTATGACCCCTCGATTGGTCGTTTCCTCAGCCAAGATCCATGGTTCGGGGATCTGACTAATCCACAATCGTTAAACAAATACAGTTATGCGGAAAATAATCCACTTAAATATATTGACCCTACTGGTTTATTTGCAGAAGATACGTTTGATTCCGGTGCTATCAAGATCATGGGCGCTGGAAATTCAGCGAAGTGGGCCACACCTGGGCTTCTCATGAACCCATATAACCCGCTGGGTTGGCTCAATGCTGCTGGAGCAGGGTATGATCTTGGTATGGGTATAGCAGAAGCGGTGTCTGCGACATGGAATGCTGAACCAGTCAGTAACGAATATACATTTGTTGAAACGAAGTCTGAGATGTTAGGGGCTGGCTTAGATGTTGTGGAATTTTATGCACAAGAAGCCACCGAGTCATTCAATCAAATACAAGAGGGGCTTCAAGAAGATTGGCAGTCAGTTACCGGTTCTGAATCAACCCAGAACAACAATAAAATAGTTGAGACGACATTCACACAGCCCAATAACACACCACCAGCATCTACCACCCAGCCAAACTACTCTACAGATACGTCGCAACCATACACCTGTCCCGATACTTCGCAAACGGCGTCAACTACTACATCTACCAATTGGCAGAATAACCTGAACAACTTCGTGAAAGAGAACAAAAACAAGTAAAAGCGACAAGACCAGTGAAGGGGTTGACAGCTCGGGCAAATCGATGTTAATTATGGACTAGCAGTCTAGGCTGAAGAGTGCTAGACTGGCTGAACTTTAAGACCATTAATCCATATATCTGCCATGTTACAACCATTAGGTGACCGGGTGCTGATTGAGCCCCTGGTCCAGGAGGAAACCACCAAATCCGGAATTGTGCTACCAGAGACCGTAGAAAAAAATAAAAAGGAAGAAGGCAAAGTTTTGGCCATTGGCGACGGAGAAAAAGTGAAAGCTTTGAACTTGAGTGTAGGCGACGTGGTCTTGTTTGGAAAATATTCCGGCGATGATGTGGAGTTTGAGGACAAGGAGCTCAAATTCTTGAAACACGAGGATGTGTTGGCTGTAGTTAAAAAGTAAATCGATTTACCTAAAGATATGGCGAAACAAATTTTATTCGGTGAGGAAGCGCGGCACAAGTTGCTGGCCGGGATCAACAAACTAGCGAATGCAGTAACCGTGACCTTAGGTCCCAAAGGACGGAACGTGGTTTTGGAAAAAGGTTTTGGTTCACCAGTGGTGACCAAAGACGGTGTGTCTGTGGCGAGAGAAATTACTTTAGCCGACAAGATTGAAAACATTGGTGCCGAGATGGTGAAGGAAGTGGCATCAAAAACCAATGACGTGGCTGGTGATGGAACCACCACCGCTACTTTACTGGCCCAAGCCATTGCGGTAGAAGGACACAAGAACGTGGCTGCTGGCGCTAACCCCATGGAAATCCGAACTGGTATAGAAATGGGTGTAGCTGAGGTGGTAAAAGTGCTAGATGGAATGGCAGAAAAAATCTCTACTCAGGAAAAAATTGCTCAGGTGGCGGCTATTTCAGCTAATGACAAGGAGATTGGCGCAGTGATTGCGGAAGCCATGAGCAGTGTAGGTGAAGACGGTGTGATCACAGTTGAAGAGTCACAATCTTTTGGTATCACCAAAGAAGTAGTCAAAGGTATGCAATTTGATAAAGGGTATCTGTCTCACTACTTTGTCACTGATCCAGCGCGCATGGAATCTGTCTACCAGAACGCTTCCTTGCTCATCACCGACAAAAAAATCTCCAGCGTACAGGATATTTTACATCTATTAGAGAAGCTGGCTCAATCAGGTAAAAAAGATTTGGTTATTATTGCTGAGGACGTTGACGGTGAAGCCTTGGCCACCTTAGTAGTCAATAAATTGCGTGGTACGTTCAATACCTTAGCTATCAAAGCTCCTGGCTTTGGCGACCGGCGGAAAGAAATGTTAGCTGACATAGCAGCCCTAACTGGCGGAACAGTAATCTCTGAAGAAGTTGGCTTGAAGCTAGAAAATGCTGATATTGGTCATTTAGGTCAAGCTGGAAAGGTAATTTCCACTAAAGACAATACCACCATTGTGGAAGGTAAAGGAGAAAAAGAGGCAGTAGAAAAACGGGTAGCTCAGATTAAACAAGAAATTGAAAACTCTACTTCTGACTTTGATACAGAAAAACTGCAAGAGCGCTTAGCCAAATTGGCCGGTGGCGTGGCTGTGATCAAAGTTGGTGCTGCCACTGAAACAGAAATGCAAGAAAAGAAACACCGGATTGAAGATGCGGTGTCTGCCACCAAAGCTGCTGTGGAAGAAGGCATTGTGGTTGGTGGAGGCGTAGCGTTATTGCGCGCCATCCCAGCTTTGGAGAAATTAGCGGCTAAGGTAGAAGGTGACTTGCGTGTAGGTGTACAAATTTTGACTCGTGCCTTAGAAGCTCCAGTACGCAAAATTGCTGAGAACGCCGGAAAAGAAGGTTCTGTAGTGGTAGGCAAGGTCAAAGAGATGAAACAAAATGAAGGCTACAACGCCGCCAATGACACGTATGAAGACTTGGTCAAAGTGGGTGTGATTGATCCTAAAAAAGTCACTCGCTTTGCTTTGCAAAACGCCGCTTCAATTGCTTCCTTGGTCTTAACCTCAGAAGCAGTAGTGGCTGAAATCCCAGAAAAGAAAGAAGCCGGTGGTGGAATGCCAGGTGGGATGGGTGGAATGGGAGGCATGGGTGATATGGGGATGGGGATGTAAATCGATTTACGGCCCGGCTCAGAGGAGTGGGTTCGTTCCGGGAGCTTCAATTACCCTGCCTCACAGACCTCCCTTCCGCCACTTCAACCTACCCCTGCTAGACCCTGAATCCAAAATTTGGTATACTAATAGGTAATGACGGAGGATATTCAACAACGGGTTGATTATTTCACCAGGCAACTCATAGGCCCGGTCTTGTTGGCCACAGCCTTTGAGGTCTTTGTTCAAGTCCAACACCGAGCCTTGCTTCTGACTTGGATAGCCAACGCGGCTATTTTAGCCTATATCTTTGGGCGTTTTTATAAAGATAGCTCGACCCATGAGCTAAAATGGGCCGCAGCCATGTCTGGATTTGTCATTACCCTGATTGTAGCTATCTGTAAAATCTTTTTCTTCAAAGAAATCTGGTATGTATTCAACGCCTTCACTGAACCGCTCATCACAGCCACCATTATGGCTGTGGCCACGTATGCGGTAGCTACCCTCATGAAAAGATCAGCACACATAGTGCTCTCTATTAAGAAGGGGGGTGAGTCGTAATGGAAGAGAAGAAAACTCTAGAAGTACCTACTCAATTATCAGAAGTGGACAAAAAAGATATTGAAGAAAACAAAGCTATCACTGCTTTGTCTTATATTGGTATCTTAGTGCTCATCCCATTGTTAGCCAAAAAAGAAAGTAAATTTGCTCAATTCCACGCTAAACAAGGATTAGTCAACTTTGTCGCCTTAATCATCTGCTCCATCTTGTTTGTGATCCCGTTCGTTGGATGGATCATTGGTGGTATTGGATACATTGTGTTCATAGTGATTGGGATCATGGGTATTATTGCCGCCTTGCAAGGTCAGTACAAAGCGCTGCCTATTATTTCCAAGTTCGCTCACATGATGAACTTCTAACTTAGGGTTCAACGCAAAACGTCGTCAGACATGCTTGTCTAGGCGACGTTTTGTTTTAGTAGCAGATCATTGATCCACTGCTGTGACAGAAACTCGCGGAGAGGCGCGACAGGGTTCGCGCCTCGAGCGCGTAGGTGACGAGCCGCAAACACGAAGTGTAACCGGCGGAAGAGGGGTCTGCGAAGAAGGGTGATTGAAGCTCCCGAATGAGCAGACCCCTCTGAGCCGGGGACAAATAGACCTATTTAGGAGCCTCTTCTTCTGTACCTTCTTCGTCTTTCTCTGATATTCCAACTGCTTCTTCACGAGAAGCTTTGATAATTTCTTCTCTAATTTCTGCCATCAACTCTTTGTGTTCACGTAAGAAGGTCTTAGAAGCTTCTCGTCCCACACCAATTTTGGTCCCGCGGAAAGAATGAGTGTGTCCTGACTTCTCAATCACCCCAAAGGCAACTCCGGTGTCCAGAAGATCACCCACAAGATCAATACCTTCGTTGTACATAATATCAAATTCCGTTGTTTTAAACGGAGCAGCCACTTTATTCTTCACCACTTTGGCTTTCACTCGGTTTCCAATAATACGTTCAGCTTGTTTGATTTGAGCAGCCCGACGCACTTCAATCCGGACAGAGGAGTAGAACTTCAAAGCGTTACCACCTGTGGTAGTTTCTGGGTTGCCAAACATCACCCCAATCTTCATCCGGATTTGGTTGATGAAGATAACCGTTGTTTTAGATTTGCTGGTTATACCAGCTAACTTACGCAGAGCCTGAGACATCAAACGAGCTTGCAGACCCATATGAGAATCTCCCATATCCCCTTCAATTTCAGCCCGTGGAGTAAGCGCCGCTACTGAGTCTACCACCACTACATCTACAGCGCTGGACCGCACCAATGTTTCCAAAATATCCAAGGCTTGTTCTCCAGTATCTGGTTGCGAAATATACAACTCATTCACATTCACACCAATTCGTTTGGCATATTCTGGATCCAAGGCATGCTCAGCATCTATAAACGCTGCCACTCCACCCTGGCGTTGGACTGAAGCCACAATGTGTTGAGACAAGGTCGTTTTGCCAGATGCCTCAGGACCATAGATTTCAATAATCCGGCCGCGCGGTACCCCGCCCACACCTAAAGCCAGGTCCAGAGACAAACAACCGGTTGGTACCACCTCTACGGCCATTTGTTTAGCCTCGCCTAAGCGCATAATGGACCCCGCGCCGAATCTGTCCTTGATCTGTTCAATTGCCGCTTCAGCCGCTTTTAAGCGCGCTGAGGCCACTGATTCTGTTGATTTTTCTTTCGCCATACATGTTAATTCCTTTAAATTAGCTCCCGCATAAAAAGTATAGCCTATATCCAGTTTCGGGTCTACTTCGGTTTTTCCACAACAATCTGACGGACCACAACTGATTGTGATGAGTACTTGGTTTGAGCCACTATTTCAAGTCGATTTAATCCAGGCCGTAAAGCCACCTCTTCTTCAAACTCCCCTTGCTCATTCACATCCGCCGCCTCCCCGTTAATAGTCACCTGAGCCCCAGGTTGAGTGGAGCCCTTGACCACCATTAATTGCGTATCCAGAACTATGTCTTGGGCCGGCTGAATAACCATGAGCGGCGGCGGGGTGAGTAGGCGCGCCACCTGCCAGGTGAAGTAAGCCCCTATGACTGCCACCACCACTGCCACCCCGCCCCACCGGATCAGGCTAGGAATCCACAAGGGGCGGCTGGAGTCTTTGGATGAAAGTCGAATTTCTTTGGGCTGAACCACAGACTGTTCACGTGCGAGTTGTTCTTCCAAGCGCTCAAAGGGCAAAGCATATACCAGACACAGCTCACGCACGTATTTCCGTACATACACCGGACCAGGCAGCTCCTTATAAGCGCCGTGTTCCAAAGAATCTACGAAACGTGAAGAGATGCGCGTCCGTTTAGCTACATCCAACACGGACAAATTCCTGCCAACTCGGGCATGATGCAACTGTTCTCCAATGGTTTCTTGCGCGCTGAGTGGCCGCTCAACAAAACTCATGTCTGATCTTTCTCCTCTCCCTCCTCATCAGTTGTTACCTGTTCATCTGCCGTTTCAAATTCCATCCCTCCGTTGGTGGCAGAAGCCTCAAGCGACAATATCTCACGCGGTTTGGCTCCGTCAGCCGGACCAATAAACCCTTGTTCTTCCAGAATATCCAACAGCCGGGCAGCGCGGGCATACCCCACGCGCAGTCGCCGTTGCAACAACGAGGCACTGGCTTTTCCGGAGTGCAAGATCACTTTTTTGGCTTCTTCCAATAGATCATCCTCTGCCCCGCTGTCTTGGAACGCTTGCGGCATGACCCCATGTTTCTGTTTGTTGACCACTGCTTGGTTAAACTCCGGATGCCCTTGTTTGGATACAAATTCACATACCCGTTCTATCTCTGAGTCAGACAGGAAGGCTCCCTGCAGGCGTCTTGGTTTAGACAGCTCAGCCGTGGTGAACAACATGTCTCCGCGACCAAGTAACTTCTCCGCACCAGACACATCTAAGATAGTCCGTGAGTCAATCTGCGAGGTGACGGCAAACGCTGCTCTGGCCGGCATGTTGGCCTTGATCAGACCGGTAATGACATTCACGCTTGGTCTCTGCGTAGCCAAAATCAGGTGAATGCCGACCGCCCTGGACATCTGCGCCAAACGGACTATAGCCGCTTCCACTTCATTGGCCGCCACGCTCATCAGATCCGCCAACTCATCTATCACTAGGATAATATAGGCTAGCTTGTCATCTGTATTGTCTAGGTTATACGCCTCAATATTACGGTGTCCACTATCAGACAGAATTTGGTATCGCCTGTCCATTTCAGCCACACACCACCGCAAGGCATTTACCGTTTTATCCACCTCAGTGATCACCGGGGTCAGCAAGTACGGAATCTTATTGTAGACAGACAACTCTACGCGTTTTGGGTCCACCAGGATAAACTTTAGTTCTTCCGGACTGTTTTGGGCAATCAAACTGATGAGCGCAATGTTAATACACACAGATTTTCCGGAACCGGTGGCGCCAGCAATCAGCAAGTGGGGCATCTTTTGTAGAGAATAGAAGTACGGCTCTCCGGCCACGTCCTTTCCAAACGGCAAGGTCAGATTATCTTTACGTCTGCGGAATTGCTTGGAGTCCAAGATTTCCCGCAAGGTCACAGTGGCTGTAGCGTGATTAGGTACCTCAATCCCCACCAACGACTTTCCGGGAATTGGCGCCTCAAGACGAATAGGGTGAGCTGCTAAGGCCAAAGACAAATCATTTTGCAAGGTGGTGATCTGAGACAACTTCACGCCCTCAGACGGCTTCAAGGTAAATTGGGTCACGGTTGGCCCTACATTCACATCTGCCATCTCAACGTCAATCCCAAAGTTCGCCAAAGTCTTAGCAATCTTCTCTTTCCCTTGCTCAATGTCGTGGCTGACGGGCGTCTCACTTGGCAGATTCAGGAGGTCCATGGGAAAATCGACCTTTTTGTAATGCCGTTTGGGCAGCTTTAGCTCCATTTGCTCAGGCTCAACACTTTCCGCCGGAGCTTTGGCGTCCTCTAATTCTCTCTTGGCAAACTCTAAGTCTTCTTCAGATGGTTCGATTTGCTCCGTTTCTTCTTCATCCTCAAAGTCCGCTTGCTGACGCTGGTGTCTCCAGGACACAAACCGTTGTTTGAACCAGTCCCGCATGCGGCCCAGCAGACTGGAAGCCGGCATGCGTTGGAGTAAGCGCTCGAGTGACATGTTGAATACCACTAGGATAGAGATCACCAAGAGTCCCAGCAGAATGAAGGCTCCAGCCCAGAGGCCAACGGTTTTGAGCAGCAGCAGACTCAGGATGACGCCCATGTACCCTCCGCCCAAGCCTTGAGAGGCGGCATGTTGTAGATCAGGCTGCAACCAGATATGGATCAAGCCAAAGAATGAAAGAATAAACAGGCCAAGGCCTATGTAATGCCAGAATCTGAGTTGGTATTGTTCAGGGTAGATGAGTACATAGCCTAATATAGCGGCCATGACCGGTGCGCTGAACCTGCCCCAACCAAACATCAGGCTGAGGTAATGGTTGAAGGTTGATCCAAACGGACCGGCCACGTCAAAAAAGGAGAGCAGGCTTAAGCCAGCAAACAGAAACAGCAGGACAATGATGATCCCTTTTTGGGTTTCTGTACTGATCCCATGAGCTTTGGGCTGTTTTCCCTTGTCTGCCTCAGGCTCTGCTTTTTTAGCGCGTTTTTTCTTTACTTTTGACATGAGATAAGCGTTGTAACCTAAGAATTGTACCAGTTTTTGGACCTTGGGTCAACGCCAGGATAACAGATTATTGTGTCAAAGAACACACCCGCAGATGGAAGTGTAGACGTGGGCTTTTTGGCGTCAAGTACATGTAGAAAATGCCCTAAAATTCAGGAGAGCGCCTTCCCGTGGGGGTTGGCGCTCCTGAAAGGTGCTGTTGTGCTCTGCCGCGGGCGGTCTACCCGTTGGTGTAGCCGATCCCCGTGAGGGCGGTCGCCACCGCCGCCCTGCGAGAGCCAGGGCGACCATGGCCATGTTGGCGACCCACGAGTCCTCAGCACAGCAGTATGCCCCAAATTAACCCTTTTGTCCAGACCAAAACGCAATTTTTTGGCTAAAGTTAGCCAAGCTGTGCACGTGCCACAGATCTCTGCCCGGGCAGGACATTTGTGGTTTTACGGCCTGCAAATAGACCCCCTCTTTACAACAATCCTAAAAGGGTGTATAAAGGAACTACAGAGTGCTTCCGGTCGTAGGAAGGAGCTGGAGCGGACAAACCGCACCTTGAAGGATCGAACGATCACCTACTCCTCAGGAGTAATGATTGTCTCGAATCTCTTCCTCCCGGAACGAGCTCACTCAATCTCAATTGCACTTTAGGGGAACACCAAAGCTTCGGCTACGGTGTTCTTCTTCTTTATATGAAAATTCGATTTTCGCTTGAGGGAATTATTTGAGGTAAACAAAAAGGCGGGGCGATGTGGTCAAACGAGAGTGATTGAAGCTCTCGAGTGCGACCACTCGCACCGCCTAATTGTTTTTTACTCTTGAACTACTCTTTCCCTTCAGTCAGCGCCTTAGACACTTTGTTCTTTGGAGACAACTGAGCTGCAGCCATTTCTCGGTTAAAACCAGTGCCAACCGGGATCAATTTTCCAATAATCACGTTTTCTTTCAAACCACGTAAATGGTCAATCTTTCCGGAGATAGCAGCATCAATCAAGATGCGGGCTGTTTCTTGGAAAGAAGCGGCTGACAAGAAGCTGTCGGTAGACAAGGAAGCTTTGGTGATACCCAACAATACGTTTTCAACTTGTGCTGGTTGGAGTTTACCTTCCAAAGCCTTGCCGTTAGATTCCTTGACTTGGCTCCAGGACACCACATCGCCGGTCACCAACTCAGTATCTCCTGGATCTTTGATGATATAGCGTGAGAAGATCTGACGAATGATGATTTCAATGTGTTTATCGTTTAACTTTTGGCCTTGAGAAGAATAGATATATTGAATTTCTTTCACAATATATTTCTCCACAGCGGCTTTCCCACGTAAGGCATGCAGTTGATACAAGTCCAGAGAACCTTCAGACATCTGTTGGCCTTTAGTGACCAGGTCGCCTTGTTTGGCCCATAGACCATACCCAGCTGGGATAATGTATTCCTTTACCGCATCTGATTCAGAAGTGATTACCACATCACCGTCTACCAAACGAGCAACTCCGGATGTTGCGGCTTTTACTTCGTCCTTGCCATCCAGCATCACTACATCACCTTCAGACACCTTGGCTCCGTCTTTCACTTTAGCTTTTCCGTTCTTACCCAAGTGATGCGTTTCTTTGATGTGGTCAATGTGGCTGACGCGAATGGTTTTTTCACGTCCGTTTTCCACAATCTCGTCTACTTTTCCATCCACATCTGCAAGAGCAGCAAATTTCTTCAAAGGACGAGCTTCCAAGAGTTCTTCCACCCGAGGCAAACCTTGGGTAATATCAGATCCGGCCACACCACCAGTATGGAAGGTCCGCATGGTCAACTGAGTACCAGGTTCACCAATACTTTGGGCTGCAATAATACCTACGGCTGTTCCTAATTTGACTAAGGAGTTAGAACCCAAATCAAATCCGTAACAGGACTGACAAATACCACGCTCTAGGTCACAGGTCAGAGGAGAACGAACTTCAACTGCTGCAACTTTACTTGCCGCAATGTCTTTAGAATCTTGGTCACTGATTAAGTGTCCAACTTTAAATAAGGTCTTGCGTCCGGCCTTGATATCTTTAGCTACCACACGTCCTACCAAACGGATGGCTAACTCTTCACCCATTTCTTTGGATTCCTTCTCAGTAATCTCCAAACCAATGGTGGCGCCACAATCTTCTGTGTTAATCACCACGTCTTGCGCAACGTCCACTAACCGACGAGTTAAGTAACCAGCGTTAGCAGTCCTTAAAGCGGTGTCAGACAAACCTTTACGAGCACCGTGTGTAGAGATGAAGTATTCCAACACATCAAAGCCTTCTTTGAAGCTAGCTTTGACCGGCAATTCAATGATTTCACCGGAAGGGTTAATCACCAACCCTTTCATACCCATCATCTGAGTGGTCTGACCCCAGGAACCTCTAGCACCTGAGTCAATCATGGCAAAGGCTGGCCCTTTCTTGTCCAAAGTCTCTTTAGACACCTCGGTAATTTCATTCTTGGCTTTAGTCCAAGATTCCACCACTTTCTCGCGCCGTTCATCATTGGTCAAAAGCCCAATCTCATATTGGGCCTGCACCTCATCCACACGGTTTTGAGCTTCTTCCAAGATTTCTTTCTTACGGGCTGGCACTGGCACATCACCCATACCCCAAGACATGCCTGACTTAGTGATGTAATAGATGGCCGTGTCTTTCACGTCATCCAACAACTCCACCGTGCGTTCGTTGCCGTATTTGGCAAACACATCCGCAATGACTTTCTTCAATCCCTTTTTGTCGACCTTCTTGTTGATGAAGCGTAAGTCTTCTGGAACAATGTTGTTGAAGATAATCCGACCAACAGTTGTTTCCACCATCTCTGTTTTTTTACCAATGGTCATACGTACAAAGATTTTGGTTTGTAACGCAATACGTTCCAATTGGTAGGCAAAGATTGCTTCATTTGGATCAGCAAAGTGTTTCTTCACTGCACCCTCTTTGTCATCATCCATGGTGGTCATGTAGTACACACCAAGCACAATGTCCTGAGCTGGAGTAACAATAGGTTCACCAGTTGCTGGTTTAAGTAAGTTCTTTGAGGACAACATGATCTCCGCAGCTTCTTTCTTGGCTTCCTCAGTCAACGGGACGTGTACGGCCATTTGGTCACCATCAAAGTCAGCGTTGAAGGCTGGACAGACTAATGGATGCACCTGGATGGCTTTACCTTCAATCAAGACTGGACGGAAAGCTTGGATACCTAAGCGGTGGAGCGTAGGAGCGCGGTTTAACAAGACATGAGATTGTTTGGTAATTTCTTCCAAAATGTCCCAGACTTCTTCACGGTTTGATTCAATAAATCGATTTGCGCTACGCACGTTATACACCAACTCCCGAGCAATCAACTTGCTGATGACGAACGGTTTGAATAATTCCAAAGCCATACGCTTGGGCAGACCACATTCAGATAACTTCAAGTGCGGTCCAACCACAATCACGGAACGGCCGGAGTAGTCAACGCGTTTACCCAACAAGTTCTGACGGAAACGACCTTGCTTACCTTTCAACATGTCAGCCATGGATTTGAGCATGCGCTTTTGACCGGTGGCAGAGGTAGTGGTCTTACCGTGACGTGCTTGGTTATCAATCAAAGCATCCACAGCTTCCTGCAACATACGTTTTTCATTGCGTTGGATAACTTCTGGAGCATTCAATTCAATCAAACGTTTTAAGCGATTGTTACGGTTGATCACCCGACGGTACAGGTCGTTCAGATCTGAGGCGGCGAACCTACCTCCATCCAATTGCACCATGGGACGAATATCCGGCGGAACAACCGGCAAGACTGACATCACCATCCATTCCGGCTTAATTCCGTTTTTCTTCAAATTCATAGCCAACTTCAAGCGACGCACAATCCGGTGCCGTTGATTCTTGGACACATCTTTCATTTCATCTTGCAACTGTTTGATCAAGATATCTAATTCAATCCGGGTGAGTAAGCCGTAGATGGCCTCAGCGCCTATGCCGGCTTCAAACACGTGACCGTATTTGAGAGACAAATCCTGATATTGAGATTCTGAAATGACCAAGAGTGGTTCTAATTCCTTAAGCTCACGTTTGGCCATGTCCACTGCATCATCCAAGTCCTTGATCTTCTCATCACGCAAAACTGCGGCATTCACAAACTCTTGTTCGTATTCAGCCTCAATAGAAACCTTTTCCTTGTCGTTCTTAGCTTTTGACAACTCTTGCTCTTGGCGTTGTTTCAAGTTACCAACAGCTTGGACGGATTCGTTCTTGATTTGTTTTTTCTTGGCTACAGCTTCTTGGTCAATCTGCTCCAAGGTTTGTTCCCGCAACTCTTCATTCACGTCCGTCACAATAAAGTTGGCAAAATACACCACCTTTTCCAGTTGTTGAACGGACATGTTCAAGATCAAGCCTATCTTGGATGGCACACCGCGTAAGAACCAGATGTGAGATACAGGAGCAGCTAATTTAATGTGACCAAACCGTTCACGCCTGACAACGGCGCGAGTAACTTCCACCCCACACTTGTCACACACAATCCCCTTATACCGAATGCGTTTATATTTTCCGCAGTAACATTCCCAATCTTTGCTTGGACCAAAAATGCGTTCACAGAATAATCCATCTTTTTCTGGTTTCTGTGTTCGGTAGTTAATGGTTTCTGGACGAGTGACTTCACCATGAGACCAGGACAACACCCCATCAGGTGAAGCGAGCTTCAGACGGATAGCTGTGAAGTCGCTGGTTTTAGTTGTTTGTTGATCGTAGTATTGCATATGTTTCGAGTCTTCTAGGTTAGGCTTGTTCTTCAGCTTGAGCAGCAGCTTCCTTACGCATCCGTTCGCGTTCCTCCAAGGATTTGCCCGAATCATCCAGGAGTTCTACGTCTAAGCCTAATCCCTTCAACTCACGACACAGCACGTTGAAGGATTCTGGAACGTTCAGCTTACTAATAGGCTCACCTTTAATCACCGCTTCATAGGCTTTTGACCGTCCAGGCACGTCATCAGATTTGATGGTCAAAATTTCCTGCAAGGTGTGAGCTGCGCCGTACGCTTCTAAGGCCCAAACTTCCATTTCACCAAAGCGTTGGCCACCAAACTGCGCCTTACCTCCAAGAGGTTGTTGTGTAACCAAGGAGTACGGACCAATAGAACGTTGGTGAATTTTATCTTCAACCAAGTGGTTCAGTTTCAACATGTAGGCCACACCACAAGTCACTTTTTGGTCAAACTTGTCGCCAGTTCTACCATCATGTAATTCCAGTTTTCCTTCTTCTGGGAAACCAGCTTCTTTCAATTGTTCACGAATTATTTCCTCAGGTACTCCGTCAAAGGCTGGAGTAGCCACGGTGTAGCCAAGGGCACGAGCGGCTAAACCTAAGTGCACTTCAAGCACCTGACCCAGGTTCATACGAGACACAATACCTAGAGGGTTCAGGAGCAAATCGACTGGGGTACCGTCTTCCAAGAAAGGCATATCTTCAATTGGCACCACACGGGAGATAACACCTTTGTTACCGTGACGACCGGCCATTTTATCACCGACTTGGATTTTGCGCAGTTGAGCTATGGAGATTTGAATGGTTTTAATCACCCCAGCTGGCAACTTATCACCGGCTTCTTTGGTGAAAATCTTCATGTCGACCACCTTACCGTGTTCACCATGTCCCATGTATAAAGAGGAATCCTTCACGTCTTTCGCTTTTTCACCAAAGATGGCGCGGAGCAATTTCTCTTCAGCAGATAGTTCAGTTTCACCTTTTGGAGTAATTTTTCCAACTAAGATGTCGCCGGAAGATACTTCAGCCCCAATCCGGACCACGCCGTTCTCATCTAAATCCTTGAGTTTCTCTTCAGATACGTTTGGAATATCACGGGTAATCACCTCGGGCCCAAGCTTGGTATCACGTACATCAACGGAGTAGGTTTGAATATGGATAGAGGTATAACGGTCGTTAGCCACAATCCGTTCTGAAATGAGAATAGCGTCTTCATAGTTACCACCTTCCCACGGCATGTAGGCAACCAGCACATTTTGTCCCAAGGCCAGCTCACCTTTATCTGTAGAAGCACCATCAGCCAAGACACTCCCCTGAGTGACCTTTTGTCCTTTGGAAGCCACAATGGTTTGGTTGGCACAGGTAGAGGCGTTGGAGCGGGCAAAGGTGTTCAAAACGTAAGTCTTTGCTGTTCCGTCATCATAGGATACGGTCACTTTTCCCCCACCTACGGCGCTCACCAAACCATCCCCTTCAGCCACAACCACCTGACCAGAATCAACGGCTGAACGGAATTCCACTCCAGTTCCCACCACAGGGGCTTGGGGTTTGACACATGGCACGGCCTGACGTTGCATGTTTGTACCCATCAAGGCACGGACTGCATCATCATGTTCTAAAAATGGGATCAAGGATGTGGAGATAGAAATAATTTGTTTGGATGAAACGTCCATGTAGTCGATTTTATCTGGAGTCTCAATAGTTGGTTTCATGTTCTTCCGGACTTCTACGCGTTGTTTGAGGAAATATCCTTTTTCGTCAATGGGCGTGGTGGCCGCAGTAGAAGTATGGCGCTCTTCTTGAAAGGCATCTAAGTACACCACTTCATCCGTAACGCGCGGTTTAACCGGAACAGTCTCTAATTTTGCTGTTTCCATCTTTTTCACATGCTCGGCCATAATTTCTTCACCGTCATGCACAATAGCTTTACCGTCTTTTCCGGGTATATCACCGCGGGCTATCTCACCTTTTGCCTCTTTTGGAGCTACGTCATGTTTCACCACACGGAATGGAGTTTCTATAAAACCAAAGTCGTTGATACGGGAGAAACAAGCTAAGTGACCAACCAAACCAATGTTGGGACCTTCTGGAGTAGCTATAGGACAAATACGCCCATAATGTGTGCGGTGCACATCACGCACTTCAAACCCGGCACGTTCACGAGTCAAACCGCCAGGGCCCATGGCTGACAAGCGGCGTTTGTGTTCCAACTCTGAAAGTGGGTTGGTTTGATCCATGAATTGAGACAGTTGAGAGCTCATGAAGAACTCTTTGACGGACCCAATCACTGGACGGGCGTTAATCAACACACCAGGAGTCAAAGTGTCTATATCTTTGGTAGACATGCGGTCCTTAATAATGCGCTCCATACGGGCTAACCCAACACGGAATTTGTTTTGTACCAGCTCACCAATAGCTCTGACGCGGCGGTTACCCAAGTGGTCAATATCATCAGCTTCCTCTTGAGTGTTGTTAAGACGGATAATTTCTTTAATGATGGCTACCAAATCTTCTTTACGTAAGACGCGAGTTTCTTTGGTGTTAGGCAGGTCAAAGTTAAAGCGGGCGTTAATTTTGTAACGGCCGACTCGACCAAAGTCATATCGATCAAAATTAAAGAACATGGAGTGCACCAAGCTGCGAGCATTATCAATAGTCGCCAAATCACCTGGACGAATACGTTTGTACACTTCCTTTAACCCCTCACCTTCAGTCTTAGCTATGTCCTTAACTACCGTGGCTTCAATGTATTTGTTGGTTGGATCAATATCTGCATCTTTGAACAGTTCATACAGTTCTTCATCTGTCCCATATCCAAAAGCACGCAAGAGTGACGTGACTGCCACTTTACGTTTACGGTCTACTTTGACGTAGATCACGTTGTCAGCGGAAGTTTCTATCTCCAACCAAGCACCACGGTTAGGAATAATTTTGGCGCCGTAGTACCAGCGGCCACGCAAAAATTCTGAAGTGAAAAACACACCAGCTGAGCGAATCAGTTGAGATACCACCACACGTTCAATTCCGTTCACAATGAACGTTCCGCGGTTGGTCATCAGAGGAAAGTCACCTAAAAAGACTTCCTGCTCTTTGACTTCATTGGTCCGTTTGTTGACCAATTTTGTGTTCACGCGCAAAGGAGCTTCATACGTGACGTTCTTGTTCTTGGCTGTGACCTCATCAAACCGAGGTTCATCTAAATAGTAGTCAAGAAAATACAGTTCCAGGTCGCGTCCGGTGAAATCCTCTATAGGAGAGATTTCTTCAAATAACTCTTTCAAACCTTCTTCCAGGAACCAACGGTACGAACGTTTTTGAACCTCTATGAGGTCTGGAAGCTCTATGGCTTCATGCGCCTTGGTAAAAAACTGTCTACCAGTAGACGCTTGTTTAACGAACTGTGGCATAGTCGGATAACGTTTATCTTCGCACTTAGATAAGCGTCGTAACCGAAGGCTGTTCATCCAGAGTTCGTGAGGAAGCCTGTTAGGAAAGACGACAGCAGTCACAACAGGAGACAAAAAAACAAAGTTCCTTTCTACAGACCCGCGCAGGCGCGACCTGAGAAAGGAAAAATATACGTTCTTATTTGGTATGCATTGTTTTTGGCACCTCTCGTAGCTCCATCGCTTGATTAGCGACTTGCTGCGCACCCTACCAGATGCGCTTTAGGCTGTCAAGTGTTGGGGTGCCAGCCGTCAAGGGCACTTTTCCACAGGCAAAAGATCAGGCAACGAGTTTCATTGAAGGGTAATATTTCCGGTCTGTTTATCCACTCCAACCGTAAACTCAAACGGATCTTCGTAGCAATCATTAGTGCAATACCGGTGCACAGCAGTAAAGTGGGCGGTGTAGGAGACGTCCGAATTTGTTTCTTCAGCCAAACAAAGCTCCGATTCCAAATGCACATAGGTCTTGATCACGTGTGATTTTGTCAAAAACTCTATGATCTTCCGCCACTCTTCATCCTTCAGGTCTGTTTCCATCACCTGACCAATCACTGTAGGTGCAATTTCTCCTCTAAACCCAGTCACATCTATAAACTGAAGGTCAGAAAAAATTTCATCATCCACCACCACCTTGCCCCCGCCGGTCGTCCAAGCCAACGGTTGCTCATCTAAGGTCAACTCTTGCAACGGCTCATACGGTGTAAATTTTTCTTCATCAATTTTCCTTGCCTCAACCCTCGTTTCCGTGGTCCAATTTGGCACGGCGGTTCCGCTTGAAATAGCGTCCGAATAGATGCACCTCATAGGTTCAAAGTTCACACTCGGTTCCGGCTGGTATTTCCACCACAAACCAAGAGCTAACCCAATCAACGCTACTACTACTGCGACTATGCCTATGGTAAACCTGATTTTCATAGATTCACTCTACCTCAAAACGGCGCGAGCTACAAACCAAGCAACTCCTTGACCACTTGCCGCTCATCCCAAGCTATTTTTTTGCCACCAGCGACCACTATGGCCTGCTCAGATCCCTTGCCGGAGCACACCACTATATCTCCCGGTTGAGCTAGGGAGATGGCGGTCATAATGCCTTCTCGCCGGTCGGCTATCACATGTAGATTTATATTCAGGCGCTTCCCTTCCGCCAGAGCCCCTTCTGCCACTTGGTCAATAATTTTTTGCGGATCTTCATCATATGGATCTTCGTTAGTCACCACCACTTGGTCACACAGTCTTGCGGCTATAGACCCCATTTTAGGACGCCGAGAAGTGTCACGTCCCCCACCAGCTGAGCCGGTGACACAAATCAGATGGCCTGAACCAGCTTGCTGCAGACGTTCACGATACGTTTTATACAACAACTCAACACTCACTGGCTCGTGTGCGTAATCAACCACCACCGTGAATCCGGATGGTGAACTGAATTCCTCCATACGACCAGGTACAACTTTGAGACTTTCAATACCCTGTCTGGCCACCTCACGCGAAATACCTAAACCCTGGGCTACGCCCACCGCAGCCAACACATTTTGCAAATTATGTTCGCCCGGTAGAGCAACATTCCAACCTTGAATATCTTGAAGTGTCAAATCAGCTGGTTGGTGAAGAGAAAATCGAATTTTTAAGGCGGCTGGATGACGCAAAAATTGCTCGGCTTGAGCTATCTCTTGGTTGACTACCATCACTTTTTGCAGCTTAGCACCACGTAGCAGCTTCTGCCTACGCCGTGACAGATGAATGAAGAGTTGTTCCTTCGCCCTGGCGTACTGTTCAAAGCTCCCATGCGCTTCTATATGTTCAGGAAACAGGTTGGTCAAAACAACCACATCATAATTCACTTGAATGTGTCGGTACTGGACTATTCCCTGAGATGTAGTTTCCAACACCACCGCTTGGCAGCCTTCATGCACCATGCGCTTCAACCATTTTTGCACTTGGAAACGACCGGGCATGGTCATTTTATAGGTGTTGGGCCAGGCTTTGTCTCCAATCCGAATCACTGCCGTAGACAGCACGCCGGTTTTCATTCCTTGAGTTTGTAGAATAGACCAAACCATATTTGAAACAGTCGATTTTCCCTTGGTCCCCGTCACTCCTATAACTAACAACTTCTCACTTGGTCGGCCGTACACCAGAGCGGCTAGATACGCCAAACCGGCGTGGTACCACAGGAGTACCCCCTCTGGCAGGAAAACTTTAATAGAAGATTTTACAGACATATCAATACCTTACTGACGTATTACTCTTGTTGCAACAGGTAGTCTGCACTGACCAAAAATTTCAGAATGGTCTGGCCTGCAGAATTTTTCAGCAATATTTTTTTCTTTTCCGCGCTTGTTTTACGCGGTACAACCCCTTCAGCCGTTGTTGAAACCGTGTCGTAGAGTTTTAGCGTTCGTTTCTTCATATTCACCTTCAAGACTGACAAACGCACACTGGTCTTTTTCTTGGAAATAACTACTACCTCAATCACACCATCATTGCGGACGTCCAAGTTTTTAATAGAGTGTGTGGAATACGTTGCTTGGTTGGAGAGTGTTTTGGTCGACAACTTTTTCCCGGTATACATGTTAACTAATTTGATTTGTTTTCCTTTGGGGTGAAGTACAGTGACAAAACCACGCTTGCGGTATGATTTTACTACGGTTTTTTTATCACCCGTATATGTAGGGAAAATGTTGTAACGAAAGATAGAGTCGTCAGCATATTTGACCAAAATGCGACCTTTCTTTTTAGGCGTAACGGAGACAACAGCATCCGCAAAATCCGTCTTGCTCTTTGGATTTAACTCGCCATATCCTGGATGTACGCCATTTTCCTTTAGCGTATTGACCTCATCTATAATCCCGTCATTGTCATCGTCTCGTTCATTCCCGCTAATTTCAATTCCGTTATTGGCAATGGTGTCATCTGTGTCAGTGTCATTATCAACATAACCATCTGGAGCAACGCTGGAGCACTGAGATACACTAACAGTTCCATTCCCTTCCCCATCCCCATCTTGATCCTCATAATAGGTCACCACTTCAACGACTGTTGCATCTGCATCATTACAATCATCCCCTCCCAGCAAAGAGTCTTCAGACGAACCGCCATCACCATCTGCATCCACAAATGGTTCTAGGAGATAGGCTGCTCCTGTATCAACCAACCCGGCATCTACGTTATACGCGCCAACTAACACTTCCAGTGTACCGTCATTATTGCGGTCTCCTACTGCGGCCAATGATTGACCAGCGTTGTCACCAATCGCATTACCGGAAATACCCTCTCCGCTGGAAGCCAGTAAACTAGTCATATCTGTTGAGGTATACGCTGTAGCCGAGCCTTGAAAAAAATACACCATCCCCGCATTACTGGCGGTAGAATCATTAGAGGGAGCGCCCATAAAAAACTCGGCATACCCGTCTTGGTTTAAATCTCCCATGGTGGAAACGCTAATACCAATGGCCTCGCCTCCAATCAAGCTAACCAACCGTGCTGAGTTACTGCTGGTGAGGGTAATGGCAGGAAAGTTGGCGCTACTTCCATAAAGCAAATAAACAGCGCCTGCATTGGCTGCACCGGCACTGCTGGCTGGCGCACCCAGCAATAAATCGTCGTAACCGTCACCGTTGACATCACCAGCACCGTCAACTGAAAAACCTAGCTGAATGCCAGCACTTTCTCCGGCAAAACGGCTGTGCATGCTCAAACTACCGGTAGTCAAACTAGCTGCCTGCCCATTGACCAAATATGCGGCGCCTGAACTAGGACCCACACTTCCTACATAACCGTATGCACCCACCAGAAAGTCGTCATAACCGTCACCGTTGACATCACCGGCACCGTTGACAGACCAACCAGCACTGTCGCCCGCTGCCTCTCCGCTCAACCGAATAATATTAGCGTCTGTAATGGTTTTGCTGGTCAACGTAGCTGCAGACCCATACACCACAAAAGCTGCTCCGTCATTACTAAAACTGGTAAAGTATCCGCTGGCTCCAAATACCATGTCGTCATACCCATCTCCGTTGATGTCTCCGGCAAAAGCGACTGAACGGCCAAGGTAACTAGCCCCCACCGTTGCAGTAAAAACCACTTGGTCAGTTGAACCCAAAGACTGAGAAGACAAAGTGGTACTAGAGCCATAGATAAGGTACACTCGACCCGCGTCAGGTTGCCCCGCATTGTCATATCCGTAAGCACCAACCAGTATGTCAGCAAAACCATCGTTGTTCACGTCTCCACCCCCGGCCACGGCGTACCCAGCGTAATCACCAGCAGTCTGACCGGTGAATTCAACCGCCGTACTGGTGTTCAGGGTGGTTGATTGCGCTACATCAGCTGCGTTGCCATACACCAGATACACTGAGCCAGCGCCTGACGCCGAAGAAGATTTATTATAAGCCCCAACCAAAAAGTCGTCATAGCCGTCACCATTAACATCACCGGCGGAAGAGACCGCATAACCGGCATACTCGCTGGTGGTAGCAGCGGCAAAAATTGGATAATCACCAAGTGTAGCTGCCTGGGCGGCTAGAGGTAAGAACCAGACACCAAGCGTTAGGCCAAAGATTGAAAGTGTGGTTCTGTCTAGCATAAAACGTAATAGTTAATTGGTTGTACAGACACAGCTACACACAGTATACTACAATCCAAATATGAAAACCACGCGCTTAGATCAAGCCATCACGGAATACCTGGAATCACTGGAAATAGAGCTGGGTCGGTCAACACGCACCGTGCGTAATTATTCTTTTTATTTACATCGATTTGCAGACTGGGCCAAAATTTCTTCTCCCCAAGACATCACTGATCAACTGGTTCACCAATACCGTTTGTGGCTCAACCGGCAAATTGCCAACTCCCACTTAGCCAACAAGGGTGCAGAGGCTGTGGGCCTGAAACACAACACGCAAAATTATCATTTGATTGCCTTGCGGAACTTTTTGAAGTACTTGGCCAGACATAACGTGGAGTCTTTGGCTCCGGAGAAGATTGAACTGGCCAAGCAAGAAGAAAGGGATATTTCTTTTTTGGAACGGGGTGAGTTGGAGCGTTTGTTAGAAGCTCCGTTGAAGTTGGAACATCATCCACTCATTCAACTACGGGATAAAGCCTTGTTAGAGATGTTGTTTTCAACCGGTTTGCGTGTGTCTGAGGCGTGCAAATTACAACGGGATGATATTAATCTGAAACGAGGGGAATTTTCTGTGCACGGAAAGGGCGGGAAAATTCGTTTGGTCTTTTTAGATGAACGGTCTTCCGCCTGGTTGAAGCGCTATTTTGACGCGCGAAAAGATTTGAGCCCGGCGGTCTGGATCAGCGTGGACCGCGCCATAAAAAATCACTTGGATAAACCGCTGACTCCACGCAGCGTCCAACGCTTGGTCAAGGTGTATGCCAAGGCCGCGGGGATCACCCATCCGGTCACCCCGCACACTTTACGCCACTCTTTTGCCACAGATTTGTTGCGCAACGGAGCAGACATTCGTTCGGTTCAAGCCATGTTAGGACATTCCTCCATCACGACCACGCAAATCTATACGCATGTGACGGATCCGGCTCTGCGGGAAATCCACAAAAAGTTTCATGCCACAACAAAACCTAGCTAGCTAGGTTTTGTTGACGGTCTGTTTTTCTTTTCTAACTCCCTAGCCAACTCCACCGTACGTCGTTCCAAATATTCCTTGGTGTTTTTTTTGGGATCATCCAGAATTTCTTCCAACAGCGCATTCATAATCTCTCCAATCACCCGTCCTGGTTTAATATGTAGTAAACGAATCACATCATTTCCATCTATTTCTAACATCCGGGTATCAATAGGGTCTTTTTGCACTTCTTCAATCCGCTTCAACAGTTCAACCAGCTTGTACGGCATATCCTTCTGCACCCCGGAGCCAATCCGGTCGCCAATGCGCAAATCCACAATGTCTTTGATATTTTCCTTGCCAATCCGCTTGATCAGCCGGCGCACTCCGGCGTCTGTAATTGCACCAATGCTGTAATAAAACATATGATGCTTCACTAAATGGGAGACACGTTTGACCTCTTCAGTAGAAAACTTCAGACGTTTCATGATCCGGTTAGTCATGTCTGAACCCACATGTTCATGCATGTAAAATGTAGAGTTTGGATATTCACCTTGTTTGGTTTTGGGTTTACCTACATCATGGAGAAGCGCCGCCAGGCGCACTAAAGGGTCATCTGTAGGCGTAGATTGCAAAGCAAACGCATTATGAAAAAACACGGAATACATATGGTGCTTGTTTTGGGCCATGCCCACGCCTTCCAACAACTCAGGCAGAAAATGTTGTAACAACCCAGTATCCAACATGTACCACAACCCACGCAGAGCGTCATCTGAAGCTATAGTTTTCATCAACTCGTCGCGGATGCGCTCCATGCTTACCTTTTTGATCAAAGTATGATTTCTCTTAATAGCAGCCTCCGTTTTTTCCTCAATCAAAAACCCTAGTTGACCGGCAAATCTGACTGCACGCAACATACGCAACGCATCTTCAGCAAACCTGTCCTCTGCTTTCCCTACCGCACGAATTTTTTTAGCCTGAATGTCCTGAATCCCACCAAACAAATCAATCAGCTCGCTTCCATCAGAGGCCAAAGCATTAATAGTGAAATCCCGCCGTTCTAAATCTTCTGGTAGCGTGACACCAAACTTCACTTCATCTGGGTGACGTGCATCTGTGTAGCCCAAATCCGTCCGGTAGGTGGTCACCTCTAGTTCCAACTCACCCATACGCACGCCCACCGTTCCAAACTTGTTATTGTACCAAGAGTCCGGGAACACTTTCTGGATTTGCTCCGGCAACGCGTTGGTGGTGATATCCCAATCCTTTGGTTCACGTTGCATCAACACGTCCCTCAGTGACCCACCAACCACATAAGCTTCAAAGCCGGATTGCTTGAGGCGGTCTAAGGTGGTGATCACTTCTTCCGGGAATTTCAAATCGATCTTCACGTGAGTTGAAGACTTATTTGAACTCGCAGCTTTTACGCCCTTTTTTGCTGGCATGAGAGCATGCTAGCAATCTTTGACCCTAACGCCAAGCACATATACAATGAGTTGACTGTAACACCAAATAGTGTTAGATTCGCGCAAGTCTGAAGAAGGAACAGTCCCCAAATCGCCCCCGTAGCTCAATGGATAGAGCGCCGGACTTCTAAGCCGCGATATGCTTGTTCGATTCAAGCCGGGGGCACCAGAAATTTTTTGCACCACAAAAAATTTCCTTCCGTTTTCTACGGCAGGGTAGCTCAGTGGTAGAGCAGAGGACTCATAAGCCTTTGGTCGCGGGTTCAACTCCCGCTCCTGCCACCAGAAATTTTGCGCAGCAAAATTTCCTTCCGGGGTTTCCTAAAAGAAACCGGCAACCAGTTACTTGCTTAAATCAATTTTCATGGTGGCTATAGCTTAACAGTAAAGCACTCGCCTGTGGCGCGGGAAACACGGGGGCAGCACCCGTTAGCCACCCCAACAACAAAAAATCGGCTTACGGCCGATTTTTTGTTGCTTTTAGGCGGTTTTATGTTTCCTCCCTTTTTTTTACAAATCGCACTTACTCGTTGGTGTTCAAGAAATAACGAGTGAGGTAGTCTAGGCGACCTGTTTGATCTACATCTACAGCGTCCTGGTACAAGAGGACTGCCTGTTCCGTGTCATCATCAAACAAGGTGTCTGGAGTTCCGCTGAAGTGTCCATACTTCTTCAAGCGTTTCTCCAGAGCCAAGACTTGGTCGTTCACGTCACCATTGGCCAAAGTGAGATCAAAGCCTACGCGCACTTTGATGGCGTTGTTGAGCTTGTCGCCTTTCCCGGATGGATTGACTACACGCAGGTCATGCGTACCAGGGGTGAAGTCTTCTGGGACTTTGATGGTCAGTTGAGTTGAACCATCAAACGTGACGTCTGTCAGCGCAACACCGCCCAAAGTGACCGTTGATCCAGCCTTGAAGTTCAGTCCGGCCACTGTAATAGAACGATCTGCGTTGTTAGAAGCAAACCCCGGCGTCACACTCTGCACAATTGGCCCACCAGCAACTACATTCACCGCTTTGGTTTTGGTATCTTTGCGGCCATCCGGGTTGGTCACCACCAACTTGTAGTTTCCAGTAGCCATTCCGGCCGGAACCGTGGCCTCTATCTTTTTTCGGCTGAGCACGGTAGCGCTCAGCTCTGTTCCACCCAAGGTGACGGTAGTCTTACCAGTGGGCAAGAAGCCGGTTCCTTTGATAGTAATGATTCGGTCATTGTTGTTCAGCACTTTTTTGTCCGCCACTTTAGTAATGCTTGGCCCGTCACCCAACAACCAACCCACTAGGGTATCTAGGACATGGGCTTTGGTGCTGTCTCCAGTTCCGTCGTTGATGGTTTCTAGTCCAAAGGACAGATAGGCGCTGCGGTAGGTGTCTGTAGACACACGGACACCGGCCACTTTGTCCGTAGAGTTGCCTACGTCATAAGACAAGATAGCTTCAGCAGCATCAGCGTCGTTCAGCTCAAGTTCGTTGGCGTAGAAGGAAGATTGGACGCCATCCCCGTTCAAATCGTAATAGTCTGTGTTGAATTCCAGGCCGTCAAAGATTCCACTGGCTACGCCATTGACTTGATCAGGCGTAAAGATGTCTGACACATACCGAGCGTGTAGGTAATTCCAGAGGAAGTCGCTTGGTATTCCAGAGTATCCTTCGTAGTTGGCAGTGAGCTCAGAAGTCAACAGAACATTTCCTCCCAAATCCATATACGCTTGCAGATCATAGGAATCCGCTCCGGTGAGTCCAGCGGCCGCCCAAATCACTACTGGGAATTCAGCCATGTCAGTAGAGTAGGGATAGCTCAGGTCAGTTGTATCCCACAACATGACAGTGTAGCCCAAGTCTTCCAACTCGGCTTGTAAGACATGTCCGGTCCGACCGCACATACCAATCCCTCCAAAGTCCCATCCTTGGACTGGGGTGTCGCTGCAATATCCGGAATCATACACCAGGAGAACATCTGGTATTTCACCCACCCAGAAGTCAGTGGTTCTAAAGGACGTTTCAGTGGTATCAGCATCAGTGATAGTTGCTGTCACGGTGTATTTTCCGTCAACAGCATCTGCGGGAATGGTCAACGGTTTACTGGTGATGCGGCTTTGCGGAATGTAAAACCAACCATAAAAGTCAAAACCAACACTGACTGATTCGCTGGTACCACCCAAATCAGCTACGTCAGCTCCGTCTGGGTCAGTCACGCTGTAGGTCATAGTCACTTCATCATGAGTTTCCCGGTCATACGCTGTTGGATAAGACCAAATCTGAATTTCATCTCCGGCAGAGTATACGTTGGTGGAGAGATTGGAGGCTGTGCCGGTGGCAATCTCAACCGCGTCTGAACTGGTGACATACGGTGTCACACCCACGGTTTCTGGTTCCACTATATCAGGAACAATAGCGATCTGCATGGTAGCGGCCGTACTGGCGAGAGTAGTGGTTGCCGTAACAGTAGCCAGCCCATCTACATCATCTGCCACCAAAGTGGTTTGAGCCTCACCGTTACTATTAGTGGTACTGGTTCCGTTGGTTAATGTTCCAAGGGAAGTGGACCACGTAATGGTCTGTCCAGCCAGAGCACTATTGGATGAGTTGCGTAATGAAACAGTCACCACAGCGGTATCTTCTCCGTCAGATTTAATCCAACCAGTATCAGCATACAGATATTGTTCCGTAACCAGCGTACCGGTGGCCGCTAAGGCATCTAGCATACCTTGTCCTGCTACGTAATCCGGGCCGGTTTGCGTACCAAAGTCAGCCGCCGTGGTTTCTAACACGTGACGGATAGCTCTTGGGTTATTGGTCAAGGCTGAGTCCTGAGCAATCAAGGCAGCTACACCAGCCGCATGTGGGCTGGCCATGCTGGTACCGGACATTTTCACATACTTATTGCCTGGGTAGGTAGATAAAATTTCATCACCCGGAGCAATCACATCTACCTTGCCCCAGTTGGACCAGTAGGTTTTGTATCCGTCTTCATCACTGGCAGCCACAGACACCACGTTAGAGTATTGAGCCGGATAGGCACCGCCGGTGAACGTGCCTGAATTACCAGCCGCGGCTACGACCAAAACTCCATTCGTTTGTGCATAATCAACAGCGTCACTCAACGTATGGCTAGATGCACTACTCCCTAAACTCAAATTAATAATATCCGCGCCATTATCTGCCGCGTACCGGATTCCGTCTGCAATGTTACTATCCCAGCCAATTCCATTGGCATCTAACACCTTCACCGGCATGATAGTGGCTGAAGGAGCAATTCCGCGTACGCCAGTGGTGTTATTCTCAGCGGCTATAGTTCCGGACACATGCGTTCCGTGGCCATGTTCATCTTGTGGATCTGAATCCGGAGTGACGGCCGTATACATGGAACCAATAAAGTCATATCCATACACATCATCCGCATATCCGTTACCATCGTCGTCATCATTATCTCCATCCACTTCATCAGAGTTTACCCAATTGTTGGCATCTAAATCTTCATGGTTATAGTCCACGCCTGTGTCCACCACGGCTACTATCTTGCCTGAGCCGGTAGCACCATTCGTAGACGCGGCTGTTCCTGCATTTACTTCCGTGAATCCCCAGGACTCTTCCTGCGCATAGGCATGAAACAGCGAATCCACTTCAGCATACTCTACATCTGGATTTGCACTCCACGCAGCCAAAGCATCATCCAAAACACTGGCCGAATCCACCTGTACCGTCAGACGTTCCCCACTCTTGAGTTTGACCAAAATGTGGTCAGTAGCAAAAGGCAGCTCCGTGGTGTTAAAACTTTCCGCGGTTGGCTTATGCCAATCTGCGGACAACTGGGTTGATTCTTCTGCGTGCGTTGGTTGGGTTTGCCACACGGCAACTCCAGCCACAAGCAATGCGAACAAACCAAACGCCACACGACGTTGGGTGAATTTGAACATACATTTTTCATAACGAAGGGACAACCGAGCGGTTGGCGTCTCCGGACAGATGTCCGCAGGCAATTTTGATCCTCCTCCCATGTTGCTCCTCCAAAGAATTTAGATAACAAAAGTATAGCATACCCTTGCCGGGGTGAAAAAACATGCTATTCTACACCCGTGTCTACTCCCCAAGAACAAGAACCAGAAATTGCCTCGGTCGAGGTCATTCGTGAGCTGTGTATTGGTGCAGCTTCTTGCGTTTCCCTCGCCCCTGAAACTTTTGAATTAGACCCGGAAGCCAAGGCTATTATCAAAAATCCTAAAGGAAACCCCAGCGCAGATATTCTCGCCGCCGCTCAGTCTTGTCCGGTCAATGCCATTATTCTGAAGGACAAAAGAGGCAACCAAATTTGGCCAAAAGTCTAAGTTCGATTTTCTGCAGAACAAAAACACCCTGCTGTGACGGGAACTCGCGCAGCGAGCTGGGTCAGGTCTTGAGGCCAAGCTGGCTTGGCCGAAGAGACCTGCAGCTCGCGAGCGCGTAGGCAACGCCGCGCCGCAACCCGCAGGGGCGCGCGGCGATTGCCGGTCCCGGAACAGCAGGGTGTTTGATCTGGGCGTGAAAATCGACCTTTTACGCTTTGCTGGAAATGTTAGACAAGAGAACGTCTACAATGATGATGGCTTTGTTGGCCAAGGCTTGAACTAATTCATGGTGAATGCGCCTCTCTAGCTCAGCTCGCTTGCCGGTAAAAAAATCTCCGGATTCATAATCAGCCGCCACCGTCCGAATGCGGGAACGTACAGTAGGACGAATAATTTTTTCTACATAGTTGTCCCCAATGTGTTGCCACAACGCCGTAGCGTTATCAGCGTCAACGTGGAACAAAATGGTCATTTCAATTGAGAGCTGTTGTCCGTCTGCGGTCACCACTGGGATGGGGTAATCCCCCAGTTCGGTATTTTCCGGATTAAAGTTATCCGCAATGGTGTATTCTTGAATTTGCGTGTTGAACAACTTGGCTTTGTGCCAGAAAGGCATCTTCACATGCAAGCCAGGTTTCAAGACTTTCAATAGCACGCCTGAACCGTGAGAATAAATACACGCAACATATCCAGGCGGCACGGACACAAACATGCCATACAAAATGTCTTCTATAGCAATTGAAAGTATGAGTTTATCCATAGGTTATATTTTTTTGGCTTTGCGGAAAGCGGCGCGGAACAATCCTAATATAAATGAGATTAGCACAGATACGCCCACAAATACAGCTTTGGAGGATGGTAAAACCATAGTCACCACAAAAGTGAAGACTGGCAAGGAAAAAACCATCCATTTTTCTAAGGCTGTCAGCGAACCTTTGCCTCGGCTTGGACGGACGGATTGGTGGATGAAGACAATCAACGCAGCAACTAAGCTAGCCCAAACGTAGGGAAGGACTAAGCTAAATAAGCCAAAGAAGTCAAAGTTTACATGCAGGGTTCCGCCGCTATATTTTTCAAACACTGGCAAGATAAAGGAGTACAGCTCCTTTTCATTATCTAAGTAAACGGCGCTAGAAAAAATAGAGTACAATACGGCTAAAATCAGGAACTGTGCCCCCAATGATAATACGTTGGCCCAAATACCAATTCGATTTTCAGACAGGAGTCTTTTAGTTTCTATTTTTTGTTTATCCAAGTCATGGCTATACCGTTTGCGGATGGCCTCTAAGTCCGGCTGAATGGTGGCCAGCCGTTTTTCTGCCCGACCCTGGCGGAAACTAAACGGTAACAGAACCACCCGAATCAACACCACCAACCCAATAATGGCAAAGCCCATTTCTCGACCCAAAAAGACATACAATACAAGCAAAAGGTTGTAGAGTGGTCTAAACAAGACTTCGTGCCAACCGAGTTGAATGATGTCTGAAAGAAAGTCCATAGATTGGTGTGTACCCTACTAGATTATGAGCTCTTTCGCAAGTATTGGGGAATGAAAGACAGCAAGAAAAAAACAGTGGCCACTAACACAATGGTTGGACCAGAACTGGTATCAAACTGGAAAGAGAGGAAGAGTCCCGCCACGGCTGAGATGATACTGATCAACATGGACCAGAGCATCAGAGAACGGAAGTTGCCGGCAAATCCTTTGGCCGCCGCGGCCGGAATAATGACTAAGGCGCTAACCAAGATAATGCCAATCACCTTCAAAGCCACTGCCACAGTCAGGGCCATGATCACTAAAAAAATATAGTCGTAGATTTTTACTCGGAGACCATCCACTTGCGCCATCTCAGGATTTAGCGACAAGCGAATCCAAGCTTTACCTTTCCAAAACATTACGCCCAATACGGCGGCAGCCAAAATCAAGGACATCCACACATCTGTCTGACTCACGGCCAGAATATCCCCAAACAAATAGGCAAACAAATCTGCTCTATAGCCTTTGAGGAGGCTAATAATGAGCACACCTAAAGCCACAGAAGAAGAAAAAAATACGCCAATCACCGTATCAGGACTCAGCTTAGTCCGTTCAGTCACAAACCCCATAGACAGGGAGATCAAAACCACAAACCCCACAGCAGCCAGGAACGGATTGAGGTGCAGCAAAATCCCCAGAGCAATCCCCACTAAGGCCGAATGAGAAATGGCATCACTAAAAAAAGACATTTTGCGTAAGGTCACAAACACTCCCAACACCGCCGTGGTGAGGCCAATCAAAATTCCCACCACCAAAGCTCGTTGCAAAAATGGAAACTGTAAGAGTTCAACCCACGTGTTCATGTTCTTGGTGATATTGATGATCATGGTGAAACACATCCTTATGACGTCCGTAGGCCTTAGCCAACACGGTTGGAGTAAGGACTTTGTTGGGGATGCCACTACACAGCAACTGACGGTTGATACAAATAACGTTATCCGCGTACTTGTAGACTGCATCTAGATCATGAGAGATCATAATGACCGTGACGTGTTCAGGCTGATGGGGCTTGGCTTGTCCGTGAATGTGTTTGGTCACTCCGGTATGTCTGACTAAATCAATCAACTCATAAAATGTTTGCTCCCCTACCACATCTACCCCCGCGGCCGGCTCATCTAGAATCAGCAGTTTTGGTTGGTTGACTAGAGCATAGGCCAGTAACACCCGTTGCAATTCACCCCCGGAGAGTTTTCCAATCTGCCGGTCTATCACCTTAGAGGATTTAGTCAGCTCCAACATACGCTTCACCCGTTGTTCAGACGTTTTTCGACCCCACCAGAAGGCGGCCTGCGGGAGTTTAAGCAGCAACAGTTCACGGACAGTCAGAGGAAAGCTGGGATCAAAGTGCAAGCGCTGAGGGACATACCCAATATCTTGGTTGTCCACTTGAAGATCGACCCGACCGCTTTTGGCCGGGATCAGACCCAGCACCGTCTTAATCAAGACCGATTTACCCGCGCCATTTGGCCCAATGATAACGGCAAACTCACCCTCCTTAACCGCAAAGCTCACATCCCGTAAGACCTGCAAGTCGCCAAAGGCCACGGACAAGTCTGACACCTTGAGGATGTCTGTAGGGCAGGAGGCTGTGCTGTGCTGGCTTGACGACATGGTTGTAGTGTAGCCTATTGACAGTATTTTTTCACCTGGCTACAGTGGCTGGATTTATTGATTAAGTCTATATTTTAGTTTTCATGGCCCGCACAGTAGAACAACAAATTCATGCTTTGGTCAAACAGACGCCCTCGCTGCTGATTGCCCTACCCCAACATCCGTCCACAGATGCTATAGCTTCCGGACTGGCATTATTCAGTGTATTGGAAAAAATGGGTAAAAACGTTAAGGTGGTTTCCAGCAATTTTGCCTTGCCGGCCAACCACCAATTTCTTCCCCGTTCGCAGAAAATTTTGAGTGAGCTGACTTCATTGCGGAAATTCATTGTGTCCGTGGATATTTCCAAGACTCCAGTCAGCGACCTGTCCTACACCCTGTCTGAGCATCCACCCAAGCTGGATATTTTTATCACTCCCAAGAGCGGATTTTTTGAAGCCCGGGATGTAACCACGTCTTCCGGTTCATTTTCCTTTGGTGCGGTGTTTGTCCTGGATGCGCCGGATTTACAAAGCTTGGGTTCTATCTACACAAACAACGCCGAGTTCTTCTTCCGCACACCCGTCATCAACATAGACCACTCCACGGCCAATGATCACTTTGGCCAGGTGAACTTGGTGAACGTCACTGCCACCTCAACTTCAGAATTGCTTTTTGAAATGATCCAAGCCTGGGGTGCGGATTGGCTGGATGAAATGATTGCCACTCATTTGCTCACAGGAATCATTTCCAAGACCAAGTCCTTTAAATCTGGCTCAGTGACACCCAAGAGTTTGGCCATTGCTTCTCACTTGATAGCCTCCGGCGCCAGGCGGGAAGAAATTGTGAAACATTTGTACCAGCAGAAAACGCTGACTACCTTACGCTTGTGGGGGAAAGCCTTGGCAAACCTGAAGTCAGACATCCAGCATAAGTTAGTCTGGTCTGTCTTAACTTGCTCAGACTTTGCAGAAGCCGGGGCTCAGCCTGATGAAATTCGCAGCGTGGTAGATGAGTTGGTGGTGAATACTCCGGAAGCAGAAACCATTTGTGTCTTGTATGAACTCCCGACCGGATCAATTCAAGCTTTAGTGGTCACACCTAAGTGGCTGGACGGTGCGCAAGTGATGCATGACCTGCAACCACAAGGCCATGCAAACTTTACGGTGTGTACACTCATGTTGCGCTCGCTGGCCGAGGCGGAAGACCTGGTCTTGGGTCGTTTGCGCAAAGCCATTGGTGCCCACCTGTAATTCGACCCTGCCTTCTGGTATGATGTAGTTATGCCAGACGGAACAAATTCAATTGAGGAGTTGTTGCATCCCAAAGGGCGGGACGTGACTCAACTCAGTCCGCAGGAAAAACTGCAAGAAAAAATGCAGGAAATCCAGTTGAGTTCAAAGGAAGAGCAGGTCCAAAAAAATGCTCAACACTTGGGTTTGCCGTATATTAATTTAGAAGCGTTCCCCATTGGCCCGGAAACATTATCTTTGATTCCTGAACAGCCATCAAAAGAAATGCAGGCGATTTGTTTTTTTAAGGTTGAGGCAGAAATACGTGTTGGTGTAGTAGATCCAGATGCTCCGGGAATTCATGACTTGGTGGGGGACCTGCAGCGAAAATTTTCTGGCGCCAATATCTCACTCTATGTGATTTCAACCAAATCTTTTCAAAAGGCCTTCAAGTTATATGCTACGTTGCCAAAAACCTTGGTCCAATCTTATGGCGTAAAAATTACTCAGAAAGATTTATTACGATTTCAACAAGAACTCCAAAGTTTTGTAGATCTTCAGACGCGTCTTCCACAGGTAAACATGACAGAAGCCTTTGCTATGATTATTGCCCTAGCCATGAGCAATGATGCGTCTGATGTGCACGTTGAGGCTGAGGAGACTGACGTGAAGGTGCGTTACCGTTTGGATGGTATTTTGCAAGAAGTGGCCGTGGTGCCAAAGGAACTCTGGCCACGCTTGATTTCACGTATTAAAGGTTTGGCGGGACTCAAAATCAATGTGAGTAATATGCCACAAGATGGACGTATTACTATTGATATGAAAACAGAGAAACTGGACTTACGTATTTCCACTTTACCCTCAGCTTACGGGGAGTCGGTTGTGATGCGCTTGCTCACCGGGAAAGCTTCGGGCTTACAATTTGAGCAATTGGGTTTACGCGGACGGGCCTTAAAGGAACTGACTCAGCAATTGTCCCGCCCCAATGGCATGATCATCACCACCGGTCCTACCGGAAGCGGTAAAACGACCACGTTGTATGCCTTCCTGAATAGGTTAAATACGTCTGAACGAAAAATCATCACCCTGGAAGATCCTATTGAGTACCGCATCAAAGGTTTGGTGCAGTCCCAGATTGATCACTCAAAAGACTACACCTTTGCCAAAGGTCTGCGGGCCATTCTGCGGCAAGACCCCAACGTAGTGATGGTTGGTGAAATCCGGGACCTGGAAACTGCTGAAGTGGCTATTCAAGCCGCCCTAACTGGTCACTTAATGTTCTCTACTATTCATACCAATGACGCTGCCGGTGCCATTCCCCGCTTCCTGTCCATGGGAGTGAAACCGTTTTTATTAGCGCCGGCCTTAAATGCTGTGATTGGTCAGCGGTTAGTCAGACGAGTGCATGACAAATGTAAAACCGCGGCGACACTGGATGCAGAAACTCAAGCAAAGGTGGAGACGTTGCTCAAAACTATTCCGGTGAACTCCCCAGAAAAGGCTCTGGTGCCTCCGGCAGCCGAGTGGAAATTCTACAAAGGCCAGGGCTGCACCGCATGTAACCGCACCGGGTATAAAGGCCGCATGGGTATTTATGAAGTCTTCACCATGAACCCAGATATAGAGCAAATGATTTTGAAAGGCGACATTTCAGATTACCGCATGCGGGAAATTATGCACTCAGCCGGATTTATCAGCATGGTGCAAGACGGGTTGTTGAAAGCATTGGACGGGATTACCTCTGTGGACGAAGTGTTCCGCGTTGCTTTGTAGTTCGATTTTCTTTAGACGGTCAGATTTCGCTCAGGCAGTTGTGGTCCAGCTGAAAATCGACTTTTAGTTTTTAAGATCAAACGAGCATCAGAGGTCACTTCAGCCTCATCTGCAAAAATAATTTTCAGGTTAGCTAAATCCCAGTATTTTGATGCACCTGGAGTATCTATTAATTGCTTCACTTCTTTCCAATAAGACCGACAGAGCGATTGAATTTCTGAACGAGTTTCAGGTGCAACCACCGTTAACATTGCATAGCCACACAAAATATTCTCATTATTAACAGGAGGGGTCTTAGTGGCTACATAATCCAGGGCTTTCTGTCTGTATAATTCACGAATCTCAACTTGCCTTTCAGGCAGCAGAAAAAGCATTGCATACGCTTCAGATCCAGCACCCGCCGTCTTGGGGTTAGCTTTTACTTGTTCAAATCTTCCCAGCACATTTTTAAACATTTGATTGATTTCTACCCGCTGGTTTGGAAACTGCTGGAGTAAAATCATGGCAAAATCGGTCTTAAATAGGTTGTCTAGTGCAGAACCAGAATAATGAGATAAGGCATGCTCTTCTGGTCTCAATTTTTCCGGTGCCAGAATGGCCATGGCCGTTTTTCCTGGGAGCTGCGCATACTCCCCTGCAGAAGAATATATAAAAGCTTCTAGTTTTGGTATTTCTTCTTGAATCATCCGGTCTAGCTCACCCCGGACCTCATCCCTTTCCATATCACGACTCAACACTTCACGTGCTCGTGGTTTAGGTTCCTGACGTGGTGGACGGCGCAGCTTCATAAATTAGAAAGACAATTTTTCTACGTGAGTAATCTTTTCTTGAACAACTTTCAACTCTTCTTCTTTTGAAGCCAGCTGTGAGCGGTCGCGCTCAATCAACGCCGGAGGCGCCTTCTTCACATAGTCTTCAGTTGAGAGTCGGCGTTTAATACTTTCAATTTGTTGAATCAATTCAGCTTGTTGGATACTGAGACGCTCAGCTTCACGCTGAACATCCATCAAACCAGCCAATGGGATCATTAGACGTACTCCACCGGCTAAAGCGTCTATAGAGTTTTCTTCTGCTGCCATGCCGGTGTGGAGTTTTACTCGAGCCAACTTCTCCACTACTGGAGTAACCTCTGGGCCCAGGTCTGTTTCTGCCCAAACGTCCACCCAGTTACCTGCTGCAACCTGGTATTCAGCTCTGATATTCCGAATGTGTACAATCAACTCCTGCATCTTTTGAAATTTTTCTTCCGCAGCAGCGTCAATGAGCTTGGTGTCAGCCTTTGGCCATTCAGCCACCAGTAATAAATCCTTTCCGGCGTGTCCCATGGACTTCCAAATAGCTTCCGTCACAAAAGGCGCCACCGGGTGCATTAACTTCAATACAGTTTCCAAGACAGTTCTTAATACTTTTGGATTGATGGCAACTTTTGCAGCTTCCAAATACCAGTCGGCCAACTCATGCCAGACAAAATCATATAACTGTTCAGCTACGCGGCTAAATTGGTCATTCTCAAAATCCTTGGTGACGTTTTTGGTAACAGTTTGAAGACGAGATAAAATCCAACGATCGGCAAAAGACGGTTCTGTCGGCACCTCCTTATCTTCCATAGATAGGATATACCGACTCACATTCCACAACTTATTAATAAAGTTCCGGCTATCCTTTATCTTTTCATAGGAGAACCGAGCATCATTACCAGGCGCAATCCCTTTGATCACACTCAAGCGCAGAGCATCCGTTCCATATTCCGCAATCACCTCAAGAGGATCAATTCCATTTTTCATGGACTTGGAAAACTTCCGCCCATCTTTATCACGCAAAATTCCATGAATATACACTTGCTTGAATGGAATATCATCCAACAAGTATGCGGAGAACAAGATCATACGCGCCATCCACAAATAGATAATCTCATATCCCATTTGCATCCAGGCAGTTGGGTGAAACGTCTTAAAATCTGCATTGTCCGGCCAACCTAAAGTAGAGAAAGTCCACATGCCGGAAGAAAACCAGGTGTCTAAAGTGTCATCATCTTGTTTCCAGCCCTCACCCTCAGGCGCTGTTGTACCGCTGTATACTTCTTCACCCCTGGTCCACACTGGAATCCGGTGTCCCCACCAAATCTGCCGGGAAATACACCAGTCGTGCAGGTGATCAATCCAGTGTAGATATGATTTTGTAAATCGATCTGGCGCAACGCTTATCTTTTTAGGCTTATCTCCTCCCAAGCCAGTAGTCACCGCCTCGCGCATCAGCACACGTAACGACCTTCCCTTCCCCGGAACCTGTTTATTCACATCAATAAACCACTGCTCCATAGGAATGGGCCAAATCTCATCTTTGAAACGGTCAGACACAGCCACGTTGTGCGTAATCTTCTCTTCCTTTATTAACAAGCCCTGATCTTTTAACCAAGTCACAAATTTTTCACGCGCTTGTTTCACTGGAAGCCCGGCATACGACTTCCCAGCCTGCTCAGTCATCTTGCCATCCGCCCCAATCACTGGAATCAACCCAATCTCAGGATGTTGTTGATACATTTCAAAGTCAGTGGCGCTGTGCGCCGGAGTCACGCCTAGTGCTCCCGTGCCGTAGGCAGAATCAACGCTCTTATCACCAAGCACATGAATTTTCAACGACTTCTCTGCACCAACATCAACGGTAAAAGTTTGTCCAATATATTTGTTGTACCTGGCGTCATCAGGATGAACCGCTACCGCTGTGTCACCTAATTTTGTTTCAGGGAGAACAGTGGCTATGGGAATTGGAAAGTTGGCACTGTAGCGAAAAGTATACAAGGTGGCTTCTTGTTCCACATATTCCACCTCATCATCAGAGGCAGTGGACTGCCCAAGTACAGACCAATTCACCACACGGTAGCCTCGGTAAATCAGCCCATCATTAAACATGCGCACAAACACGTCGTTTACAATCTTGGACCGAGGCTCATCAAAGGTATACGCCAATCGTGACCAATCACAACTGGTTCCCATTTTCCGAATTTGAGACAAAATAGTGGACCTAGACTGATCAGCGTATTCGCGAATCTGGCGCAACAACTCTTCCCGACCCAATTCCTGGCGAGGATTCTTCATCCCAGCCTCTCGCAAATTATTTTCCACTCTCGCCTGCGTAGGCAAAGCCGCATGATCAGTCCCTGGAATAATCACCACCTTCTTTCCTAGCATCCGTTCAAACCGGGCCTTACTATCCATCAAAGTATTTTCCAACGCATGGCCCAGGTGCAACACACCAGTCACGTTTGGTGGCGGCATCAAAATGGCAAACGGCTCACCAGTAGCTGCTAAATTATCCGGATTGAAAAATCCTGAATTCTCCCATTCGGTGTAAATGGCGTCTTCGTACGCTTTAGGGTCGTAGGCCCTGGGTAAGTCGATCTTTTGCATACTGCATACCTTAATGAAAACCGGACAACTTGTCGATACGCTACAGATGCTTTACGCTTGTCACATGAAAATTACACTCTGTGGCAGCCTGGCATTCATAGACAAAATGAATGACCTGAAAAAGCAACTGGAAGAGATGGGCCATGAGGTCCAACTCCCCCCAACTACCGTTACGGACAATACAGGCAAGGTGATCCCCGTGGTCGTTTTACATCAGCAACGACGTGAAACCAAAGAAACCAGCGGTTGGATTTGGGATCACAAGGCAGAAGCCATGCGCAATCACTTTGATAAAGTCACTTGGTGTGACGCAGTTATTATTTTAAATGAAACCAAACACAGCACCGCCTACTACATTGGCGGCAACACACTGATGGAAATGGGCCTGGCTTTTTATCTGAAGAAAAAAATCTATTTGATGAATCCTATCCCGGAACTCCCCTACACCGAAGAAATTATTGGCATGCGACCAACGGTAATTAACGGAAATTTATTGCTCGTCCGCTAGTTCGATTTTCACCAAAAAACACAACACCCCTGTCCAGCCGAATCTCTTGTGGGAGATTCTACCGGAGCAGGGGCGTTGAAGGTGCAAGGGCACGGAACCGGACCCAAGGGACCCATGCAGCCAAAGGGAACAAAAGTTCCATGGCTCCAAAGACCCAAGAGCCCAGGCTACTTGCGAAGGCGGACCACCCGACAGCCATCCCAGCCGTCGCCGTCGACATAGTCGAAGCCGAGCACCCACTCGCCGCCGCCCCAGCCCAGGCACGGGACGCAGAGGTCGCCGTCGGGGCCCCGCCACAGGGTGTCGGGGAACACCAGGTAGAACTGGCGCCACTCCGTGGGGATACCCTCGGCCTGGGCGAGCATGCGCTCGGCGTGGTGCTGGCCCGTACGGCCACCCATCTCCAGGGAGCGGTAACGCATGACCCGGCCGTTAACGTATTCCTCACCCAGGTGGCAAGGACCCCATTTTTTAGACACCGTTCCCAGGGAGAGCTAGCATTTGAGA
>CAYIMB010000008.1:0-40634 GCA_964364425.1 uncultured Gammaproteobacteria bacterium
TCCCAGGCATTTTGCCAAACGAGTCCCACCTTCCGCTCGCGCAAAAGGAGGTTCGAGCCAATCTTTTTAATGAAATTACGAAGTTCTTCATAATTTCCGGTCAAAGTAATTTTTTTGGCTAGGCTTTACTTTACAACCAGGTCTGGTTTCTACGAACTTGTAGGACGAGAATTTTTCTGGTAGCATAATACTATCCGCTACTATGAAACATTTTATTCTATCTACACTTCTCAGTTTTGGGATAGTGTTCATTATCCCAATTGTAACTCAGGCTGAAGCTCTGCCACAGCCGACGTACCCTTGTCATGTGGAGAGCGTAAATGTAGCACAAACCGCACCGACCAAATCACCGCAAGAGGTGAATTTTCGAATTACATATGCCACCACCGAACAGATTGACCTAACCTTCTATTTGAAAAACTCAACCACGCGTGAACCAATTGATATGGAAACGTTGTCGGTTAATGGAGAAGGTGAACAAACTATTGCACTGCAATTTATAACCTCCACTACCAGCGGTACTGAACAATTGATTTATGCAGTCAATTATTATTCCGTGACACAGCAACAAGAAATTTCCTGCGAGAATGGTGCTGATTTCATTACCGTAGATGTGACGGAATCTGCAACACCTAAAACTATTCTGACGCCTTCGCAAACACCTTCAGACAAAGCCACAGAAAAATCGAATTGGTCACTGATTGGACTTGTGATAGTCGGAGGACTTTTTGTCGGTGTCGGGTATTGGTGGATTAGACATAGAACAAAACCAGTAGTACCTGTACAACCCAAGCAGCCAGGCGTACCGAAAAAAAAGTATGTCTGTGCCTGTACGTTAAGTATTGATGCTCCCAGCGAATTATCGCTCTGTATCTGTTGGCATTCACCAATGACATTTGATTTTTCCAATGCCAAGGCGGTTTTGGATATTCATGATTTGCAAAAAAAGCAGACATATATGTTTAGTGCCAGTTGTGCGCCACATTGTGATGGCACGCCAAGAGATATTTCCTACACCTGGAATCTCAACAATATACCCAAAGTCAACAAACCAATTCCTGAATATTTGGAACTCGAATGCAACGCTGCTTTTGATGCCACGTTGCCAAATGAGGAAGATATCCATGTTACCTGCAGCGCTGTTAAAAAGATCAAACTCATCCAACAGCGTTGTGAGGTATATATTATTTATGTGGCTGGGGAAGGTGGAGATGTTGGCTATGGACATGTTGCAATGCAAATTAAATGTGGTCCCAATAATGTAATCTATGGGTTTTATTCCGCTAACAATAGTTTAAGCGGTCCTGGACAAGTTTTAAACAACGATGATCCTGGTGAAAAATATGAAAATTTTTATCCAGAGTACGAAAAAATTGTTTACAATATTACTACAATTAATAAAGGAAAACAATTGGACTGTCACCAATGTGAACGTTTGGTGCACTTTTGGAAATTTTTAGCTGAGGATCCAGGAATGTACGGAGGAGATAATACTTGTACCACGCGATTGGCCGATGCTCTTGAATCAGTTGGCTTGATTGACATGAAGAACTTCAAAAAGAGTTTTTGGGGACCGGTGGTGGGAACTAATGCTATGGCTACGTCATATCCCAGCCAATTTATTAGTGTGCTGTTTGAAGGCATTGCTCCGAAAGAGGTTGTGCCTGCAATCAAACAGAAAGGATAGTATTCACACAGGCGTCCTCACTGGAGTCTTAAACTCCAATCACCTATTCAATTTCTACTTACTAACCACCCGGAGTGCAATATGTGGTGGCCTAATACACGTTCTTAAAAAAATGCTCATAATCCACCATAATAGCATTCCAATGCAGAGTTCTGAACTTGTCCACCAGCCCCTGCTAAGTGTTGTGCTCTTGCTGGTCTCGCCCCGTAAAAATTAGAGCGGTAAAACCTGGTATAATTTAGCACTTTGTTGTTATACTATGGGTATGAAAAAACAAAAGCGTATTATACTATTAGTAAGTGCAGCTTTAGTGTTTTTTGTTCTGTTGTTTATTGTAATATTTTTCATTTTGCGCGGTACTGTTTCGACACAAGTGAGTACCGAGACCAATGAGGATCTCACTACAATAGATCCTACGATACCCGATCCTACAACAGCAGATCTTAACACCAGCTGGGTCTACGTGACCGATGAGTTGCGGGTATATGTTTCTCCAAAAGCAAATGGTGCTAATTGTTCAATAGAATGGTTTGCGCGTAAGCCGGAAGCACTTACTTTATACACAATCAATACAACGGGAGAACGTAGAACATTGGCTGATAATATCAATAGTGCGGAATGTATTATTGCCGAAGATATTGCCGACCTTGGATACATTGGCATTACAATCAATGGCGAAGACGTTGGTGGTTTGGAGGCGCCAGATGGTGATGACCCTGGCGGGAGCTTGATGCACGCGTTGTCATTACCAGATAATCCGACTACCTTATATCCAACCCCCGGTCAATGGAATTACAGCATGACCGCTAGTGATGCAAACCTAAACTGTGTTACTGGCTCTGGGGGAATAAGTGCAGATGGTTCAGTGGATTTTGTGACCACGAATTATGGCATGACCGCCAGCCTCAGCACAGGTTCGAGTGCCATTTTTTTCATCCGTGCCGCTTATGCAAATCCGCACTATGTTTCACCACAGTACAGTACAGTCACGGGTTCTGTGGAATATACCCTTGATGTGTTAGATCAGGAATACATGAAGGGAACACTGCACATGCAAGGCGACGTGTGTTCAGGTGACTTTCCCATTGAAATGACCTTGGAGACGCCATCAGGTCCGCCAATCTACGTACCTCACCAGGGAAATTGGAATATTCAATATGCTCCATTGCTGTGTGGTAATACTCCAATACTCGCCGGCACACTTACTACTGTTCCTTCTGGGGTTGTATTTCTGACAGTAACAGGTGGTGGGCCCGCGCCAATGACCTTGTCGTTTAGCGGTGCACCAAGTGGCCTCATACTGAACCAATCGCTCGGAACTAATCTGTATAGCGGGTATCCAAATATGTTATTAGGTGTGGCTAATGACGTTATGACCGGCCAGCCCTTTCAGCTCATGGGCAACTGGAATGTTACAGCTCTATCAGATTCGCTGATGATGGGGACGCTTATGGTTTTTGGTACAAATGGTTGTACGGGTGCAACGAGTGTACTGTATGAGAATTTTTAGTATACTACTTATACCAAGGTAATGAATTAACCAAATAACCACTTCATTATGACAAGTCTGAGCGCATTAAGCATCACCTCATTAATTGCCGGCCTAGTTATTGGTCTTGTGGCGTTAGTGATTACTTTGGTAGTCATCATTCGTTCAAAAAAATATTTGGTGCCCGTTTTGGTGTATATTATCTGTTTGCTGATTAGTTTGGGTTTAATAGGCGCGTTTGTCTACGCATGGGTATCTGCGCCGGCAGAAACTAACCAGGTGGTGAGTAACCAGAATGTGAACCAAGTCACCAAGACAACAAATAGTAATGTGAACGTTCGCACTAATAGCAACACTAGTGGAACGGTCAATACCAATAGTGATGTCACCGAACCAATTGATGTCGGTCCAACCGAAGAGGATATTGCTGCCTTAAGAGACCAGGGTCAACTGTATAATAAGGATTACAGTTTTATTATTGAAGTTGGTACTGCACGTGAGCCGTATATGACTGAAGTGGCAATTGTTCCGTTTGATGGAGTACTTGATACCTATGTGTATTGCTACAAAACCGCTGATGCTGATTATGCCTCGTCAGATTGTCCAGGCACCGCGGTAGAGGCGTTCCGCATTAATGTGTATACTGATAGCCAGTGGGAAGCCGTGCAAGACTCGCCTTTTGTGGGGACTCAATTAGATGCAACTGCTGGTTACGTGTATGAGTTCACTCACCCAAATGGTTTATTCCCTGAGGATGTAGTCATTAATGATGAGTTCTACAATATAGTGATTGCAAGCTTTCACTTTGCGGGATAGGCAGGTAACAGTAAGGACTGTAAAACAATGCGCTTTACCATCCATACATTCCTTGGCGTTTGTCTGTTCCTACTACTCAGTCTAGGCTTTTATTTTGTTCCGTTGGTGAATGCCACAACAGCATTGAACAAAGTTCGCGGGTTATCTACGGAAGAAATCTTGAAGAGAAAGGTGATTATTTCATGGAAAAAAGTAGATACCGCTAGGGCTTATCAAGTAAAGTTATACCAACAAGCTGAAGACGGGACCTGGAGCCAAATTCGGTCAATAACTAAAGTGGAGAAGCGGCAAAAAACTATTAATGAATTGGAACCAGATACTACTTACCGAGTCAAGGTGCGAGCTAAGAGAAAATCGATCTACGGCGGATGGTCAAACTATCTCAAATTTACCACCTTGAGCGGTGAGGAGGATTGCACCTCCAACCAGTCACCTGAGTTTTCAGCCGACATCACTGATTTGAGCCTGGTGAATGACATAGTTCCGCCACCTTCCTTTAGTGGTGTATTAAAGACTCATTCTTTTATTAACACTGAATTAACCCGTGTACCGGTGTATGCACCTATGGCTGCTGATTTGTTGAGCGGGGCCTATTATTTGGAAGGTAATCCCGGCGGTGAGTATATTTTACGCTTCCAGGCGACGTGTGAGATCCAATTTATGTTTGATCATATGACTGACCCCAAGGATGAAATTCGGTCGGTCTTTGCGGATGAGCCAAAAGATAACACCACGGATGAATATCCCACTTCAGCGGTGAGTGTTGCAGCTGGAGAGTTGATTGGGTACACCACCGGAACACAGTATGGGATTTGGGATTTTGGGGTCTACAATTCTGAAGCACAGAATGATATGATTTTTATTCCGCTGAGATGCGCTCAGCCTATTATGACCTATTTGCTCGCTCGCCAGAACGGGACTATCCCGGAGCGGAGGATTTTTGTATTTTAGAGGAGTGGGGTGACTGATATTTCACAGTGCCGTCACTTTTTTACTCTCGAAACTGAAGTCATAGGATGTTTCAGCTCCAACTTCAGGTTGAATGCTAACGCATTCTTCAACTGAATTCTTTTTAGCGCATAGCTTAACACCTGCTCCGTCTGCCAAGTTTCTCAGAATTTCAAAGTGTGGCGCACGTCCTTTGTTATTCGTGCTGACACTTTTTACCACTTCATTCGTTTTCAAGTTAAACAAAGAAACTTTATTTCCATTTTTCTTAATGTACACCTTCGCATCTTTAACTGCTTTGTCTGTTGAACTCAGCACCCTGACTTTAGCCGCCGCGTAACTTTGATTGCGGTTGGTAAACTCAAAGTCATCAATCCGGTTAAAGCCTGTCACGTTTGAAATATACAGTTGCGCAGTTTTGCCCTGAGCTGCGGTTGGAATGTTCACAAAACCACTTGCCCAGTTATCAGCTTGATCCGCAAAAGTTTCCTGAACATATACCTCCCCGGTATCTACGTCTGTTAATGTGAGGGTGAATACCCCGTCATACACTTCATCTCCGGTGTCATCTTCCGTATTGTAGTACCCAAAGGTAAGAGTTCTAGTGTCACTAGGGATGGACACATTTTCATACATTCCCGCCTCATGGAAGATGTATAAGTACCAGATACCATCTGGTGGTTGTTTCTCTTCATCACTCGTGAACACAAAATACATAGTGGCATCACCGGCGGTGCATTTTGAATCGCATTCCCAGGCCCCTTCGTTTTCCAGGTTTTCAAAGGAGTGGTTGGGAATGTTGGCTGAAGCAAACACCGGCAAACTAACCCCAGCGAGCGCAAAGACCGACAACAACCAAGGTAATTTTTTCATGTCCTTAGTATACACCCTATCCAAATGGGCTAAAAGTAAGTGGGCCAAAATTGGACTTACTCTATGTATCCTGTATGATCTAGGAATTGTGTAAGATTTAACATACATTTTCATATGGCAAAACGAGCAAGTGCAATTGGTGGTCCAAAAAAACGTTCACCCCACAAGACCAAAAAGCGTTTGGCTGTGAAGGCGGTTATGCTTGAACAACGGGCAGCGCGTTTGAAGAGGCGAGTTCAAAAATCTCACAAGCGTAAGTAACCAGCATGACAACCACCCCATCTGGTCTTCAATTTGAAGACGTTCTTGTTGGTTCAGGTCCTGAAGCCAAAGCCGGACAAAGCATCCAAGTTCATTACACTGGTTCATTAGATGACGGCACGGTATTTGATAGTTCAGTCAAGCGCGGTCCGTTTGGTTTTACCTTAGGCGCTGGCCAGGTGATCAAAGGCTGGGATGAAGGTGTTCAAGGAATGAAAGTTGGTGGTAAACGCAAATTAATTATTCCGTCTCACTTGGCCTATGGTGAGAGTGGAATAGGCGGTGAGATCCCTGGAGGAGCAACACTTCATTTTGAAGTAGAGTTGTTGGCGCTGTAAGCTTGGCGTAAAATCGATTTTCATACAGGCAGTATACAATATTGTTTTATTTTGCTATAGATGTATAAGTTATGATTCAATTCATCCCATTCCTTGCCATACCCATAGGCCCATTTTCCATTGCTACCCACGGAGTATTTTTTTCCATAGGTATCTTGGTCGCTTTTCTGTTGGCCCGCCGCGCGGCTAAGAAAGCCGGGTTGAATTTGAATGTGATAGACGACATGATTGTGGTTTGTGTGCTTGCTGGGTTGATTGGTGCGCGCATAGCCTTTGTTGCCGTGCTGGGCCAGGACATGAGCTTTGTGCAAATGCTCAAAGTCTGGGAAGGAGGACTGAGTTCGCATGGAGGATACATAGCCGCTATATTGGCCGGAGTTATTTACATTAGACACAAAAAATTAGATGTCATCACCTATGCTGACGTGCTGTTGCCGTATCTGTTGGTTGGCTGGGCCATTGGCCGGATTGGTTGCCTCAATGCTATAGGCGAATGGGGTTGGGCCTTGTCTGATCCGTCTCCCTTGGCCTTCAACATCTACGGCGTAGCCCGGTACCCAACTTCGTTATTTGAAACTTTGGCTTACCTGATTGGGTTTGGTCTGATCTGGTTGGTGCGCAAATACACTGCTTGGGGCAAGATGCCTGGTGTTGCCGCTGGCTTGACTATTTTTTTGTTCACCTTATCCCGCTTCTTGATTGATTTCTTGCGTGAGTATGACAGAGCCTACTTGGTCTTTACCCAAAGTGTGACCGGCGCCTTAGCTCTGGCGGCTTTGGGTTTTATGATTTTTCGGGTGTGCAAAAGACGTAAGTCTTAAGGCTATGCCTCAGATTACCGTTGTCACTGGAAACCCAAATAAAGCCAAAGAAATTGCCAGTATCTTACATGGTCTGGAGGTCGATTTTCACTCGTTTAATATCCCAGAAATTCAGTCGTTTGAACTTGAGGAGGTAGTACGCCATAAAGTGCAGGCTGCTTTTGACGTAGCCCGCGGTCCGGTGATTGTGGAGGACGTGAGTTTTCAGGTTTCGGCTTTAGGTAATTTCCCCGGGCCGTTTGTAAAGTTTTGGGAAAATCATGTGGGGTATGATGTAGCGGTACGGATTGCTGAACAAGCAGGAGATACTACGGTCACGGTACGCTGTGGAGTTGGGTATGCTGACGCAACACAAACCATATATGCCGAAGGTGTGGTTAACGGCAAATTAGTTTCTCGCCGAGGCGGGGAAGGGTTTGGGTTTGACTACTACTTCATTCCGGATGGAGCAACGGAAACATTTTCAGAAATGGGAAAAGACAAAAAAAATCAAATTTCACATCGGTTTAAAGCATTGCATGCCATGCGTGAAAAACTGAGCGCATCCGGAGTGATATGAATCAAGCCGCTGAACCAACCCAAATCCTATCCAAGCGCATGGTGGTTCCCTTGTTCATGTTTGGCGGATTTGCTGGTGGGTTATCCCTAATTCTGGCGTCTATTTTTATCCCGGGCTTTTTTGGTGACGGGTCTTGGGTCTGGTTGTTGGTTTTTGGTGTGTTGGGTGTGGCTTTGATTGCTTTTGGCCTGAGGCCCAGAGTGGCCCGGTTTAATTCACAGACTCGGGAAGTCAGTATTGGCTGGGGAGTACGTTGGACTTGGGTGTTTAAAACTATTCGGCCAGATGAGTGGGTCAGTCTGAATGTGGAGAAAGTGTTTCCGGTGGTTGTGTATCCACACCATGTTTCCTCACTCCCTCCGCGCTGGAAACTTTCTGGGGTGAGGAAAAACAACTCAACAGTTATTTTTGCAGACTACCCGTCTGAACAGGAAGCTGTGCAAGCCAAAGCATTTTTTGCTCAGCAATTTCAACTGAAAACCTGAAAAGTTGAACTAGCTAGGCGATAAAAAATATTAATGCTATAACAGTTCTATAAGTGTAAATCCGTATGCGCAGAACATCCTTCTTTCTGGGGAGCGTGGCCGTGATAGGAGCGGTGGCTTTTTTAGGTTACGCTGTTTGGGCTAAGGCACATATGGCCGAACCAACGGTAGCAGAGGTGCAAGTAGAGTTGGTTGACACGCGCAAACTGATTGTGGATCAGGTCTTAGAGCAGAGAGCAGAACAAATTGAACAAGATCCAAGCCTTGAATTTTCTAGCAATAAAATTACCGTCCTGCTGGTAGGGCTGGATTCACGCAAAGGGCAGGGGAATCCCCATTGCGACGCTATTCATTTTTTCACCTTTGATCTTGAGGACTGGAGCATCTTGATCACTTCCATCCCTCGGGGAACGTATTCGGCTTTGCCTGCCGGCGGTACGTACCAACCCAATCAATTTTATGTGTCTAATGCTTGTGGTTTTGGTGGGGTGGATTATGGCATTTCTCAAATGGAAAAAATTTCCGGTCTGCAAGCAGATTATGTGGTGACCGCCGGATTTTCTCAGGCTATGGGCGTGTTTCGGTTGTTGAAGCTTCCGGCCGCAGACACCTTGCAATGGTTGCGTCACCGTCAAATTTATGCCATTGGCGACCCCCAACGCAGTCACAACCAAGCCTTATTCATGAAAGATATAATCATAGCCCACGTCTCTGACTTTGAAAGTGATTTGACGGCTCCTTTGCAATATGTTTTTTTCACCACCATCTCCACTGACATGGAGTTTAGTTTGGCCCGCGCGCTGCTCAAAGGGTATCTGGCAGCAGATATAGCTCACCGGCCGGAGGATATTCGCCTGCAAATGATCCCATATCACCAAACGGTGGATTATCATTATGATCAAAATACGTTGGAGGAGGATTTGCAACAGAAGATCGATTTTATGCAGCCCCTCCTGACTCAGGACGAGTTGACCGGCCGCAGTCAGGAAGAAGTCCAAGCTGAATTGGTTGCTTTTTTGCAGGATCGTTTGGAATCAGACGAGTCAGTCAGTGATGTGGTGGCTCAGGAGTTGTGGTTGCAAGTGGAAGAAGAGCAGGTGCGTGAACAGTTGGAGTTTGAGTATGCAGAACGGTATTTTGAGGAGCTGAAGGTGACTGATCAGGTGGCGGCGGTGAAGTACATGAGTGATTATATTTTAGAACAACAAGCCTTGGGGAATGACACTTACCTTGAATCAGCTCGCGCCGACTTAGAGAATATTGTGGAATAAAACACACCCCCGCTTTTGGCGAGGGTGTGAGTGTGAACTGGCGGTTTGGTTTTACCCCGTCTTATTCCGCATCCGTGGTCCACTTGTAGCTGGAAGACCAAGCAGAAAATTTAGCTGCTCCGGTTTTGCCTTTGATTACTGCACGGACCGTTGCTCTATACGCATGGTCAGCTTGCAGACCTTTGATGGTTTTTTTGTTATCCATCACGTCTTTAATGGTTCTGATCACCTCATCATTTTTTGGGTTGATCAGCTTGATTTGGTAAGACGCTGCTTTAGGATAGTCTTTCCAGGTCAAACGCACGGTTTTTGCACTGAGTGAACCAGCTACGCGCTTGAGTTTGCGCACGCCGTTTTTAGAGATGGTATATTCGCCCCCTTCTGTTTCATCCACAGCAGTGAGGTGTGAATTTCCGTTTGCCTCCTCAAACAAGTCGTTATTATACATGGCCATGGAGACATTCACCGTATCTCCATAGGAGAAATCCGCGTACTCAAAGAATTTGGTGATGTTTTGACGCACTTCAAAGGCCACATTTTCCACTTGGCCGCAGTCTTCATCACACTCACCCTGCTCACCTTGGTTTTCTGAAATCTCAATAGTAGTCAGTTCAGTGTCTTGATTAGGGTCAAAGGTAGCAGTTTCAAAGGTCGCTGCTGTATCTGAATCCTCATATAAGAAGAGTTGTGGATTATCAACTCCTCCACTCATATCCAGTTCACCTTCCGGCAGATTAATATGCGCGGCAAAGTAGATGATTGAACCAGTTTCTCCTGTATCCCGGAATTTCCAGGTCATCCAGTAATCAAAGTCAACCGGTTGGGTGAAGAGAGCTTCAAAGTTTTCGCCTACTGAGTAAATGCTGACATATTGATCATTTTCATGGTCATAGATGGCCATCATGGGGAAAGCCCCTTCCATCATCATGAAGAAGTCATCCGCAGTGTTGCAGATCTTCATTTTTTTAATATCAGCCCATTGATCAATGTTTGTGGAGTATTGATAAGTGGTTGGTTCGGTGGTTGTCCATTCACCGCTGTCACCGTCCAAGTAGTAAGTAGTGCCGGTGATGCTGGCTTCACTGTCCACTAAAAAAGGAATGTTGTCCCAGTCAGCGGTGTTGCCGTCTGTGGTATCAATATTTGAACAATCTAGCGAGTTAATGGTTAATGCGTGCGCGGGCAAAGCCAACCAAGCTGGTGTGCTGAGCGCAATAGCCAACAAGGCGTTTCTCCATATGTTCATAGACATTTAGATTAAAAATCTACATCAAGAAGTATACCATGCCCGTGAGTCAGGGCCAATAAGACTACAAGTTGCGGCAATTTGCCATCATATGCTACTCTGTAGCTAATTATCCACATAAGATGATTATATGCGAATACGATTTTTCTTCAGTGGACTAGTCTTAACAATTTTTGGCGTACTTGGTGTAACTCAGTTCGCCTTTGCTGCGGCTTGGCCTGCTTCAACCACAGCAACTCAAATATACTCCTCCTCAACTATTGAGCCGAGTGGAGTGGCCTGGCACCCTCGTTTGGAGAGACTGTTTTTTGTGGGAGACGGGGGGCAAGTATTCAAACTGAAAGCCGACGGGACTGTGGAGAGCACATGGACTCCTGGAGGGGATTTGGAAGGAATCACTCTAGTAGATCCCAGCTCCAACTATGTATACCTGGCTAAGGAACAACCAAGTGATTCTATTTTAGAGTTTGATATTTCCACTGGCCAGCTCACGGGAAAAGTCTGGAATTTGAGTTCATACATGATTAGTGGCGTGGATGCAAGTCACCAAGATGCAAATTTAGGCATGGAGGGGCTGACATTTGTGCCCAACGGAAAGCATCCGTATGCCAGCAGTAATTCCGGTGGAGTATTTTATACCGGCCTTCAGTATGACGGAAAAATGTATATGTTTGATGTGAATCTTTCGTCTAGTGGACAATTTACTTATCTGGGAAGTATCACGCCAGTTTCTGGTCGGGCTTATATTTCTGATCTGTATTACTCCGCTTATACCAATACTGTATACGCCTTATTTGGATCAACATTGCGTGAAATGCGCCCAGACGGCAGTTACCTGGCTGAATACACCGGTCTGTCAGGTACCAGACAAGAAGGTTTTGCTTTGATTGAGTCGGCTTGTCCAGCCACCAGCGCTACGGCCGTGGTGGCTGAAGATACCCCAGGTGCCATCAAGTTGTATGCTTCTTACCCAGTGAATACCACATCCAGTCAGTATACGTTTTACGCAGACTTAGACGGTGATGGTTTAGGGTCAGATACCACAACTACGCTATGTACCTCAACAGCCCCTTCCGGATACGTCACCAACTCTACAGACCTGAATGATTCTGATTACGACAACGACGGCGTATCCACTAGCGCTGATTGTAATGACGCTGACGCCACTATCTCTACTAAGCAAACTTACTATCTAGATGCAGACGGTGACGGCCTAGGTTCAGACACTATCATTTCCATCTGTTCCTACACTACGCCCTCTGGTTATGTCACTAATTCTGATGACTTAAACGACGCTGATTACTATAACCTGTTGGATGTTGACCGTGATGGAGTTTCCAGTCTTTTAGACTGTAATGACGCTGACGCCTCCATTTCTTCCAACCAAACTTATTATCTAGATGCTGACAAAGACGGTTTAGGTTCAGATACGTTTGTTGCTATCTGTTCTTATACACTTCCTGCCGGCTACGTCACCAACTCAGATGACCTGAATGATTCCGACTATGACAATGACGGGGTTAGTACAGCGAATGACTGCAATGACGCAGATGCTACTCAAACAACAGGCACAACATATTACCAGGACCTAGACGGTGATGGCTTGGGCAGTTCCGTCACTACCACCTCCTGTTCTAATTCCGCTCCCGCGGGTTATGTGACCAATTCAAACGAATCCAGTAATGCCAATGACTTGATTCCAAACGCCGGAGTGGAAATTTTCGGAGACGGCCGAGATAACGACGGTGATGGTGAAGTAGATGAGTACAATGATGTTTCTACTAACGGCTACCACCCATACTTTTCTCAACTCGACCCTATCGACCCCAACAATGCAGACTTGGCCGCCACTTCCATCCTTGGCCTCTCAGGTGTCCCTAACGGATACATTAAAGTGAAATACGCAGACAACTCTATCTACCGGTACCGCATATTCACAATTTACACCAGTCGCAACACTAAAGTCCGTGCCGTGTCTTCCACTGCTTACTTGTTGGTGATTGCCCCAAGCGGACTCAGAACGTATGTCAATGGCTATACCGGGAACAGAGTTTCTACCAGCTTACTTCGTAAGTAACTCAAGGCAGTACAATTCGATTTTCTTTTACTCGCAACATCCCTTCTTGTTCCAGTAACTTGACCACTGATTTGAGCCAATCCAAACGGTCAGCTGAAAAGTCTGCCTGAATTTGTTTCCCTAAACGTTGAAAGGTTAGGCCGCGCGGCGTCTGCTCATGTAATACGCGCAAAATTTTCCCCCGCCAAATGCGCCTGGGTTGGCCAAAATATAAAGTTTCCTTCACCGGCTGAGTGAGACGGAGCTCATGGCCGGCAGCATGGAGAATGGCAGGATAGGAGGCGCAGTTTGAACTGAGGGGACAAACCTTACAACTTGGGTTTTTTGCGGTGCAAATCAACGCGCCTAAATCCATCAGCGCTTGGTTGAAGGCGTAAATGTTTTTTTGCGCCGGTACAGTTTGATGCATCAACTGATCCCACTCTTTTTTGTCCAAAGAGGGGAGGGTAGCATATCCTTTACACACACGCCCAACCACGCGCAAAGCATTGGTGTCATACATGGGCTCAATCTGACCAAAAGCAAAACTCATAATGGCCCCCGCGGTATGCGGTCCAACACCAGGAAGTTTCAATACTTCTTTTTTGGTCTCCGGAAACTTACCATTGTATTGGTTGACTACGGTCTGAGCTAACAACCACAAATATTTGGCCCGGCGGTTGTAACCTAAACCTTGCCAGGCGGCCAGCACTTCAGACAGTGGTGCATGGGCTAACACTTCCAGTGTGGGAAATTGCTTCATCCAAGCAACGTACTTGGGTAAGCCGCGGCTCACTTGTGTTTGTTGCAACATGATTTCTGACACCACAATAGCGTACGGATCACGCGTTTGTCTCCAGGGCAAATTTCTTCCGGCGGTGGAATACCACCGGATCAGGTCGCGTTGAAACCGCTGGTTTTGCTTGGCATAACGTTTTGGCATGATACTCCCTATATGGTATTCTATTCTTCAGTAGATACTCTAGCATGAAACAATTTACTTTTCAGCACAAGGAAAAACATGGTGTTCAAAGCAAGCTCCTGGGGTCTATCCGGGAGATTGTGTTTGGTTTGGAAGATAGCCTGGTTTCCACCATTGGTGTAGTGGCCGGCATTGCCGCCGGAACCGGCGACCAAAAGATTGTGATTTTGTCCGGTACAGTGTTGGTGGTGGTAGAGGCCTTGTCCATGGCCGCCGGATCATTTTTGTCTTCCCAATCCCATCACCGGCTCCTGTTAAAGAAAATCCGTGAGGAAGAGCTGGAGATAGAAGAAAAACCGCAAGAAGAAAGGGATGAGTTGCGTCAGATGTATAAGCTGCGTGGATTTTCAGACCAAGAGGTGGATATGATTGTTAGCCGAATCACCAAAAATAAAAAAGTCTGGTTGCAAGAAATGATAGAAAAAGAATTGGGGATTCATCTCCCGGATGAGGAGACGCCCCTGTTGGCCGGAGTGGTCATGGGTATTGCCTATATTCTAGGCGGTCTGGTTCCTATCTCGCCCTTTTTGTTTTTTCCAACTTCAACCGCCCTTATCATCTCCTTTGTTGCTACGGTGATTGGGTTGTTTATTTTAGGCGTGTGGAGTGCTTCGGTCACGGGAGACAAAAAACTCCGCAATGGAGTGGAAATGATGCTGATCTCCACTGGTGCAGCAATCTTAGGCTACGGCATTGGGAAGTTGGTCGGAATGCTGTTTGGGATTTAGGTCTAAATGACCCCGGAAAACTTGCCCCACATGATTCCTGTGGCTACAACCAACCACGGAATCATCCACCACTTCAGCCATGGGCGTTCCAACATAAATGAAAACAGGAAGAATCCAAAAGCAATCACAATACATATAGCGGCTATAACAATCATACCTATAGTATATCACACCTAGACAAAAGATAAATTTTCAGCTAGCCTTTTGCCTCCCTAACTATAGACGCTTATGAATAGACCACACCTAGAACAACTTTTAGGCCAACTCAACCAACCTCGCTTTCGCTTTAAGCAGCTATTTCAAGCTGTATATAAAGACGGCGCGGAATCTTTTGCATCTGTTCAAACTTTACCCAAAGTATTGCGTGAAGCTTTGGCTCAAGAGCCGACTTCAACTCTAGAGCCAATCCATTCAGCACTGAGCAAGGACGGTACCATCAAAACTATTTTTGAATTATCTGATGGTTTACAGATTGAAGCGGTTATGATCCCAAATAAAAATAACAGGACTGTCTGTGTATCTTGCCAGGTGGGCTGCGCCATGAAATGTGCTTTTTGCGCTACCGGAACCATGGGAATTAAACGTAGCCTGACGGCAGACGAAATTATTGACCAAGTGGTGTATTGTAACAACCTGTTGCGTTCAAAAAAGGAAAAAGTCACCAACGTGGTGTATATGGGAATGGGGGAACCCATGAATAACCTGAAAGCCGTGCTGGAAAGTATACAGGTGTTGCATGATGCAGATGGATTGGGTATTGGGGCGCGGAAGATTTCCGTGTCCACCAGCGGCGTGGTGCCTGGAATAAAATCGATTATAGATTTCCCTCTACAAATAAACTTGGCCCTATCACTTCACGCACCAAATGATGAGCTGCGGTCTAAAATTATGCCGGTCAACAAAATGTTTCCTTTGAAAGTGTTAATGGAAGCTTGCCATGCGTATGTGCAGAAGACTAACCGCAAGCTGATGTTTGAATATGTCATGTTGCAAGGCGTGAATGATTCATTGGAGTTGGCGGTAGAGCTACGTGATTTGGCCAAACCATTTGTCCCGCTGATGCAGGTAAACTTAATCCCGTTTCATCCCAGCTCAGTTGATTTTACGCCAACTGAACGTAAGCATATTTTAGCTTTTCAAAAAGTCTTGCGTGAAGCAAATATTCCAACCACTATTCGTCACTCTGCCGGGGTAGATATAGCCGGGGCCTGCGGCCAACTGGCCTTGGATACCTCCACAAGCGGCTATAGCTGCTTAAAGTAAAATTTGCTAGCATAAAAAAATGAGACAGAGCATATATGGCTTTTTCATTTTTTTACTTACAGCCCCCTGGGCTGTCCCGGCCTTAGCCCAGACCACTCCTACGGTCAGCAGTATTTCTGCCGACGTAGTTTCTTTTTCTGATCCCTTAAGTTCTGTGGTGACTTTTGCCGTTACCGGGACTGATTTAGATGGCATGGTGTATAGCGGGTATTCTCTATGGCTGGGTGAATTCCAGGGAATAGTAGAGGGTGGGAATGCCACCTCCATGACGTTTTCATTTACTGTTCGGCCAGCTAGTTTACCTTCAGGTGATTATCCGCTCACCATTCAGCTAGCCGGCACGCAGGTCTACACGTCTGAACCCATAGTCCATGTGGTAAATATTTTTAGTTTGATTCCTGACAGAAAATCGACCCAAAAATATCTGGAAGACGTGCCGCTCAAGAAAATGTCCAAAAAAAGACTGGGGCTGAATGTCCATTATGCCTTAGGCGGCTCAGAGGCTGAAGATGCAACTCTAGAGGCTCGTTTGCGCCGGAGTAAGACCAAGTGGATGCGTGAACATTTTTCGCATGAAGCTTTGATGGGTGAGGATCAGGCTGCGTGGTTTGCGCGCTATGACAAGGCTATGCAATTCGCCGCAGACAATAACATTCATGTGGTTGGGATGCTGGCCTATGGTCTGGTGGGGGATGACTATTCGCGGCCCAGTAAAGAAGAATGGGAAACGTTTGTGGATTTGACGGTGAACAGATACAAGCATGTGGTTGACGCCTGGGAAGTCTGGAATGAGCCGGACAGTCCGGATTATTTAGACCCCTCTACGGTAAAAAATTATGTGAAGTTGCTCAAACAGGCTAGTCCTATTATTCGGCGCAATGATCCGGAGGCTGTGATATTAGGCGGCGTGTTAGCGTCCCCAAACGCAGACTGGGCTGAGGAAATTTTTGATCAAGCAGGGAATGCATTTGATCAGTTGGCGCTGCATGTGTACCAGTGTGAGAACTGGTTGAACAACGGCAACCTACAGCAGTTGGATAAAGACTGGACGGCAGTGGGGCAGGTGGTGAGGCGCCACCGACCGGAAGTAAAAGTGTGGGTGACTGAATTGGGGTGTAGCGAGGGTTCCAGCGGAGTGGGCGAAAAAGAACAGCGTCAGTCCATGAAAAAAATCACCCAGTATTTGCTGAATACCGGCTCGGTTGAAGTGGTTTTACTTTATACCATTCGCGACCGTAGCTTCTTGGAGGAGTCAGACCCGTATGAAGCCTATTTTGGCTTGCTGAATGCCGACTTTTCACCTAAGCTGGTGTGGGATTGGTATAGACAAATTAGGGTAAATACTCAATAAATGCGACTAGAAAAACTATCAAGAGCGCAAGGGTTTAGGTAGAACGACATGATGAGACAAGTGGTGGTGGTATTACCGGACATCAGATCAACTTATAATGTGGGATCTTTTTTTCGTACCGCTGACGCTGCTGGCGTGAAGAAAATCGTGCTCTCAGGGATTACCGCTCAACCGCCGCATCCCCATTTGATCAAAGTTTCCCTGGGAGCAGAGAAGTCAGTCCCTTGGGAACACGTGGCGGATACGTCAACCGCCCTGCGGCAGTTACGTGATCAAGGGTATCAAATCGTCATAGTTGAGGGGGCTGACAACAGCCAAGATTTTAGGCAAGCTTCATATGCGGATAAGGTGGCCTTGGTGTTTGGAAGTGAAACAGCGGGCGTGTCATCTGAATTCATACAGCAGGCAGATGCAGTTGTATCCATTCCCATGCTTGGCCACAAAGAGTCGCTGAACGTATCAGTCGCTGGAGGGATCATTATGTACCAAGTCTTACATCCATGAACACCAAAGTTGTACTCATTAAGCGGAGAACTATGGGTAAATCGAACTAATGAAGTTTAGTCTATGCATGAACAAATGAAATTGTTTGGTCAGGCCATGTTGGATTATTCACGGGGCCAGACAGGAGAAGCCTTTTGGGTAAATAATATACAAGGAGAACGGTTTGCTTACCCGATTGAGAGGTACTTGCGGTCTGCGGCAGAGTTGGACAGTCTAGAACAGTTAGTAGTTGAACAGGCCTATGGGAACATCCTGGATGTGGGTTGTGCCACTGGGTATTATATTCCGGCATTAATGAACAAAGGCAAGGTGATAGGGATAGATATTGCAGAACCCATGATTCAGGTGGCTAGGCAACGCGGACTGACTAACTGTGTTGTGCAGGATGTGATGACCTACGCACCGGATAAGTTATTTGATACCATCACGTATTTTGAATATACTTTTGGTTTTGCTGGGTCATGGGACGGCTTGATCAGGGCGTTTAAGAAAACCATGAACTTACTCAAACCGGGTGGACAAATTTTGGGGATTTGGGAAAACACTGATACACCTGAACAAATATCCCAAGCGTACTTTGAGTATAAAGGGGTTAAAACTCAGCCCATCACTTGGTTTAATTTGAATCAAGCCGGAATTACATCCTTTTGTCAGGAGATAGGGGAATGTGAAGTGACAATATTAGGTCAAACTGATGATGAATACGCCTATAAAATAGTGAAAAGCAGCAGGTTTTGAGAAAAAGTGGTTTTGACAAAAGTCAAAAAGTTTGCTTTAATATAGGTAATAATGTGTTAATAAAATCTATGGCTGAATCTTCAGGTGTCAATCGCATAGGTCCAAGGGGAGATAAAGCAGCTAAACGGCTGACCTACGGAGGGATCCCATTTGATCCGAACAAAGAAAAAGAGAGAGAGGCACAGCTCAGCCAGCACCCTTCTGTAGCTGAGATTATTCGTAAGAGAAAAGCAGATCTTTCAGACGAGTTGAAGGAAAAGGATGAAGAACTCAAGGAAAATACGCCTTTGCAAGTGGTAGAAAGAATGCGTGAGGCTATCCGGGATACGCAAGCAGCCAGGGGAATGATCAGGCGAGCTGTCACTCTCTTAGCTGAGGCTAAACAACGGCTAGCTCAAGCCACTAAAGCCAAAGATAGAGAAGCAACTCAGCTTGATGTCAATTTTTACACCAAACAAAAACATTACTGGACGGCCAGGGCTGCGGTGGGCTGGGCAGAAATGTATACCTTGAAAGAAACATACGGACCTGGTTTGGAGGCTGCTCACCGAGAATATGCTGGAGACTTTGTTGAATTTGTTCATTTTAAAAAGAAGTTTGCTGAACTGACAGCCGTAGAAAGAGCCATAGCTAATTATCAGCCAGACCTGATGGGGCAAGAAGAAACTAAGGATGCCAAGTCAAAACGGCTTCAAGGCATAGTAGCTGAGGCGCTGTCGGATGAACCCATGTGGACTACAGAGAGGTTTCTGGAGAACGTTCCAGCTTACGGACAGGAAGAAGAAATGTCCGCCGAGGGAACGAATATCTTGGAGGTCTTTCAATTTGTGTTTGGGGCAGAAAAAGCGACGGAAGTAGCTAAGGAGATGCAGGATCATTTTCAGCAACATGATGAGGAGGAAGCCGAGGCTTTAAAATCCGGAAGTGAAGCAGTTTTAGATATTCGCGGAATGTCACTGGCTGAACTAAAGGCCAAACAACAAGAGTTGTTGGGCACCTGTGAGGAGAAGTGGGAACATCCGGCTGTTCAGTCCATGTGGTTTGAACAGAATTTACATGAAATGATTTTAGCTCGCTTGAGAGAAGACCGGGTGCTGGAATTACCGTTAACCATCAAATTACTCAACCGGATTGCCCAAATGGAACGCAACCACCCCAACACCACGGTTGGTGTAGCTTTAGTGGGTGATCCTGGGGTGGGTAAAACCACGGTGGTTGAACACTACCTCAGGAAAAAAGGTCGGAGTTATGTGTACATAGATATGACTGAGGAAGTGACTCGGTATACCTTGTTGGGGAGCCCGGCAGTCCACACTGAGTCCCAATTGGATTTTTACAGGCGCATGAGTGAGGAGTTTGGTGAATTAGCTGATGCAGATATAGAAGCTATGGTCACACGGAACGCTGAAAAATTGCAAAAGGGGTTTGGAAGTTTGAGTGTGGAAGAGCAGAAAGCCTTATCCCTATCCATGTTGCATGAAGAGTTGCAACGGGCCGGAAATTTGCAACCAGATGCGGAATTCAAACAGGCGTTTGATAAGGAGGTGGTTGAAGTGCGGAATTCTCAGCCTGATATAAAATCTGATCAAGCGCAGGCTGAAGCTTTACAACGGCTGCAAGCCAAAATTGAGGATGAGAATCCAGAAGTAACACATTTGATTGCACGAATGAAAACCCAAGTGTTAGCCAAGGGTGGGCCAATGGATGAGGCGCAACTCAGGTTAGCAGCTCAAACTGAAGCCTTAAAGAGCTTCCAAGATGTCCACACTGCAGGGAATATGGACGAATCCATAAAAGGTAAATTACAACATGCGAAGGAAGCCTTAAGCCGAGTGGCCCGCATGAAGTACCAAGATGAAGCGGCTGAAAAGTTTGCTGATTTAACCAAAAAGAACGGATGGCGCGACGGTTTAGTTATTCATGCACTGAGAACGGGGAAGAGTATCTTGTTTGATGAGTACAATGCTGCTAGAGACTGGAAATTACTTCACCATTTATTTACTTTAAAACCGGGAGATACCTATATTTTTGGTGACAAAGCAGGTGAGGAAATCAAAATTCCGGATGACTGGCGCATGTACTTTACAGGCAATATTCAACTAAAGCACGGCGTAAGTAAGCTAAAAGAAGCTTTGGTTAGCCGTATTGGTGGTCAGGTGTTAACCGTGGAACCTCCGCCAGCGCATGAAGAGTGGTTGGTGACCATAGCTTCTTTATCTGACGCCAACGACCGCCTTGTCCGGGATGAGAAAGACATGGTGCAATTGGGTTTCTTGGTGAATAACTTGTTTCCAAAAATTCGTGAGGCTTTACGTAATGCTGGTTCGCCTAATATTGTACCCATCTCTTTCCGTATGATTGGAAATATTGCTGAGCAGTTGATGAATCACAGCACCCAGTTTGCTCGGCCTACTTCTGTGGATAGAGCAGTGATAGATGAGATGGTCTCACCCTACCGCAATTACCCAGATACTATTTACCCAGTGAGAACTAGCGTGAGTATAGAAGATAAAAAGGAGGGCGCTGAGAAGAAATTATCAAAAGAGGAAGAAGAAAAGGCCACAAAGGAAAAAGAGGCTTCCGCAGCTGCCGCAGTCCAGACCCCGTCACTCATTGTAAAGTACTTATTAGAAGCCGGTATGTTGTTAAATCCTGAAGTAGAAGACGAAGTAATTGGGTGGACCGGCATATCTAAAGATGAGTTGGAAAAGAAGCGTGAAGCCAGGCAAGGTCAGGATTGGCACAAGCTCATGAAAGAAATCCAGTCCAAGCTTAAAGACACCATGACTGAAATGGGGCCGCTGATCTCAATGGTATAATATGAAAGAAGTTCGATTTGACCGCGCAGCTACGCCCAAGGGACCACCAACACCTCCTGTCAAATTCACTGAACCTGAAATTGAATTTTCTGCCAGAGAGTTGGAGCAAATCATGGACCCGGCCTACTTAGAATTAATTTCCGGGGCAAGCGGTTTTTCTTATCAGATTATTGACGAACCACCGCCAAACGTTCCTCAGCATGTTTTAGGATTTACGGACATGCGGAGGAAGCGTATTTTTTTGGTGCGCCAGAACGCTGCTCGCTTGTTATTAGAGCTTAAGGCTTCCGGAACACCAGAAAAAGGCGCTCAAAAGTTAAGAGGTTTTTTGGTGCATGAGGGTGGTCACCATGCGCCTGAGGTTTTGGCTTTAGATCAAAAGTTAAGAGTTATTTTGGGTAAATCAGAATTGGAACCAAATGCATTACAAGAATATTTTAATGATCCAGCTGACCGGAAGCCGGATGATCCGCAAGATAAAGGAGAAACGAGGGCTTTATTTTGGAAAGCGTTTTGGTACGACAACTGTAATGGTTCCTTAGATGTGTGGTTAGAGTCTTTTCAAGCCAGAGGGCAATTTGATTATTCATTAGGTGAAGACCTTTTCACTTTGCATGAATTATCCGTTACAGGAAGAGATTTTTTACGCGGAATGCCCTTACATCATCAACTGACCCAAGTGTTAGTAGGTGAGGAGGTATATTTAAAAGGGAGGGGGAAGAAGAAAGTGCGTGAACAGAGAGTACAAGAGTTGGACCAGTTTGCCCATGAAAATTTGGATCCCGAAGTGGCTAAGGCTTTGACTCGTTTGCGTAAAGATGGGGTGATGGGAGCCATGGGGGACCGTACATCTTTTGAATACTGGGGTGCTAACTCACCGCAACAAAAAGAACGTTGCATCAACAAAAAGTTCCAGGCCGTAGTTGAGCATATCTATCCGGCCTGGAGAAAGTTGTTGCTCTTGGAATTTGAGCGGCGGAAAGAGGCGTTTAGACAGATGGCCAAAGAAGCAAAAAGAACTTTTACTGATCCGGAGTTGAAACAAATATACCACAAGATCCTGAAAGAATTGTTGGATAAGACTCAAGAAATGGGCAAAGACGCGTATGCCAGTGAAACTCCCGGAGAAGGTGATCCACAGAAAATGGAGGAGATCTTCAAGAAGATTCAGGCCTCAAGTAGGGGGAAGGAACCAAATGCTCCACCACCGCCTCCGTCTGCTTTAGACAAAGCCAAGGCCGCTATTAGTAGAGGACTAGAAGACGTGGACGCTAAAAAAATTGTTGATTTGGCCGACAGATTTGGTGTGTCTGAAGCTTCGTTGAGAAAATTGCAAGATATTGAACGCAAATATGCCGGTGAAATTGAGCGCTTGGCCACGGATATAGCAGATTCTTTCCTGAATCAACGCCGGGCCAGGATTCGTTACCAGATGTTAGAGGGCATGACTACTCCTGGGATGGAGGGGATTGAATATGCGGAAGCTCAACGCGGGAATTTGGACGTTCGTACCCACCAAATTACGGAACAAGCAGCTGAATTTCTCCAAACAGAGGTAGAGCATTTGTTTGATACTTCAGGTTCCATGTCAGCCCATAACCGCTTGGAGTATGCTCAAATTGTCAGTGTTATATTAACCCGCGCCTTTGAAAAAGTGAAAGCTATTCTGGAAGGTGAAGGTTTATTGCGTCCGCAGGAGGAAGATCCTTTACGTTCCGGTTACGTGTTATTCACCACAGCACCAGAGCGGATTAAAAAATTAGATGAACCAAGCAAACCAGGCACACTGGCTCAAATGATTGAGCAAACGGGAAAACATAGTGGTGGCACGGACGACGCCGCAGCCATCAAGGCCCTGGAAACGCAGTTCAAGTTACGCGAACCAAACGTCTTGAAGTTCATGATTATTTACTCTGATGGAGAAGGGAATGCGGGTGCAGTGCAAAATATTATGGAGGCGATTGAAAAAGACAAATCTATCATTGTGGTGATTGTGGCCATGGGAGCCAACCCTGGGAATGTAGCCACAACCTATGAGACAACGGTCCGTTCAAAAGGGGGACAAAATATCAAAATTGTGCAAGGAGATGACGTGAAGGCAAACCTTCCAGAGTTAACCAATTTCTTCAAAAAAGTTATTCGGGAGGCTTCAGAACGATTGTCCTAGTATTCCTCCATTTTGCCTCCAAAATGCAGATATGGTATACTCTTCAGGTGAGTATTATTTTCACACAACAACTAAGCTCAACCCACCAGCTGGGTTTGAGCTTGTTTTAATTTAACACGTATGAATAGATATTCCTTTGCCCTGTTCGCCAGTGTCCTTAGTCTTGGATTGTTTGCCGCCGTGCCTCAAACTTCTCACGCCGCCGTCATCTTTTCAGATGACGTAGAAAACGGAGAGAATGGTTGGACGCCCAGTGGCTTATGGCACGTCCAAACTAACCCGGAAGACATTTCCATTTCATCAGATTTTAATCCAGACCTAGTCTCTCTGCCTGATGATGGGTCGCTTCCCGAAGCAAATTCTGGTAACACTATCTGGTGGTACGGCGCGGAAGATGACGGAACGTTCATGGGTGACTATGACGACACCACGCAATGGGATGACAACGGAGGATGGTCAGATGAAGCCAACAGCGGTGATTTGGTTTCCCCGGAGATCGATCTAACCGAAGTAGAAACAGCTCGCTTATCTTTCTGGACGTGGTGGGAGATTGAAGGTGTGGATGTGGACCGCTATGATTTAATGCAGGTGGAAATTTCTACGGACGGCGGAGAAATATTTACAGATTTGGGTGCCGGACAAATTAATCCAATTAATGATGTGAATGGAGAATTTTGGAAACCCTACAGCTCAGGTGGTTTGGGGCAGGTTGGTGTGTGGGAAAGACATGTGTTTAACCTGTCAGATTATGCCGGAGAAACGGTTGTCTTGAAGTTCACCTTTGATACGGTGGATGAAAAGTACAACGCCTTCCGTGGTTGGTTATTGGATGACATTATAGTTGATGATCAAGGCTTAAAAGCTCCAAAGTGGGCTTACCTAGTCAGAGCTACTCGTTCCTGCTCTGGTGGAGAAGAGGTGCAGACTCCGCAAACCTTTTATTTGCCTAAAAAACAGACCGTTTCCGTCACTAAGTCAAAAGATGCCTTTGCCTATATCACACGCTTTGGTACGAATGATTGGGTGTGGGATTCCTCAGTTGGCAGGAGGGTAGCCTTACCATCCGGAACCTATGTGGTGTGGGTGGATTTTAAAGGCAACAGAGGGTGTCCCCATGTTCAAATCCGGGCCAATGTTGCCATAAAAGCCGGTCCTCAAGTGGAAGCCATTCAGCCTGACGCAGTTTTGGTGATCAATGGTTCAAACTTTGTGAGCGGTGCTGAAGTGAAGTTTAATTCAGCCGGCAGCACTCAAGCCTTAGATGTAACATCAGCGGTGGAGGCTGATGAAGTCTCAGTGGTGAGTTCAAGTGAAGTGCATGTGGTTGTTCCGGCAAGTTTGGAGAAGGGTACGTATAACGTGACTATCACCAATCCTGACGGTCAGGCCAAGACCATGAAGAAGGCGATTGACATTACTAAGGCGGATGCCCCTGACGTTAGTTTGATTGATCCAACCTCAGTGGATAATAGTGCGGCTGAGACCTTAACCATCTACGGTACAGGCTTTGAAAGCGGAGCTTTAGTGGTGGTTGGTGGAGTGCCACTTTCAGACGTCACTGTGGATGACTCAGGAGTAACTATCACCGGCACCTTGCCAGCTGGCGCAACCCCAGGCTTCCAAAATGTAGAGATTATCAACCCTGACGGACAAGATGATGTGTTAGTGGGTGGTTTGGAGATTGAAGATGGCGGTGGAGCACCGTTTATTCCGGACGGAGATTTTGTGGGAGAACCGGACAAAGTGCTTGGAGTCTTGGCTAATGTGACCGGTGAAACCACCGCGACCATTACTTGGGATGTAGCAGACCGCGCCACTTCCTACCGTGTGCAGTTGCGTGATTCAGAGGGGAATAGAATCAAAACATTCAAAGCTAGTACAGAAAGTCGTAACATTGGAAACATTTTCCTGGATGCAGGCGAAAGTTACAAAGTGAAAGTTCGTGGGGTCAACTCTTACGGAAAAGGGGATTGGTCAGCGGTGGTTGAATTTATCCAGTAGTAAGTTAGTGAGTAGCCCGTGCAAAATCGACTTACTCAAGTTGGCATTTCCCCCGCCCAGAAGGGGAGGCTCTGGAGTGGTTGAAGCTGTAAAACAGAAGCAAAAGCAGAAAATTTGACATTCGGTTTTTATTCGGGTAGGCTAAGGGCATGACACTTCCTTTTTCTGTTCAATCTTTGATTCGGCCGCTGGGTTGTACTGCCATTGTGGGACAGCGTTCGGTGGTGCAGCTGAGTGGTTGGCTGATGGCTCAGGTGCTGATGAATGAGCCTGAGGCACAGGTGATGTGTGTGGATGGTGCAAATAAGTTTGATCCGTTGACTCTGGCGCGTTTGAGCCGCGCAGCCGGCGTGGTACCGCAAACCTGGTTACGTCAGGTGTTGGTTTCGCGTACGTATAGTGGTGAACAATTGATCAGCACTTTAGTTAACAGGGCTGTACCACAAGTCAGGCAGGCGGCGCCAAACTTGTTAGTGGGTTTAGGTTGGTTGGAAGCGTTGTATGATGAAGACGTGTCTGAAGAGAAGGCTCGTCAGTGGTTAGAAGCGTTGGTACAGAGTATTCAGGCACTCAAACAGTCTACGCACGTAGTCTTGTTTGAATCAGCTTTTTTAGAAGTCAGTGGGCCGCGGTCTAACTTTATTCATAGTGTGCTGGCGCAGGTAGATTCAGTCTTGAACTGGACGCCGGACGGGAGGTTGTATGGGTAGGACAGTCCCTTCCATGACCCAGCAAATTTTGATGGAACTGCAATCCTGGAGTCAGTTTAGGCGCGCTTTGAGAGTAGAGGAGAGGGAAGTATTTGATGAGTTATTTAGGTCTGTGCGCATGCACGTGGCTGAAGTCAGCATGGCCGCGCGTTTACTGCCGTTTGAGGCCATGTTGATGTCCATGTTAGTTAGCCAGGGCGTGCGTTTGCGTCAACTAGAACAACAAATTTTCAAATTAGAAAATAGGGGAGGGCAGGCGAGTGAGGCCTTGCCGCAAATCGTATTAGCTCTTCCCCACTCCCCTGGTCAAGTGTCGTAAAATATATGAAAAAGAAAGCCTGGTTATTAGACGGATACGCTGTTCCCGGGGCTATTTGTACCTGGTGGATTGATGATCAAGGAGTTCGATTTTCAGCTCAGCGTCCATTCTCCCCTACTTTTTATGTTGGTCACACCATCCGGCCTGAATTGGTGCCTGAGGGTTATGCCGGGAACCTAGAGCCTTGGGAGCTGGTGCGGGGGAGGTCCTGGGATGTGGTGTTCAGCACCACTGAACGTATGGATTTGCAATCCGGCAGGATGCTTCCGGTGTTAGCTGTGCAAGTCAAAGATCCGGTGGTACTGGGTGCTGTGGTGCGTGAGTTGGCGCGAACCTTCCCTTGGATTCAGTTGTTTCAAGCAGATTTGCCTGTGGTGCAATACGCTTTTTATGTCTGGGAATGGTATCCCACCATGTGGGCTGAATTAGAACTGGATGATCATGGCTGGGTTGGGGCGGCTCAGGTGTTAGATCAACGTAAGGATATAGATCCAGTCGTTCCAGTGTTGCGTTTTCTGTCTTTACGCCTGGAGGGTGAAGACTTGAATCCGCGGCATGGAAAACGAGGTGCTTTGATGGTACGGACTTGGGAGAGTAGTGTGCCGCAAGCTCAGCTTGGGCCTAGCCGTGAGTTGGTGCTAGAGGCGGATGATGCAGACATGTATGACAGTTTACGGCGCGTGGTAGCTGAGACGGATCCTGATATTATTTTGTCTGAGTGGGGTGATGATTTTTTGTTGCCGCATCTGGTGCATCAAGCCAAGCGGTCTGGAGTGTCTATTGCCTGGAACAGAGACGCTGCGTATGTTGAGCCGCATGTGGGTCAGGACCACACGTATTTTTCTTACGGTCAGATTAGACACCGTGCACCAATTGTCACTTGCTTTGGTAGGTTGCACATAGATACCAAAAATTCTTTTTTGCATGCTGAAGGTGAGGTGGATGGGTTGTTTGAGTTGGCTCGTTTATCCAGTTTGACCGTCCAGCGTTTAGCGCGTACCACTATTGGAACGGCTATGAGCGCTATGCAGCTGTTAACGGCGGTACGGCGGAATGTGTTAATCCCTATGGATAAACGTCAGCCGGAAGATTGGAAAACGGCGGAGCAACTGATTGTTTCAGATAAGGGTGGTTTAGTGTATCAGCCAACCTTAGGTTTCCATGAAGATGTGTTAGAGCTCGATTTTTCTTCATTGTATCCAGCCATCATGGTCCGTCTAAATGTTTCTCCAGAAACTATTAATTGCGCTTGTTGTGCTAGGGATACTGAACCAAAGTTTGTTCCGGAAATTGGGTATCAAGTGTGTACCCGTAGACGTGGTTTGGTTTCAGAGACGTTAGAAATCATTTTAGATAAGCGCGCAGAGTTCAAACGGCGGATGCGTAACATTGATGCCAGGGGTCCGGCTGGTGAGGTGAGACGGCGCGCTTCTTATGACCGCAGGCAAAATACGTTGAAGTGGATTTTAGTTACCTGCTTTGGGTACTTAGGCTTTAAGAATGCACGCTTTGGTCGGATTGAAGCGCATGAATCTGTTACGGCCTTTGGTCGTGAGCTGTTGCTTAGAGCGAAAGATCAGGCTGAGCAAGTAGGTTTTAAGTTTTTGCATGGGATTGTGGATTCTATTTGGTTGTATAAACCAGGTGTGACGTGGGAGCAGGCGGAAGAACTGAGTCAGCGAATTTTTGCGGTGACGAAGATTGAAATGAAGATAGAGGGGATTTATCATTGGATTGCTTTTTTGCCTTCCAAACAAGATCCGTTGATGCCGGTGGCTAACCGTTACTTTGGTTTGTTTACCAGTGGAGAGTATAAAGTTCGCGGGATTGAGTTGAGGCGTCATGATACGCCTAAATTAGTGTTGCGTTTTCAACGTGCGTTGTTGGAAGTGGTGCAGACCTGTCAGACGGTGTTGGAGTTGCGTGCGCAAGTACCTAAGGCCTTGGATGTGTTGGAGGAGTATTTGGATCAGGTAGGACGGGGAACTGTACCCATGCAGGATTTGGTGTTAACGCGTCGTTTGTCTAGAGATCCAAAGACGTATCAAAATAAAACACACACGGCTATTGTGGCGCAGGAGTTATTGGGGCGAGGTGTGGAGTTATCACCAGGTGAAATGGTGCAATATGTGGTGACTGATGCGCGGAGTGAGGTGTTAGCTACGCGCGCCCGTTCGGCTGTGTTTATAGACCCTGATTGGAGTTATGACGTAGGGGTGTACCAAGAATTATTGTTTCGGGCATTTGATTCGGTGTTTTCACAACTGGGGTATGATCTGGAGTGGCTGAAGGGTTGGAGCAAGACACACGTTCAGGAATGTGATAAGGTGAGTCTCATGAAAAGAGGTGTTGGGTTATGATAGAAGTGCATTATGTCTGTTCCGGATCCTGCGGCACAATCCTAGATGAAGAGATGGGTGTAGCTGTGAAGGTCTGTTCCAAGGCAGGTTGTACCATGCAGACTCACCCGTTAGTCAAGAAGTATTTTTGTACCCGCCATCAAGCTCATCTCACGCCAGATGAGCTGGCTGAACACCAGGCAGAGCAGGACTAGCTTTTTTTAGAGAAGTGTTTATACTGTTTGCATGTTTCGGTTGAAACCTGGTGTAGTTTGTGTCCAAAACGGGTGCCTTGGTTTTACTCTGTTGGCCACTTTTGTTGGCCTTTTTTTTATTCAGCCACAAGTAGCTTGGGCCACCACTTACACGGTTAACTCAACTGATGACAACAACGACGGGGCCTGCACTCACCCGTATGTGGATGCTGCTAATGACTGCACCATGCGTGAGGCCATAAATGCTTCTAATACCAGCGCTGGAGCGGACACCATCTTGATCAGTATTAATGCCTCGTTTACCGGCACCAGCGACGGTCACGGACAGCAAACCACAACAGTTACTACAGCATATAACGCTCTGACTGGTCCAGTGACTGTAGATGCAACTGGTATGTGGGATGTAGATGAAAACAGGCCTGGGTTTAGATTGTATTCCACTAGCACTTCTATTGCCGGTCTCACCTTTGGAACTGGGGCCGCCGGGAGTAAGGTGAAAGGCTTGGAGATCCAGGGATATAATGCAGCTATTAACATTGGTTCGGGAGTAACGGGAGCGGTGATAGGCACGGATTGCGATGGTACAAATGACGCTATTGAACGCAATGTGTTACACGGCGCCTCAAACCATGAGATTCGCACGCTGACCTCAGATGGGACTATTGCGGGAAACTATATTGGAGTGAATGATGATGGACTCACGGTGACTGGCACCACTACGTTGTACGGTATTTGGCTGTCTGGTGCTTCAGCCGACAATAACACCATAGGTTTTGCTGAGGGAAAGGCATGTTCAGCGGCTGCGCAACGCAATGTAATTGGCGGAACGTTCACTGTCAGCGGAAGCGGAATCCGGATTGAAGGGAGCGGTACGGCTAATACCAGTGGTGACTCCACGCTTGGTCCTAATGGTAATAGAATTAGCGGTAATTACATTGGTATTGGTGCGGACGGGACAACTAAGATTGCCATCACGGGCGCCGGTGTTCAGCTGCTGACCAATGCCACCTTGAACTTTATTGGTACAGATGGAGATGCCGTAGAAGATGGGAGTGAGGGAAATGTACTGTCTGGCTCAGGGAATGGAGTGCTGATCACTGTCACTGGCAACAACCGCATTTCTGGTAATACGATTGGTTTGAACGCGGCCGGAACGGCGGCTGTTGCCAACTCCTTACACGGCGCGAATCTCAGAGGAACGGCCAATATTGTTGGTTGGTGTGACACAGCTGTACACGCTTCATTATGCAACAACAGCGGAACTCTGGCTCAACAGCGCAATGTCATTTCTGGGAATACGGAAGATGGACTGCGCTTAGGTTTTGCTGCTTACAATACAGGGGTTTACGGTAACTACATAGGAACAGGGACAGATGGGACCACAACTATTGCGAATGGTGATAATGGTGTATTTATTCACCGGACAGATACTGGAAATTCGATTGGTGGAGCCAGCCTGAACCAAACAAACTTAATTCAAGGGCATGATGCTGGAGTCAGGATAGATGGCGAGTTCATTGGTGCAAGTGGAAGAGGTGGTGGTCAGGGTCCGGTAGAAAGCAATACCATTCAAAATAATACCATTCAACAAAATCTCATTGGTATTTATAACTACTGGACTGAAAATTATTCTGCGGATGGTCCAACAGACAACACCATCACGGGAAATACCATTTCAAACAACACCAGCTATGGGATTGACGTGTACGGCTCTTCTCCGAGTATTACAAATAATACCATCTCCAACAACGGGAGCTACGGAATCTATATTCATCCGGCATTTGTGACCTATGATGCGGATACAGAAGCCACTACTACTGATGGGAACAACCCGGAGAACGCTAGTGACAACTTGATTTCTCGGCCAGTGGTGACTGGAAACACCCTGAGTGGTAATACCTCAGGGGGTATTTTTCAAGCTGATTCCAGAGCCAACAACTACACTACGCTGTACGCTGACAACACCATAGGGAATAATGCTGATCAGTTTGATATTAAGCAGGACTGGGTTGGCACCACGGAAGTTCTAGATAAGGACGGTGCGCCTCTTCCTTCCAGCGCTTTGGCCTCAACCTCTGTCACCTTGACCCCGGCGGCCGGAGGAATAGCCGTCACCTATTCTGCTTCTGATACTACTACAGCCAGCGGCCTGACTCAGAATATTTTTGGCGCTACTGGTGTGGATTACCCCCAAGCTTCCACTTGGCCCTTGATTACAGAGTATGTGGTTGATTCAAATGGAAATCAAACTAACTATGGTCCATATTCCATAACTACCAGCGGAACGTACACTACGGCTACAGCCTATACCTACACGTTTGACGGAACTGAGAATGATACGGCCTATACTAATGCTTTGCCAAATGGGGTTGCGACTGACAGTCAATACCGGTACCAAATTGCCAAGGTGTTGGCCTCTACTGTTCCGGCTACTCCCAGCAACTCTGCTCCATACACCGGATCAACAACCTCCAATCTAACCCCAACGCTGAGTGCTTCTGCTTTTTCTGAGGACTCCGGAGACACGCACGCTTCTTCTACCTGGAGAATGTATTCCACTTCCGCCTTATGTTCTGCGGATAGCACGGGTGACGTTTTGAATACAACCTCCGCCAGCAGTCTGACTGCGTATGTGCTGTCTAGCGGAACATTGCAGGAAGCAACCACGTACTACTGGCGCGTGGCGTATACAAATTCTTTTGGAAATCGATCTGCATTTTCTAGTTGCACCAGTTTCACCACCATTCAAACCACCCCGTCTTTCAGCGGCTCTATTACGGGACAACTGCTCCAGGAAGACACTGCCCTAGCTAACGCGTTTGATTTGGATACCTATTTCTCAGATGCTGAGGGAGAGAGTCTTACCTTTTCCGTGTTAAGCACAGACACTCCGGATCAAATCAGCTTGAGTATAGACGTTAACGGTCAAGTTAGTTTCAGTCCCGCCAGTAACTATACTGGGTCTGATACGGTCACCTTCCGCGCCTGCGACACAGATAGTCAATGTGCCAACTCCAATTCCGTGACCTTAACCGTCTCAGGCGTGAATGACGCTCCCCAGGCTCCCGGCGCCGGATTCTCACCCTGTTGCGGCAACACCACCAGCGACCAAACACCGACCATTTCCTGGACGGCGGCTATAGATGATGATAGTACCAGTCAGTTGTCTTATGAAATCCGTTTAGGTACGGTCAGCGACCCTACTACCACGTACAGCCTGTCTCAGACCACGGAGCTCAGTGCGGTCAGTGTGCAGATAACAGATACCTTAGCAGACGAAACCACTTACTATTATGTGGTCCGTACCAAAGATGCAGCCGGCTTAACTTCAGATTGGTCTGAGGTCCAAGAGTTTTACGTTAATACGGCAAACTTGCCGGAGCTATCTTTAAGTAAGCAAGTCAGCGCGAGTGGATCAAGCTGGTTGTATCAATTATACGACTGGGCGCGCCAACTCTCCGCTGTGCTGCCCTGGTCCATGCCGGTCTTAGCCAGTCATGAGGCCTATGCTACGTATGATGTGGAAAATACGTCCAGTACGCATTATGTTCAACAAGGTGACGTGGTAGTATCCCAAGTCAGTCCAGTAGGAGCGGTAGGTATTTTGATTGAAACATTAATTGGCGTATTCCTCCTGGCCTTTGGCGTAGCCTTTATTATCTTACTGCGCCAAAGCCATAAACCAAAGCAATTTATTGCTCTGTTGTTTGGTAACCCCGCTTCTAGTTTTTTCAACTTGTTCATGGGGGACAATGTGACCATAGAGGCCATCTCATACGCCCACTTCAAAGCTAAATTGCAGTTTACTCGTTTACTTTTAGCCTCAACATTTATTGGTGTTGCAGCTTTATTTATTGTTCATCAGGTATTTACACCGCAGTCTTCAATTGCTGCCAAACTGGCCTCAGAGGCGGCGACGGGAAGTGTGGAGCCGGGTGATACGGTGACTATTATTTTAACCTATCGGAATTCAGGTGACGGAGACGCAACCAATGTCATCATTACAGATACCATTCCTAGTGGAATAAACTACGTCCCTGGCTCCGGCTCACTCAACGGCACTGTCCAAGTTGATACCACCTTCATCTCTGGTTCAACCATAACCCTTGAGTTAGGTACTATTTCTAACCGGGATTCGTCAGACAGCTCTGGAACAGTCAGTTACCAAGTCAGATTGGAGAATCCGTTTGATGACTCTTCTGTGAGGTTCCCAGTAGCTTCTCTGGATGCAAATGAAGTGTCTTCTCCCGCGGTATCTAATAGTGTTTTATTTGATGTGACGGGAGCCAGAATCACGGGTAGTGTGGTGAATGGGACAACTGGCAATGGGATTTCCTCAGTCGAATTGATTATTTCTCAAGAAGGCACAAGCCTAGACTCTGATATTACCACCTCAGCTGGTGCGTATAGTTTTTCCGGTCTGGCGGACGGAACGTACCGGATTTCTGTGGAGTCTGTGGAAGGCTATGAAGCGGTGGATGCGCGTAGGGTGACGGTAGAGGCCGGCGATACCTTAAGTATTGACTTTGAGCTGACTAAAATTGCCACAGGTGGAGAAGACCTGAATGAAAACGTGAATGGAGATACCAACACAAATAGCAATAAAAACGGTAACGCAAATGAGAACGCTAACACCAATACCAATACAAATGGCAACGTCAACGAAAACGTGAATGCGAATGAGAATACCAATGACGAAGTGAACGGAAATGAAAATACAAACGCTAACGAGAATACCAATACGAATGAGAATACTAACCAAGCTCCAAACGACAATACTAATGGTGGTATTCAAGAGCCAGATAACGAAGAAGAAATTCCGGAAGATGTTATAGAAGATTTACCTGAGCCACCAGATTTAACACCTGAGGAGGAAAACTTGAAGGATGAGTTGACTGAGACTTTAGACTTATTCTCTATTAATGAAACTCCGGTCACCGGGGGTGTGGTGGGTGTGGTCGGAGCCAATTCTTTAGCCGGACTGCCCAGTGAATATGTCAAAGACCTGGATACAGTTTTACTACCAACCGGAACAACTGAGGTGGTACTGAGAGGTCACGCTATGCCTGATTCAAAAGTGACCATTACCATTTGTTCTCAAGCCTATGTACAGGTGACGCAAACAGATGATGCGGGGACATGGAATATGGTGGTGCCGCGGGAATTGTTTGAAGAAGGAGAGCATATAGCGGTGGCTGCAGCAGAAAAAGACGGAGTCACTTCAGATCAAATCGAAATAGCCCGCTTTGTGGTTTTAGATGAGTTGTTGGTGACGTCTCGCACTGCACTGGTCTTGGGATTAAACATCTTACTCCTCACTTTGTTTGCCAACTTGGTGCTGTGGGGTGCTAAGCGTAGTCGCTCAAGACAGACAGATCCACTCCTGCCGGAAACCACCTTGTCACCGGCAGAACAACTTCAAAATGTGAGACGCTTTACCCGTGCATTTATGCTGTATGTGCTGGCTATTGTCGCCTTTGTAGCTGTGTTCTTTATTCCTCATCCTCGCCTGTTTGATATGCGCGCCACCGTTCCAAGTGATGCGGAAAAGATTGTAGTGACTCATGTGAATCAAGATAAAATGAGCCCTGGCATCATGCAACACTTCCGCTATGTTTCCATGCTTCATCTAGAAGGGATAGCCCCTAAAGATACGGCCATTGCCATCACCTTGTGCCCGGGTGTGACCTTCCGTTCTACCGCCACCGGACCAAACGGTGAATGGGCCTTGGATATCCCTTTGATTGTTATGCCTAAAGGTCAATTCTCCATGCAAGGTCAATTTGATGTAGCGGGACAGTTGGGCATTCCGCACACTATTGCGGAATTCAAACTAGCGAACGTTCAGATTCTGCCTAGAGATTATATCTTGTATGGGATTTCATTACTCTGCGTGATCTTTAGTATGATTACCTTGTGGTCAAAAGCAAAGAAAACAGAAACAGCATTTCCTCATTTTTCAGACGTAGAGCCGTCTGACATGCCGGAGTTGGATTAATTCGATTTTACCGCAGGCAGTTACCGTGAGGCGGTGGCTTGCGTTATCCACCGAACCACCTTTTGCATCAAGTCCGGTTCCGCGGCAAACATATGTGTCCCATGTCCGGCGCGCTCTAACCGCCATGTCTCATGTGGAGTTTTAGACAGCTGATCTAGACGTTCAACACTTTCAAACGAGTATTCATCATCCCGACTGGCCACTAACAAGACGTGTTGGTCTGGTTTGAGTTGGGTGATAGCGGTATCCGTTTGGACCCCTCGGTAGTCTTGGCCAGGTGAAAGCAAGACGGCGGCTGGAAGCTGGGAAAATCGAACTAATACATCTAGGGCCAAGTTAGCTCCAATTGAAGCGCCAATCACCAAACATTGGCTGAGTTGCACACCCTGAGACTGCATCCACTGGAGAGCGGCCTCTACATCCAAGCGTTTGGCTTGTTGCTCTGCATCAGAAAATTGTTGGTAGTTAAGTTTTTGATCATCTCTCCAAACACTTTCTCCATGTCCGCGTTCATCTATGGCCAACACCTGCCGTCCTTGAGCGGCCAGCAGCTCAGCTAATTTAGTCCAACTCTCTTTTGTTTCCGGCATCATGTGTAAACACAAAACGCCTGTAGTGGCAGGAGCCGCTGGTGAGAAATAATTACCAACTAGCTTCACCCCATCTTGGGTCGTAAACGTTACTTTTTCCATACTCAGATTGTACTCCACGTTGACAAGCCCTGCCAAATCCTGTGAATTACCTAGTATTCTATGGTGTCACGCATTCACATTTCTCGTCAGGCGTTGCTGCATAACGCCAAGACTATTGCGGCCTGGGTCAAACCGGCCAAACTGATGGCTGTGGTCAAATCTAACGCGTATGGCCACGGCGCCAGTCAGGTGGTTTCCGTTTTAGAGCAGTCAGACGCGGTTGATTGGTATGGGGTGATTGCTTTGAGTGAAGCCTTACATTTGCGTTCTCAAGGCGTCACACGGCCCGTGTTGGTTTTAGGCTATGTTGCAGCTGAAGCAGACCAACTTTCAGACGCCATTCAACACCACATCTCTCTCACCGTCTACAACCCTGCAGATTTGGCCAAACTAGCTCACCTGGCTGAACAGCTCCAAATCAAAGTCCATGTTCACTTAAAAGTAGAAACTGGCCTAAACAGGCTGGGATTTTCTTTTCAAGCTTTGCCGGAAATCTTACCCTTGCTCCAACACCCATGGGTGAATGTTGAGGGTGTGTCCAGCCATTTTGCCTCCGTGGAAGAGCAAGATATGGAACACACCAACCAGCAGTTGAAACGTTTTCAGCAGGCCATAGACTGGCTGGCCGAACATGGGATTCACCCTCAGGAAAAACACATTGCGTCCTCAGCCGGAGCCTGTCTGTTGCCACAGGCGAGGTATACCATGGTAAGGGTGGGTATTGCTCTGTATGGACAATACCCCTCGTTAGCCAATCAGGCTTCACTTCACGGTCAGTTTCAGCTACAACCCATTTTAACTTGGCAGGCTCCGGTGTTGCACGTAAAGCCGGTGGCGGTGGGTGAGGTGGTTGGGTATGGGTGTACCTATACAGTGACTCAACCTACCAGCATTGCCGTGGTTGGAGCTGGGTATGCAGATGGAGTCAACCGACTCCTCTCAAACACCGGTCGGATGCTCCTCAATGGTCAAACTTGCCCAATCATTGGCCGGGTGAGTATGAATTCTTGCACACTTGACGTTACCCACTTGTCTCAGCCGCCGCAGGTAGGAGAATTTGCCACGCTCCTTGGCACTCAGGGTGGCCAAACTATTTCCGCCATGGAAGTGGCTGACCAACTTGATACCATTTCTTATGAAGTTCTTACCCGGCTGAACTGGGTTATCCACAGGCAAGTGATATGATCTAGTGTGAACGCGCGGTGGATATGCTATACTTTGGCTAGATATGCCAAGAGTATCTTTTAGGTTCTTGGTTCGTTTAGAGGGGCAACTCTCTGTTTTAGCCGCCTCCCAGGTGGTTTTTTAATTAGATTTCCAGTTTTTTATGAACAAAAAATCCTTGTATTCGCTAGTTCTTGGCCTTGTAGGTGTAGTCGTATGGTTTATGGCCCCGGGAATGACCAGGGCCGCTACAGAGGATGATGCCTATATTTCTAATGTCTCGATTGACTCTGTTTCAACCACCACACTTGAAGAGACTGCTACCTACACAGTGAGCTTCACAAATTCAACAGCCTTGCCGACCTCAAGTTATGTATACTTTAATATCCAGTCAGTCAGCGGATGTAATGCCAGTGACTACACCACCTGTAGTCCAGTCTTAAATGACGCCACGGTTAGCGGGCTAAGCGGTGAAAAGGTGTCTAGCGGTAGTTCAAATACGCTGAATTTTGTACTTTCGTCAGAACTAGAAGCCGGAACACACACCGTGACCTTTAGCTCAGTGACCAATCCGTCTTCGGCCGCCGCCGTGCGTGTGATGCTTGGTGCAGATGGGAGTGATGAAGAGGATCTTCTGGGTGATGAGTATTCTGATCAGAATTGGTATGTGACTGCTTCAGACGTAGAGCTTTTTGGTACACCGCTGGTTTCAGGGACCATTTTAGATCCAAATGGTGCTGGTTTGGAAAATTCTTCGGTTAACTTTCATAACACCAATTGGTCAGCCTATGGCTACGCCGGGACTGATAGTAAAGGGTTTTACGCCATCTTTCAGGACTATTTTACCGCTGGATATTGGGCTGCCGGAACGTATACCGTTTCCGTTTACCCTCCAAGTGATTCAGGCTATTTGACTACAGAGTCAGAAGTGGCTTTTGATGGATTGACTCCTGTTTTTGCAAACCTGTCGGTTGAATCCGCAGCCTACTTTTTTGCCGGTGAAGTCATCTATGGAGATAATAAAACCACCACGACCAGCAGTGATCCTGGTGATCCGGTGACCAACGCAGATCTGTATTTTTCCCCTACTGACGGTGGTGTTGGATACTCTGGTACCACAGATGAAAATGGGGAGTATTCTATTGCCGTCCGCCCCGGAACCTATTATCTCAGCATGAGTTTGGATAGTTCAGATGAAAATCAAGAGCAAGATTGGAATTATCAAAGCTCAGAGACCTTTTCTATTACCTCAGAAGGAACTCAAACTGAGGATATTACGGTGACACGCACTACGGCACGTCTCAAAGGAACCGTGACCGGTCCTGATGGACAAACAGTCGCCGGCTCAGTCCAGTTAAGTAACTCTGCATATAACTATTCTACCTGGGCCGGATCAGACGGCACGTACACCTTAAACCTGAATCCGGGGACGTTTACTGTTACTTTTTCCCCTGACTCTTCAGATGAGGATACTGCTCGTTATTTCCTGCCTACTACCACCCTGACCGTAGCTGAAGGGAAAGCTACATATGATTTGGCGTTGAGTGAGAAAACGTCTTCCGTAGTGGCAACGGTTACAGATCAAGATGGCAACCCATTAGTTGATGTGCAGATAGGCGCTTGGAGACAAGATGAGTGGGTTGGAGACCAAACGGATGAAAACGGTCAGGCTACAGTTTGGATTCAGTCTAGTGTGGCCTACCAAGTGAGTCCGTGGGCTGATGGGTATATTTATAATGAACCGGCAACGGAAGTGAAAGTAGCAGCTGATAAATCAAAAGAAATTTCTTTTGTCATGTTTGCCCCGGATGCATCTATTAGTGTTTTGGTGACAGACACTGACGGTGAGGTGCCGGAAAATGCCTATGGTTGGGTGTCCTGTAACACAGAAGATTATTCCAAATGGTATGGAGGAAATATTACCAACGGTGTGGGTACGGTATACTTATTAGTTGATGATTCTGGAGTATTTGAAGGGAATTGCGGTTTGTGGATGAATGATGAAAATTTAGGAGCTGCCGCTGCACAGGAGGTAAGTATTGGAGAAGGAGAAGTGGGGTCGATTGAATTCCAGCTGGTTGAACGGAACGCTGAAGTGATCATTTATGTTAAAAATGCTTCAGGCACGTTGGTGAAGGATGCCACTAGTGGTCAAGTCAATGTGTGGAATGAAGAATCCAAAATGTGGCAAGGAAAACAGTTAGATGCCAGTGGTCAAACCAAAATCAAGGTTGTGCCCGGAACATATACTGGCGGTGTCTGGTTTGAAGATAATTCCTACATACCACTCTGGCAGAAAAATAACGGGTCAACCACCGTTCAAGCAGGTGAGAGTGGAAACTTGGTTTTAACTGTCCTGAAGGCCTCAGCTACCGTGTCCGGAACGGTCTTGGATCCAAATGGGGATCCGGTCAAGCATGGTTGGGCCTTCTGCGGCAACTGGGAAGAGGTGAGCGTGAAAGGAGACTTTGAGGGCGGAACAGTGATAGACTCTGGCACCCAAATTCAAGACGGATCATTCTCTATGGCTTTAGTTGCCGGACATGACTACCGCTGCAACGTGGGTGCGCCGTCAGAATTTATTGATCAGGGTTGGTTGCCGCCTGAAGATCAAGTCTTAGAAATTAATGCAGAGGGAACTGATATCCCGACCCTTTCCTTCCAGTTCAGTGAAGCTGACAGCAAGATCAAAGGCAGTGTGACTTTCCCGGCAGAAACGTCTGCGGCAGCCAAGGGCTCTCAACATGCTTGGTGCTGGGCTTGGGGAGAGAACGGTGGTCATTCTTACACTGAAGCCAAGAGTGACGGTACGTTCAGTATTTCCGTGCAAAGTGGAGGAATTTGGCACTACGGATGTGATAGCCAAGACGGAGAAACTTGGCTAACGACCGGAGAACAAAGCGTAGACGTGAGTGAGCCAGGAACCTATGAAGCCTCCCTCCAACTCCAAGAGTTTTCAGCCTGGAAAGTGTACAATCCAGTCACCCAGACCTTTGACGCCACCCAGAATACGGTGATCAACCTTGAAGACGGCACAGTGCTGACCATTCCGGCCAACGCCATTACTTCTTCAGGTGATGTGACCGTGACGGCTACTCCGGAAAGCAATATTGTCTACACCGGTGACTCCATGCTGGGAATACCTTGGAACTTTGAAGCCTTTCAGGATGGTGAGTTGATTGAAACCTTCTTGTCGGACGTGACTATTGAAATTCCGTACACGACAGAAGCCTTAACAGAATTCGGCGTGGATGAGGATTCGCTTGTCTCAAAATATTACGACGACACCACCGGCGCATGGCAGACAACAGATAATGTAACGCAAAACAAAAAGACCAACACCATTACGGTGACTACTAATCACTTCACCCAATATGGGGTAACTTATAATGCCCAGCTGACTAAAGGGTTAAAACCAGGTAAGCCAGAAAAACTCTCTACCTATGACCGCACAGACTCTTCAGCCGTTCTCAGCTGGAAGAAATCTAACAAAAAGACAGTGACCAAATATACGGTTCAGGTTCGTCCATCCAATGACCAAAACAAGAAACACTGGAGAACCTTTGATTCAGTCAAAGGACGGGCCAAGACGGTCAAAAAACTTGATGACGGAACGTCCTACCAGTTTCGCGTGAAGTCATGCAACTCAGGCTTCTGCTCCAGCTATTCTAACTGGGCCAAGTTCAAAACCAAGTAGTCGCAATTACTGAACGCAGTGCGAACCTACTTTGAACGGAACTGACCCGCCCCGCGGCTCCGCCCGCCTGACGGCGGCGCAAAGCAAAACATTTTTC
>CAYIMB010000009.1:0-39805 GCA_964364425.1 uncultured Gammaproteobacteria bacterium
GTGACTCCTTATTACTAGACCGCTCGGGCAAATCGAATTACTCCAAGTCAATCAGATCCAAGAACGAACCTTTGCTTTGCACCGGAAGCCGGTACGCCAAGTCGCCGTTATTTTTCACCTTCATCACTTGCTTCTTATCAAAGCGAGAAGCCCAGACGGCATTTGTATTGGCCACCACGTCACCCACCAGGCCGGTCAAGAACTGGTTGTCTGTGGCATCTAAGTTCCCCTTGCTTTCCACCCACTCATGCCATACGGCTTTGGCTTTTGGTCCGTGCGTAGAGATCCACACGCCGCCTTCAGCCGGGGCAATGTGTAGTCCTCTGTTATAACCTTCAATGGCATTGATCTCCAAGTAGGTTACAGTTAAGTTCACGCTCGATTCGTCTACATTCCACAGGTCCACTTGTGCGCCGCCTTTGAAAGAGGCAGTCACTATTTCTTCAGCCTCAGTTGACGTATCTACGTTGGCAATTTTGACCCAAGAACCCATAGTGTAGCCGGAGTATTCACGGTCCTTATATTGTGCCACTCTGGATAACTCGCCTTCATCAGTTAAGCGGAAGACATCCAGCAATATGCCGCTACCTTTGGCATTACTGAGCACAATCTCCTCTCGGCCAGACGCATCCAGGTTTCCTACTGCTAGGTGGTAGTTGGTTAACCGTTCACCGGTTTTTTTAGGCACTGAACCACTGGCTTCCAGCTCACCGTTTAAGTTAAAGACTTTCCACTTTGGATCTTTCATGGCCTTGAAGGGCAAAGTCACAATCTCTAACTCTCCATCTGCATCAACATCACCTACGGCTACTTGAACACCGGAGTTTTTATCATAGGCTGTCACTTCCAACAGTTCAGACTGATCACTGTCAGCGTAGATGCGGAATATCCCTTTGGAGAATTTGTCCGCAAGCCGTCCAGCAAATTGTCTGGCACCGTTTCCAACCACTATGGCATCTTCCGTCACGGCCGTATCTACAAAGGTCACAATTTCTGAAGGTGTTTCATCCCCGGTCACAGAGTGTGTTTCTAAGCGGAAACCCACCTCATCTCCTACGGCAAATCCAGTGGTTTCGTAAAATACTTCAATATTGGCTCGGAGTTCAAAGATAGCGTCAATCTGGCTTGGGTCCGTGATGACGGCCGTTTCCGCATCAGCTAAGCTGACGTCTGCTATGGCTATATCCTCATCTGCCTGGTAACCGGCGGTTGTTCCTTCTTCTTGGTAGATTTGGAAAAAGGATGAGTTATCACCCGGTCCAACTCCGCTCCCAAAAGAGTAGTTCACATGAGCAACTAAATACCAATCAAAAGATTCTTCATCTTCAACCGGATTTTGGTCAAAGGAAAAGACAAAGTCATGTTCAAATCCGTTTGGTAACGTAGTAATGCCTCTTGACATCAGTTCATTGGAGTCATACAACGAAATGAATGAACCATCCGCATCCGTCAGGCTGTACATAGGTGCCACACTTTGGTAAGCCATGAGTAAATGGGTTTCATTAAACCCAATCCAGGCGGTTTCAATATCTATCTCAGCGCCTTCATCATATATGACCGTAGTGCAGACGGATGGATCAGTCACCAGGTCCCAACCAGCGGTGCCTGCATTGAAACAATACCGTTCTCTGTCTGGATCATTTTCCCCGTCATCAATCAACGGGTCTCCCCAGCCTTCGTCTGCGGTGACAAAGTTATCAATTGTCACTTCATCATTTCCAATGTAATAATCGGCTCGCGCAGGTTGTGCGGCCAATGCGGCTCCTCCTACCGCCAGGAAGGCAACCAGTAGGGAAGGCCGAAATAATAGATTTTGCATACACTAATATTAGAACTTAGTTACGGACAGTATAGCAGGGGTAGATGGATTTGCGTAGACAGGAGACAATTCAGTATACTACAGTCATGAAATACGTATTACTCGCCTGTGTCAGCGCGGTCTGCTTGGCTACAGCTTCTCCGGCTTTAGCCACGGACAGCCGGGCGGCTCAGGTCAAAGTGTTTGGCTCAGACCATACAGAGTTGTTGTCATGGGCAGCGTTTGAAGATGATTTTGCGGGCGGTGCTAGTCTGGCCGTGGGTCAGTTGGAAGGGAAGAAAAAATTACAAGAAATTGTGGTAGGGTCCGGTCCCGGCGCCAGTCCATTGGTAAAAGTGTACAGCAACACCGGAACCTTGCTACATCAGTTCAGCCCATATCCAGATAACATGCGGGCCGGGGTGAACGTAGCGGTAGGTGACCTTGATGGGAATGGAACGGGGGAAATTATTACTGGCACCATGCGTGACGGAGGACCGCAAGTACGGGTGTTTACGGCGACAGGAACGCCGGTCTTTACCACTGGTTTTTTTGCTTTTGATACTAAGTTCCGCGGTGGAGTATCTGTGGCAGCAGCGGACGTAGACGGAGATGGAGAGGATGAAATTATAGCCGGTGCCGGCGTGGGCGGTGGACCGCAAGTGCGTATATTTGATCAGGCCGGTAACTTCACTGGAACAAGTTTTTTTGCCTTTGCCAATTCTGACCGAGGAGGCGTCAGCGTAGCTAGGGCTAACGTAGATGGCGGAGCAGAAGATGAAATTGTGGTTGGCCTGCAAGGCTTTGGCCAAGCTTGGGTGAAAGTGTATAAACCCAGCGCGGACAATCAAGTCCTGGGATCATTTAAAGCCTTTAGTGATGAATTTTACGGAGGAGTGGAGGTAGCTGCCGCAGACGTTGATACTGACGGCGTAGATGAGATTTTAGTAGCGCCGCATACGGCTGGAGGACCACAGTTGCGGGCTTTTGAAGCACACGGAAAAGAGATTAATTACTCGTTCTTTGCCTATGAAGAAGACTTCCGTGGCGGTTTACGTCTGGCCGCTGCAGATCTAGATAGTTCTGGAGACATTGAAGTAATCACTGCTCCGGCCAAAAAAGTGGTAGAGGGGAAATTGGATCAGTATAAATATATAGATGTGAACGTAACGGAACAGCGTCTCCGGGCATACCGAGGAGGGAAATTAGAGCGTACCTTTTTGGTCAGCACCGGCGTAACCAAATATCCAACTCCACTTGGCGACTTTCAGGTGTTATCAAAGGTGTACATGAAGGATTATAAGTACAGCTATGGTGAAAATCATCCAGACAACTATGACCTCCCCAATGTGAAGTATAATCTCCGCTTTAACGGGCCGTATTTTCTTCACTACGCCTATTGGCATAACAACTTTGGCTACCGTATGAGCCATGGCTGTGTCAACATTAACCTGGAGAACGCCGAATGGCTCTATACTTGGGCTGATATTGGAAACCCGGTGTATGTGCATTGACTTGGGGTTGCCTTGGTTGCAAGGGATCAGTATACTCTGAGAATTATGAAAATGCGTACCAAGGTATGGTTGGCTTTTGGGGGGATTGTGGTGCTGATGGGCTTGGCAGTCTTAGTCGATTTGCCCAAGGGTCCTGACATTACCCTTGGTTCTTACTTTAAAGAGATAAAAGTCCACTTAGGTTTGGATCTGAAAGGCGGCGTAGCTCTCACGTATGATGCTGACGTGTCCCAGATTTCGGTAGACCAACAAACAGAGGCCTTGGAAGGTGTCCGTGATGTGATTGAACGTCGGGTCAACGCCTTTGGTATCTCAGAACCAGTCATTCAAACGGTAGTTTCCGCCGGCGTTAACCGGGTCTTGGTGGAGTTGCCTGGACTGACAGACGTAGATGCAGCTATTCAGCAAATTGGAGAAACTCCCTTGTTAGAATTTAAGGAACAGGGTCAGCCGGAACAGTATTCTGAAGAACAGATTCAGACCATTCAGGCCATTAACCAACAAAAGAAGCAGCAAGCAATTGAGTTAATTGGTCGACTGAAGGTAGGTGAAGATTTTGTTGCCTTAGCCAATCAACTTTCAGAAGATCCGGGGAACACGGATGTAGAGGGAAATAAACTCGGCGGGGACTTGGGCTATGCCAGACAAGGGCAATTTGTGAAGAAGTTTGATGAGGTGTTGTTTGAAACCGGAGCGGTAGGTGAAGTGTACCCTGAAGTGGTGGAGACTCAGTTTGGTTACCATGTAATTCAAGTCTTGGATAAACGCACTATTCAGGAAGACGGTCAGGATAGAGTTGAAGTACACGCTAGACATATTCTGTTGCAAAAAATTCCGGAGGAACCGCAAAGTACCGGCGGAGGATTTGTGTCTACGGGGTTGACTGGAACCCAATTAAAGCAAGCGGCGGTGGTATTTGACCCAAATACAAATGAGCCGCAAGTTTCCTTGCAGTTTGATAGCGAAGGTACGGATCTATTTGCTGAAATTACCAAACGGAACTTAGGCCAACCTGTGGCGATTGAGTTAGACGGGCAAATCATTAGTGCCCCAACCGTCCAAGCAGAAATTACCACTGGAGAAGCGGTGATTACCGGAGACTTCACCATTGATGAAGCTAAAGAGATGGTCAAACGGCTGAACGCCGGTGCCTTGCCCGTACCCATCACCTTGGTGTCTCAGTATCAGATTGGTCCAAGTCTAGGGCAGATAGCCGTAGAACGTTCCTTGTTTGCCGGGTTGATAGGACTGGTGGCCCTAGCCATTTTTATGCTGGCGTACTACCGCCTGCCCGGTCTGCTGGCTGTCTTTGCCTTAGCCTGTTACGCTGGCCTGGCTTTGGCCCTGTTTAAGCTATGGCCCATTACTCTGACTTTAGCTGGAATTGCCGGATTTATTTTGTCTATTGGTATGGCTGTTGATGCCAATATTTTGGTGTTTGAACGGTTGAAAGAGGAAATTCAGTCAGGAAAACCTATCTCGGTAGCACGTGAAGATGCCTTTAAGCGAGCTTGGTTGTCTATTCGTGATTCCAACTTTTCTAGTTTGATTACCTGTATCATCTTATATTGGTTTGGGTCCTCACTGATTCGCGGTTTTGCTCTGACCTTGGCCTTGGGCATTTTGGTCAGCATGTTTACCGCCATCATCATTACTCGGAATTTTTTGCGCTTGATCCCGGCCAATCATCCTAAATGGTTTGGAGTAAAAAATGTATGATAGATTTTGTTGGCAGACGAAGAATCTGGTATAGCCTGAGTCTGCTCACTGTGGTTGCGGCTGTTGTGGTAGGTGCACTGTGGCGCTTAAATCCGGGAATTGATTTCACCGGAGGGTCCTTGTTGGAAGTGAGTTACCAGGAAACGCGTCCAGCGCTTACGCAAATCGAAACAGGAGTGGCTGAGGCCGGTGTTGAGCACGTGCAGATTCAACCAGTCGGGGAGAACGGATACATTTTAAAAACGCCAAGTATCACCAATGATCAAAAAGGATCACTCTTAGCGGCCTTGCCTGGCGCCACAGAGCAGTCATTTCAAAATGTGGGGCCAACCATAGGGGCGGAACTGGCGCGCAAGGCCTGGTGGGCCATAGGTGCGGTGTTGATAGCCATTGTTTTATTCATTTCTTACGCTTTCCGCCAAGTTTCAAAGGGACCGGTGCCGGCTTGGGTGTTTGGAATTGCGGCTATTGTGGCCTTGGCGCATGATATTTGGATTGTGTTGGGAGTATTTATTGTGTTAGGTCATTTTAAGGGGATAGAGATTGACGCCTTGTTTGTGACCGCCCTGCTGACGGTGCTGGGATTTTCCGTGCATGACACTATTGTGGTGTTTGACCGCATCCGTGAACGCTTGAAGTTGAGTTCCCAAAAAACCTTTGAAGAAATTTTGAATGAAAGCATCAACGCAACTCTGGTCAGGTCGATTGGCACTTCATTTACCACCGTTTTGGTGCTGCTGGCCTTGTATTTTTTTGGCGGCGTGAGCATCCATTACTTTGTCTTAGCTTTGATTGTGGGTATTGTCAGTGGAACATATTCTTCTATCTTTATTGCTTCTCCGTTGCTGCTGACCTACTCAAAATTCGCCGCGCGCTGGAAATCCCGCAAGTAGCTGTGTTCTAGCTCTACGGACAAGGGTTGAGGTGCGGGGTTGAGTGAGTGTGAGCTAGTACGAACGAAACCCCGCACCGAAACCCACGGTCTTTTAGTGCTAGACCAGAACATTGACATTTTTACAAGCTTATGCCATACTAGATTTGTAATACTATACGCGTATGAGCTCAATATTAGACCGAGTCCTCATATCCAAGGAGGAGACAGAACGCAGGCAGTTTGATCCGGTTGACGTAGTAAACACCCTGCTCCGTCAGCTTAGTTCAAAAGAAGCTGATGTCCTGCGCAGACGTTTTGGTTTAACTGAACAGGGTGAAGAAACTCTGGAGCACATTGGAAATGTATACCAGGTGACTCGTGAGCGTATCCGTCAGATTGAAGGGACTTCAATCAAGAAGATTAAGCAATCTTCCATTTTTTCAGATACTATCCGTCCGGTTGAACATGTGGTCATGAACGTGTTACATCAGTATGGTGGGGCGCTGACGGATGATATGTTGATGAGTCGTCTACTTCAAGCCAACAAGGACAATCTCATGGGTCGGAAAGCTCTACGTTTTATTTTAGAACGGCTACTGGATGAAAAAATTGACTGGTTAGCTGAAACCAAAAAACAACGGGCAACGTGGTCAGTCAAGAATCCACCTTTAGAATTTTTCCATAAAATGGCTGAGCACTTAGCCCAGTTGATTACCACCAAAGCCGTGCCGCAAACATTTGATCAGCTGTATGAGCTGTTTAAAACGCAACCATTTTTTTCTGAGCATGCAGATCGAACATCAGCGGATGTGGTCCTTTCTGTGTTGCATGTGAGCCAATTGTTTGACCAGAATCCGTTTGATGAGTATGGGCTGGCTTCTTGGGGGCAGATTGTGCCTAAGCGCATGAATGACCGGATTTACTTAGTCTTAAAAAAACATGGGAAGCCCATGCATTTTGTGGAGATTGCTGATACTATTACTAAAATTTTCAAGAAAAAAGCGTATCCGCCAACTGTACACAACGAATTGATTTTAAATGAACAGTACGTATTAGTTGGCAGGGGAATGTACGCTTTGAAAGAATGGGGATTCAAGGCGGGTGTGGTGGCGGATATTGTAGCTGATGTGGTGAAACGAGCTGGGAAACCACTGACTCGTGAAGAGGTAGTAGCTGAGGTATTGAAACAACGTCTGGTGAAACGGAACACTGTTCACCTGGCTTTGACGGATAAGCAGCGGTTCTCCAGGACGTCAGACGGAAAATATCAACTTGTACCCACGGCGACCTAACGTATGCCATTAGGAGGATTGCAATTTTTGGCGCCACTCATAGAAACAGTGGGGAGTAATCCCTTCACTGTTCTTTGGTATGCCTTTATTCATGGTGGATTTATTGTGTTATTTCCGTTGCTGATCCAAATGTTTTGGTTTACCTGGAAAGCCTGGATCCAAACCATTGAGGGAGATCATTTCAAATATGTTTTGCTAGGCATTAATGTGCCAAAAGAAAATGAGCAGTCCATGGTTGCTATAGAACAGGCGTTTGCTCATTTATCTGGGCCACATCAAAATTACACTTGGCGCGAAATTTATTGGGATGGCCGCTTGCAGTATGTTTGGTCTTTGGAATTAGCTTCTATAGATGGATACGTTCAGTATATGATTCGAACTAACGTTAAAATGCGTGATGTGGTGGAAGCGGCTATTTACGCTCAATACCCTGACGCTGAGGTGTTTGAAGTGGAAGATTATACTCAAAACGTTCCTCGTAAATATCCAGACCCGGAATGGGAAATGTGGGGGGTGGAATTAGTGAAGACAGCTGATCATGTGTACCCTATTCGGACGTATAGAGCATTTGAACATCCGTTGACGGGAATCTACGCTGATCCTATGGCCGCCATGTTGGAAATTTTTGGCAGCTTGGGCCCAGGTGAGCAACTCTGGTGGCAGATTGTGATGACTCCCACAGATCACCATTGGCCCAAGCGGGCGGAGAAAATTGTTTCCAAGTTGGTGCGGGAAAAAGTGAAGTACAAACCAACCATGGTTGATAAAATTACAGATGTGCCAATTGGAGCCATTTCATTGTTGAATACACAGGTGTTTGGTTCGGAAGCAGACGCGGCCAAAAAGACAGAACGTGAGGGTCCGCGCAATGAGATGTTGACCTTGACCCCCGGTGAACGAGTCATGTTGGAGGCTATTCAAACAAAAATAACCAAGATTGCTTTCTTTTGTAAACTTCGGTTTATCTACTTTGGACGGAAAGAGGTGGCTAGACGGAGAACCATTGTGAGTTCCATGTTTGGTGCTATCAAGCAATTCAACACGCTGGATATGAACGGGTTTAAGCCTGGCAAGCGGACCAAAACAACAGCTGAATGGATGTTTGCTGATTACCGAAAAAATCAACGACGTATCAAAATGGTGCGTGCCTACAGGGATCGGGATAACTGGGCTGGTGAAGGGGAAGGAGTGCTGCTCAACATTGAGGAGATTGCTACCTTGTGGCATTTCCCAATTTTGACGGTTAAAGCTCCCTCTGTGGGTAAAGCTGAGGCCCGTAAAGGTGAACCGCCCACTCAATTGCCGGTGGAACGAGTTGTTCTACCCTCGGGTGAAGTGGCCTTTAAAGTCTCTCCGGCCGCTCTTCCGGTGGCTGAACGAGTCACCAGACCCAAAGCTCCGGTACTTCCGCCTGGATTCAAACCCAGGCCGGCCGTTCGTTCAACGTTTACTATTCCTCAAGCTTCCTCTACAGTCAGTTTAGCTTCCCCCGTTCAAGCCGCACAAAATGTTTCTGCTGAAGAGGAGGGCCCCGGCGCTCCTCCGCCTAACCTGCCGTTTGTCTAACTTATGATACCTACGCCCCCACCACAACCAGTGGCACCCAAGCCAGTCTATGCTCCAGATCCAGATGAGGTGACGGTGTTTGCTATGACTACGTTTCGCAAACGGTTACGCCGGTTTGGAATTAAGTTGGACGACCGGAGACGGCACATGTACTTGATTGGAAAGACCGGTATGGGGAAATCGACTTTACTGGAAAACATGATTATTTCCGACATTGTGAATGGGAAGGGCTTGGCTGTGGTTGATCCGCACGGAGATTTGGTGGAGAAGGTGCTCAAGTTTGTGCCTGATCACCGGATTAATGACATTGTGTATTTCAACCCATCTGACGGTGAGTTTCCTATTGCGTTCAATATTGTGGAAAGCATTAATCCGGAATATAAGAACTTGATTGCTTCCGGTTTGGTGGGGGTGTTTAAAAAGATTTGGGCCGACTCTTGGGGGCCTCGCTTGGAATATATTTTGATTAACTCCATTCTGGCCTTGCTGGATTACCCTGGTTCCACCTTGCTGGGTGTGACCCGGCTGCTGGTGGATAAAAAATACAGAAAAGAAATTGTGGGAGCTATTCAAGACCCAGTGGTCAAATCTTTCTGGGTGGATGAGTACGCTAACTATTCTGAAAAGTTTAGAACAGAAGCTATAGCCCCTATTCAAAACAAGGTCGGTCAATTTTTGTCGTCTAGTATCATTCGTAACATTGTGGGTCAGAGCAAGAGTACAATCGATATGCGTGAGATCATGGACTCAGGCAAGATTCTCCTCATGAACCTAGCTAAAGGTCGTGTGGGTGAAGAAAATTCAGCCTTACTAGGTGCCATGATGATCACCAAGTTGCAACTGGCTGCCATGTCCCGTGTGGATATTCCTGAGACCGATAGGCGAGATTTCTACTTATATGTTGATGAGTTCCAAAACTTTGCCACAGAAAGCTTTGCCAACATTTTGTCTGAAGCTAGAAAGTACCGTTTGAATTTAGTGATTGCCCACCAATATATTGAACAGTTAGGCGAAGTAGTGAAACCAGCTGTGTTTGGTAACGTGGGTACCATGATTGTCTTCCGAATTGGTGCAGCAGATGCGGCTGAGTTTGAAGTTGAGTTTGAGCCAACTTTTACTCCTGCCGACTTGGTTAACTTGCCCAAATTTCAGATGTACATGAAGCTGATGATAGATGGCGTTTCGTCCACAGCGTTTAGTGCGATTGGTTTGCCACCAGCCACCGGAGAAACAAATAATCTTGAAAAAATTATCCGCGCTAGTCGTGAACGGTACGCTCGTCCTAAGAAAGATGTGGAAGAGAAGATTATGCGTTGGGCCGGCATGGGAGATGAAGCTGCCTTATTAGAAGGGGAAACTGAAGAGAGCGGTAAAGCGGAAGAGAAGCCGGAGAAAATGCCTACTTTGAATCCACGAGAGTTTAAAGAACGTCTCAAGCTGATTCAGGGCTCAGACCAAAAGCTTGTACCTGAGTTAGCTCAAAAGGTTGAAGTGAAAGAAGCTCAAGCTGTCTCTTTGATGGATGCTTTGAAGGGGGGACAGACGGTTTCCTTTGGAGGCAAGCCAGCAGTACCTCAGTCGCAGTCTTCAAGTATTCGTCCTCAACCCTCAATTCAAGTGGCTGCACCAAAACCTCAAGCACCACCCCCTGCCGTTGCACCTGTCCCACCCAAGGCATCGCCAGTCATGTCTCAAGCACCCCAACCCCAGCAGGGTCGTCAGTCCCAACCGGTCCCACCCAGAACGGTTACCCCACCCGGGGGCATGAGTTTGAGTAATATTCAGCAAGCTACACAAAGTTTTGAACAACGCCAAGGTGGTGGCGGCCAACCCGGTCAGCCAGGGGGTGGCCACAAAAGAAAACGCCGAAGACATGGAGGTGGCGGCGGTGGTGTAAGCGAACAGCCCGTTCAAACAGCTCAATCCACAACTGGAGCAAAAGATATGCCGGCCCCAGAGCCTCTTGATATGGCCATGAGTGCTATTCCACCAAAGCCTTCCGTACCTACAGTGGCCCCTTCCTTTGTGAAGCTGGTTACTCCACCCACACCAGCTCAGCCGCCCGTGAGAAAATCGAACTCTGTGCCATCATTTATTACACCACCTCAAGAGTAGTATGCAGTTTACAGATAGGGCTCACGCGGCCAAGCTCCTGTCAAACAAATTAAAAAAATTTGCGCATGATCCCAAAGGGATTGTTTTGGCCATTCCACGCGGTGGGGTGGAACTGGGAGCGGTCTTGGCAGATGAGCTTCAGTTGTCCTTAGATGTAGTGGTTTCCAAAAAAATTTGCGCACCTGGCAATCCGGAATTTGCCATTGGTTCAGTCAACATGCGCGGTGAGGTGGTGTTGAACACGGATGACCTGGGTACCACGCCAGCCAAGGAGTATATTGACACGGAAGTGGCGCGGGTTAAACAAGCTATTCAGGAAAAATTACGAACCTTACGCGGAACCAGACCGTTCCCTGATCTGAAGGGCAAACATGTGATTGTGGTGGATGACGGAATAGCCACCGGCAGCACCATGAAAGGGGCGCTTGAGTATGTCAGAGCAGAGCGACCGGATGTGTTAATTATGGCTGTTCCAGTCGCACCGGTTGGAGCGCGTGATCAATTTGATCCATGGTGTGATGAAATACTCATTCTGAGTGAAGAACCGTCCCTTGGTTCAGTCGGAGCATTCTATAACGATTTTCCTCAGGTGGAAGACTCTCGAGCCAAGCAACTTCTCACTACTCGCTGGCTTTCTGCTTAGCTTGTTGTTTTGCCTGCCAAGCGTACCAATCTGACCATTTGTGTAATTCCTGAGCAGGTCTGTTTTGTTTGGGAGCACGTTTTGCTTGAGGATTCTTTTTTGCTGCGTGCTTGGCTGCGTAAAATTCAACCTTCACGTCTACTACTTTATTTACCCTGTCCCTGGACCAAGCCACAGAGGTGCTGGGTTTGAGCTGTTTGTTGGCTTGTGCAAAATGTTTACCTAAATGAACGGCAAGTTGCGGTTGGGCCACATGCATGCGCACCCCGGTTGAGCGTATTTCAATATCCAACAAGCGGGGTGTAGCGCTGGTATACCGCCGGGCCACTTGTTCAGCTTGTTTGGCAGCCTGATGCGCGTGTTGCAATGAATTCAGTCCATACAGACTAAACGAGCTTAAAGAAATAGTAGTTTGACTTGAACGTTTCCTGGTATGTCTTGGATCCACCATAGAATAGTCGGCACTAATCTCTCTGGTGGTCCGGGTGCGTGGTTGAGCACGTTTGATAGTTTTCATATATTATGAAGTATAGCACCTTAGGGCAAAAAGGGCAGTTAGCAGTCTTATTGACAGACTGCTAATTTGAGATATACTGCCAGTCTTGATATACTTTTATTATGGATTTAAATAAGTTTACGCACAAAGCTCAGGAAGCACTGCAGGCCGCACATGCGTTGACCGTAGAATTCCGCCACCAAACCATAGACACTTTACATGTGTTATTGGCTTTGGTTGAGCAGAATGAAGGGATAGTTCCGCCCTTGTTGGAAAAGTTGGGAGTGAATCCTATGGATATTATTGGCCATGTACGCACGGAATTGCAGACCCTACCTAAAGTCAGCGGCGGTCAAATTTTTGTCAGTGATCAGCTAAACCGGGTGTTAGTCCAAGCCCAAAAGGAGTCCAAGAAAATTGGAGATGAATATATTTCTACTGAACACCTGTTGTTAGCTATGTTTGAAGATCATGGTTTGTCTCAGACTATTTTATCTGAGTACGGCATGACTTATGAAAAGACCTTAAAAGTATTAGCTCAAGTACGTGGGTCTCACCGGGTGGATTCTCCAGAACCAGAGTCAAAGTATCAAGCTTTGGAAAAATATGGTGTGAATTTGACCAGTTTGGCCAAGGAAAAGAAATTGGATCCGGTGATTGGCCGGGATGATGAAATTCGCCGGGTGATGCAAGTGTTGTCCCGACGGACTAAAAATAATCCAGTCTTGATTGGAGAACCTGGGGTCGGTAAAACTGCTATTGCTGAGGGGTTGGCCCAGCGGATTGTGGCCGGTGATGTACCTGAGTCGTTGAAGGACAAGGAGGTTATTATGTTAGATATTCCGGGTATGTTGGCTGGTACTAAATTTCGCGGTGAATTTGAAGAGCGCATGAAAGCGGTGTTGAAAGAAATGGATCAGCGAGCCGGAAAGGTAGTGTTGTTTATAGATGAGTTGCACACCATTGTGGGGGCCGGAGCTTCTGAAGGGGCGGTTGATGCAGCAAATATTTTGAAACCCGCCTTAGCTCGCGGAAAGTTGCGAGCCATTGGCGCTACTACCCTGAAGGAATATTCAAAGTATGTGGAAAAAGACGCAGCTTTGGAACGTCGGTTCCAACCAGTTTTTGTGGGCGAGCCAACGGTTGAAGATACCATTGCTATTTTGCGCGGCATTAAGGAAAAATATGAAGTGCATCATGGTGTACGGATTACTGACGCAGCTATTTTATCAGCTGCAGAATTATCTCACCGCTACATTTCAGATCGATTTTTACCGGATAAAGCCATTGATCTGATTGATGAAGCCACTTCTGCATTACGCATGGAGATAGATTCCATGCCTGAGGAACTGGATAAAATGAAGCGCCGGTTGATGAAGTTGGAAATAGAGCGGGCTGCTTTGAAAAAAGACGGAGAGAAGGAGGCCTTAGGTAAAGTAGAAAAAGAGTTAGAGGATTTGCGCGAGTCTAGTCAACAGCTGGAGCTCAAATGGAAAAATGAAAAAGACGTGATTGGCTCTATCAGAAAACATAAAGAAGAGATTGAAAAGTTACGCAACCAAGCGGAAATAAAAGAACGTCAAGGTGAGCTTGATAAGGTGGCGGAGATTCGGTATGGCAAGATTCCTGAAATAGAACAGTTGATTAAAGAAGAAGAGAAGAAACTGGCAAAATTACAGAAAAAACAAAAGATTTTGAAAGAAGAAGTCACGGCTGAGGATATTGCAGAAGTGGTAGCCCGCTGGACAGGGGTGCCGGTGCAGAAAATGTTAGAAAGTGAGACGCAAAAGTTGTCCCGTATGGAAGACGAGTTGCAGAAGCGTGTAGTGGGACAGGAAGAAGCCATTGTGGCTGTTTCAAATGCCGTACGCCGGTCCCGAGCAGGACTGTCTGATCCGCGTAGGCCAATAGGTTCGTTTATCTTTATGGGTCCGACAGGTGTAGGTAAAACAGAGCTGGCAAAAGCCTTGGCGGCATTCATGTTTAATGATGAGGATGCCATGGTCCGGGTGGATATGTCTGAGTTCATGGAAAAACATAATGTTTCCCGATTGGTTGGGTCGCCTCCGGGGTATGTTGGGTTTGAAGAAGGTGGGCAACTCACTGAAGCGGTACGCCGGCGTCCGTACTCTGTGGTGTTGTTTGATGAAATTGAAAAGGCTCACCCGGAAGTATTTAACGTGTTGTTACAAATCTTAGATGATGGTCGCGTGACTGATGCCAAGGGAAGAAAGATCAATTTCAAAAACACCATTATTATCATGACTTCCAACTTAGGCAGTCAGATTATGCAAGAATATGCCCAACACAAGGGTGGGGGTATAGGGTTCAAGGCAGAAATTGAAAAGAAAGTTGAAGCGTCAGAGTTGGAGATGCAAAATAAAGTCAGACACCTGTTGCAAGAACAATTCAAACCGGAGTTTTTAAACCGAATTGATGAAATTGTGATTTTCCATGCGCTGACCAAAAAAGAAATTGCATTTATTGTGGATATTCAACTCAGACAGGTTGAAGTACGCTTAGCTGAACAAAAAATTAGTGTTGAATTTACTAATAAACTCAAAGACTTTTTGGCTGAGAAAGGGTTTGATCCGGTGTATGGAGCACGGCCCCTACGCCGGGTAATTCAAGATTTACTCCTGGATGAGTTAGCTTTACGTTTGTTAGAAGGAAAAGTACAAACAGGCCAACGGGTGGTAATAGAGGTGAAAGATGGTAAGGTGGTGTTTCAAGTCAAAGCGGACTTTAATACAAACAAAAAGTCTAAACCAGAACTGGTTGAAGAAAAAAAAGGATAAGAGAGAAGGAGACCACTCAAAACGGCTGAATGATCATGACCCGGTTAAACCCGGCCAAGTCTTTTTTTACCTGGAGGCGGGCCTTGGGCCAAAGTTTTTTGGCTAACCGGCCGAGAGGTTTAGCCTGGTTGTGTCCAATTTCCAGTACCAGATACCCCTTAGGCCCTAGCTGACTTGCTGCTTGGACTAATAACCGTTGGTATATTTCCAACCCCGCTCTCCCCCCATACAAGGCTGCCTTTGGTTCAAATTGTAGGTCTGGATGTTTCATTTCTTGGGCTGTTAGATACGGCGGGTTGGACACTATGCAATCAAATCGAACTTTGGAAAAGGGGGAAAGCAAGGAACCAGATTTGAAGTTGATAGATGTTTTATGTGCCCGAGCATTTTTTTTGGCCACATGTAATGCCCGGCGGCTAGAGTCCGTGGCATAGACTTTGGCACGGGGGAATAGGTGTTTTAAGGCAACCGCCACAGCTCCGGATCCTACGCCTATGTCAACAATTTTTGGTTGTTTTTTCCCACTCATCAGCTGCACTACTTCTGCCACCAATAACTCTGTCTCTGGGCGGGGGATTAATACGTTTTTGTTGACAAAAAAATCCAAACCAAAAAATTCCTTGTGGCCTAGAATGTAGGCTATAGGTTCCCGCTTCTGGCGGCGCCTAAGGAGACGAGCGAATTTAATTTGCTGGGCTGGGTTGAGTTTGTGTTCCGGGTGGGTAAATAAAAACTCCTTAGATGCGCGTAACACAAAAGCTATTAGCAGTTCGGCGTCTAAGGCAGCGGAGGTAGAGGCCCGGAGTTTCTGGGTGGCTTGAAGCAAAGCCTCCTGAACAGTCATATTATGTAACACTGGCCAACAATAAACGTTGATCTTCCGCTCTTAAGGCTGAAATGATCTGGCTAATTTCACCATCCATGATAACGGGTAAATTTGACCAGTTTTGTTTAATCCGGTGATCAGTCAAGCGGTCCTGCGGAAAATTATAGGTTCTTATTTTTTCTGAGCGGTCGCCAGTTCCAACTTGAGATTTGCGCGCCTCAGAGCGCTTCCGGCTTTCTTCTTCTTGTTTGGCGGCCAGCAAGCGGGAACGTAAAACGGTTAAGGCCTTTTCCCTATTCTTGATTTGAGATTTTTCATCTTGACAAGACACAATCATTCCGGTAGGCAGATAAGTAATGCGTACAGCTGAGTCAGTTGTGTTTACGCTTTGTCCGCCATGCCCACCAGCTCTAAACACGTCAATCCGAATATCTTGCGGTTTAATTTCCAAGTCCACCTCTTCTGCTTCAGGCAGTACAGCTACAGTGGCGGTAGAGGTATGCACCCGTCCGGCCTTTTCTGTTTCCGGGACACGTTGCACTCGGTGCACTCCGGATTCATATTTTAAGTCTGAATATACGTTTGAGCCGTGAATTTCAAACACCACTTCTTTCATCCCGCCTATCTCATTACGGCTCACGGAAATGATATGCGTTTGCCAACCTTTTCGTTCAGCATACCGGCCGTACATACGGAACAACTGCGCGGCAAACAACGCCGCTTCATCCCCGCCGGCTCCAGCCCGAAGTTCCACAATGATATTTTTCTTGTCTAGGGGATCTTTGGGCAACAAAGCCAGATCAATCTTTTGTATGACCTCCGCTAATTCCGTCTCCAACCGCTCTGCTTCCACCCGCGCCATGTCTTTGACCTCTGGGTCTACTTCAGTTTGTTCCAAGTGTTTAGATTCGGCTAACTCCTTGCTTAACCGGTCATACAGTCCTATGAACTCCACAGTCTCTTTCATTTCCGCATAGTCTTGCGATATTTGTTTATACCTCCCAGATTGTTCCATGACAGCAGGATCCTGGAGCTGTTTCTCCAGGTCTTGGAATTTCTGTTTGATAGTCTGGTAAGTGTTGGACATACAAATACAACATACGCCCCTTCAGGGGCGTATGTTGTTAGGTTAAGCCTTGGCTTTTAACTCGACTTCTGCTTTTGGTTTACGCTTGGCCTGTTTGGCTTGAAGTTTAGATCGTTTGGAAACAGATTTTTTTCCACCGGACTTGTCTGCTGTTTTTTTGGCTTTAGTTTCATATTTCTCCACGCGGCGAGCAGTGTCTACCAATTTTTGTTTTCCTGTATAAAAAGGATGACAGGCTGAGCAGATTTCCACATGAATGTTGCCGGTAGTGGTACCGGTCTCAAACACGCTGCCGCAGGCACAGGTCACCGTGGCTTTATTGTAATCTGGGTGAATTCCTTGTTTCATAGTGTGAAGACTTTACCACAAGACTTTCAGATAAGCAAGTCCGGGTGGACTAGGCCGTCTCCCTCTTTTCCAACTCTTTTTCTGTAGGAAATTCCTCCGTTGGTAGGCGCATTTTCCCAGGCTGGTGCATCATGGGGAGAGGTAAGTCAGCTTGGAGATCAGTAATGGCCTGTTCTCTGTCATTAAAGTTGTCCGCGCTTAGTAAGGTCGCCAAGGCCCGCTGGTACACCTTTTCCTTGATGTAGCCATTGGATTTCAAATTATCCATTTTTTGCAGCATGGGCCGCGTCACGTCAATCATTTTTTCAGATCCCGCTGTGTCTAATATCTCCCTAGTTCGGATTGCAGCCAAGCGAGCATTCTCCGGAATCCCTTGAACGCTCCGCAATTGACGCACCAAGTCCGGAATTTCACCAGACACGTCTTCATACTCTTCTTCTTCAAACTCCTCAACCATGACAGGTGTTGGTGGTACGGATTCAATACCGGTGTCTGGCTCATGAATCCAGGTTTCATTTTTTACTGCTTCAGAGGCTGGTGGCCGCATTTCCGCTTCCGGCTTTTGCCAATCTGGTTGCATCTCAAGTCCGGTGGCAGCATGCAACAGGGAAGTGACATACCGTTCAAACTCTATAGGTTCAAATCGTCTTAAAATATCTTGCATAGCATTAATCTCCAAACCAGTTCCCGGTTTTGAGGGAATGGATTTTTGCAGCTCGGATTGTAACCTTGATACCACTGGGAAGGCCTTGTCATCCATAGTGTTTCCGTAGTGCTGCAGAACCTGATTCACCCGAGTAAAGCTTTCTACAGTTATTTTATCCCAGGCTCTCCGTTTCACCTTACTCATGGCATCCGTAACCTCAAGCTCCTCATCCCAAAAGTTAATAGGCATTTCCTGAGTTCTGAGGTCCTCACGTTTTTGTTCAAATAGCGCTTTTTCCCTTGGCATGAAACGACCATAGTCTTGGATAAACGTTTTTAACCTCTTATCCAACACCATCCGGGCGGGATAATCCATAGCCTTGGCTACTTTTTCCCGAGCGTCATCAACCTGTTCCGCATCATCTAAGGCTTGGTCCGCTTCCAGAATTTGTCTGATCTCACCTAAAGTCAGCAGATATTGATTTTTTTCCAAAAATTCCTCTACCGCCCGGTGGAGGGTTCGTTTGGGATTCTGCTCAATCCGGATTTTCAGGTGGTTTAAGTAGTTTAACTCCTTTTGATAGGTGGTTAGTTCTGCACGAGTGGTGGTAGGGTCGTCCATAAGTTCTTTGACGCTCTGAGTTGATTCCAACAATTTTGGTAAGTTATGTTCTATGTTGCGGTATGCTTCAACCAAGTACGTATGACTTCCTTTTCCAGCCAAGCCCTGTTCTTTCCCTTCTGCCTGTAAGCCAGCAAAAACTTGTCGGATGAGGTTCTGTTGTGCCGGTTTGAGAGTTGTATTATGGGTAGCAGATTCCCAAGCTTTAAAGTAGTCATCAAATATAGTCTGGTTCGCAAACAACTGTTCAGACAGGCGGGACCCCACTTCTTTTCCGTACTTTGCAACCATAGCTTGTGCGAACTGATCTACTCGTGGTTCAATTTCCGGTTCAGTGCCTACCCAGTCCGCCGCCGTTTCTCCAAAACTTACTGCCGGCTCAGCCCGGGTTGGAGTGGTCAGCGGACCCACTTCAGGTCCCTTACCACCCTTCATTTCAGTCGTCTTGAACATGCGCTCTCCCCGCTGGGCGTATTCTTCAGGCGACCCAAGCGTAGCCAGGTGTTTTTGTACTAAATGATCTAAGGTGATGGGAAGCTCATACTTACTAGTGGCAGATGGTTTTGACTGAGCACCCAAGAGTATGCGTTTTCTTTCTCTGGCCCGCTCCTCCGCTTTTATCCAATTTTGAAAAGTAATTTGATTGGTGCGAGCTCTACCAATCAACATGTCTACCGGGTCTTCATTACCCGGAATGGCTATGTAATAGCCATTCAAATCATAAATTCTAAACTCGCTAATTTTTTTTGAATCTGGAGGACTCATGAATGCATCAACCCTCACCCCTCCAACAGACTCACTTCTCACACGCACTGGTTGGGGTCCGCGTTCTTTGGCCTCGCCCAAGGTCGTAGTGGAAAGGGGCGCGGACAAGGTGACTTCAAAATCTCCCTCGGCCGGCGCAGCTTGCCCAAATAACTGTTCAAAGTCATTGATCAAGGCATATTTGAAATTTTGCCACGCCTCTAGGTCCATAAAATCAACTGAGACGGGGATCACAAATCTCTCCGGCTGAATCACTTCAATGGGGGTAGAGGACTCAATCACAGTTCGCAGCTCCTCAGTTGCTTCCTGTAAGGCTTGGTCAGCTTGCCGCTCAACTTTGGTCAGTCGAATCTCCACTTCTTCTCTTAACGCCGGGTATTCCCCAGCCATTTGTCTCACTCGGGTGACTTCAGGATTTTCCTTAAACCAACCAACCTGACGTTTCATTTCAGCTAGAGTCTGAGCCATCCACTCAGTAATACTAATGCGTTCCCGCCGCTTTGATTTTTCAGCCGGCCTTGCCTCTATTCTACGGCGTTGTGCTTCTTGAAACTGTCCAACATCAGTATGGTTATCTTCCATAGGTGGTTTGATTATTGAGCTGGGTCCTGACGGCTTCTATTTGTTTGCGGTTTAACTCAAGCATGGCTTGGGTAATGATTTGCTGTTGCTCTTTGTTCAGAGTGTCTAGGGTGTCTAAAAATTTGATGTAAATCGATTCAATTTTTTTTACACGTCCGTCATTGAGCGGATCTATTGATTGAGGACTAGTCATGGTCGCTATTATGCCATACTTTCCTGGACTTTACAAGCAAAACTGAATATGGTATGGTCCGCTCACTTAATTAAACATCTGCGTGCGCGAAGAGTGTAGGATCCTCCCGGCAACGGGCCCTATCTCAAGCCGGCGGAGGTGACTAAAAGGAAGAAACATGAAAGAAGTCAACCTGTTAGACATGCTCAAAAGTGGTCTCCACTTTGGGCATAAGACCTCGAAATGGCACCCTAAGATGGCGCCTTTTATTTTTGGTTCAAAGAATGATGTGCACATTATAGATTTGGAGAAAACCAAAGAAAAACTGGAAGCCGCAGCTACAGTGGCCAAAGATTTAACCGCGCAAGGCAAGACCGTTTTGTTTGTGGGTACTAAACGTCAAGCTAAGCCTTTGGTTGAAAAATATGCCGTGGCCTGTGGCATGCCGTATGTGACTGAACGGTGGTTGGGTGGTTTACTGACCAACTTTGAGAATGTATCCAGATTGCCTAAGAAATTAGTGCGTTTGAAGGAACAAAAGGAAAAAGGTGAGTTGGCCAAATACACTAAGAAAGAACAGTTGGAGTTTGACCGTGAGATTGCCAAGCTGTCCCGCTTTGTGGGTGGAATTGAAAGCTTGAACAAAATGCCTGATATGATGTTTGTGATAGATATTGCTGAAGAGAAAACCGCTATCCGTGAAGCCAAATCAACCAGCACACCAGTCATGGCTTTGGTTGACTCTAACACTAACCCAGATAACGTGGCCTACCCAATTCCAGGAAATGATGACGCCACCAAAGGCATTGAGTATATTTTGCAATACATGTCTGCCGCTATTTCCGAAGGAAAACAATCAATCCCAGCTGCTCCAACCACCGCACCAGTTGGAGTCAGACCAATGGGAGTTAAATTAGCCGCCTAAGTAAGGAGGAACTATGAACATCACAACAGAACAAATTCAAAATTTGCGTAAGGAAACCGGTGCTGGAATGATGGATGCCAAAAAAGTCTTGGTGGAAGCTGAAGGTGATTTTGACACAGCTGTTGAGTTGTTACGCAAACGTGGGCAAAAAGTGGCGGCTAAAAAAGCAGAACGTGAAGCCAAGGAAGGTTTAATTGGCACTTACCTTCATTCCAACGGTAAAGTTGGTGTGGTGGTGGAAGTGAATTGTGAAACCGACTTTGTGGCCCGCAATGAGCAATTTAAAGAATTAGTGCATGACTTGTCTTTGCATATTGCTGCTGCTAGCCCATTGTATGTGAGTGAACAGGATGTTCCGGAAGATGTGATTGCCAAAGAAAAAGAAATTTATACCGCCCAACTGGCGCAGGAAAAAGTGCCTAAAAAAATGCATACTAAAGTGATTGAAGGAAAGTTAAAGAAATTCTATTCGGAAGTATGTCTGTTGAATCAACCTTTCTTGAAAGATCAGGATAAAACCATTAATGATGTGGTGACAGAAGCTATCAGTAAAATTGGTGAAAAGATTGTAGTTAAACGATTTTCCCGTTTAGCTATTTAGCCCATGGTTATAGAATGGATTTTCTTTGGTGTAGCACTGCTCGGCTTAGCCGTTGTCTTGTTTGAAGCGGGACGGCAAGTGAAAAAGTTGGCTTTGTTGGATTTGGATGCTATGCCGGAAGCCCGGATGAAGGTCCGTAAACACAGTATTATTGAAGAGCGTTTAGAACGGAAGTTGGGCACTATGCGCGGAGCATTGAAGCAGTCCACCAATCCAGTCTGGTTAAAAATCAAAGTCTGGGTCAAACAGTTGTATCTACGCTTGGCAGCTTTAGAAGAGAAGTACCGGCACTCAGCCGCCCGTTTGAAACCAAAGACTCAGGAAGAAAAGGAAAAAATGCGTCAACGCTTAGGCCTGTTGATGGATGAAGGCGCTAAGCACATGGAGCAACAGCAATACGTTGAAGCAGAAAAGAAATTTATTGAGGTAGTGAGTCTGGATCCAAAAAATGTAGATGCCTTTGAACACTTGGGAGAGATCTACTACTATCAAAAAGATTTTGATCACGCTTTGGAAACCTTAACCTTTGCCAAGCGCTTGAATCCAAAGAACGACCACATCTACTTGGACATGGGCATGATAAAAATGGAGCAGGGGAAGGCTGAGCAGGCTATGGTAGATTTGAAAAAAGCGGTAGAATTATCACCAAACAGTCCAAAGAATCTGGACGGGTTGTTGAACGCGGCGCTGGCGGCCAAGAAAAAGTATGAAGCTACTCGCGCTTTTGATCAGTTATCTAAAGTGAATCCAGAGAACCAGAAATTGCCGGAGTATAAAGCTGCGGTTGAGGGGTTGTGAAAAAAGAAGAGAAGAGGGGAAAAGATTTGCGCTCGCTTCGCTCGCGCTTGCCGATATAGTTCAGTGGTAGAACGGCCCCATGGTAAGGGGCAAACAGGGGTTCGATTCCCCTTCTCGGCTCCAAAGCTAATTGATGTGTACAATTTTATACTTCACCGGCTTATTACCGATCTGCATGGTGACCTCATCTCCAACGGTATGTCCTAACAGCAAAGCACCGAGCGGAGATTTGTATGAAATAACTCCGGCATTAGGATTTGCTTCCGTTGACCCAAGAATGTGGAATGTTTTTTCTGTGTCATTGACTAAAATAGTCACCGCGTGCCCAACCTGAACAGTTTGAGTATCAGTGGGTGTTTTGATTACTTCTGCATTGGCTAGTTGGTACTTAATCTCATCAATAGTTTTGTTCAGTCCACGCAGACGTCCCTTGGCAATCTGATATTCTGCATTTTCAGAAAAATCACCGTTCTCCGCGTAGGTTTGAGTGTCTTTGATGGCCTTGGGTCGGCTGACTTTGAGGATATGATCCAGCTTGGCTTCAAGCGCCTTGAACTTTTCTTCTGTCATGACTGGATCAAAGGTGGGAAAGGTGTATTTGCCAGGTTTTCTGTTTGGGAGACGCATAGGGGCTAGTATACCACACTCAGGGGCTATGAATACTCGTGAAAATCGATTTACAGGAGTTTGACCGACCGAGCAGTTTAGGTTATATTCCGAACACCTTTTGGGCGGATACCAAAGTGGCCAACTGGGGCAGACTGTAAATCTGCTGGCTTTACGCCTTCGGTGGTTCGAATCCACCTCCGCCCACACTTATGTTATCTCCGTTAGATTTACTTCCTCAGATCCAAGAACTCGGTTTGTTTGGATACTGGATTGTGTTGCTGTCCTCTTTGGGCGAGTCGTTGCCGTTTGTGGGATTGCTGGTGCCGGGAACGGTGGTGGTGTTGATCGCCGGATTTTTTTCTTCGCAAGGATATTTGGATGTAGGGGATTTGATTTGGTTTAGTGCCATTGGTGCCAGCTTGGGTGACTGGATTAGTTACCGTTTGGGCAAAAAAGGCGTTCACCTGTTTAAAGCCGAAAATAAATTTCTCAAGAAAAGTTTATTGGAAAAGGGGAATGTATTTTTTCACAAGCACGGCACGAAAAGTATTTTCTTTGGTCGGTTCCTGGGTCCCTTGCGTTCTACTATTCCGTTTGTCGCCGGACTTTCAGGTATGTCGCCTAAGTTATTTTTCTTTTGGAATATAGTGAGTGCGGTTGTCTGGTCTGCTACCTATGTCACCTTAGGCTACTTTTTTGGCGAGTTGTATCACAGTATTGAAACTTGGACCACGCGAGTGGGGTTGGTGCTGATTGGCATAGTTATTTTGGTGATCATAATTCGTTACATGGTGAAACGAAGCGGCGCGTTCTTTTCCCTGGTGGTATTTCCGTTTAGAGCTATGTACAAGACTTTAGCCAAGCAACCTGAAGCGAGAGCTTTTTTCCAGGCTCATGAACGATTTATGAGCTTTTTACGTAGACGGCTTACGTTACAACGGTTTTCCGGGTTACCACTTACCACGGGTGTTCTGGCGTTAGTGTACTTAGGTTTAGCTTTTTTGGGGGCGGCGGCTTTTCTACAGATTTTGCAACGGGTTTCTTTAGTTGATTTAAACATTCAACAATTCCTTCTATCTCTGCGCGACCCAAGTCTAGTAAAAGTCTTTTTATGGGTCACCTCGTTGGGCGCCTGGCAAACCGCTTTGAGCATTACTTTGGTTAGTGCCTTCATTTGGTGGGTGTGGAATAAACGAGCCTACACGATTGGTTTCTTAGTCAGCTTGGGTGGTACATTATTCTATACCTATATTCTCAAAACTTTGATTAATCGCCCGCGTCCGCTTGAATCTATCTACGTAGAAACTTCAGCCTCCTTTCCCAGCGCTCACGCCGCACTAGCTATAGCTATTTATGGATTCCTTGCTTTTGCAGCTTTGCGTCACCTGAAGAACTGGACAGTGAAACTGAATGCCTTTTTTGCCTGCGTAGTGCTAATGGTGTTAATTGGCCTGAGTCGCTTGTACTTAGGTGTTCATTTCTTTAGTGATGTGTGGAATGGATATATTCTTGGTTTAGTCTGGTTGGCGTGCGGTGTAGCAGCTACCGAATGGTTGGAAAGAGGAAAGCTGAAATCAGCCCAACCAAAACTACCACCTCGGTTACTGAATTTATTCACCTTTAGTTGTTTACTCGCCGAAATTATTTTTGTCGGACTATTTGCCTACTACCAAGGCTCATTCGCCTGAGTAAGTTGATTTCCATTTTTTGTATTCTTCTCGGGCAGCTTCTGCCGATTCTACAAACACAGCCGTTCCTCCCATCATGTTGAGTAAATTGATCAACATGCGCATGGCCCAGGTGAATCCATAGACTGCGCCCCTAGGCATCTGTGGATGTGTGCGAATTTTTTGTAAGTTATCTCGTGCTTCTTTGACCAAGATTTCACTGTCGTCTTTGCGCGACATATCCACGACCCAAAAAAATTGTTTTTTGGGGTACTGCTGTAGCAGGTCCATGACCCATCTCAAATGAAATCGAGATTCATCAATATTGGATTGGTCGTCGTGTGAAGATTCGCCATAGTGAATGTGTATCAGATTTTTTTCTGGATACACCATCAACCAGTCATTCGTGGGCTCATATATGGCAAAATCCTCGGCTAGCCGTTGGTCGCATTCTAGGCACTGAAATGGTTTTGTGGTTGGCATACCCTATAGTGTAAACCTGAAAAAAGATCAGGTCTAGTTATCTTGCCATTTTATGCTTTGGGTTATACGCTATACTCATGCAGATCGATTTTCACAGGAAATGGATAGTGTATGGTGCCGCTGGCCACCCCGTGTTTTTGGATCCCATGGCGTATGTGCCGTCCCGCTTGTTTTTGCGTGACAGCGGAGTGAGTTGTGAAGGTGTGTGTTTGTGGAATGGAGAGGTGTTTGACTGGTTGTATGACGGAGATCAATTAGACCAGTATGCCAAACTCATTCTTCCGCGCTTAATTAGTGAAGGTTGGGAAGTATACGAAAAGTGGGGGAGGGCCGCGCAAAGTTTTCAGGCACTGCATGATCAGGTGATGGTCTTAGACCCAAAGAGTTTGAGTGATGAAAAACTGTACGAGTTGATGGAGGAATATTTTAATTCCTTTGCGGAACAATATACCTTGAATAATTGGATTGAGCCGGTGAGTCATTATTTTCAGAATTCTTTGCAGCGCTTGCTGGAAGAAGCTGGACTAAACACGGAAACGGCCAAACAGACTATTCATGATTTTGGTCATCCGTTGAAAAAAAGTTACGTGAAGCGTTGTTTGGAGGAATATGCAGCAGCTAAAACGCCTGACCAAGTAAAGGCGGTGGTGGAAAAGTATTATTATCTCACCAATGATTTCACTGGCCCACATCCGTTGACTGAAGAGGGGATAAAAGCCATTTCCGGAAAACAAGAAAAACATGTTCCGCCAAGTTTGGAGACTTTTGAACCACAAGTTCAGGGTTTGTTGCGCGCTTTGCAACTCACCACAACAGTACAAGACGTGCGCAAGGAATTCATTTTGAAGTGGGTGAGTGGTTCAGACCACATGCTGTGGGATTTGGCTCGTCGTCTGAAGCGCGACCATGACCTGCTTCGATTTTCAACCTGGGTGGAACTGATGCGCAACAATACTCCATCAGATGCAGAACTGACTGAACGTTCAAAGAGTTGTGTGATTGAATGGTCATCCAGGGGAACAGAATGTGTTTCTGGTCCTGAAGCTGAAAAACTCTATGCAGAATTCAAACGAATAGTCATAGGGGCTGACAAAATTACTAGCCTCAAAGGTATGGCCGCCTCCAAAGGTAAAATTACCGGACGCGCGGTAGTGGTGTTACATCCAAATCAATTTTCTGAAGTGAAACCGGGAGATATCTTAGTCACGGTCATGACTAGACCTGAATACTTACCAGTGATGAACGTGGCTGCAGCCTTTGTCACGGATGAGGGTGGCATCACTTCACATGCCGCTATTGTGGCACGAGAAATGAAGAAGCCATGTGTTATAGCCACTAAGAAAGCCACGAAGGTGATTCAAACCGGTCAGCAGATTGAAGTGGATGCGGACACCGGAACGGTGACCATTCTGTAGATAATCGAATTAAACGCGTTTGCGGTACAGGCGTACAGACAACGGAATGAAAACGATCAGGATTCCAATAATCCAAGCCAAGGCATACCACAGGTCATTACCATAATCTGTACCCAGAGATAATCCACGCACTACGTTTACCACGTAGCTGATTGGGTTGTGTTCAGCAAAGAGTTTAATGCCTGATTTCATGGATTGAATTGGCACAAAGATGGAGCTAGCAAAGGCCAGTGGGAAGACCCAGATGAATCCAGCGCTTTGAGCGGTTTCTACATTTTTAACAGCCAGACCAATAGTGGCAGACACCCAGGAGAAGGCGAAACCAAATAGTACGGTGAACAGAATGGCCAGGATGAATGGTCCTATGCCATTTTCAATTCTGAAACCAATGGCAAAGCCTACAGCGCACATCAGCAAGACCACAAACAAGTTTCTGATCATTTCAGAGATGGTGCGACCGGCTAACACGGCAGAGCGTGCCATAGGGAGTGAGCGGAAGCGGTCAATCATTCCTTTGGACAAGTCATCTGCCAACCCTACGCCGGTTTGCATGGCGCCAAACAAAACCGTTTGGACTAAGATGCCTGGAAGTAAGTAGTTGATGTAGTTGCCGGAAGAAGTTTGAATGGCTCCACCAAACACATACGCAAACAACAAGACAAACATAACTGGTTGAATGAAGGTGAAGACGACTAATTGAGGCAGTCGCTTGTAACGCAACAGGTTGCGTTTGATCATGACGAGGATGTCAGACAGAGTTGAAAAATTCATAATAGAGTAAGTTCAGGTGTTATTCAGCTTGGTGTCCAGTCAGTTTCATGAACACATCATCCAGTGAAGGGCGCCGCAAAGTAATATCTAGTAGGTTGATCTGAGCGGTGTCTAGCTTGCGCACCACTTCTATCAAGACAGATGCGCCGCCGGTGGCGGACATGGTAACAATTCCGCTAGCGGTATCTGAGACGGGTTCTGCTGTTCCAAACTGTTTAATTAACTCAGCTGCTTTAGGCGCATCTTGATGATTAGTGACATGCAGCTCCAACACCTCTCCGCCCGCTTGCTTCTTCAGCGTATCAGGAGTTCCGTGAGCAATAATTTTTCCATGATCAATCACAAAGATTTGATGGGCCAGTTGATCCGCCTCTTCCAAGTACTGGGTGGTGAGTAAAACAGTTGTGCCACCGGCCACTAAGTCACGGATGACGTTCCACAGGGCAAATCGACTTCTTGGATCTAAACCAGTGGTTGGTTCATCTAAGAACAGGACTTTTGGTTTAATGACTAAGCTGGCGGCTAAGTCCAAGCGGCGGCGCATACCACCGGAGTACGTTTTAAGAGTTCGGTTGGCAGCGTCTTCTAAGTCAAACTGGGCCAAGAGTTCAGTAGCTCTAGCCTTAGCTTCTTTGGCTGAAAGTTGGTATAAACGTCCCACCATCTCTAAGTTTTCTCTGCCAGATAAGAATTCATCCACAGCCGCGTACTGACCAGCTAACCCAATAATGGAGCGTAGGTCATGCGCTTCTTTCACTACATCCAAACCGGCAATAGTAGCTTTACCCTCAGTTGGAATGAGAAGTGTGGTCAAGATTCTGACTAAGGTAGTTTTACCTGCGCCGTTGGGACCAAGTAGGGCAGTGACACTTCCAGTTTTCACCGTCAGACTGACTTGATCAAGCGCTTTGAGTTTTCCGTACGTTTTGGAAATATTCTCGACAGAGATAATAGTTTCTCCGTCTGCTGGGAGTTTATGTTCAACAATAATGTTTTCAGATTTACGGACCTGGTGTCCCAGTTCTTCCATTTTTTCAGTCAGATGATTTTGCGCCATATTAACGTGAGTTGATTGGTTTAAGTAATTTTTGTTGTAAGCGGTGATACGTGGTGAGTTCACTATCACTGAGTGACTCAAATAAGGTAGCGAAGGACTCCATTTTTTCTTTCTTGATGGCCTGGATTTGTTTGATTCCTTTGGGTGATATGGTCAGTTGAGTGGTACGTCTATCGTTTGGGTCTTCTGTGCGTGTGACTACCCCGGACCCCACTAAACCGTCTACTAATTGCGTGATAGCGCTGGGAGATATGCCTAGCACCTGGGCAATATCTTTTACGCTGGTTGATTTTGAATGTTCTATAATACACAAGACGTACCATTGGGAGTGGGTGATCTGAGGTTTGTTCCCGCTGATTTCTGGTTTGGTCTTAAAGCGGTACCCGAGGGTTTGAAAGTTTGACAAAATGTCCTCAATCAGTTTTTTTCTATGCTGCATGGTAAACACAGGTAAGCTACTTAATATGTAAGTAACTTAACCTTTTTTGTGGATGGCGTCAAACACTAGACAAAATCAGCCATTTTGTGCAGAATAGTCCCACTTGAAATACGCCGGAGTAGCTCAACGGTAGAGCAGTGCTTTTGTAAAGCAAAGGTTGGGGGTTCGATTCCTCTCTCCGGCTCCAAGTTATGAACGTCAACCAACGCGAGACTTTCCACCCTTGAAGTCGCCATAGAAATCCTTTACAAACAAGTAAAAAAATGATATAATTCCTTCATGGAAAAAGGCGTTGCTGCAAGACAACCCGCTGTTACCACACCCGAGCGCCAAGAAAAAAGAGAGTTCGTGGAATTGGTGCATGACGAGCGGACACTCAGGATAGTGCACCGCTTATCACTCAGAGATGGGAAGCTGAAAAGCCTAGCTGCTGAGGTGTTTTATAAATTAATAGCTGTGGGCAAACAGGGCAGTGTTCAGATTGACGCCGCGGAGATGCAAGTTCCAGAACCGTTATTGGCGGCCCTGCGCTTTGAGATTGAATCACAACGCATGTTGTATGGTGACGAGTCAGTTCCTGAACGACAAGCCTTTTTGGAGTCCAGACGGAATACCCAAGAGCATGTCCGTCAATTGAAAATGCGGTTGGACAGGGAATATTTTGATAGTACGACTGAGTTGTTAACTGAAAAAGAAAAACGAGAGTCGGTGTTGCATACGGAAGTAAAAGAAATCCTGGTCAATGTGGCTCGTGAGATGGGTTTTCAGCGACCGATTGAATTAGAGATTAGTCGTGATCCAAAGTTTAACGCCTTTATTTTGTCTATGGCCAAAGAAGGACAAGATTTTAATTTGCCTTCCAAAGAACCGTTGCATGTGTTTGTCAATGCCGGTTTGATCAGAAAGTTTCAACAAATGTTTGCAGAGGATGGCAAGCAATTTACTAAAGACCATTTAGCCGGAATTTTGGGACACGAATTACGTCATTTGATGCAACCAGAATATGATTTAGATAAACCAGGGAAAGCAACCAAAGATGATGCTTCCAAGCGTCATGAGTATGACGCTGATGTAGCTGGTATGGAGGCAGCTGATCAAGCTGGGTATAATCCAGCGGCCATGATTGAGAATTTTGAGATGCTCAGGAAAAAAATGAAAGGTGGGTGGAAAGATCAGTTGGGTCAATATTTTTCTGATACCCATCCCTTGGATGAAAATCGAATCAAGAATTTATATGAAGAATACCATCGCGCTGACCGGGTGTTATATTCAGCGACAGCAGAGTACCAGGCTTTTTCACCTGAAGTGTTTGTGGAAGCTAAAGAGTTAACCCGTGAAGAGTTGTTAGAAAAATTGACAGCCGTCAGATCAATTGACGGTTGGAACGCTATTTTGGATGAGATTGAACAGAATCCACGAACGACTGTGAGAGATTTAGAAGTGGCTATGAATTTTTTTAAAGTGCATCTGGACGTACGCTCAGCTATGGCGGCCGCGGTCCGTGAACTGCAGACAGGGGAGCTGGGTCTTCGGGAAGCCATTCTATATTCATGTAATGCCAAGTTTTCTGGTAAAGGAGCACACTTTGATTTGTTGGGCGATATTTCTCACGCTCGTGACTTGCCAAAATATATTAAAGATTCAGTGATTGGTGATATTGCCAATGAAGCTGAAGACGATTTACTCAAGGAATATGGTTCGTCTGTCATTCGCGCAAAAGAAGTCACTCGCATTGTTGATTTTACTTTTGAGCACCTACTGATGGAACCGGCTGAGGGCGGGCCATTTTCTAGTGTGGATGATTTGTTGAACCCAGATAGTGATGAGGCGCAAAAGCTATGGAAGGTAGGCCACCCCAATTTTTATCCACGAGAGCATACGGTGGCTGAAATGCAGCAAGCGCGCCACACTCTAGTCGCCAAAATGACAGCTATTTTATTAGGAGGTGTTGAGATTCGTTCACACTATCGCGGTGAGGAGCTTGAAGCCAAGGAAGCGATTTTGGCCGAGATGGCGAAAATGAAGGAGGTTGCTCAACAGCCTGAGGCAGCTACCTCAGCTTTCCCTAAAAACTTTGGAGATATAGTGGCAGCGGTGCAACGTCGAGTCTCTCTATCAGGGGCCGTTCCAAAGATACTCAAGCCCTCGGCACCCATGAAGTATGTACCTGAACGAAACTTTGAAGTAAGGGCTTATCCTTTTCATGGTCCTGAGTTGGTAGATGGCAAGATTCAGGTCGTAGATGATCAAACGCCGTTACGCCGCCTGACTGCCCGAATCATTCGAATGGCACGCCGAGAGTTTGATAAGAGTTTATCCTCTGAAACCCTTCAGGCGAAATTGGGTGAAATAGTTGCAGATGTCCCAGAAGTTAAGGATTGGTTGTTTGAAAAAGCCTACGTAGCTCCGTTAATGTCAACGGAAGATGAACCATTCGAGACTATTCCTGTTAAGACGGTGAAACAACTAGAAGAATGGGAACCGTTAAGTCAATATGTGCGTGCCTTACCAACGCATGAACGGCGTTATTATGCTCCGAATAATTCCGCTGTCATCTCTTATCTTCCAAGCACACACAACTTTCGTCTGGTGAAGCAACTTTCCATCATGCTGCAAGCACAACTGACATGGCGCGTGAACACCGCCTCAGTCCTAGAGATTGGCAATGATGTTGAGCGTATTCGAGTCTTGGCCCATAGTCGTGTAGTGGCACCCTTGATGGGAACTCATCATTATGAAAGGGGGGAAAGTGTTGCCGACCCTGAGTTGAAAGAAATATTAAACCATTTGACCACACCATATAGCGCTAAAGTGGCGCTGGTCTCGCGTTGGGTGAAGGACGGTTTGCGAGTGAATGGTGAGGGTGGTGTAAGTAACGCACAATTTATTCGGGAATCAAAAACTATTTTAATTGAGGCGGCTAAAGCTAAAGGATTACCGGATGACTTTTTCTTACAACAATTCCATGAACGGCAAGATAAGAAAGAAACATGGGGTGATTGGTTAAGAAAAGTCATGCCCAGTATTTTCAAGCCTACTGAACCAGCTGAAAATGTATTTGAGGTTAAACGAGCCTTAGAACGCGTGGCCTCCGAATTCTTCGCCGCTCATTTTGCCGACGGGATCCAGGAGTTGGCCTGGGTCAAACCGTCTACTATTCATGATTTCACCCCGTAATACCTATGACAGCTAAACATGATAAAACGTACACTGATCGTTTACACTTTGACCGTTTAATCCACGGCGCTCAATTGTCATATAAAGGGCGAGAGTATGATTCAGAAAATCCAGATAGGGCTACCCTCATTGAATACGCCCCAACGTATGACCGCAAAACAAACGGGACTCCTGTAAATGTTGATGCCATTCAAAGTGGATGGAACCGGTTGGTAGAGTATGCCTTGTTAGATATTGCGCGGGCTGTCCCTAGAGCAGAGGCTGAACGTATTCAAGCTGGACTATTGGATGAGGATCCAATAGTGGCTGGAGAAATGTTCGCCAAAGTCCAGACTTGGGCCAAGGAGCATCCTGAGGTGGCGGAGACCTATCCCATGGTTAGATTTTTAGCTGCGACTTCACCTGCGCTTGGGTATGTCACCCAACTCTATAAGAAACACCACCGCGAATTAGGTCGCTCTTCTGGGTCTATACAGTTTGAGTTTGGTGATGCCCCGTATCAAAAAGAGAGTAAAAAGAAAGTTCTCAAAGATGTAGAAAGGATCAAAGGCCCACTGGCTAAAAAAATCTTATCCCGATTTACAGTTGAAGGTTTAACCCTGACCGCCGCGGAAAATATGGCGGTTTGTTTAGGCGAGGGCTTGATCCCATCCTTGGCGCACTCTAGTGAAACTTACAGATCAACGGTGACTAAAGAAGATTTCCCCCAAAAGACAACCACTCCAGCAGCTCAGGTAGCCGAAAATATTAGATCAACTCTCCCTTTAGTTAAGGCCATGATTGGGGTACGCGGTGCTCGTTGGAAGGAGGAGGCTCCTGAAGCCTTGCGCGTTTTAGCTAAAGAGTACGTTGAATTAGAGTGGATTTTGGAAAATTCAGTCCTTGATCAATCAGATCTACCACTCTTAGAGGCAGTCCTGCGTCAACAAGGTCATCTCCAACCCATTGCTCATACTCGAGCTGACTATAAAGATACGTTATCTTGGCCATTGTTGCTGCACAAATTATATTTTGAACCTCAGCGGGTTGAGAATCAATGGAAAGAATTATCAATCACGCCAAATAGTTTTTTGAGAGAACCGGGCTTGTGGGAAGATCCAGCTGCAGCTGAACAACTCACCGCCTTGGCTAAGAGTCTAGCTGAGTTGTATGGTGATGAGATTACTGGCGATCCGGTGAAATACGCTCAGGCTGTTATTCAACAAGCTGACCAGCCGTTCGGGGGTCGAGGGAATTGGAATTTAGAAAAATTACTGAATGAGGTGAGTTTGGCTGAGTTGGCCAAGGTAGACGCTGAAGCAGTTGTGCGTGTGAGAGAAGGTCATGATAGTTTACCTGAAAGCGAGTTATTACGTCAGCTGGGTAAGGCTGCTCAAGACTGGTATTGGAAGGCCGTCTTAGCACCCTTACGTGAGGCTATGGCCAAAGCTGCGGCTGCACCAGATGCGCATGACCGGCTGGCCAAATTATCTCCTGGGTATTTCAAAAATTTATTTGAGTTTTTAGCCTTAGAGCAAACTGGAGAAGCGTCACAGGCAGAATTATTAGAAACCATAGGACGCATGCGGGCTGAGCTGGGAGAAGGCGCTGAGGTGAACAGAGCTCAAGATTTGATGACCATTTACGTCAAAGCACACTATTCTGCAAGTACAGCAGATGATCCACAATGGCGAGTTCAATATTTGGTTGATCAAGGTATTCTACAAGAAAGTGAAAGGGACAACTGGAATCAAAGCTGGGGCTATCAGTGGCCTACGGCTGATTATGAAGGTGCGCATCGAGAACGAAAACGAGCTTACCAAGATCAAGCCAAGGACTTTCCTACTACCCGCGAGCTACAAGTATTTTCAGATTTGGTTGAGCGAGATGACAAAACAGAAAAAATGGTGGATGCCCTGTACAAACCAAAATTATTGGTAAGGGTGTTGAATCCACAGATTGAAGAAACTGCTCGACTCATTCAAGCGGGAACTGATGTTGGACCTCGGTTAACTGAATTGAGACATCAGGTGATGCAGTTAGCACCGGAAAAGAACCAGCTGCGTGATTACTTTTTGGAAAATCTTGCTCACTTGGAAATGTGGTTGTTATTGCAACAGACTTCTAAGGTTGGACAATTTGTTGCTGAGGGAATTCAGCTGGATATCACCACTATTGATCTGGAACGTCACTTGGGAGAGAACGACCGGGGAGTGCTAGCAGAAGCCTATATGAAATCTTATCCGGTGATACGGGTAAAAGGTTTGGGTCGAGCCTTATTCGTCTTTTCTATTCAGGAAAAGAAAGTGATAGCTGATTTTTTAACTGATCGGACACAAGCCTTGACCCCAGCCACGGCTGAATTATTCGAACGTTTGGCGGTTGAACTTGAAATTGATCATTTGCGTGAAGATTACGCCGCGACTCGTGAACGGATTACACCAACTGGTAGTCATCCAAGTGCTGAAGACAGAATTGCAGCTGCTGATTTTGCCTTTGGAGAAGTGCTGGCCCATGTGGTTGAGCGGTTTCCTAGAGCCACCTACCACCGCGATTCCATTTTGTTTGCCATCATGACAGACTTAGCTACCACTTTGCCGCAGGCTCAACAACTTGAACGGCTGACCTATGCGTATGCCAGTCGCCATCCAGCAGAAGAACAGCCGGGCAAAGAAGCGCCATTCGTAGTGACAGAAACAGTTAAAAATTATTTAGCCTTGTTCCAAGACCGTGGCATGCGCCGCAAGGTGTTGACCTGGTTTTTTGGTGGGGATATCCCGGATGATCGATTTTTAGAGGGCATCACCTTTCAAGTAGACGAGCAAGAAAAGGTTGAAGCTTTTTGGAGCCTGAGCATAGAAGAGCGGCGAGCCATTTTTTACTCGGCTTTATTAGGTGAACACGGATTATTTGAGTTGCCGCCAGTTAATATGGGTCAGTATGTGAAATGGGATGATTTGGATGATTCAAGCTTGGCATATGGTATGCCGGTGACACGCGGTAAGCCGGAAAACAAAGAATTTTTTGCTTTCTTAAGAGATTTTTACAAACTGAATTTGGAAAAAGTCTTTCCTGATAAGAAAAAAGGCAAGGTCTTTAAAATGGCTTTGTTTGAAGTCTTTGCACGTTATAGACCAGCTCGCCGCGTGGAGTTATTCTTAGCCATTGCTGAACGCTTGCGTGAGTTAAAACGGTCCCAAACTGAACTCACACCCGGGGATGCTATCAGGTTGTTGTTAGAGCAAGTGGGTGTGGTTGGCGTGAAAGCCGGTCAAGTATTGAGTGAGCAGAAAGATATGGTACCAGATGATGTGAGGTCAGATTTATCCTCTTTGAAGGACCGCTCTAACCCATTTAATAAACGAGGTGTCTTTACGTATGCCCAACAAGCACGTTTATTTGAGGCCGTAGAAGGTCAACCACAACTAGCAGAAATTGCGGAGTTAGAAGGCAGCGCTTCTATTAAACAGGTGCATAAGGCTATAACGTTAGAAGGTGAAGCCTTGGCTCTCAAGGTAGAGCGGCCATCAATTGATAAGAATTACGCTGAAGATTTAGAGGTGTTGCAGCACGTGGTAGATCGATTTGAACTAGAAGGTTTCCACGTTCCAAGTTGGATTGTCTCGGAAATCAAACAAGTAGTGGAAGCTGAGATGGATTTTGGTCGGGAAGCCAAGAACGCAGAGCTGTTACGTTCAAACTTTGTGCGGCGAGCTGCTACCATCAATCTGGACGGTAAAGAAGTGCCCATGTCCACACCCAAGGTGAAAATGGTGATGAGTAAGGCCGCAGGTGGACGGAGGCGGATGCAAATCATGTTGGAAGAGTTTGCCAAGGGGATTAGTATCTCAGATATTTCACGCCTCCAGGAGTTAGACCGTACACCGGGGACTGATGAGAAATCTATCCGTGATACAGAACGCATTATGCGCAAGTTACGTCGACTGAATCCTCAGGAGCAAACGGAATTGTGGGCCAGATACGCCAAGGTGGACATTGAAGGCGTGCAAGCTGGGATGGCCATTGACCTGCTGTATCAAATAGCCGAGGACGGAGATTTTCACGCGGATATGCACGGAGGCAACGTCATGGTTGATGCCACGCCGGACCAAGAGAGCGTATCGTTGATTGATGCTGGGAGTACTGGAGAGAGTAAAGAGAAGCAACGCTTTGGTGAAGCGGTAGATGCGCGCACAGACTTTTTAGATTTTGGAATGAATTTGTTGTTGCTCAAATCTGGCCTGGGGGATGTGGATCGGGTGGCTGAGGTCATTCGGAAGTACACCAACACCGGAGACCAAAACTATTGGCAAACTGAAGTGCGTAAGGCATTGGAAAAATCTGAAACAGTGGGTGACGTCTTTAAAGAGGTGTTGGCGGAGGTCCTGCGAGTGACTGAGGGCAAATTAGATGTGGACTTTCGTTACCTGTTGAAGGCCTTAGCCTCTGCTGGTGGGCATTTGGAGGCTTTGCGTAGCAAGATTACTGGACATGTGTTGACTTCTTTTGCTTCCATGGACACTCCGGGTGCTCTGCCGCCGCAAATGGTCTTGATGCAAGCACCGGAAATTCAGAAACTTTTACCTTTGTTGCCACGGATGCCAGTTTTGGCTGGGATGTTGGGTGCACTCATGCCAAGCGCTTAAAATCGATTTACCTTCGCATTTCAACGCGCACAAGACGTTAATCTTCTTCGCATTGGGATGCGAGCGAGATGGGAGGTCTCTCGTTCGACTTGAAGGTGCTTTCGGATCAGCAGCCGGTTAGGGGGCGGCCTGCCCGCAGGGTCTCGAACCAGACCTCTCCCTCGCCAGCCTGCCACAGGTAGAGCGTGTCGGGGTCGACACATTCGGCCAGGGCAGCAGCCCGCTCTTCAGCGGGGTCTCCCTTGAACCCGCGGTACCCGCAGCCGGCGTGCTTGACCACCATGCGCGGCACCTTGGGGCGCCGGTCAATCCAGGCCTGGAGGCGGGATGCGATGGCTGGCTGGTTCAGCAGCCACTGCTCTTCACCCGGAGGGGTGAGGATGCGCGGGCTCCCGAAGTGCTGGAAGATCCGGATCATGGAGTTCCAGAACCACGGCCGACCATCGCCACACATCCAGATGGTGTGGCTAGCGCGCATGTCCAGCAGCGGCAGTTCCTGGAATTCCGTGCGCACCGCCAGCTCAGCCGCCAGCCCGTTGGCCCGCACCTCGGTCATGAGCTCAGCCATGGTCGTGGTGTAGTCCGGGCGGGACAGCACGTGAACGGTCTCTCCGGCATGCAGACGCACGTACTTGCGCGTCAGCTTGATGATGGCCGCCATCAGCTCCGGTTCTTCCGCCAGCGCGCTCTGCGGAAACAGCACGCGGTCAGCGGTCAGACCCAAGCGCAGGGCCATGGTCACCAGGGCGTAGTGGGCCCCGGGGTGTGACGGTCCAATCACGGTATCAAGGATACGATGTCCCAAATTCAGCTCCGGCGGGGGGGAAGGAATGGATGGAAAGAGAAGAGAGCTTCAAACGGGGATTTGACCCATTTGGATGGCCGAGATAGTACGCTTTTTAGTGAAAAATGTCAACAAAAAATATCGATTTACCTAGTGTTTTGGATCTTTTGCGTGAAAATCGATCCTGGGCTTGGGGCGGGGGTTGCGCAATGGAAAAATCCGTGGTACAGTCCGCCGCATATGTCACAAGATAATCTCATCAAATTGGAGTGCACGACCAAAGATTGTAAGTATGTGAACTACCATACATTCAAGAACAAAAAGAAGATCAAAGAACGTTTGGTCTTGTCCAAGTATTGCAAAGTGGAGCGCAATCATACGGAGCATAAGGAGACCAAGTAACTTGACCTGAGTGTGCCGTGGGGTATGGTGACTACATGTCACCATATTCTTTTTTAGTTAAAAAACGAACGCGGGGGCTGAGGGCGAGAGGATTTTCGTTCCGGGAGATTGGTCTGAGGTTGGGCATAGCAAAGAGTAGTGCTTCCTTATGGACCAGGAATGTACGTTTGGACAAGGAGGCTAGGTTAAGACTCAAAAGAGTAAGTGATAAAGGAACGCGTAAAGGTAGACGAAATTACTTAGCCAACTTACGGGCTAAAGAAAGCCAGATGCGTCAACTGGTAGATGAAGAGTTCAAATCGATTTCCACTTTTGATCAAAATACTCTTAAAGTGTTTTTGGCATTATTATTTTGGTGCGAGGGGTCAAAAAGGTTGAGCGATTTACGGTTTACTAACTCAGATCCAGCAATGATTGCAATATTTCTCAAATTTTTTAGGTCTACCTTTATTTTAAATGAAAAGTTATTTCGTTGTAGTTTGCATCTTCATAGTTATCACAATGAGCAAAAACAACTTGACTATTGGTCTAAAATAACGCATATTCCTAAAAGCCAATTCATTAAGGTGTATCAGAAACCAAGAGGAGGCAAGAGAATACATGAAGGTTATCAAGGCTGTCTAAGTGTTTACTACTATGATACCTCAAAAGCCAAAGAGCTGTATTATCTCTATCAAGAAATCATAGGGGCGTATTTCAATGGTAGAATGCGGGTCTCCAAAACCTGAGACGATGGGTTCGATTCCCTCCGCCCCTGCATTCCAGAACAGATTCCAAATTCGTGGCCTGCCGCGGCACAGCCGCAGGCACGTTTGGCCAATAGCTCCCAGGCGTTTTGCCAAACGAGCCCCACCTTCCGCTCGCGCAATTGGAGGTTCGAGCCAATCTTTTTAATGAAATTAAGAAGTTCTTCGTAATTTCCCGTCAAAGTAATTTTTTTGGCTAGTTTTGCGTCAGAAATTAATTGTAGAGAAAGTTCGAGCCAGCGATTACCCTTTTGTTTGAAATCTTGTAATTTTTGTTCGGATTCAATTTTTTGACTCAACAACTGGTTCTTTTTGGCAGTATAGATTTCTTTATCAATCGTGCCTTCAAGATGAGCGTCGAGCAAGCGGTCAAGCTTTGCTTTACTTTCAGTTATTTGCTTTTCGAGCTTTTCGGTAACGGTGAGTGCGGAGGAGTGATCGTTATTTGCCTGTTCTTTGAGGTACGAAGACATGTTATCAGCCATTTGGTCATCTATTGATACTTGCTGCACAAAAGACTTGAGCTGGTCAGCCAAACGTTCTTCTCGAATATACGGCTGGCTGCATTTACTAAGTTTCTTTGTGCAGCGGTAATAGGCATGTCCTTTCTGGCGTTCGGATGTAATGCTTCCTCCGCACTCACCGCACAATATCAATCCTCGAAAAGCAAAGTATGAATGCTTCTTCATGGGCTTAGCCTTTTGTTGCATGACCGCTTGCACTTTGTCATAAAAATTTTTGGTAATCGCTGGCTCGTGTTTACCTTCGTACAATTCGCCGTTGAACCTAAGTGCGCCGTAATAGAACGGATTTCGCAAAATAGTTTGCGTGTTAGATATAGCCAGTGGTTTGCCGCTTGGGTTAACCAGGCCAAACTTTTCTACTGCATGACTGACTGCTTGCAGTGAATAGTCGCCAGTTGCGTAGAGTTCAAATAGCTTTTGTACAAGTTTGAATTTATTCTGATCTGGAATAATAGTATGATTGGCTTTGTCATTCAGATACCCAAGCGGCGCACGACCAGGCAAGATTCCACGGCGCACTTTCTGACGCAAACCTCGCTTCACGTTTTCCGATAGGTTATCAACGTAATACTTTGACTGCCCAAAAGCGATATTTAACATGAATTTACCTTGCGGCGTATTTTCAAACCAGAATGTCGAAAATTTAAGTGCTTGAAGCTTGCCGGTATCCACTAAATAAATAATTTTACCGCCGTCTACGGAATTACGCGCCAATCTATCCGGATGCCACGATAGTATTCCGGCAGCTTCACCGTTTTCAATACGCCGCAAGAGATCATTAAAGATCGGCCGACCGGGTTCTTTGGCAGTGCGAGATTCTGTGAAGGCGTCTACTATTTGTAACTTTTCTTTATTCGCAAATTCTTTCAATAGTCGATGCAGGAATCCCCGCCCTTTTAAGGGCGGGGAGGAATGCGTCG
>CAYIMB010000010.1:0-34848 GCA_964364425.1 uncultured Gammaproteobacteria bacterium
ATTATTTAAACAATAACTACCCCGCTACCTTACACACAAAAGCTTGACGGTATCAGGCCGACCGGTCCATGCGCCTGGAAGTGATGTTGCGCAAGCTCAAGGCCTACCCCGTGGCGCACAAGACCGACATCACCGGCGCCATCTACCGGGCGTTGCAGCAGGTCACGGAGGCCGCATCCTCGGAAGTCTGGATCTACTCTGACATGGAGGAAGATCCGCTCTTTGAAGGGCGCGCACCGCTCAGCATCAACCTGGTCGGGGTGGTGGTCCACGTCCGTCAGCTCACCGGCTACGGCCGGGGCTACGGCACGGCCAGGCAGCAGGAGTGGGAGGTCAAGTTCGCGGGCTGGGGCAACCCGACCGTGGACTGGAAGGACTTCACCTTGGGTGAGTTTGTCCAGAACGTGGGATCTCAGGTGGTCCCGGCCGAGGAGGCCTCCCCGTAGGTTCGGGGCTGCACATTTGAAGAGCGACGACTATGTCACTGGACAGGCATGCCTAGGCACGTCTTGTTCAGCAGCACTGGTCGTCGCTCTTCTTCGTTTAGTCTACTGGTGAAAATGGATTTTCAGGATTGACAAAATACTGGTTTTGACATAGGACTCTGGTACACAGGAGTCTCTATGCCCATGTCCTCTACCCCGTCCTCGTCCGGTTCTGACAACACCTGGTTCTTTGGCTGTCTGGGGGTGGCCGCCCTGGTGGCCGCCCTGATGGCCGCCCTGGTGGGGCTCTGGGTCCACTTCAACCTCCCGGAGGAGAAGGAGTACATCCCGCCGAACCAGCTGGAGCTGACCGTGGAGACGGTTCCGCTGTCGCGCCAGGTGCTGGTTCTGGTGGACGACAACGCCGGGTCGCCGTACTTTCATTCCATCCGGAGCGAGGTCACGGAGCTGGTTGCGAGCCTGGAGGAAGATCAGCAGATCTGTCTGTTCCAGGTCGGCCCAGACCAGGCCGTGATGCGCCAAGAACCCTGGTGCTCCGCCCAGATCAAGTCGTCCTGGTGGACCTTGCCGGAGATCAAGCCGGCCCCTTACGCCTACAAGGCGGAGGAGAATGCCTATGGCAAGGCTCGGGTCAAGCTGGAGGCGGAGCTGGCCTTCAACCTGCAGCGCGCCCAGGACAAGTGGGCGGCTGACCGGCTGGACCGGCAGCAGCATGTGGACAGCCTGCTGTGGCAGTTCCCCAGCCAGTCCTACCGCAGCCTGGGGGATTCCCTGATCCGACTCATGGAAGCGCGTACCATGACCGGCCAGCAGCTGACCGAGGTGGTGATCTACTCGCCTTTGGTGGACGTGCTGTACGGCCAGCCGGTCTCTCAGCAGGTGGACCTGCAGGGTGCGGACGTTCGGATCAGGGTCATGACCTCGGAAGGGGATGAGGGCCTGACCCGGGCGGTCACGGAGTGGGGTCCGTGGTTCAACTCAGGACAGCCGGCCAAGCTGGACTGGAGCATCCTGGAGCCGGCCGAGCCGGCGAACCGCAAGGCCACATCCGCTCGTTCGGTCGCTCCGTCCAGCGCGAACGTGCTTCCGCCGGTGGTTCCCAAGCCCCGGGTGGCGGACCACACCAACGTCATCCAGGGCCAGCCGGTCACGGGCGACGCGACCAGCGTGATCCGGGAGGAGTAGTCCCCGGAACGTTGCACATTTGAAGAGCGACGATTATGTCTATACAGACTGATCGCCGCTCTTCTTCGTTTCAAATCGATTTATCAACAGAGGGCAAGTTGACAATTTTAGAAACTCCCTTTAGCATAGCCCCACGCTATGACACACCAAACAGCACAAGCTGGATCCGCGGAAAAACCAAACGCATTGGTGAGTGTCATTTTTATTAGCCTCTTGGGTTCAGGGCCTTTGTTAGTGTAAGTTGGTTTAGACCACTCGCTGATGAAGGCCCCGAACTCCGGGGCTTTTTTCGTACTGCACATTACAACCTGAGGAGCAAAAGACCAAGATGAATACGTTCGTTCTGCACGCTGAAGATCCCCGCCTCGCGGAGATCAAGGCCGCCCTGGAAGGGGTGGGCCAGTCCGTGATGGTGCTTACCGGGGACAAGCCGGGGGACTACAACCACGGTGGGACCTACGCCGCCGTGTTCACCCAGTTCGTGCTCTGGCAGGAGGGCAACATCCGCGTCCTGCTGCCCGGTCCGGACGTGAAGGGGAGTTCCCGCCTGGCCAGCCACCGCATCACGCGGCCGGGCTGGGCCGAGGGCTGTCAGTTCGTGATTGCCGTTCACCCGGGCGGGAAGTCCAAGCCGGCCAAGTTGGTACACGCCTGGACCCGGATGCTGGACGAGTTCAACGTCCACAACCTGGGGCGCCAGGCGCCGTGGGGCTTCATGCCCACGGGTCAGGACAACTTCTCCCTCTACGAGCAGTGGGTCCGCTCGCTCGGTCACGACCCCACGGAGTTGGGGCTGGAGTGGCGTCCCAAGCCGACCCTGCGCCTGTCCAAGCAGGAGGTGCGGACCTGGCGCCGCCGGCTCGCCGCTCTGGGTCTGACCAAGGGGATGGTGGAGTCGGTGATCCGCTCCATCCAGATCTTCCCCGCGGACATCCCGGTGCCGGAGGAGCGTGTGTTCAGTCTGGTCAAGCAGCTGAATATTCTCCTGATCCAGCACTTCAAGGTCAACGAGGGCAAGCAAGTGGAGCAGATCCTAGGGGTGTTCTGGCGCGCGCTGGCCGGAGAGACCATCCAGGTGGTGGCCCCTGTGTGTCCGGCCTGGACCCACGACGCGGAGGGGTACACCTTCTGCGGACTGGAGGACGGGTCCCGTGGTGTGTGCTACGAGATGTTCTCCCCCGGCTTCAACGCCTTCGTCCAGTTCTGCCGCGAGGCGGATCTGGCGGTCCAGGCGGACGTGCTGGTGGGGGACATCGAGTGGTTCGACATCGGGGAGTACCGGGGCTTGAGCGACATGACGCGCGAGCGGTTCATGGGTCAGATCCAGGCGCAGGTGGAGCTCATTCGCTCCGACCTCGCCTTGCGTGGGATTCCGTGCACCGTGCGCGGGTTCCTGGACGCCATCCCGGAGGACCACTACGTGGAGACGCGCGCGGCCAAGCGCGCGGAGTACGCTGGGATGCTGGACCGTTCCGGCTGGATCCAGCGTCACTTCCGCTATGTGGCGGAGGTGGAGGCGCCGCTCTACGCCAAGCAGTGCGGAGTTCCCGTGGACCCGGACAAACTCAGTCCGGAGGTGCGGGAGGCCTTGGTGGATGACGTGAGTCATTACCTGACCTTCTCCTCCCTCCTGGCTCAGGAAGTCCACCGCGGAGACAACGTCCTGTTCCTGGTGCAGAGCGACCCGTTCTCCGTCCTGTACAAGGACTTCCCGTACCTCCCCTGGAAGCCTCGCTCCGGCGCGTTCTAGTTCCTCGTTCCTGCCTTCGTTCGCACCTTCGCCGCTCCTACGCAAGTAGGAAATCTCCGCAAGGAGACTGAGAGGCGTGTATGACACACACGCGGCACCTCTCTTTCCAGAGTAGATATACTTCATGTCTCATCTGGATACAAAAACACCCCCGTACGTGAGGGTGTTTTTGATTTCGATTTTCTCTAGCTCACCAACCGTACTCAGCCAAGTAAGTGAGTTTTTTTGTCTTTCCCAATATAGAACACATCTTCATATCTGATGAGTGTTCCATCAGGCAAACGAGCTTCCGGCTCCAGGGTGTATGCCGTTCCAACCCGCAAGATACTTTTGTCATGTCCAATTTCTGGGTACTCATGGTTCCCAGTTCCAATCCCGTGTCCTAAATCAGTTTCCACAAAATATTTTCCAATTCCGGCTTTGGTATACTCTTCACGCAGTAATTCCAAGATATCTGAGGAAACTGTCCCTGCTTTTATCCGGTCAGCTGTAGCCAAGACCGCTTTTTTCTGAGCCAGATAATACTTTTCGTATTTTTCTTTAGACTTACCCAAGAAATAACAGTAGGTAATATCAGAATAATACGTTTGCATTCCCACCCCAAAATCCCAACAGATCATATCGTCTTTTTTCAAACGGTAATCTGAAGGAAATCCAGATGAAGTTTCTTTGGTACGTGGTCCAGCCGTAATACACAAATGACAAATAGGCAGTCCGCGCTTCCACATATCGTCTTCAATCCATTTAGCAATTTCTTTTTCCGTTTTACCCACCCATATCTTCCAATCAAACTTCTGCATGTATCTCCGAGTAAAATTTTCCACCTGTGCTTCAAGTTTGATTTCCAGTTCATCTTTTTGTTCGTAGATGTCACGTAACGCCAGTTCAATGTTCTTCAACTTGATCCCTTTTAGTAAGAGTAGTTCTTTATATGGTGCATTCCCGGCGTAGCCAATCGACTTAATGCCTTTAAGATATGGTTTAATAAAAGGAATCATGGTCGCTTTTTCTCCGGTGCCTACAATCTCTGCAGGAGTTTGGGTGAAGCGAGCATACGCGTCAGCTAAGCGCCACTGAGGAACAAACACGTATTGTTTGGTTTTGGTCACCAAGAAATACGTGGAATCAAACATGTAGTTGCCTAACACCCATGGCAACAAAGCCGGATCCTCTTTTTCCGAATTAAAAATAAGCACGGCGTCTACCTGCTGAGAGGTGAGGAGTTTCTGAATAGTCTTGAGACGATTCGGGTAATAGTTTTTTGGTATGGTAATCATGCCTGCAGAATGTATCATTGATTTTATTTAGTCACAAGCCGTTTGATCAAGAGGTGTGTCAACAAAAAGAAGAAGGGGCCTAGCGTTGGGCCCCTTCTGAATGTGCATGGAGAACTAGAACCCGGCGCGAGAACGCCACGGCAGGTAGGCGTGCGGACGGTACAGCGTACGGAAGGCGTCAGCCTGCACCAGGAAGAGGAGATTGTGCTGGCTGTAGACACGTTCTGCCAAGTACGAGGCGTACACTAGGTAGTTGCTGATGTCGTCCAGCGCGGCTTCCTTCACCTTGGTGTGGGGATCATTCGCGTTCACGCTGATATGACACTGGCGACTATAGACGACAGCCTCTGTGTAGAGTAGGTGACGGAATTCACGCCGCACCGACTCTTCACTCAGCTTGGCCTCATGCTCCGCCCGCTTGACTGCCCGCTGTTCCAGGTACGTGTCTTCCGGAATGACCTCCAAGAACGTCCGCACCTGGCCGGTGAGCTGGCGCACGGAGAGGTCTTCCTGGATCAGGTTGACCTGTTCGGACACCCGCTCCATAAACTCCTCCCGCGTCATGTTCTGGCTGCCCTGGTAGCTTTCAATGTCGAACCATTCCACGTCTGCCACTTGAATGTCCAGCTTCCACGCCAGCTCTTCCTGCCGGAAGAAGTTGGTCAGACTGACCAGGAGGGGAGCCAGCATGTCGTAGCACACGCCGCGCGACCCAGCTTGCAGGCCGCAGAAGGTATAGCCGGCGCTGTTGTAGCTCCAAGCCGGACACACCGGGACAGACAGCTGGATGGTCTGACCGCTTAAGCTTCGCCACATCACCCCCAGGACAGATTCCAGCTCCAGCCCGTAAGCCAGGTTGAACTGACCACCAGCCAAAAACTGAACCAGGTGCTTAAGGCGCGGGATCAGCCGTTCCGGGCTGAGGTCCAGCTTGGCCGGCGACCGTTCCAGGGAGTTGACCATGGAGTTGATGGTCTCAGGCCTAAACCCTTCAGCCTTCAGCCGACGACGCCACTCCATGATCGCAGGCTTGCTCAGCCGCTCTTCCGTCCGCTTGATCCAGCGCGGCACCTGAGCGGCCAGGTGTTCAGGCTTGAGATTCGGGTGAACCGGAATCCGGATCTGACACCCTTTAGTCCAACTGGGCGGAGCGCTGGCCGCCGAGAACAGGGCCACACAGGTCCCGTTGACCGTGAAGTCGTGCGGACCGTTGCCGCACGTAAGCACCCGCTGACCGGCCTGTGCCAGAGCCGACTGAATTTCCGCCAGCCGCTCGTCCTGAGCGTGAACCACAAAGATGGTAGACATGAGAACCTCGCTTTGAAAGTGCGTTGAAGGTTGAACTTGAACTGAAAACTTGAACTAAAAAAGCCCCACTCGTGGGGCCGTCTCTGGGTAAAAAATGTAATTATTTTACACAAAACATGGCCTCACGAATGAGACCGTATACCAAGCACCGGAGATCAGTAGTTGTTTGTGTAACATACTGAGAAAGAGTCTAATTCGATTTTCTCGAAAAGTCAAACTCAGCCCAAACTTCTTAGGAATTCTTGCAGCAAACTTACCGATGCTTCCAGGTCCTTCAGGTTGGCTTGTCCTAATCCAGTGTGTTGATTTCTGACTGGCGTATTGATGATGGCAAATGGGATAGAGTTGGGAATTTTACTGGCGTCAGTTCCGCCAGCGTCGTTGGCTGGAATTTCAAATTGGTAGGGGATAATGTTACGTTGAGCCAAGTCCACTAACTGGTTGGCTAAGTTTCCGTTCACAATAAAATCCATTCCAATCAGTTGGATAGCTGTGCCCTTTCCCAACTCAGGAATGTTCCATGTTTCTTCCCCGTTTGGTCTAGCGTAAGCTGAGTCACAAATCACCACCAACTCCGGTTGAATCTGGTTAATCCAATTCAAGATGGATATGCTACTGCCTTGTTCATGTTGGGTGGCCCATAAGATGTTCAATTCGATATTCTCCAGCTGGAATGTTTTAGCTAACTCTAACAACACCGCGCAACTCACGCGGTTGTCCTGGCCAAGTTTCAGCCAAACGTTCCCAAGCGTGTCTGTGGTGACTTGTGCACCAGGAATGTCTGAAGCAATTTCCGCAATCACCTGAGAGATGCCGCCAACGGTTTCATAACCACTAATACCAGGCGTGTTGAGTAGACTAAGCAGTGTGTTTTTCATGTCAGCTGAGTAAGGTTATTGGAAGATCAAAGCCAAATGTTTTGGGTTGAAATAATTTCTTACCTGCTTCAGAGCGCCACAAGGGAACCGTAGGGAGTCCATAAATATTCACCTGTAATCCCTGTTTTATTTCGGCGTTGTACAGAGGTTTGTTTTCACTATCAGTGAGAATAATCAGATCAGGACAGGTAAGGACTACCTGATTGTTGACCCATAGAATCAAATTTTCATTTTTCACAAATAGCTTTGCATTTCCAGTTGGTCCATCCAGATTCACCAGTTGAGTGGTAAACCCAGCTTGAGTCATGTTCTCAATAGATGTGACGGTGCCGGTATATAATTGTTTTCCTTTTTGTTCGGTTACGTAAGACCGAATACGTCCAACTTGGATTTCTCGCCCGGCTTCCAAAGCTCTACTCACCGTTCCCCAAGTGATGGCTCGCCGCATATCTTTTACCTTCATGGGATAGCCCACTACATACGCCTGATCACCGTGTGCCGCAGCAAAGGTTCTGAAAAATTCCTCCTCTTGTTTTGGTGTGCTTAGTCCGGCTAAGAACTCACAGTCACCGTTCATGGCAGCAATGGTGGCTGGCGTGCGCGGCAGGTTGAACAAGGTAATAGTTTCCAAAAAAACCTCAGGTGTGGAGCGTCCGCCAACCACATCTGCGTCTACCACCGGTAGTGCCAAGCCGTAGGCTGTATCTAACACCATAGCCACAGAAGCAGGGCCTATCTCCACCGGAATAATCCCGGCAATTTTTTGTTTGGCCTCTTGCTCTAACCGCGCCAAAGCTATCTTCACCGGTTCCGTGTGACTTCCGGTGGATGCAATAGAACCAACGGCGAACACTGTGATGATCAAATCGTCATCAGAAAAATCTGTTAAGCCAGCCAGTTGGACCTCAGCCTGAAGCGCGCGTAAGCGGTCGTAACTTTCATTCGCTTCCGCTGGGCTGCCACCACCACCTGTACCAAAAAATGTACAGCCGGTGAGGAGTGCGGGAAAATCGATTTGAGAAATAGTTTTCATAAGCAAAGTGTAAATGAGTAGAGCGGCAGGGGGAAGGTGAGTGGATGTCCTCACCCTCCCCGGATCCTAGCCGTAGATCACGGCCAGGTCTTGTAAGGTGCGAGTGCGCACGGCGTCCGGGCTGAAGGCCAACGGGTTGGGAGCGTTGAAGGCCAGGTTGACCGCGCTCCAGCCGGGCTCCGGCTGGAACTCACGCCAGTTGCCCCGGTGAGTGACCGCCGAGTAGGGTAGGAGACGGGTGGCGCCGCTAGCGGACCAGAACGGAGTGAAGCCCAGGAAGCTGATCCCGTTGGTCACAAAGCGGTGCTTGATCTGCAGACCGTGATGGAACGGTTCAGCTACCACGCCCTGCTTGAGACTCAAGACCCGCAACCAGATGGGGGTGTACATGAGCTCCACCTTCATCTGGTCGCGTTCCGCCGGGCGGATGTGCTTGCCCATGTCCGCTTCCCAGAGGGTCAGCGCCAAGTCCAGCTTGTCTTCCAGCTGGCTAGTGTAGACCACTTCCACCTGACCCTGCCAGCCGTAGTTCTGGAGCCAGCGCTCCACCACCCCGGCGCCGTACTCCTGGTGGACCGTGCGGAACGCCTGCGTGAGACCGGCTTCGGAGAGGCCGGTGAACTTGGCCACGCGGCGGGCGAAGAAGGAGTCTTCGACCACGTAGATGGCCTTGCGGCAGGCGCGCGGCGGGATGGCCAGGGTGTCGTGCACCTGGTCCAGACGCGGGTACCAGCCCGTGAGCCAGGTGAAGAAGTCGTCCTCACTGGCGAAGGTCTGCTGGCCGGTGCGGATGGCGTCGCTGTCCCCGGTGAACAGGGAACAGGTACCGCCCAACCAGACCTGCGTGTTGGGGTCAAACCCCTCCCGTTCCACGCGGTCCACCAGCACCTTGCCGTGCATGGGGCCGAACAGGCGAGCCTCCGTCTCGGTGGTCTCGCGGTTGTCGACCATGTACTCATTGAGCGTCAGGCCCTGCTGGGCCAGCTCATTCAGAATCCAGGGACGCATGGGTGCTCCGTGTTGCCCGCAGGCGATTGTGCCCGAAGGCGTGATTGAAGGTGCAGAAAGTGCGAGTGATCAGGTTTCAGAAACCAAAAACCCCTTCTCTTTCGAGAAGGGGCTGGTTTGATTTCAAGTATTTTGAAAATCAACACAAACCGCTCTCGAAAGAGAGGAGCTTGTGATGTTTTTTGGAAAAAATGGTTATACAGTTCATAACTGGCGGGTAAGATAAGTCCGTTTTTTGGTTTTGTCAAATCTAGGGGTGTGGACAATTGACAAAAAACGCATTTTGCGGTACTATCCTGCGTTGCACTTTGAATGCTTGGTTCGTGGTGTGAGCCCAAAATTATGGTCGATTTTCAGTGGAATTTTACCCTGTGCGAGACTTGACCCTAGTTTTGGGTTCACGCCCCTTTCCCTAGTAACTATCCGGCGTCGTCGGGTAGTGAACAAGGATTGTCTTTTTCAGGAGGCCCACATGCTCATCACCCTGCTCGCCGCGTGCGAGCCCGACACCGCCATCGCCAGCACCGACACCGTGTCCGAGGACACGGGCTGGGCGGAGTACGGTGACACCGACACGGACAGCGACACGGACTCGGACTCCGACAGCGACTCCGACAGCGACACGGACACCGGCCCCAAGCCGGAGGAGCCGTCGCCGTGCCAGGTGGCCCTCAGCGCGACCGACCCCGCGTACCCGGTCTACCCCTCGTGGGACGGCCGGGATTCGGTCAACCTCACGGTCACGCTGACCGGGGCGACCAAGCCCTGGGCCACCGTGAGCTGGGGCGGCACCAACCCCGACGACTGGGGCTGGATCGCCTGCGCCGACGTCATCGGCGGCTCCACGGCGGTCATCCGCGTGGAGGCCCAGGGTCGGTACGAGGCGTCCACGTTCGGCAACGTGGACCCCGGGGACGGCTCGACCGCCGACCCCAACGGGTTCTGGTGGTACGCCTGGGCGGTGACCGGCGCCGACCTCGGCGGGACCTCCTACGAGGTCCAGGTGGACGGGGAGACCGTCAACCTGGTGGCGCAGGAGGAGGCCCCCGAGTAGTCGGGGAACCTCCGCTCGCGTCCGGTCCGCGTCCGCCGCGCACCTTGCAGATGGGCCGACCGCTCGTGATAGATTCGTCCGCAAGACGCATCCTTCCGAGTTGGCCGGCCCTTCTTGCTACTAACCTCAGTTAGTCATTAGAGACTAGGCCCTTCCATAAGAGCTTTATCTCTACTGAATAACCTTCTACTGTTGAACGGGGGACACATGCGCACACTTTTTTTGTTCGGCCTCCTGACCGGGTGCAGCAGTTCCTGGGAACCGACCGGAATCGACTACATCTCCACTGACACGGAGCTTCCGTACAACCTGTGTGAGGACTTCCTGGATGACCTGGGGTACCCGGTCGTGATCCAAGCTGACCTTCCCGACCCCAAGCCGCTGACCATCCTCTACCAGGATGAGCCGGAAGAGCGGTTGTGTGGAGGGCTGGTGGTGGAGACGGTGAACGGGGAAGCCTGGGTGCTCGGGATGATTGAAGACGGTGAATGGCTGCACCTGCTGATTCCGTCCAAGCCGCCGGAGCAGTTCGAGGTGGTGTCCTGGGGAATGGATGATGTCCCTAGCGACCCGTATGACTTCGCGGACGACGATGGGATCTACTGGGCCCGGACCAACACCAAGGCCCAGGCCGCCAGGTTCGTTCAGGACGGCGAGCCTACTTTCTGGGAGCGGCAGGATATGCCCAACTTGGAGGGTGTTACCACCGCCTACCTGGTGAGCCCGTGAGGCACGCACTTTGGAGAAGACCGGATGACTGGAACGCACGAACGTGCACCAGTTCCCGGTCTTCTTCTCATTTTAGGCTTATTTCTGCTGAAAATCGAAATAAAAAGGGCTCAAAAGGACACTCGCTAACCGCTCGTGTGCCTGTTGACAAAACAGTCAAAACAGGCTAGACTCGTGCGTTCTTTTGGAAAGCCTAACCCCCAAAAGAAACCAAATATTTATGAACAAACACATGCAAACAAAATTGCCCATCGACGCTGTTTTAGCAGTGACCTACAACTGTAACTCTCGTTGCGTGATGTGTGATATTTGGCAAATGAAACCTCATGAGGAATTACAACCTGAGGATTTTTTAAAATTACCCAAGACCTTAAAGTACGTAAACATTTCTGGTGGTGAGCCTTTCTTGCATCCCAAGATTGTGGAGATTGTACGCAACGTCCGAAAGGCCTGTCCTAAGGCACAAATCATTTTCAGCTCAAACGGATTTGCCGCGGAGTTGATCCGGGTCCGTATTCGTGAAATCTTAAAGTTTGATCCAACCGTTGGTGTAGGTATTTCCTTTGATGGGGTAGGGGAAATGCATGAGACTATTCGTGGCATCCCAAACGCCTTTGAGAAATCCATCAAGACCATTGAGATGTTGAAAGAGGAAGGTGTGAAGAATATTCGAATTGCTTTTACCGTGGCTACGGTCAATGTGGAGCACTTAAAATTGACCTATGACTTGTCTCGTAAATTAGGTGTTCAGTTCACCTGTGCTTATGCCCAATCTTCTGATTTCTACTTTGGGGCTAAGCAAAATTACGAGAATCCAGACCCAGCGAAATTACGTGAAGGGTTTGGGTATATCATTAAGCAAGAGTTGCGCTCCCTCTCTCCTAAACGTTGGGCCCGTGCCTACTTTGCTTATGGCTTGTATAAGTTGGCGGCCAAGTCTGAACAAGCCTTACAGTCTCGCGCTGGCAGTGATTTCTTCTTCCTGGACCCAACCGGTATTGTGTATCCATCTGTGGTGCACTACTACAACATGGGTAAATTACAAGATGTGAAGTCTGACTTTAACGAGTTGTGGAACGGTGAAAAGGCCATTATTGCCCGCCAAAAGGTCCAAAAAGATCCAAAGAAGTATTGGATGATTTGTACTGCTCGTACCGCTATCCTGAAAAATCCAATGAAGCTGGCTGGCTGGTTAGGCCGGGAAGTGTTTGCTCGCGACCCCTTAGCTTCTGTATAATTCAATTTGGGTGAAAGAGTAGACGGGCCCCAATTTAGGGGTCCGTCTGCATATCAGACGATATGAAAAAAGCTGTCACAACATTCCTCAAAGATCCAGAAGCCGTAACCTTCTTTGCTTTGGTCTTGGTTGGAGGTGTGGCCGCTGCTGTTCTGGCGGTAACGAGTTGGTTCTTAGCCCTTGGACTAGCCGTTGGTTTAACTGGACTTATCCTGTTTGCTTGGAAGCCGGTGGTTGGAGTCTATGCCATTGCCATCCTGTATCCGTTTATCAACTTTCAATTTGTATTTGGGGATTTGAATATCCCCTATGTCGATTTGATCGCCCTGCTCGCCTTTGCCGGTTGGTTTGGACGCAGTCTCTGGTTATGGATCTTCCAAGGGGAACAGATGTCCTGGAAACAGTTTCCCGGACTTGGATTTTTTCTGGCCTTTGTAGTGGCGTCATTCCTGTCTATCAGCAACGCTGAAGATATGGCTGCTTCAGTCAAATATGTTCTGCGTCCCTTGAGTTTCTTTTACCTGATGTTTGTTGTTTTCCCTTTGAATACTATCCGTACCCCAAAAGTACTACTCAGAGTTTTTTATATTTTCTATGGGATTGGTGTCCTCACCGCCCTGAATGGATTGTGGGGATTCCTCACTTACCCGTCTGTGTCAATTTTACAGAAGCGTGCCATCCCAGCTGAAATTTTTGGCTTGTTCCCTTACGGCACGTCACATAACTTAATTGCTGAGGTGTTAGTTTCAGTCATTCCGATTGGCTTGCTTTTGGTCTGGTTGAATCATAAGGAATGGAACCGGAAATTGCTGTTTTTAGGCACCGTGTTTATGTTTGGTGTGAACTTACTCACATTTTCCCGCACCGGCTGGATAGCCGCCTTGTTAGAAGTGGTTATTTTTGGATATGTGATGTACCGCCATAAGATAAAAAATATGGCCATGGGGCTTTTGATAGTCGGCGCAGTATTCGCTCCAGTGATGGTCTACATGCTGGTGTTTTCATCTCAAAGTTTTGTTCAATCGTCTGATGAAAATCGACTACTTTTAAATGAGATTGCCTATGATACTTGGCGAGACTTTCCGGTCTTAGGAGCTGGCCCAGGACGCTTCCGGGAATTTGTGGGTAAAAATACGGTCTATATTATTGAGTTTGGAGACGCCTCAGAAGCTCATGGTTTTATTCAAAAGATTGCGGCTGAGGAAGGATTGTTAGGATTAACTGCGTATGTGGCGTTGTTGGTGTTTGTTATCCTGACGGTATGGAAAACTTACAAGCAAGTCCGCACAAACGAACAGTGGAATCTCATCATTCTTGCTTGTTTTGCCATGACGGCTGGGTCTATTGTCTTTCAGTTGTTCCAGACTAATTACTTTGTCTCCAAGATGTGGTTTCCCCTAGGCCTGGCTTTGACTGCTGCTACACTGGCTAAGCACCACCAGACAAAACTCACATGAATAACTCACCTATAAAAATTGCTTTTGTTATAGATACCTTGCGGATTGGCGGGGCTGAGCGGATGTTGTTTGATTTAGCTCATTCATTGGCAAAAAATGAATTTTCTTGCCGGGTGTACACTATTGTTGAACGGGGTGAATTAGCCGCTGAATTTGAACGGGTTGGCATTCCGGTCAAGAACATTGGGAAGCAGGGGAAGATCTCTTTGGGCACTATCCGTGGTTTGCGCGAGGCTTGGAAGGAGTGGCAGCCCAACATTGTTCACACCCATTTGTTTGCTGGTGATACCTATGGTCGTTTGGCGGCCTGGTGTTCCGGTATTCCTGTTATCACCACGGAACATAATATGAACCTAGATGAGGTGGGTATGAAAAAGTTTATACGGACTATCCTGTCTTGGTGTACGGATCAAATTATTGCTGTGTCCCAAGCCGTCAAGAATTACTCGGTGGAGGTAGAGCACATCTCCTCAAAGAAAATTTCTGTCATCTACAATGGAGTAAATCCAGTTCGATTTTCTCCAGCCACCCAACCTCTTTCCCATACCATCCCTGTAGTTGGCATGACTAGTCGTTTACATCCAAATAAAGGACATGAATTTTTCTTACAAGCACTCGCGCAACTTCCTCCCGATTCTTATCGAGCAGTGATTGTGGGATCCGGAACAGAACAAGAACGCATTGAAAAACTTTCAAAAACACTTGGCATTCAAGCCCAAGTACGCTTTGCTGGTCTGGTTCAAGACGTGCCCCGCGCTTTGCGTGAAATAGATTTGGTGGTACTCCCCACAGTACAGGAAGGGTTTGGTCTGTCTGTGGTTGAAGCTATGATGACGGGTAAGACCGTAGTGGCGTTTAACACGGGCTCCATGCAAGAAGTGATTGAACACGGCAAGACCGGATGGTTGATTCCTCCCAGAGATGTGAATGCGCTCAGTCAGGCTATTCGTTTGTTTTTATCTGATGCTAACTTACGACGTCGCATAGGTCTAGCGGCCCGTGAAAGTGCGGTAAAACATTTTTCACTCAACCGCATGGTGGAGCAATATGCCACTGTGTATAAACGGTATGCCAAATAAGCGTATGAAGATTTTACAGATCAATAAGTTTTTCTGGAGTAAAGGGGGAAGTGAAACCTATTATTTTGAGTTGATGAAGTTGTTGGAACAGGCGGGTCATACGGTCATTCCTTTTTCCATGCAGGATAAACGGAATCAGACTTCTCGGTACGAAAAGTTTTTTGTTCCCCATATAGATTTCCAATCAACTGAAGTTGGTCTAAAACAGGCTGTACAGTTTTTGTATTCAAAGGAAGCTTGTCAGCGCTTAGAAGCTTTGATCTTAGAGGAGAGGCCTGACTTAGCACATGTCCATAATATTGCCCATCAGCTGACCCCAGCTATTTTGCCTATTTTAAAGAAACATAGAATTCCGGTGGTTCAAACGCTGCATGACTACCAACTGATTTGTCCAAATTACAAACTGTACACCCAGGGGTCTGTGTGCGAGCGTTGCTTCAAACACAAGTACTACAACGCGGCCTTACATAAATGTCTGAAGGATTCTGCAGCCGGAGGTGCTTTGGGAGCCATTGAGCTTACACTTCACCGGCTTATTCTTCGTAGCTATGACAAGGTGGATATATTTATCTGTCCGAGCCGGTTTTTGTTTGATCGTCTGGTGGCTTGGGGTATTCCTGAGCAAAAATTGCGCTACGTCCCAAATTTTGTTTCGCCTGTAGATATGCCTTCAGTTGGAATCAAGGAACAGACCGGCGGAGCTTTCTTGTTTGTTGGTCGCCTAATGAAAGAAAAAGGGATTGATTTGTTTTTTGAAGCGGCTCGTGCCTTGCCGGAAATCGAATTTGCTGTGGCGGGACAAGCTAAGACGCCGGAACAGACAGCTGTCTATGCAGCTCAAGCCCAAGCTCTGCCAAATCTGACCTGGCATGGTCATATCTCAGACAAAGCTGAATTGCGTAAGCTGATGGCCCAGGCCAAAGCAGTAGTGGTGCCAAGCGAGTGGTATGAAAATGCTCCGTTGACCGTATTGGAAGCTTTAGCCGCGGGAACTTGGGTTATTACCAGTCTGCGCGGTGGATTGCCGGAGTTGATTCAATCAGGAAAAAATGGGATGGTATTTGAGCCGGGCTCAGTCCAGGGATTGATTGAGGCTATTCAACTTATTGCGGCCAAACCGGGGAAACCTGAGGTGAGTCTGGATCAAAAGTTCTTGCCCCAAACACATTTGGCACAGATTCAAGCAGTGTATCAAGAACTCAAGTCCTAATATGCATGTACTGAGAGCCAAAACTTGGGGAGTGATGATCAGCCTAATAGGGTTGATGCTTTTGAATACTCCAGTTTTGGCCCAAGCTACTGCGGGAATTGAAGGCTCACCGCAAATCTCTAACTGGTGGTTTAAGTGGGGGATGAGTAGTTCTGAAATGGAGCAAATGTCTCGCTATGACGTGGTGTTAGTTGATGTTGAAAATCAGACTTACTCAACACAACAACTCAAACAACTGCGTCAACTCAATCCTGATATTGTCATCTTAGCCTATATTTCCATGTCAGACATTCGCCCTGATGCGGATGATGTAGATGACAGCACCTTTAGAGGAAAGTTAGGCAACCGCTTAGCACAGCATCCGGAGTGGGTACTGGAAGACTCCTCAGGAGAGAGAGTTGAGTGGTGGCCCACATACAAAATTTTTAACGTTACCGACACTTCACCAGCCACAGACAAAAAATTTAACCAAGTCTTCCCTAAAATGGTGAAAAAACATATTTATTCTACCGGACTGTGGGATGGAGTTTTTTTAGACAACGTCTGGGAAGACGCTTCTTGGATTAGTTCAGACATTGATTTAAACCAGGATGGCATAGCAGAATCTCATTCAACTGTAGACACAGCCTGGAATAAGGGTGTCAAAAAAATCTTGAAGCGGATTAGGAATAAAACTGATGAGAATTGGATTATTACCGGGAACGGGGGAGTTGGCTACGCGGATTTTCTAGATGGCGTAGCCTTTGAAAATTTCCCAAATACTTCTTATGGCACATGGGCTGCTTCACTCAAACAGTACATGCTGATTGGTGATGAAGAGCAGTACGCCATTATCAACTCTAACGGAGGTAACGACGGGAATTCTGCCAACTACCAAGAATTCAGATTTGGTCTGACCAGTGCATTGCTTGGTTCTGGTTACTACGGCTTTGACTCTGGTGATCAAACACACCGTGAGCTGTACTTCTATGATGAATATGAAGTAGCCTTAGGTCATGCGTTAGGTGGACCGTTTAATACGCTGAATACCGCTCATCCCACCACCGTTCAAGAGGGTGTGTGGCGACGTGACTTTGAAAACGGGATTGTGTTGGTGAATTCCACAAACACGGATCGCGCATATATTCTGGAAGAAGGATATGAAAAAATTAAAGGAGTGCAAGATGCCGTAACTAACTCTGGTAAGGTAGTGGGAAGTGTGACCATACCGGCTCAGGATGGAATTATTCTGCTCAACCGCTTATCCCGCATTACCGGGGATTCTTTTGTGAATGGTGCTACAGCCAAGGTGTTTGACCGCAATGGTGAAGAAGTGCGGAATTCTTTTATTTCCTACGACCCGACCTTTGAAGGCGGCACGCAAATTATTCGTTTACCTGATAGAGGAAGGATTGTTGTGGCCGGAGATACGTATGTTGAAGTGTATGACACCTCAAATAATCTTTTATCTCGATTTGCTCCCTACGGCACCAGCTTTACCGGTGGTGTAGATATTGCCGTGGATAGACTCACTGGAAATAAAAAAGCGTATCGCATAGTAACGGGTACAGAAAGTGGCGGACCACAGGTTCGTATCTATTCAATGAAGGGCATACTTGTGAATGCGGGATGTTTCCCATTTCCATCTAGTTCAAACACAGGGGTGCATGTAGCTATTGGAAATTTAGACGGCAAGGGTGGTAAAGAAATTGTTGTTTCGCCAGGTCAAAATGGCGGACCGCAAGTGCGCATATTGAATGATCAGTGTGAGTTGATTGACCCAGGCTTCTTTGCCTTTGATGAAGACGAACGGTTTGGATTGAATATCTCCGTAGGTGATTTGGATGGAGACGGAGATGAGGAAATAGTAGCTGCTCCTGGGCCAGGCGGCGGACCGCAAGTGCGTATATTTAATCAGGATGGTAAGCTTCTTAACGCCGGGTTCTTTGCATTTATTTCGTCTGATCATTCAGGCGTCCATGTGGCAACCAGCGATATAACCGGGGATGGGAAAGCGGAGATCATTGTTAACAGCTTCAGTATCTTCAACTCACTTTAGTATGGTAACTCCAGCAGACAAAAATAAGCTTTGGCATCACACGAAACAGGCTGGTCACTGGTTAGGTTGGAGAATTTTGCATTTGTTTTTTCCGACCGTGGTGCATTACCTCACGGATAAATACCAAAACAAGCATCATCATCTGGTGGTGGATACATTTTATGCCACTATTGCCATTGTATTGATTACTATTAATGTGGCTTTAGGTATTTGGTGGGGAAGGATTTTTACTCCCGTTGATGTGTCTGTGGGTGTTGAGTTGCCAGAAACCATTCAGGCTAACGGCCCGTTTAACTTTGAGGTGTTGTTGCAAAATGGGGAAGAGGAAGTGGAGCAGATGACTATATTGGTGGAATTGCCTGCAGGTTTGGAACCACTGAATACTGAAAACGTAGATCACATTATTGGTCCGGATGATCATATACTGGAAATCCCAGTTGGTCATTTAGCTAAACATGAATTACGGACCATCACTATTCCTGCCTGGTTTGTGGGAGATGTTGGACGGCAACAAAAAATTCGAACCTTTGTCACTTATACACATTTTCAGCATGAATGGGAAGTGACGCATGGTGTCAGCTTTACGGCAGACTCTAGCGCCCTCACTTTTTCCACTCAGTTGCCGGAACAAGTCTTAAACAGTCAAAGCTTTGATTGGCAAATTAGTTTTCACAACACCGCCGACCAACCTATTACAGATCTCACCTTTGATCTCACTATTCCTGAAGACCTGTCCATTCAAACTGTTGAGGGAGGGGAATACTCCTCAACAGATCAGACTGTAACACTGTCTGAAGTGGCAGCTGGAGCTGAAGGAGTAATCAAATTCACCTCCGCTTTTCACGAGACGTTTGATTCTAATAAACAAATTTCCGTCACAGCGTTCATTCCAGGCCATACGGGAAGATTATTTTCCCAAGGCAGTCAGGATGTGGGAGCAGATGCCTTACGTCCAAGTATCAGTTTGACCGTGACAACAAACCGCACGGCAGTCTACTTGGGAGAGACTATTTACTACACCATTAACCTGAAAAATGTTGGTGATGCTGCTTTATCTGATTTTGTGGTGACTGCTCATTTAGATGGTGAAGCCTTTAATTTGGCCGGAGCGTATGGCAAAGATGCGGTTCATGCTAACTCCACTTTAACTTGGACCTTAGCTGAAACTATTGCTCCAGGAGAAACTAAACAACTGACATTTTCCGTCCCCACAAGAGCTTCATTAACGGATCATAATTTAAGTGTTCGAGTGGAGGTGAGTGCTCAGGCGATTATTTCTGATATAGAAGTCAAAACCATAAGCCAAATTGTGATCAGTGAAGTGAAGTTTAATTCCAACATGACTTTGACAACGTCTGTAGTGTACACAGGCCCAAGTGGTGAGCAGTTTGGGTATGGCCCTTGGCCGGTAGAGGCAAACCAAATCACGGCCGTGAGGGTGTTCTGGTCAATCAAAAACGTGAACAATCAAGTAAACCAAACAGTGGTGTCTACCACTTTACCAGGTCAGGTAGAATGGACTGGAAGTTCAAGCGTGTCCTATGGGTCAGGCTTAGTGTATGACGAGGCGACGCGTACAGTTTCCTGGACCGTGGGTTCGTTGCCCGCAGATGGGCGAACCCTTGGTGTTTCGTTTGAGGCCAGGGTATTACCTAACGTTTTACAGGTCGGAAAATATATTCGTTTGACCAACGAAACCGTTTTAAGCGGAATAGACTCCTTTACCGGGGTTATTCTGAGCCGAACTGCTAACCCAGTTCTGACCCCGGATTCGGTAACTGCAGAGACAGGGGAATAGACCAAAATTAGCCTATATTTGCCCTATTTTAGCCTATCTGTATTGACATTTGGGTATTTTTTTGATAATCTCTTGCGTTACATTTTACATCTGATTGGCTGGAAGCAGTCTAATCGGCGGCAAATGTGACGCAAGCTTTACTTATTCATATTGGACGGAGATCCTATGAAAGTCGCCATGATTGGACAAAAGGGAATTCCGGCAGTCTACGGAGGCGTAGAACGGCACGTGGAAGAGCTCAGCACCCGGCTGAGTGCTCTTGGTCATGACGTGATTGTGTATACTCGTCCATATTATACTTCCCGTTTGCGCACTAACCACCAAGGTGTGCGCTTGGTCTCCTTACGGTCTTTACATACCAAACACCTAGATGCCATCTCGCATACCTTGATGGCTACTTGGCATGCCATGAAAGAACAAGCTGACGTGTTTCATTACCACGGCGTGGGTCCAAGCTTAGTGTCTTGGATTCCTCGCGTGTTCCGTCCTAAAGCTCGCGTGGTGACTACGTTTCACAGCCCAGACCGTCTGCATCAAAAGTGGGGCTTAGTGGCTCGTTTATTCCTGACCTGGGGTGAACGTTCAGCTATTAAGTTCGCGCATGAAACCATTACCGTGTCCCGCTCACTCAACGTGTATTGTCAGGAGCGCTACGGTAAAACCACCACCTACATTCCAAACGGTGTGCCAAGTATGAATTCGGCTAAGCCGTCTATGATTGATTCAGCCTTTGGGTTGAAAGGTGATGATTATATCTTGGTCGTGACTCGTTTGGTGCCACATAAAGGCGTGCACTACCTGATAAAGGCGCACGCTCAACTCAACACAGCTAAGAAGTTAGTCGTTGTGGGAGACTCCACCTTTACTGACGCGTATGTGAAACAACTCAAGCACATGGCCGGAGACCAAGTCATCTTTACCGGATGGCAAAACGGCCAGATGTTGGCTGAGTTGTATTCCAATGCTTCCGTGTATGTTCAACCATCTGAATCTGAAGGTTTACCTATCTCCGTATTGGAAGCGGCTGCCTATGGCTTGCCTATTGTGGCTTCTGACATTCCTTCAAATATGGAGATTGTGAGCCATTGTGGTCAATCCTTCACCCGAGGGGACGTTCAAGACCTGACAGAAGTATTACAAGACGTGTTGTATGATCCTCAGGCGCGTGAAGACATGGGACGCAAGGCCCGTAAATTGGTGCAAGATGAGTATGAATGGAATTCCATCACAGAACATACGGCTCGCCTGTATCAACGCTTGCTCACACCTCCGTTTGAAACCAGCTTGGCTGCCGCCTAAGGTAATTCGATGTGAAATAAGAATAGGCCCCACATAGGGGGCCTATTCTGTTTTACTGAAAACAGGTAGAATCCGGGGTAATGAATTCACTCAGTATAGTTATTCCGGCATATAATGAAGCCAAAAGACTCCCGGCGGCAGTCAGGGATATTTTGAATTATGTGGTGAACCAACCATATGACACAGAGATTATTGTGGTGGATGACGGGAGTAAAGACAATACCGGTCAGCTCATCCAGTCGTTGTATCCGAGTGTGGTGGTTTTACTCTTAGGGGCTAACATGGGCAAGGGCGAAGCTATGCGGCGCGGTTTTTTTGCTGCCCGTGGCGATTATATTTTATTTACGGACGCAGACGGTTCTACTCCCATGAGTGAATTTGAAAAAATGAAACCCTACATAGACCAATTTTCAGTCATTATGGGATCCCGGCGCATTCCTGGTGCAGATATCAGGGTACCTCAACATTTTTTTAAAGCTATGTCCGGTCGTTTAGGCAACCTGTTTATTCGTTTCGTGCTGGATTTACCTTTTAAGGATACTCAGTGCGGATTCAAGGCTTTTTCCAAAGCCTGTGCTCCGCTGTTTGAACACATGGAAGTGCGCCGGTTTGGGGTGGATTTTGAATTGTTGGCCAGAGCACAGAAATTACACTTGGCCATTCAGGAAATCCCTGTAACGTGGTATAATTCCAACACATCATCTGTGCGCCTGAAGGATTATTTCCAGACGTATCTTGATGTATTTAAAGTGAGGAAGGAGATTCGTCGTTATGGCTAAGGCCCAAATTTTTGGTAAAAAAAATGTATTAGTCATAGGTGGAGCCGGATTTATTGGTTCTCACTTATGTGATCAGCTCATAAAAACCAGTAAAGTGATTTGTGTTGATAATTATGTGTCTGGTCGAGTGGAAAATATTGAACATCTCTTGGGCCGACCTGATTTTGCTTTTTTACGGCACGACATCATCAATCCACTAAAGCTTGATGCGTATGCTGAACTAGAACCGTTTCAAGTACAGTTTCAAGGCATCCAGGAAATTTATCACCTAGCTGTTCCAACCGGAATTAAGGATTTCCAACCTCTACTTGTCCACACCGCTTTAACCAATTCACACGGGACAGCCAATGCTCTGGAAATGGCCCGCACATACAAAGCTAAGATGTTATTAGCTAGCACCTCAGCTGTGTATGGAGATCCGTTAGAAGGGCAGGCCACTATTGAAGAAGAGTACTGGGGATTTTTAAACCAACTCAGCCCGCGTGCTTCTTATAATGAAGGAAAACGATTTGCAGAAACACTCTGCCGCGCTTATCAAGTTGAACATGGTGTAGAAACTCGCATTGCTCGTTTGTTTAACGCCTATGGTCCACGCATGCGTCTGAATTCCGGTCGTATGATTCCTGACTTTGTGCTGGCAGCAGTCAACAATCAAGACGTGGTGATTTATGGGGACGGCGCAGAAGAATCTTCCTACTGTTATGTATCAGATACAGTTGACGGGATAATGAAACTTATGGCCTCAACTTATACTGAGCCAGTGAACGTGGGTAACCCAAGTAGTTACAAAATTATTGACTTGGCCGAAAAAATTATTTCTCTGACCAACTCCAGTTCAAAGATTGTATTTGCAGAATCTTTAGAAGGTGTACAACGCCAAGGTTTACCAAGTATTAAAAAAGCCCAAGAAATATTAGGTTGGTTCCCGGTCGTAGGCGTGGAGGAGGGATTAAAGAAAACAGTGGATGACATGATGGGAAGTAGAGTCTTGCGCTATATTCCACCCCAGAGTCCAGGCAACCAGGTATGAACGTATTGCTTATAGGTGGCGCCGGCTATATTGGTTCGCAGGTAGTGCGTGATATTTTGCGTGAGAAAAAAAACAAGCCGGTGGTGTTAGATAATTTAAGTACTGGGCATGCGGCCAGCTTGCCGGCAAGTGTTCCGTTGGTTCGTGGGTCTTATGGAAATCGAACTCTGGTGGTCAAAACTCTCAAACAATACAAGATTGAAAGTGTTCTGCATTTTGGAGCACGGTCTTTGGTGAGAGAGTCATTACAAAAGCCAAAAGAATATTGGAAAGCGAATGTGGAAGATAGTTTATACTTGTTAGAAGCAATGCGAGAAGTGGGAGTAAAGCATATTTTACTGTCTTCCACAGCGGCGGTGTATGGCTGTCCACAACACAACGTCATTACAGAACAACATTCCACCAAACCAATCTCTCCTTACGGAAAAACTAAATTGGTTTTAGAAAATCAGATTGCCGTGTTTGCGCAAAAACATGGTTTTCACGGTGTGGCTTTACGCTACTTCAACGTGGCTGGTGCAGATGGCTCTGGCCGGATTGGTGAGGACCACAACCCAGAAACGCATTTAATTCCAAATGTCTTACGTCATGCTGCTGGCCAGACCCCATTTATTTCCTTGTGGGGGAATAATTACCCAACTCCAGATGGCACGTGTATCCGAGATTACGTAGACGTGAGGGACGTCAGCCGAGCGTATCTCTTGCTCTTGCGAAATAGAACCAAATCTGGTAAAACTTGGGCCAGTTATAACCTTGGTTCTGGCCAGGGATATTCCAACGGACAGGTCATTCAAACTGCCTGTGAAGTGACTGGTAAGCCGTTGACTGTTCATAGTATGCCCAGAAGATCAGGGGACCCAGCCAAACTGGTGGCCTCCGTAGCCAAGATCAAACGCGACTTTGGTTGGCAGCCTGAATATACCTTAGAAGATATGATTCGCTCCGCCTGGAAGTGGCACAACACGCACCCGGACGGTTACCATTAATTCAAGCATGAAGATTGTTGTTGTTGGAACGGGATATGTTGGTTTAGTTACTGGCGCTTGCCTAGCTGATATTGGGCATCAAGTCACTTGTGTTGATATTGATCAGCAGAAAATCGACCTCCTCAAAGCGGTGACCATGCCATTTTACGAACCTGGTCTTGAAGGGGTGGTGAAAAATACGGTGAGTCTGGGACGCTTAGTGTTTACGGTTGATCTGGCTCAAGCGCTCAAGACGGCTGAAGTGATTTTTATTGCCGTTGGGACTCCAAGTTTACCAGACGGTAGAGCTGACTTGCATTATGTGTATACCGTGGCAGATAGCATTGGGGAACACTTGGATCATTACGCTGTAGTGGTAGACAAGAGTACGGTGCCAGTGGGAACAGCTGGAGAAGTTGAGGCGCGGATTAAAGCCAAGTATTCAGGAGATTTTTCAGTCGTATCTTGCCCGGAATTTTTGCGTGAAGGATATGCCGTAGAAGACTTTATGCATCCTGACAGAATTGTGATTGGGGCTAAAGATGCGCAGGCATTTGATGTGATGGATGAGGTGTTTAAACTAATTAAAGGAGAGAAGTTGAATACGTCTGTAGCGTCAGCTGAGTTGATTAAATACGCTTCAAACGCATTCTTGGCGACCAAAATATCTTTTATTAATGAAATTGCTCATGTGTGTGAATTGGCCGGGGCAGATGTAGATGAGGTGGCGTATGGCATTGGTTTAGATTCCCGCATTGGTCCAAAATTTCTGCAAGCGGGGATTGGTTGGGGCGGATCATGCTTTCCCAAAGATGTCACGGCTCTGCATCAAACAGCCGGAAGTCATGGGTATGAATTTAAGTTGTTGAAATCCGTGATTGAAGTCAACCAACACCAACGCGTGCACTTTATGGATAAAATTAAAAAACACTTCAACGGAGACTTAACTGGAAAACGATTTGCGGTGTTAGGTCTGGCCTTCAAAAATAACACTGATGACATTCGGGAGTCTGCCGCTTTAGATATTATCCGTCTGCTCTGGGAAGCTGGAGCGGAAGTGGTGAGCTTTGATTATAAGGCAGCCGACAACGCCCGTAAGGCCTTAGGTGAACAGCTTATGGTGGCGAATAGCCCGGAGGAAGCCATGAGCGGCGCAGATGCTGTGGTGATTACAACAGAGTGGAAACAATTCAAAGATTTGCCCTGGGCTCAGCTGAAGGAAAAATTGACCGGACCTGTTATTTTTGATGGACGGAATATTTTGAATCCCAAAAAAATGCGAGAGCTAGGCTACACGTATATTTCAATGGGGAGAAACCACGAATGAAACTGATTATCACCATACCGGCGTTCAATGAAGAGGCCTCCATAGTGCAGGTTATTAAGGAAATTCCCAGGTCTATTCCAGGAGTATCCCAAGTGGAAGTATTGGTTTTGGATGATGGATCTAGTGACCGCACCGCTCAAGTGGCCAAAGAAGCTGGTGCCGACTATATTTTTAGCCACAAACGAAACAAGGGCTTAGCTCAAACCTTTAAAGATGCTTTGGAGTATGCCGTGAAACTTGGTGCAGATGTTATTGTAAATACAGATGCTGATAACCATTATGACCAGTCACGTATCCCGGAACTCATTCAACCTATTTTGCAGGGTACGGCGGATATAACCATTGGCTCACGCAAAGTTGAGGAATTGGAACACATGCCGTTTTTGAACAAAAACCTCAACCGAGTAGGAAGTTTTGTTATGACCAAATGGGCTGGCATTCCTAAACTAGATGTTTCAACAGGCTTCCGTGGATATACCAAAGAAGCGGCTATGCGTTTAGGTGTGTACAGCACTCATACCTACTCACATACCACGTTGCTTTCTGCGCAGGATTTAAAACTCACTACCGTTGAAGTCCCAATCAAGGCCCGCCAAGTGACACGGAAAAGCCGCCTAATCAAGTCCATTCCAAGTCATACCATGAAAGCCGGAACAAACATTATCCGGAACATTGTGATTTTTAGACCGCTGCGCTTTTTTGGATCTTTAGGGGTGCTGATGTTTTTGGCTGGGTTGGTGGTAGTTGGTCGTTTTTTGTATTTTTATTTCTCTGGTGATGGCTCCGGACATGTGCAATCTATTATCTTGGCTGGAGTGTTGATGATTATTGGTTTCCAAACCCTAGTCCTGGGTTTGTTAGGTTCATCTTTAGGTTGGACCAGGAAAGTAGTTGAAGATGTGCTCTACCGCGTGAAGAAAATCGAATTGACGACAGATAAAACGGACCAAAAATGAAAGTGTTGTTCATCACACGGAAGTTTCCACCCTCAGTTGGAGGGATGGAACAGTTTGCTTTTGGATTAACGGAAGGGTATTCAGGCGAGTCGCGGGTGTGGAAGTGGGGAGGCGCCAGGTGGCATGTGATTTGGTGGTTGCCCTGGGTGGCTTTGAAGTTATGCTTGGGCAAAAGAGCTGATGTGGTGCACCTGATGGATGGTGTGCTGGTCCCTCTGGCCCCATTTGCCAGATTGTACGGAAGGAAAGTGGTGGTTACTTTGCATGGGTTAGAGTTGACCTATCCAAATCCAATTTACCAATGGTTGTTTCGTTTTGGTTTGAAACGAGTGCATGGTGTGGTTTCAGTCAGTCACGCGACAGATGAGTTATTGCAAACGTATGCAAAGCCTCGCCAACATGCGGTGATTGGGCATGGTGTGCAGCTGCCACGGATGACTAAAGCCCAAGCTCTGGAGCTGCTGGAAAATCGATTTGCCATAGGTGAAACCAAAAATATTATTTTACTGGCTGGCCGATTAGTGGAACGCAAAGGACAGGTGTGGTTTTTAGAACATGTTGCCGCAGATTTGTTACAGGATCCACAAAACTACGTTGTCATAGTCGGGGATGGTCCGGACAGAGACCGAGTACAGGCGGCTACAGAAAAATTAGGCGGATTGCCAGGACGGATTTTGCTACGGGGAAGAGTGTCTGATGCAGAACTCAGTGCCTGGTATGCCAGGGCAACGGTCATGGTGATGCCTAATCTTCCGGTGCAAGGAGATGCTGAAGGGTTTGGTATGGTGGCTTTGGAGGCGGCGGCGCATGGGTGTCCGGTGGTGGCGTCTAGACTAGAAGGAATTACGGACGCGGTGATAGATGGAGTAACCGGTTTGCTGGTTCCTAGCGGCAAGCCAGAAACATTTAAATCAGCTATCTTGCAAAGCACCACCTGGCCGGAGGAAAAACGCTATGAAATGGCTGTTAAAGTGGTGGAACAGTTTACTTGGAAATCTATCTCTGAGCAATATCAACAGTTCTACCAAAATCTCACTTGACGGCCAGAGGACGCTTTGTATAATGGCCGGGTCAAAAATATTTACGTAACTTATGCCACACATTCACATAAACGATAAGCTCTACGAACTCCTGGAAGAAGGAGCGGAACGAGAAGGTTGCGAAACCGTAGATGGGTACGCGGAAAAATTGTTAGATGTTATACTCAAATCAGATGACATCATGGTGGCAGACACTGAGGTCAGTGTGTACACCTCGGCTGATGAAGGAAAAATAAAAGACCGTCTGCGCGACCTTGGTTACATAGAATAATATGATTGAAACTTACTTGAACCCACCGCACGGAGGGAAGCTTATTAACCGTGTACTGAGTGAAAAAGAAGCTTCTAAAGCACTAGAACAAGCCAAGAATTTTCCAACTGTTCAGTTGGATGAGGAGTTGGTCAAAGATGTGAAGAATATTGCCCGTGGTGTGTACTCACCGTTGATGGGGTTTTTGGAGAAGGATGACTTTGAACAGTCAGTTCATGAAAAAAAGTTGGCCAACGGATTAGTTTGGAGTATTCCAATTGTGCTTAGTGTCTCACGTGAAAAAGCAAAAGAATTTGGTAAAGGTTCACGTATCACTTTGGTTGGTCCAGATAATCAACCAGTGGCTTTGATGACAGTTGAAGACATGTACGGTTTTGATCCAGCGGATGTGACTCAGAACGTGTATGGTACAACTGATCAAACCCACCCTGGCGTGGCTTATGTGTACGCCTGGCAGCCAGTATTGATTGGTGGTCCAATTGACCTGATTGATAACTCCAAAACTCCATTTGAACATGTGAACTTGGATCCATGGGAAACTCGCGTCATGTTCAAAGAGAAGGGTTGGAAAACAGTGGCTGGATTTCAGACTCGGAACGCTCCACACCGTGCTCATGAATATTTGCAACGTTGTGCCTTAGAAATTTGTGACGGATTGTTCATTAATCCAATCATTGGGCGTAAAAAAACTGGTGATTTTCAAGATCACATTATTATCAAGGCCTACACGCACATGATTCAGAATTACTTCCCACGCAACAGCGCGGTGTTTTCCATTCTGCCTGCCATGATGCGTTATGCCGGACCACGGGAAGCTATTCAACACGCTATCATTCGTAAAAACTTTGGTTGTACGCACTTTGTGGTGGGACGTGACCACGCCGGAGTGGGAGATTATTATGGTCCATTTGATGCACAAAAGATTTTTGACACTATTGAAGACTTTGGTATTCACATTTTGAAGTTTGATAACTCCTTCATGTGTTCCAAATGTGGCTGTATGGCTACCGTTAAGACTTGTGGACATGCAGATGAATTCCATACTGGACCAAGCGGTACAAAAATTCGTAAATTGGTGCAAGCGGGTGAGATGGTGCCAGAAGCTATTATGCGGCCAGATGTAGCAAAAATTTTGATCACTGAAAAGGACGTGTTTGTCCCATGAGAATGGACACTCAGTTAAGCCCAAGAGATCAACTACTTTCCCTTCCCCCAAACGGGAAGGGATTGTTGGTTTATCACTGGGATACGGATGGTGTGACTAGCGCAGCTTTGTTGTTGAATTTTTTAGCCCAACACAAAGCTGGTTGGCAGATTGATTTGTTGCATCCAACTATTGGGAATTATTTTTTGCTGCCTGCAGAGTATGAACGGATTCGCCAGGGGAAATATGATTTGATTATGTGTGTCGATTTGAACTTCACATTGGAGACAATAGAAGAATTGGAAAAAACGGCACCTGCGGTGCTTGTATTTGATCATCATGTACAAACCAGGGATATTCAACGTCCCGGGAAGCAAGATGTATCTTTTCCAGGCAATTCTTTTTTGGTGAATAGTGCTTTGGAAAATCCGGTGAATGTAACAGCCATTTTGGGGATGGTGGGTGATCAGGAAGAGCGCTTGAAAGAACGGGAAGACTTTTTTCCTTTTGTTGAATTGGCTTTGCAGGGGAAGGGGAAATCTTTTGATGACGTTTTACGTCTGACCAAGTTGATTGATACAAATTATATCACCTTGGATTCAGCGGGTTTGGAGCGCATGATTGCGTTGGTGAGAAAAGACCCATTGTTTTTGTTGGAAGATCCGGTCTTGTTGGAAAAGCAAAAGCTGATTGATGAAACTTTGAATACAGCCCAAACGGTGACAGGTGTGCCAGTTGGAAAGTTCGGTTTGGAATTTAATTTGGAATCCCCGTTACATTTGTTGTCTGAATATACGCGGGCCTTGTCAAGACGTTTTCCTGATAACATTGTGATGGTGACACAAATGCACCCAACGTACGCCAATATTTATTTGAGGCGTAGAAATTTGCCGTTTGATTTATCACCCTTTGTTGATTTGGCGCGGGCTCAAGGATGTAATGCTGGTGGAAAAGTGGAAGTGGCTGGTTTAATTATTCCACTAGATAAGCATCCTGAATTTTTAAAACAAGTCAGACATAACCTACAAGCATATGGGGCGTAAAGTACTAGTCTTTGGTTTAGATTGTGGTGAACCATCTTTGATTTTTAATCGTTACAAGGGTCAGTTGCCAACTTTGAACCGGTTAATGGACGGAGGGACTTGGGGTGAGCTACGGAGTGTGGTACCGCCTATTACCTGTCCAGCCTGGATGTGTATGATGAGTTCTAAGAATCCAGGTAAATTAGGTATTTATGGTTTCCGTCACCGCAAGAAGGGTGCAGATTATGGATCTATGTATTTAGCCAATAGCACCACCGTTAAAGAACGCTTGTTGTGGGATGAATTAGGTGATGCTGGTTTGAAAGTTGGTTTGCTGGCTATTCCACAAACCTATCCACTGAGGCCAGTGAACGGTTGGATGGTAGGTGACTTTTTAACTCCGGACATTCAATCTGAATATACTTTCCCATCTGAATTGAAACAGGAAATTGCGGCTGAGATAGGGGAATATGAATTGGATTACTCTAACCGGAAGGAAGTTCCACCAGAAGAGGTGATTGCTGGGGTTACTAGCATGACCAAAAAACGGTTCAAGGTGTTGCGAAAATTCCTCCAAAACAAGCCCTGGGATTTTGCCATGATGCATGAGATTGGTCTGGACCGGATTCAACACTACTTGTGGTCATACTCAGATCCAACTCATCATAAGTATGTCAAAGGAAATCCATATGAAGGAGCGTTGTTACAATACCACAAACTGTTGGATCAGGAGATTGCTGAAGTATTAAAACTGATTCCGGAAGATACGGTAGTGATGGTAGTGTCCGACCACGGAGGAAAAGCCATGAAAGGAGCGTTCTGTATTAACGAATGGTTGATCCAAAACGGTTGGATGACGTTGAAATCTCGTCCAGCAAGCGTCAGTAAGTTAGAAAAATGTGATATAGACTGGACCAAGACCAAAGCTTGGGCTGAAGGTGGATATTACAGCCGTATTTTCCTCAATGTTGAAGGACGCGAACCACAAGGTGTGGTCCCACAGGATCAACTGAAAGCCGTACGAGATGAATTGAAAGCTCAGCTTGAAGCAGTTCCAGACATGGAAGGTATGCCCATGAAAAACTTGGTGTTTGCTCCTGAGGAATATTATCCAGTAGCCAATGGTGATCCATCTGATTTAATGGCTTTTTTTGGTGACTTACAGTACCGTGCAGCTGGAACGCTCGGTCACCCCTCCCTCTACCTTTTGGAAAACGACACAGGCCCAGATGATGGGGTGCATGACTGGGAAGGAATCTGTATCTTGTTTGACCCAAAGCAACCAGGAAAGGGCCAAGTCCCAGAACTATCCATACTTGACGTAGCCCCTACAATTTTGACAAAATTCGGCCTACCCATTCCTTCAGATTATGAAGGAAAGCCAATTGCCTAAATTAACCCTAAAAACAGGATATGGAACAAAAAGGAGTCACAGTCTGGTTCACCGGACTTTCAGGCGCGGGTAAGTCGACCTTAGCTGATGCGTTAGAAAAAAAGTTGCGAGGACAGGGACTCAAAGTTGAACGTTTGGACGGAGATATTGTGCGCCAATCTTTGACTAAGGATTTGGGCTTCTCTAAAGAGGACCGGGATAAGAACATTGAACGTGTCACTTTTGTGGCTAAGTTGCTCACGCGCAATGGCGTCATGTCTTTGGTCTCCTTCATATCACCTTACCGCGCCATGCGTGATTACGCCCGTAAAGAGACAGAAAACTTTGTTGAGGTGTATGTAAAATGTCCGCTAGAGGTGTGTGCTGGCCGTGATGTGAAGGGCTTGTACGCCAAAGCACAAAAAGGAGAGATTCCAAATTTCACCGGCGTGAATGATCCATACGAAGAACCATTGAACCCAGAAATTACCGTTGAGACTCATGCCAAACCCTTGAACGAGTGTGTTGATTTTATAATTTCTCGCTTACGTGAACTGGGCTACGTTCCAGCATAAAGTAAATCGATTTTCCCGCTGGTTTTGGGTTGCCCATCTTACGGTCTTCCTAGCGTTGAGCGTTGGTTTCGCCAGCTTGATTTGGTCTGATCATGCGCATGGAGCCTGGGGAGATGATTCACCTGGCTATACGTTTTTAGCTGGGCGGCTACTCAAAGGAGAACCGTTGGTGTATCAGGATCCGCTGGTGCAGGCCGGACTAGATTTTTTTGGTGAAGAACGTCAGGCGCGTTGGCTGACTCCAACCCATCATGAAATTATTAGTCCGGATGGTTGGATGGCATCTATCTATCCCATTGGTCTGTCGGTCTTACAATGGTTGGCGGCCAAAGTGTGGGGCACGGATGTAGCTTTTTACGGCGTGGTGCCGGTGAGTGCCGGATTGGTTGTTGGACTGACCTATGTGTTGGGCGTGTTGCTACTGCAGGGAGTTCGTTGGAGAGTGCCTGTGGCGCTCGGAGCAAGTATCGCTTTAGCCTCATCTAGTTTGTTTTTTGAACATGCCCTAGCGCAGCCCATGCGGGAAATTCCATCTATGGTCTTTGTCTTGGTGGGAACCATTTTAGCTCTCCTTTCATTTCGCTGGAGGACGAAGACAAAGAAATGGTGGTTAACTGGCTGGCTACTGGCTGGTTTAGCCTTTGGCATGGCCACCAACATCCGTGAGACGTCCATTGTAGTCATTCCCGCCATCTCAGGGCTCATGGTTGCTAGGAAGCGTTCTCAAGGCCTTCAGGGGCTTCTGAAGAGCCTGTGGAAGCCCTTAATGGCCTTTACTATTGGCTTTTTCCTGATCTATTCCATTAGTATCTGGAATTCAGTAGAAATCTCACAACAGAAGGTCAAATTCAGGAAAAAGGACATTACCTCAGTGGCAGTGACTTCAAACATTGACCACATTAGTTCTTTGAGTTTTCAGAATGTATTTAATAACCAAGGAAAGTTTTCCACCGGCGAAGGTTCTTTGCCCCATTATTGGGAAATCATGCGCAAAGCCACGCCTATTCTGTTTTTATTCCCGGCCATCTTGTTGGGTCTGTGGTCTGTGTGGAAAACAGACAAGCGCAGAGCATTACTTCTGATCTTGTGGCCGCTTGGGACTTTGGTTATTTTTTCCTTGTGGGTGAATCCATACGCACGGTACATCCTTCCCGCCTTCCCGCCTCTCCTTCTACTCACGTTTATTGGAGTAAAGTTTTTTCTGCAACGTATCATTCCTCACCTCACTCAGATTAAATATCTTCAGTGGGGTTTTAGCGCATTGGCTGTGCTAGCCATTCTCATCCCATTTGGTCAAACCGTGGCTACAGAGTGGACTGATCTGAGAACGAAGGACTTGTTGATTTTCAAATCGATCTCTTTTACAGATTTACAACAACTCAAAGACCTGGGAGAAAAAACAACCGGACCAAATCCGGTGGTATTGTTTACGGGTGATTGGCAGTACGGTATTTCAGAAACATTTGAAATTCATACCGGTATTAAATCAATTCGATTTCCTCTAGAAAATAAACGTTTTGACATTCCAGCTGACCAATTGGCTGAGTTTATTTCTGTGATGTTGAAAGGTTATACGGTGTACGTGTGGACGGATGAAACAACAACCAGTGAAACTCAACAATTCTTATCTCGCTTCAAACGAAGTACTGTTGACACGTTCACTTCCAGTTACGCTGAACAAATCCGTGTGGATAGAGTAGACTTATAAATATGAAATCTTTTACCTTGGCCGAGATCAAATCATTTCAGAAACCGCATGATTCGATTTTTTCAACTTTGATTACCCGCAAACTGTCACGGGTCTTCACTTTTGTTTTACTGGAGTTGTTTCCAAATATTTCCCCTAATACGGTTTCCATGACTTCCATGCTGATTAATCTTGCGGCGGCGGCCTGCTTATTTTCAGCTTCATACTGGACACGCATCATTGGCGTGGTGCTACTCCAGATTGGGTTCGTTTTTGATTGCTCAGATGGTGAAGTGGCCAGGGCAACGGGGAAAAGTAGTCCATTTGGTGGGTTCTTGGATTCAACGTTTGACCGTGTAAAGGAAATTATTGTATTGGGCGCACTGACCCATCATTTGGCTTCACATGTCGCCCTCCCTTTTGGTTGGACACCCATTTACGCTCTTATTCTTGGAGCCTCAGCAGTCTTAGGGTTACAGCTCGTGTCTTACATCCGTGAAGCCAAGAAAGCGGCATTTCCCAAAACCCGCACGAGTGAAATTTACATCACCAAATCGATCTACTTGGGGACGGTTGACCTATTTGTCTATTCCGTCACTTTTGCCGTCATTTTCCAATTAGAATATTGGTTGCTCTGGGGATTTGCCTTGATCAGTATTCCGTTGATACTCAAACAAATCAGAGGTGCGTATATATTATCCAAGGCTGAAGTTAAACAGTTGTAAAAATGGCTACCTATAAAGGCAGGGGCCGTGGAAAGGAACCAGTCGCTCATCAATATTGGAAGGGTGGATGGAAGGGTTTGCGACAGGACAAATTTGAGCCTGCCTTGAAAGACCATTACGCAGAACGTCCCAGGGATAGAAGGGTGGAGCGCTGCCGGTTAGCAGAGGGCTCTCTTTCTGGAGATGAGTCAGCTGTTGGTATTAACGAAGAACATGGGGAAGATTTTTTAAATCAAGTCATCCCAAGTATTATTAAAAGAGTAAGAGACCAAGGAAGTAAAAGAAAAGTAAGGATTTTAGATTCAGGTTGTGGATTAGGTTTTTTTACTGATCAAATAAGACAAAAGTTTGGTGAAGAGGTAGCGGTGTACGGGACATCAATTGAAAATCCAGTTCAGCCTGAGGTCTCAGCTAATCAAAAGAAAAGTTACATAGACTTTATTAAACAACACGCGGAGGAACTGCCGCCTGGGGTTGAATTAGATAAATTAAAAGACACTATCCACCCAAACGACGCTCAGTTCAGGAGTATTGTGGAGATGAGGCAGTTTCCTGAGTTTGATCTGATTATTGATACGAGCGGTGAGTTTTTATACTCCGGAAAAGGATTCATGCCCATGGATTCTTATTTTGACTTAGTGCTGAAAGCCGCTTTACAGAAATTAGGTTCTAAAGGTGAATTGTATGTTTCACGAGTGCACCCGAGAGATTATGCAACCATTCAAAGGTTTAAAGAGAAGAACCCTCAGTTTCAGGTGGAAATAGGCGATAAGGGTGAGCACAAAACAGCTTTTGTGATCAGGAAAAAGGAATAACTTTCTGAAATATATTTTGCGACACATGCACGTGCATGCTTTTGTCGAGACAGATTCATATGGCCATGCCCTTGCTTTTTTCCTTAAAAATAGATTATATTTCCGGGTCCCTAAGGCCCCTTTTGTGAGATGTGGCCACAAATACAGGATATAGTTCGATTTTCCCGTGTTTATGGCTGCATCTACAACCATTCAAGGAGGTGTTGAGATGACGACAGCGACTCTGCCATTCATGACCATGAAGCCGCCCTCGGGCTTCATTTACGACAAGCGCAAGGAGAAGTGGGAGCTCCTCGAGGAGATACCGTATACTTTTAGTGTGTAAGGAATAAAAAGCGGGATGTAGAATAGTTG